>NZ_LAVA02000107.1 GCF_000974985.2 Streptomyces mangrovisoli | reverse complement strand
GCTCCGGCTCCGGCCTCGGCCTCGGCTTCGGCTTCGGCTTCGGCTTCGGAGTCGGCTCCGGCCTCGGCTCCGGCTCTGGCTTCGACTCCGGCTCCGGCTTCGGCCTCGGCTCCGGCCCCAGCATCGGGGGCGGCTTCGGCCTCGGCTCCCGCTCCTGCCTCGGCCTCGCCCTCGGCTCCAGCGTCGGGGGCGGCTTCGGCTTCGGCTCCCGCTCCTGCCTCGGCCTCGCCCTCGGCTCCAGCGTCGGGGGCGGCTCCGGCTTCGGCTCCCGCTCCCGCTTCGGCTTCGGCGGCGGCCGGCGGCCAGGCGGCCCGCGTTCGTCCCCCGGGCCCGGGGGACGGGGCGGCCGGTGATCCGGCGGGGTGTGCCCGGGGCCGGGACCCGGCCCCCGAGCGGGAAGGCGATCCGATCGTCCGGGTGCCCGGCCGGGGACCGGAGGGGAACGCGAACGGGCGGCAGGTCGCCCCGGTGGCGGGCTCGGGTGCGCAGCGGGGTGCGGGAGGCGGCCGGGTCGCCCGGGTGACGGGTTCGGGCGGTGATCCGGTCGCCTCGACCCAGGATCCCGACCCGGGCGTCCCGGGCGACCCGGCCGACCGGGACCCGCGCCCGGCCGACCCTGCCCCGGAGGGCGACCTGCTGGCTCGGGTGCTGCTCACCCGGGTTCTCGAACCCGGTGACGAGAACGCCGGGCGCTGGGTGCGCGAGTACGGGGCGCGCGAAGTGGCTCGGCGGCTGGTCGTCGGCGGGGCGCCGCCGTTGCCCGGGGTGAGCGTGAAACGGTGGGCGGGGCTGCGGGACAGAGCCGCGCGGGCCCGCCCCGAGGAGGACCTGGCCGTCGCCGCGGCGTCCGGCGTCCGGTTCGTGCCGCCCGGCGCCGCCGAGTGGCCCGCGCAACTCGACGACCTCGGCGACGCCCGCCCCCTGGGGCTGTGGGTCCGCGGCCGCGCCGACCTGCGCGGATGGGCCCTCGGCTCCGTCGCCGTCGTAGGCGCCCGCGCCTGTACCGAGTACGGCGCACACCTCGCCGCCACCCTCGCCGCGGACCTCGCCGAACGCGGCTGGGTCGTGGTCTCGGGCGGCGCCTACGGCATCGACGGCGCCGCCCACCGCGGCGCCCTCGGGGCCGGCGGCGCCACCGTCGCCGTACTGGCCTGCGGGGTCGACCGTCCCTACCCGCGCGGCCACACCGAGTTGATCTCCAGGATCGCGGAACAGGGTCTCGTCATCGGGGAGTTGCCGCCCGGCGACCACCCGACCCCGAGCCGGTTCATCCTGCGCAACCGGGTGATCGCGGCGTTGACCCGGGGCACCGTCGTGGTGGAGGCCGCGCACCGCAGCGGGGCGCTCGTGACCGCGCGCGCCGCGCAGCGCCTGGGGCGCCACACCATGGGCGTACCGGGCCCCGCCACCAGCGCGCTCTCCGCCGGCGTGCACGAACTGCTGCGCGGGGACGCCGTACTCGTCACCGACGCCGCCGAAGTCGTCGAACTCGTCGGCGACATGGGGCAACTGGCGCCCGAACGGCGCGGCCCGGTCCTCCCGCGCGACCTGCTGGCCGCACCCGCGCGCCGCGTGCTGGCCGCGCTGCCCGGGGGTCGCGCGGCCTCGGCCGCCGAGATCGCGCGCGGCGCGCAGACCACCGCGGACGAGGCGATCGCGAGACTGTACGAGCTCCGATCACTTGGTTACGTCGAACGACACGGCGACGGCTGGAAGTTGACACGCCAGGCAGTGATCTCGGTCCGAGCCGCTCGGGAGCCGTGTTGACCGAGCGTGTTCGGCCGTCCGGGGGAACCCCGAAGACCTCGGGGTTTCCGCGCAGTTGACCCGTTCTCGCGGTCACGCGGAGCGACCGCTATGCCCCGGGGGAACGTCCAGCGGAACGTATCTGCGCACCGCCCCGGCGCCGCCGTTCGCGCACCGCGACACCGCAGTCACGCTACGCTCACGTGGATTCAGGCGCAGACGTACACCTCCACCTACATCACCCCCTTCACGTATTCACGGCAGAACGGCACAAGGCGACGAATGCCCCAGCACACCTCCGGGTCCGACCGGGCGGCGATCCCCCCAGCCGCCCGCGACGGTGGCAGCGTGCGGCCGCCCGCTCCCTCGACGCTCGACGAACTGTGGCGGTCGTACAAGGCGACCGGCGACGAGCGGCTGCGGGAGCAGCTGATCCTGCACTACTCGCCGCTGGTGAAGTACGTGGCGGGGCGGGTCAGCGTAGGACTGCCCCCGAACGTGGAGCAGGCCGACTTCGTCTCCTCCGGCGTCTTCGGGCTGATCGACGCGATCGAGAAGTTCGACATCGACCGGGAGATCAAGTTCGAGACGTACGCGATCACCCGGATCCGCGGCGCCATGATCGACGAACTGCGCGCGCTGGACTGGATCCCGCGGTCCGTGCGGCAGAAGGCGCGCAACGTCGAACGCGCCTACGCCACGCTGGAGGCCCGGCTGAGACGGACCCCTTCGGAGGTCGAGGTCGCCGCCGAACTCGGTATCGCCGTGGACGAACTGCACGCCGTCTTCAGTCAGTTGTCGTTGGCCAACGTGGTCGCGCTGGAGGAGCTGCTGCATGTCGGCGGCGAGAGCGGCGACCGGCTCAGCCTGATGGACACGCTGGAGGACACCGCCGCCGACAACCCGGTCGAGGTCGCCGAGGACCGGGAGCTGCGGCGTTTCCTCGCGCGGGCGATCAACACCCTTCCCGACCGGGAGAAGACCGTCGTCACGCTCTACTACTACGAGGGGCTCACCCTCGCGGAGATCGGCAACGTGCTCGGGGTGACCGAGAGCCGGGTCAGCCAGATCCACACCAAGTCGGTGCTCCAGCTGCGGGCGAAGCTGGCCGGGTTCGGGCGCTGAGCGGCGAAGGCGTTCCCCTCCGCCGTGGCCGGTCCGTACAGTGGTTGATGTGCCAAGGATTCGAGCGGCCTCCGTGGCCGAGCACCGGTCGATGCAGCGAGCCGCCCTGCTGGACGCGGCCAGGTCGTTGCTGTCCGAGGGCGGTACGGAGGCGCTGACCTTCCCGGCCCTTGCCGAGCGCACGGGACTCGCCCGGTCGTCCGTGTACGAGTACTTCCGTTCGCGGGCCGCGGTCGTCGAGGAACTGTGCGCGGTCGACTTCCCCGTCTGGGCCGCCGAGGTCGAGGCGGCGATGGCCGTGGCCGAGGGCCCGGAGGCCAAGATCGAGGCCTATGTGCGGGGCCAGCTGGCGCTGGTGGGCGACCGCCGGCACCGCGCCGTCGTGGCCATCTCCGCGAGCGAGCTGGACGCCGGCGCCCGCGAGAAGATCCGCGCCGCGCACGGCGGCCTGGTCGCGATGATCGTCGAGGCCCTCGCGGACCTGGGTCACACCGAGCCCCGCCTCGCGGCCATGCTCGTCCAGGGCGTGGTGGACGCGGCCGTCCGCCGCATCGAACTGGGCGCCGCGGAGGACCCGGAAACCATCACCCGGGCGGCGGTCACGATGACCCTACGAGGCATCAGCGCCTGACCCCTCCGGGACTCGGCCCCATCCCGCGCTCCCGTCCCGGCAGCACCGCCAGGTGTGCGCCTGTCGGGACCGACCCATCGCCCCGCTGCCTGCCTGCCTGCCTGCCTGCCTGCCTGCCTGCCCGCCCGCGCCGGGCTGGTGCGTCTCAGCCCAGCCCCGCGCCTCCCGCGTCCGTCATCGGCGGCCCCTCCGTCGGCAACGGCACCCCCAGTACCGGCAGCAGCCGCGACGGGCCTGTGTTCAGGAGCCAGGGAGGCAGCAGGGTCAGCGGGTTGAGGTAGGTGCGAGCGCGCAGCAGGCCCCAGTGGAGGCACGGGGCGGCGGTGCAGTGGGGCGGGCCGGGCGCCGGCTCCGCCGTGCCCACTACATCGCCCGCCGTCACCTGCCGGCCCTTGCGCACCGACGCCCGTACGGGTTCGTACGTCGTCCGCAGGGGTGGGTCGCCCGAGTCCGCGAGTTCCACCGCCACGACACCCACGCCGGCGACGAGGCCCGCGTAGGAGACCCGGCCGGCGGCCACCGCCCGGACCTGAGTGCCCGGCGGGGCCGCCAGGTCGACGCCGCGGTGGCCGCGGCCGTAGACCGTCACTGGCGGCTCCCAGCCCCGTACCACCGTCGGGCGCGTGCCCACGGGCCACGCCCGGCCGAGAGCCGGGACCGCGGGTTCCGCGGGCGGCCCCGCCCCCACCGCGGCCCCCGCGGGCGGCCCTGCGCCCGTCCCAGCCGCCCTTGCGGCCGCCGTCCCCGCCGGAGTCGCAGGCGCGAGCGCCAGCCCCGCACAGATCAGCAGCGCCGCCCCCGCCCGGGTGATCCGCGCCGAAGCCACCATCGAGGCCGCCGTCGAGCCCGAAGCCGCCACCGAAGCCACCACCGAGGCCGCCGTCGAGCCCGAAGCCGTCACCGAGGCCGCCACCGAGGCCGAACCCGTCACCGAACCCGTCACCGAATCCGCCCCCGACCCCATCGCCGATGCGAATGCCGATGCCGACGCCGATGCCCCTGTCGGCACCCCCGCCGGCCCCTCCGTCCCACCCGTTCCCCACGTCATGTGCCGAGCCTGTCGCAGGCACCCCGTTCGTGCTCGGGTCTGTGGACAGAGGCGGGGTTGTGGACAGCGGCGTCACCCGCTGGTCCGAGGGTCCCGTACACTTCTCTTGGCGATCCGGGTCACCGGGTCGACTTCGCACGCCCCGACACGGCGACCGGCGACGGTCCCTGTCAGCGCCCCTCGGTCCTTCGTGGCACGGCGCACCGCGGGCGTCAGGCGTACAGGCCGCCGGCCTGTGCGGCACAACCGAGAAATTCAAGGAGATACGGCCATGGCCGTCGTCACGATGCGGGAGCTGCTGGAGAGCGGCGTCCACTTCGGTCACCAGACCCGTCGCTGGAACCCGAAGATGAAGCGCTTCATCTTCACCGAGCGCAACGGCATCTACATCATCGACCTGCTCCAGTCGCTGTCGTACATCGACCGCGCCTACGAGTTCGTCAAGGAGACCGTCGCCCACGGCGGCACGGTCATGTTCGTCGGTACGAAGAAGCAGGCGCAGGAGGCCATCGCCGAGCAGGCGACGCGCGTCGGCATGCCCTACGTCAACCAGCGCTGGCTGGGCGGCATGCTCACCAACTTCTCGACCGTCTACAAGCGTCTGCAGCGCCTCAAGGAGCTCGAGCAGATCGACTTCGAGGACGTCGCGGCCTCGGGTCTGACCAAGAAGGAGCTTCTCGTGCTCTCGCGCGAGAAGGCCAAGCTGGAGAAGACCCTCGGCGGTATCCGCGAGATGCAGAAGGTGCCCAGCGCCGTCTGGATCGTGGACACCAAGAAGGAGCACATCGCGGTCGGCGAGGCCCGGAAGCTCAACATCCCGGTCGTCGCCATTCTCGACACCAACTGCGACCCCGACGAGGTCGACTACAAGATCCCGGGCAACGACGACGCGATCCGCTCCGTCACCCTGCTCACCCGCGTGATCGCCGACGCCGTCGCCGAGGGCCTCATCTCCCGCTCGCGCGTCGCCACCGGTGACAAGGGCGAGAAGGCCGCCGGCGAGCCCCTCGCCGAGTGGGAGCGCGACCTCCTCGAGGGCGAGAAGAAGGACGAGGCCGTCGAGGCCGCGGTCGAGGCCGCCGCCGAGGCTCCGGCCCCCGACGCCCCGGTCGCCGAGGCTGTCGAGGAAGCCGCCGCCGAGGTCAAGGCCGAGGCCGAGGGCGACCAGGCCTGACCTCAGCGTCAGCGTTGACGGCGGGGGCAGCGACACCATCCGCGCCCCGGGCGTGATGAAAGTCCGCCCCCGCCGTTCACCCGTAGGTCCAAGGACGGTCCGCGCTCTGCCGTAGATGTGGATCGCTGACCCACCTGATCTTCGATCTTCCGGACTTCCAGAAAGATTCACAGACTCATGGCGAACTACACCGCCGCCGACGTCAAGAAGCTGCGTGAGCTCACCGGCGCCGGCATGATGGACTGCAAGAAGGCCCTGGACGAGGCCGACGGCGACGTCGACAAGGCCGTCGAGGCGCTCCGTATCAAGGGCCAGAAGGGCGTCGCCAAGCGCGAGGGCCGCTCCGCCGAGAACGGCGCCGTGGTCTCCATCATCGCCGACGACAACTCCTCCGGCGTCCTCGTCGAGCTGAAGTGCGAGACGGACTTCGTCGCCAAGGGCGACAAGTTCCAGGCCGTCGCCAAGCAGATCGCCGAGCACATCGCCAAGACCTCCCCGGCCGACCTCGAGGCGCTGCTCGCGTCCGAGATCGAGGCCGGCAAGACGGTCCAGGCGTTCGTGGACGAGGCCAACGCCAACCTCGGCGAGAAGATCGTGCTGGACCGCTTCGCGCAGTTCGCCGACGGCTACGTCACCGCGTACATGCACCGCACGATGCCCGACCTGCCCCCGCAGATCGGTGTCCTCGTCGAGCTGGACAAGCCGAACGCCGACGTGGCCAAGGGCATCGCCCAGCACATCGCCGCCTTCGCGCCGAAGTACCTCTCCAAGGACGAGGTCCCGGCCGAGGTCGTCGAGTCCGAGCGCCGTATCGCCGAGGAGACCACCCGCGCCGAGGGCAAGCCCGAGGCCGCGATCGCCAAGATCGTCGAGGGTCGTCTCAACGGCTTCTTCAAGGACGCGACGCTGCTCGGTCAGCCGTACGCGCTCGACAACAAGAAGTCGGTCCAGAAGGTTCTGGACGAGGCCGGTGTCACCCTGAAGCGCTTCTCGCGCATCAAGGTCGGCATCTGAGTCTGAGTCCGTACCGCGTTCGACGCACGACCCGGATAGGGTCGACAGCAGTCGTCCGGGACGCCGTCACGCACGCGCGTGGCGGACGACAGCAGATCTGACGAGGAGGCCATTGCCGAGCACGGGAGCGAAAAGCGACCCCACCGGCAATGGCCTTCTTCGTATGTGCAGCACCACGTAACAGAGGCGGGATCCCATGACCACCAAGGCCCAGAAGAGCGACGACGGCAAAGTACCCGGCCGGTTTCTGCTGAAGCTGTCCGGAGAGGCATTCTCCGGTGGCGGGGGTCTGGGTGTGGACCCTGACGTGGTGCATGCCATCGCCCGTGAGATCGCGGCCGTCGTCCGGGACGGCGCGCAGGTCGCGGTCGTCATCGGCGGCGGCAACTTCTTCCGCGGCGCCGAGCTCCAGCAGCGCGGCATGGACCGTGCCCGTTCGGACTACATGGGCATGCTCGGCACCGTCATGAACTGCCTCGCGCTCCAGGACTTCCTGGAGAAGGAGGGCATCGACAGCCGGGTGCAGACCGCAATCACCATGGGCCAGGTCGCCGAGCCGTACATCCCGCTGCGCGCCGTGCGCCACCTGGAGAAGGGCCGCGTGGTCATCTTCGGCGCCGGCATGGGCATGCCGTACTTCTCCACCGACACCACCGCCGCCCAGCGTGCCCTGGAGATCGACGCCGAGGCGCTGCTGATGGGCAAGAACGGTGTGGACGGGGTCTACGACTCCGACCCGAAGACCAACCCCGACGCCGTCAAGTTCGACTCCCTCGGGTACGGCGAGGTCATCACCCGCAACCTGAAGGTCGCGGACGCCACCGCCGTCACGCTGTGCCGCGACAACAGCCTGCCGATCCTGGTCTTCGAGCTTCTGGTGGCCGGGAATATCGCGCGGGCCGTCAAGGGTGAGAAGATCGGCACGCTGGTGGGCGACCAGGGCGGCCGGGACTGACCCGGGAGCACTCGTTCCGGTCGTACGGTCTGGTCAGGCAGTACCCGATCCGGTCGTACGTTCCGATCCGGGAGCACCCCGTTCCGGTCGTACCGTCCGGTCCGGGCGACGGACCCTGACCGGGGGATGGACAATGTCCTGCCGGTCGGGAACCGTGCAGGAAGAAGACGCGACGCAGCCGGCCGCCGCCCCAGCGGGGAACCGCAGCCGGGCCTTACTCAAGACACGCAGGAGCAAGTGGTGATCGAAGAGACCCTCCTCGAGGCCGAGGAGAAGATGGAGAAGGCCGTCGTGGTCGCCAAGGAGGACTTCGCCGCGATCCGCACCGGCCGTGCGCACCCGGCGATGTTCAACAAGATCGTGGCCGACTACTACGGCGCGCCGACGCCGATCAACCAGCTGGCTTCGTTCTCCGTGCCGGAGCCGCGCATGGCGGTCGTGACGCCGTTCGACAAGACCGCGCTGCGCAACATCGAGCAGGCGATCCGGGACTCCGACCTGGGCGTCAACCCGAGCAACGACGGCAACATCATCCGTGTGGTGTTCCCCGAGCTCACCGAGGAGCGCCGCCGCGACTACATCAAGGTCGCCAAGGGCAAGGCCGAGGACTCCCGGGTCTCGATCCGTTCCGTGCGCCGCAAGGCGAAGGACACCATCGACAAGCTGATCAAGGATGGCGAGATCGGCGAGGACGAGGGCCGCCGTGCGGAGAAGGAGCTCGACGACACCACGCACAAGTACGTCGCCCAGGTGGACGAGCTCCTCAAGCACAAGGAAGCGGAGCTTCTCGAGGTCTGATGAACGACTCTTCCTGGGGGGCGCCGCAGCAAGCCGGGTACTGGGGGTCCTCTGAGCGAGGGCCTGTCCAGGGGGCTGCTCCGGCGGGTCCCGCGTACGATGCGCCTGAGGCGCAGCACACTCGCCCCATGCCCATCGTGCCCGACGTACCCGCGTTCGGCGGAGACCAGGATGACGGCCAGGGGGCCGCTCGGCCGAGCGGCCCCCTGTTCCGAGACGAGACGTTCCGCGACCAGACGCCGCAGGCGCAGTCCTACGAGATGCCGCAAGCGCAGTCCTACGGGACGGCGCCGCAGAATCCGGAGCCCATGCCCGACTCCTCGCAGCCGGCGCCCGCCCCGCAGAAGAAGAGCGCGGGCCGGGACCTGAGCGCGGCCATAGGGGTCGGCGTCGGGCTCGGTGTCGTGATCATCGCGTCGCTGTTCGTCGTCAAGGCCGCCTTCGTCGGTGTCGTCGCCGTCGCCGTCGTGGTGGGCCTGTGGGAGCTGACCAGCAGGCTTCAGGAGCGCAAGGAGATCAAGGCGCCCCTGGTGCCGCTCGCGGTCGGCGGAGCGGCGATGGTCGTCGCCGGCTATGTCCGCGGTGCCGAGGGCGCGTGGGTGGCGATGGCGCTGACCGCGCTCGCCGTCCTGGTCTGGCGGATGACCGAGCCGCCGGAGGGCTACCTCAAGGACGTCACGGCGGGTGTCTTCGCGGCGTTCTACGTGCCGTTCCTGGCGACGTTCGTCGCGCTGATGCTCACCGCGGACGACGGCCCCTGGCGGGTCCTCACGTTCCTGCTGCTGACCGTGGTCAGCGACACGGGCGCGTACGCCGTCGGCTGGCGCTTCGGCAAGACCAAGCTCGCCCCGCGGATCAGCCCCGGCAAGACCCGCGAGGGCCTGGTCGGCGCGGTCGCCTTCGCGATGGTGGCGGGCGCGCTGTGCATGCAGTTCCTGATCGACGACGGCGCCTGGTGGCAGGGCCTGCTGCTGGGCCTCGCGGTCGCGGCCAGCGCGACCCTGGGCGACCTGGGCGAGTCGATGATCAAGCGGGACCTCGGCATCAAGGACATGGGCACCCTGCTCCCCGGCCACGGGGGCATCATGGACCGCCTGGACTCCCTGCTCCCGACGGCCCCGGTGGTCTGGCTCCTGATGGTCCTCTTCGTGGGCTCCGCCTGACCGGCCCGTACGGCTGTACGACGGCCCCCGCCCGATTCCCGGGCGGGGGCCGTTCGCTGTTCCGGACCGGGGCTACACGGGCGGCGCGAAGGGGTTCCCGTCCGGCGGCGGGGGAGCGTTCCACCACGTCGCCGCCGGCGGCACATAAGTCCAGTCCGGGCCCCGGTGCTCCAGCCACCACCTGCCGATGGTGTGGAACTTCTCCTCGAAGCGGCGATCCCAGTTGAGGAACCCGCTGATCGGCGCCCGCAGCCGGGTGGTGCGGCCCCCCGCCTCGTAGAGCACGACGGTCCGGCTGCCCGCGAAGGACTCGATACGGACGGCCTGGACGTCGGCCCACCGGACGGTACGGCGGTGCAGCCCGTGCACGACGGCCTCCGACGGCGTCAGAGTGACCCCGAAGCCACGCGACACCAGCAGCCCCAGGCACGCCAGAACCGCCCAGAAGACCATCCCCACCAGGTAAGGGGGAACGGACGCTCCGTCGCCCCACCACGCGGTGGAGTACAGGGTGAAACCGATGAGACTGGGCAGTATCGGCACCACGTTCTGCAGGAAGGTCAGCCGGAAACGAACGCGCTCCGGCGATCCCGCCTCACCCTGCGACCTCTCCACGGATCATCCCCGCCCCTCACACCCCGGTCGATCATGATCCGAACAGCATGGCGGAGCGGGAACACCCTGTCCATGCACCGGCCCCCGGACACCGCCCGCCCCACCCCGCCACCCGACCGTCCCAGGTCACCCAAGTGGATCTGAGACACTGGTACCACCATGCCCATTCCCGGAGAACTCACTTTCGTCGCCCCCCGCGGAGCCCAGAAGCCGCCGCGGCATCTTGCCGATCTCACTCCTGCCGAGCGCAAGGAGGCGGTCGCCGGGATCGGGGAGAAGCCGTTCCGTGCCAAGCAGCTCTCGCAGCACTACTTCGCGCGGTACGCGCACGACCCGGCCGAGTGGACCGACATCCCCGCCGGTTCGCGTGCCCGGCTGCAGGAGGCGCTGCTGCCCGAGCTGATGACCGTCGTACGGCATCTGTCGACCGACGAGGGCACCACCCGCAAGACGCTGTGGCGGATGTTCGACGGGACGCTGGTCGAGTCGGTGCTCATGCGCTACCCGGACCGGGTCACCATGTGCATCAGCTCGCAGGCCGGCTGCGGGATGAACTGCCCGTTCTGCGCGACCGGGCAGGCGGGTCTCGACCGCAACCTGTCGACCGCGGAGATCGTGCACCAGATCGTCGACGGGATGCGCGCGCTCCGGGACGGCGACGTGCCCGGCGGGCCCGCGCGGCTGTCGAACATCGTCTTCATGGGCATGGGCGAGCCGCTCGCCAACTACAAGCGGGTCATCGGCGCCATCCGCGCGCTCACCGACCCGAACCCGGACGGGCTCGGTCTGTCGCAGCGCGGCATCACCGTCTCCACGGTCGGCCTGGTCCCGGCGATCCACCGGTTCGCCGACGAGGGCCTGAAGTGCCGCCTCGCGATCTCGCTGCACGCCCCGGACGACGAGCTGCGCGACACCCTCGTGCCCGTGAACACGCGGTGGAAGGTGCGCGAGGTACTCGACGCCGGATTCGAGTACGTCGAGAAGTCGGGGCGCCGGCTCTCCATCGAGTACGCCCTGATCCGCGACATCAACGATCAGGCGTGGCGCGGTGACCGGCTCGGGCGGCTGCTCCGCGGTAAGCCCGTACATGTCAACCTCATCCCGCTGAACCCGACGCCGGGCTCGAAGTGGACCGCGTCGCGTCCCGAGGACGAGAAGGCGTTCGTCGAGGCGATCGCCGCCCACGGGGTACCCGTGACCGTGCGCGACACCCGTGGCCAGGAGATCGACGGAGCCTGTGGTCAGCTGGCGGCCACCGAGCGGTAATCTGGCCCCGTAGGTTTCCGGTCGGATCATCGCCCCGCGATGCCGTCGGCCGGATCGTCACTCCACATCTTCATATTCCGACAGGGGAGCGCCACAGCGCTGAGAGTGCGGCATCGGGCCGCAGACCCTCTGAACCTCGCCCAGGTCATTCTGGGTAGGAAGTTCGGTCTTCACTCAAGCTGTTGTGCCCTGTCCGGGCTGCGCCCGGGCAGGGCCGCGTTCTTCCTGGTGAATCCCAGGAGGAAACAAGTGCACACCAAGGTGTTCGTGGCCGCGGCCGTGGGCCTCGGTCTGGTCACGCTGTCCGCGTGCGGCTCCGGCTCCACCGGCTCCGGCGCGGCGGACTCCAAGACGGTCACGCTGGTCAGCCACGACTCGTGGGCCGCGTCCAAGAGCGTGATCAAGGACTTCGAGAAGCAGTCCGGGTACAAGGTCAAGGTGCTCAAGGACGGCGACGCCGGCCAGGCCGTCAACAAGGCGATCCTGACCAAGGACAACCCGCAGGGCGACGTCTTCTTCGGCGTCGACAACACCCTGCTCTCGCGCGCCCTCGACAACGGGCTGTTCCAGTCGTACACCGCCAAGGGCCTGGACACCGTCGGCGCGTCCTACCAGCTCGACCAGTCCGGCCACCGCGTCACGCCGATCGACTACGGCGACATCTGCGTCAACTACGACAAGGCGTACTTCAGCAAGCACAAGCTGACCCCGCCGCAGTCCCTCGACGACCTCGTCAAGCCGGAGTACAAGAACCTCCTCGTCACCGAGAACGCGTCGACGTCGTCGCCCGGTCTCGGGTTCCTGCTCGCCAGCGCCGCGCACTACGGCGACTCCGGCTGGCAGGGCTACTGGAAGAAGCTCAAGGCCAACGGCGTCAAGGTCGTCGACGGCTGGGAGCAGGCCTACAACGAGGAGTTCTCCGGCTCCGCCGGCGGCAAGAAGGCGCACGCCGACCGCCCGCTCGTGGTGTCGTACGCCTCCTCGCCGCCCGCCGAGGTGATCTACGGCGACCCCAAGCCGAAGACCGCGCCCACCGGGACGTCGTACGGCACCTGCTTCCGGCAGATCGAGTTCGCGGGGCTGCTGAAGAACGCGAAGAACAGCAAGGGCGGCAAGGCGTTCATCGACTTCCTGATCTCCCGGGAGTTCCAGCAGGACATGCCGCTGAACATGTTCGTGTACCCGGTGGTCAAGGGCGCCTCCGTGCCCGCCGAGTTCACCAAGTACGGTGCCGCGGCGACGGATCCGGAGACCATGGCGCCCGCGAAGATCGCCGCCAACCGTGACCAGTGGGTCAAGTCGTGGACGTCACTCGTACTGAACTAGCGCCCGCGGCGAGGGAATCCCGCACGGGCCGCAAGGGGAACGCGGCGCGGCTCGGCCTCATGGCCCTGCCCGTCGTGTTCTTCGGCGTGTTCTTCGCCTACCCCGTCGCCGCGATCGTCGCCCGCGGTCTGCACGCCGACGGGGTATGGCAGTTCGGCCGGATCGGGGACGTCCTCGCCGACCCCGGCATCCGGCACGTGCTGTGGTTCACCACCTGGCAGGCGCTCGCCTCCACCGCGCTCACCCTGCTCGTCGCGCTGCCCGGCGCCTATGTCTTCGCCCGCCTCGACTTCCCCGGCAAGGGGGTCCTGCGGGCCGTCGTCACCGTGCCGTTCGTGCTGCCCACGGTCGTCGTCGGTACGGCGTTCCTCGCGCTGGTCGGCCGCGGCGGACTGCTCGACGCGTGGTGGGGCGTACGCCTCGACACCACCGTGTGGGCGATCCTGATCGCCCACGTCTTCTTCAACTACGCCGTCGTCGTACGGACCGTGGGCGGCCTGTGGGCCCAGCTCGACCCGCGCCAGGAGGAGGCCGCGCGGATGCTCGGCGCCTCCCCGCTCACCGCGTGGCGCCGCGTCACGCTGCCCGCGCTCGCGCCCGCCGTGGCCGCCGCCGCGCTCATGGTCTTCCTCTTCACGTTCACCTCCTTCGGCGTCGTGCAGATCCTGGGCGGGCCGACGTTCTCGACCCTGGAGGTCGAGATCTACCGGCAGACCTCCGAGGTGTTCGACCTCGCCACCGCGGCCGTGCTCACCCTCGTGCAGTTCGCCGCGGTCGGCCTGATCCTGCTCGCCCACGCCTGGACGGTACGGCGCCGGGAGACCGCGCTGCGGCTCGTCGACGCCTCCGCGACCGCCCGGCGCCCGCGCGGCGCGGGCCAGTGGGCGCTGCTCGCCGGGGTCCTCGCCACCGCCGCCGTGCTGCTGGTGCTGCCGCTCGCGGTGCTGGTCCAGCGCTCCTTCGGCGGCGGCCTCGACTACTACCGGGCGCTGACCCACGAGGACGGCACCTTCCTCGTCGCGCCGATCACCGCGATCGCCACCTCGCTGGAGTACGCCGCCGCCGCGACCGTCATCGCCGTCGCGATCGGCGGACTCGCCGCGGCCGCCCTCGCGCGGCGCGACGCGGGACGGCTCGTGCGCGGCTTCGACGCGCTGCTCATGCTGCCGCTCGGCGTCTCCGCCGTCACCGTCGGCTTCGGCTTCCTCATCGCGCTCGACGAGCCGCCGCTGGACCTGCGTTCCTCGTGGATCCTGGTGCCGCTCGCGCAGGCGCTGGTCGGTGCCCCGTTCGTGGTGCGGACCATGCTGCCGGTGCTGCGGGCCACCGACGCCCGGCTCAGGGAGGCCGCCGCCGTGCTCGGCGCGTCGCCCTGGCGGGTGTGGCGGGAGGTCGACCTGCCCATGGTGCGGCGCGCGCTGCTGGTCGCCGCCGGGTTCGCGTTCGCCGTCTCGCTCGGCGAGTTCGGCGCGACCGTGTTCATCGCGCGGCCCGACCGGCCGACCCTGCCGGTCGCCGTGGCCCGGCTGCTCGGCCGGCCCGGCGATCTCAACTACGGCCAGGCGATGGCCCTGTCGACGATCCTGATGGTGGTGTGCGCGGTGGCGCTGCTGGTGCTGGAGCGGCTCCGCCCGCGGACGGCGTCCGCCGGGGCCGCCGACGGAATGGGGGAGCTGTGACTCTGCTGGGGCTGAGGGGCGCGACCGTGCGGTTCGGCGAGCGGACCGTGCTCGACGCCGTCGACCTCGATGTCGCCGAGCACGAGGTGGTGTGCGTGCTCGGCCCGAGCGGCAGCGGCAAGTCGACGCTGCTGCGCGCGGTCGCGGGGCTGCAGCCCCTGGACGCCGGACAGGTGCTGCTGGACGGCGCCGACCACGCGGGCGTGCCCGCGCACCGGCGCGGCGTGGGGCTGATGTTCCAGGACCACCAGCTCTTCCCGCAGCGGGACGTGGGCGGCAACGTCGCGTTCGGGCTGCGGATGCACGGCGTCTCCCGCGCCGAACAGGACCGCCGGGTCGCCGAGTTGCTCGACCTGGTCGGGCTGCCCGGCGCCGCCCGCCGGCCGGTGGCCGCGCTCTCCGGCGGCGAGCAGCAGCGGGTCGCGCTCGCCCGCGCGCTCGCGCCCCGGCCGCGGCTGCTGATGCTCGACGAGCCGCTGGGACAGCTCGACCGGTCGCTCAGGGAGCGGCTCGTCGTCGAACTGCGGGAGCTGTTCGGGCGGTTGGGCACCACCGTGCTGGCCGTCACGCACGACCAGGGCGAGGCGTTCGCGCTCGCCGACCGGGTCGTGGTGATGCGGGACGGACGGATCGCCCAGTCGGGTACGCCACTTGAGGTGTGGCAACGGCCCGCGGACGCGTTCGTCGCGCGCTTCCTCGGCTTCGACAACGTGGCCGAGGCGACCGTCGCCGGTACGGCGGCGATCACGCCCTGGGGCAAGGTCCCGGTCGGCGAGGCCGCCCCGCAGGGCCCGCGCACGGTGCTCGTGCGGCCCGCGGGGGTCCGGGTCGGCACCGCGGGCGAGGGCCTGCGCTGCACGGTCGCCGCCCGTACCTTCCGCGGCACCCATGTCGCCCTCCAGCTCCAGCCAGAGGACGCGCCCCGCCTGGAGGCGGCGTGCGCGCTGCGGGACGCGCCGGAGGTCGGGGCCGTGGTGGGCGTGGAGTTCGACGCGGCGGAGGTCGTGGTGCTGGGCTGAGCGCCCGCGCCGCCCCCTCGGCGGGACGGCGGCGTACGAAGGGCCCGCTCCCGTTGCCGGGGGCGGGCCCTGCGCGTGCGTGCGGGTGCGGTGCCGGTCAGCTGTCCGACTTGGCGCCGCGGCGGCGCATGCCGAAGAAGACGGCTCCGCCACCGACGACGACCAGCGCGGCCGCGATGCCGGCGATCAGGCCGGTGTTGGAGTTCGCACCGGTCTCGGCGAGGTTGGAGGTGCCGGCCGCCGGGGACGGGGCGTTGTCCGAGGCCTCCGCGGGCGCGGTGCTCGAACTGTCCGAGGCGGACGGGGACGGCGAGTCGGACGAGGCCGGCGCCGAGGCGGAGTCCGACGGGGACGGCGAGGCCGACGGGCTCGGGGACTCCTCGGCCGTGCACGCCTTCGACGGGGTCGTCAGGTTCGGCGTGATGTCCTTGTCGACGATCTTGCCGGCCGTGACGTGGACGCGGTAGGTGGCGTTCGGCTTCCAGTCCTCGCTGAAGGAGATGGTGACGCCGGCCTTGGAGCCCTTGACCGTCTGCTCGCCGATCTTCTTGGCGTCGGCGCCGTTGCTCTCGAGGAAGACGGAGACGACGGCCGACTGGCCGGAGGCGTCCGTGTCGGTGACGGTGATGACACCGTTGGCGCCGTCGCAGGAGGCTTCGGCGGAGAAGTCGGCGATGTTGCACGCGAGTGCGGTGCCGGCGGCGCTCAGCGCGAGCGCGGCCGACGCGGAGGCGATGCCGAGCACGCGCAGGGGGCGTGCGGTGCGGCGGGATATGGAGATGATGGCCACTGTGCCCTTCACGGGGTGCGCAATTGCGGGGGGCTGGGACCTGGGGAGGGCGACACGCCGGCGGCGCACGGAACGAACGGCAGTCACCGAGGACTTCACCACCCCCAGAAGACTCACAGGTCTATAAGCGCTCCGTAAGAGGTGTCAATGCATAGGCCCGTCAAGTGCGTTGACTTTACCCGCTTATTAACCGGCGAGACGTTTCAGCGCGCCCGCGGCGTCGTCGATCCGGTCAACGAGGGCGATTCGGGACTCCATCGGCCGTCCCTGCGCAAGAGACCGCAACAGTGGCCATACGGGCAGCCGTTCGGTCCAGTGCACGCGGTCGACGAGCACCATGGGAGCCGGTTCGCCGCGTGACGCGTAGTAGTTGGGCGTGGCGTTGTCGAAGACCTCCTGCACCGTTCCCGCGGCACCCGGCAGGAAGACCACCCCCGCGTTCGAGCGGGCCAGCAGGCCGTCCTCCCGGGTGGCGTTGGCGAAGTACTTGGCGATGTGTGCCGCGAACGCGTTCGGCGGCTCGTGGCCGTAGAACCAGGTGGGGACACCGATCGAGGTCCCGCCGCCCGGCCAGCGGGTGCGCACGTCGAACGCGGCGCGTGCCCAGTCGGTGACGGACGGTTCGAACGACGGTGTTTTGGCGAGGAGTTGCAGGGCCTCCGCCAGCATGGCGTCGTCGAACGGGGCCGCGTACGCGCCCAGGTTGGCCGCCTCCATGGCGCCGGGACCGCCGCCGGTCGCCACGGTGAAACCGGCCCGGGTCAGCTCCCGGCCCAGCCGGGCCGCGCCCGCGTACGCCGCCGTGCCGCGGGCCAGGGCGTGGCCGCCCATCACCCCCACCACCCGTGCCCCGGCGAGGAGTTCGTCGAGGGCGTCGGAGACGGTGTCGTCGTGGACGGCCCGCAGCATCGACGCGAACACGTCGCCGTCCGCCTTGGTCCGCTGGAACCAGGCGTAGGCGCGGGCGTCGGGCGTCGCCGCGTACCCCCGCTCCAGCGACGTGAACAACTCGTCGGGGGAGTAGGCGGCGGCGCGGTACGGGTCGAAGGGGAGACCCGGCACGGGCGGGAAGACCAGCGCTCCCGCGGCCCGGACATGGGCGGCCGCGGCGGGTTCCATCGGGCAGCCGAGGAAGACGGCGCCCGCGCAGTCGGCCGACAGGAGCACCGCCGTACGGTCCGTCAGGTCGACGGCCTGGACGCGGTAGCGGGCGAGCGAACCGCCGCCCGAGACGACCTCGTCGAACTCGGCGAGCGACTCCAACTCGCGGTCGTGGGCGGCACGGTGGGGCAGGGCGGGGGTCTCGGTCACCCGCCCATGCTGTCAGACGGCCCCCGGGACCGAGCCGCCCCGCGCCCGGTCCGCGCCGGGGGCCGGCCCGCCCCGCGCGAGGACCGGCCCTGCCCCCGTGCCCGGTTCAGCCCTGCACCGCCGCGGGGTCCATCCACATGACCTCCCAGGTGTGCCCGTCCAGGTCGTCGAAGCTGCGGCCGTACATGAAGCCCTGGTCGATGGCCTCGCTCGTGCCCGCACCGCCCGCCGCGATCGCCCGGTCGACCAGCTCGTCGACCTTCTCGCGGCTCTCCGCGCTCAGACACAGCAGCACCTCGCTGGAGTGCGCCGGGTCGACGATCTCCTTCTTGGTGAAGGTGGCGTAGTGCTTCTTGCTGAGCAGCATCGCGACGATGGTGTCGCTGATCACGACACACGCGCACTCCTCGGTGCTGAACTGGGGGTTGATCGTGTAGCCCAGCTCGGTGAAGAACCTCCGGGACGCCTCGACGTCGTCGGTGGCCAGGTTCACGAAGATCATCTGTTGGTACATGGGAGCCTTCCCTCGCGGTGGATGCCGTGCGACGAGAGGGACCGGCGGCCGCCGCGAAAGTCATCGGCGGCCTCCCGGATTTCCCTGCGCGGCCGGGACCTGGCCCTCAGTGGGCCAGCGGCAGCGCCGCGAGGTCCGCGACGGCCAGGGTGAGCGGACCGAACACGGCCAGCAGCGCCCCGGCCCTGAGGGCGGCGGCGCCGCGCAGCATCGACGCGGGGGCGCCGAGCCGTACCAGCGCGGCCGTCGTCTCGGCCCGTGCGTGCTTGGCCTCGACGGCGGCGGTGAGCAGCGTGGCCACCGTGCAGCCGGCCACGACGAGGGTGCCCAGCGTGGTCAGCGGGCCGATGGACGGGCCGTGCGGGTCGGACAGCGAGGCCATCGCGTACCCGCCCGACGCCACCGCGCACACCACGCCCAGCGGGCGGCCGACGCGGGTGGCCTCCGCCATCAGGATGCGGCCGGCCAGCAGCCGCAGGGCGCCCGGCCGTACGGCCTGGAGCAGCCGCCCGCACAGATGGGTGAGGCCGGGCCCGGCGAGGGCGAGGCCGAGGGCGGTCAGGGCCCAGCCGAAGAAGACGCCCACCGGGCCGCCGGGCAGGGCGCCGGGCAGGGCCAGCGCGGTGCCCGCCGTCGTACGGGACGCGTAGGCCTCCACGGCGAGTCCGACGGCGAGCACCGCCACCCCCCACGGCAGTCCGCGCGGCGCCTCGCGGGGCACGGGCGGGCGGTGCGGGTCGGGCCGCCCGGCGGCCGCGCCGTCCGCGGCGGCCAGCAGCGCGCCGGCGTCGAGGACGGCACCGGCCGGGACCGCCCCGGCCACCGCGTCCGCCACGCCGTCGGCGGTCGGACCGGTGGCGGCCTGCGCGGCCGGCCCGGGGCCGCTGATCCGGCCGCGCACGGCCGGCGTACGGCCACGGGATCCGCCCCGCAGGGCGGAGGTACGGCCGCCGGACCCGGCGCCCGTGGGGCCGTCCGCGGTGTCCGGCCCGGCCGCCGCAGCGCCGTCGGCCGTCTCCGGTCCGGCCGGCGTGCGGCCGTCGTCCGCCGTCTTCGCGGCCGGTGCCCGGTCGCCGCTCCCGGCACGCGCGACGGCCGTACGGCCGCCGGACCCGCCGCGCGCGCGGAAGGGCCGGTACGCCGCCGAGATCCCGCGGCCCGCCGCCGCGCCGGAGCGCCTCTCGCGCGGCCGCAGGACGACCGCGACCGCCACCGACGCGGTCACCGGCAGCAGTGCGAGCAGGGTGAGCGTCGCGGGCAGCGGCAGCGGCACGTCCCCGGCGAGGAACCGCGCGGCGGCGCCGTCGAACGGCAGCCCCGTCACGTCGCCGCGCAGATGCAGGAAGAGCAGCAGGGCGAGCGCCGAGCCGACGGTGCAGGCGAGGGCCGTGGTGAGGGCAGAGATCGCCATCAGCCGGCCGGGGCCGAGGCCGACCGCCGACAGTCCGGGGCGGGGCCTGGTGCCCGGGTCGGTGCGGGCGACGGCGGTCGCCAGGTGCACGGTCGCGGCCAGCGGCACGGCGCACCACGCGAGGCGCAGCGCGGCGGCGCCCGACTGGAGCGGATGGCCCAGGGCGTAGCCGAGGGTGCACAGCAGCAGGAAGGCGGTGCCACCGGACGCGAGGGCGACGAGGAGGCGGCGCAGCTGGACGGCGGGGCGGCCGCCGCGGGTCAGACGGAGAGCGAGCACGCGGCCCGGCCCTCCGTCTCGGCCACCGGGGGCAGGTGGACGGTGGTGACGCGCCGCCCGTCCAGCAGGGACACCGTGCGGTCGGCGAGGGCCGCGGTGTCGGCGTCGTGGGTGGCGAGCACGACCGTGATGCCGTGCGAGCGGGCCGCGGTCGTCAGGGTGCGCAGCACATGGGCGCGGTCGGCCCGGTGCAGCGGGGCCGTCGGCTCGTCCGCGAACAGCACGGTCGGGCCGGGGGCGAGGGCGCGGGCCAGCGAGACGCGCTGGCGCTCGGCCTGGTGCAGTTCGTGCGGGCGCCTGCGGGCCCGGTCGCCGACGTCGAGCCGGTCGAGCCACTCGTGGGCGGCGGCCTTGGCCCGGCGGCGGCTGACGCCGCGCAGCATGAGCGGGAGGGCGGTGTTCTCCCACACGGTCAGCTCGGGGACGAGCACGGGGGCCGGGTCGATCCAGCCGAACCGGTCGCGGCGCAGCCGCTCCCGGGCCATCGGGCCCATGGTGTGCACGGGCACGCTGTTGAACCAGACCTCGCCGCGCTGGGCGCGTACCTGACCGGACAGGCAGCGCAGCAGGGTCGTCTTGCCGCTGCCGCGCGGGCCGCCGACGGCGAGGATCTCGCCCTCGCGGACACCGAGCGACACGCCGCCGAGTCCGGGGGAGCCGTCGTCGTGGGTGAAGTGCAGGGACCGTGCCCAGAGCACGTCGTTGTCCGGCGGGGCCTCCATGGGCGTACACCTCGGTTCTGATCCGTATTCCCGTTGCCGTTCCCCCGTGCGGGGGAACGAAGGCTGGGCCGATCGGTCACTGGCACGCTAGGCAGCCGTCGGCGGGAGGCCGGACAGCACACGGCCCCGGGCCGCCGTTCTCACTCGAACGGACGGCACCGGGGCCGGGGTCGATCATCCAGCCGGATGATCAGAGCTGATCGGGAACGATCAGAGCTTGGTCCACGCCTCGGTGAGGGTGGCCCGCAGGATCTGCTCGATCTCGTCGAAGGTCTCCTGGTTGGAGATCAGCGGCGGGGCGAGCTGGACGACCGGGTCGCCACGGTCGTCGGCACGGCAGTACAGGCCGTTCTCGAAGAGCGCCTTCGAGAGGAAGCCGTAGAGCACGCGCTCGGTCTCCTCGTCGTTGAAGGACTCCTTGGTGACCTTGTCCTTCACGAGCTCGATGCCGTAGAAGAAGCCGTTGCCGCGGACGTCGCCGACGATCGGCAGGTCGTGCAGCTTCTGGAGGGTCTTCAGGAAGTTGCCCTCGTTGTCCAGCACGTGCTGGTTGATGCCCTCGCGCTCGAACAGGTCGAGGTTGGCGAGGCCGACCGCCGCGGACACGGGGTGGCCGCCGAAGGTGTAGCCGTGCAGGAAGGTGTTGTCGCCCTTGTAGAACGGCTCGGCGATCTTGTCGGAGACGATGCAGGCGCCGATCGGGGAGTAGCCCGAGGTCATGCCCTTGGCGCAGGTGATCATGTCCGGCACGTAGCCGAACTTGTCACAGGCGAACGTCGTGCCGAGCCGGCCGAAGGCGCAGATGACCTCGTCGGAGACGAGCAGCACGTCGTACTGGTCGCAGATCTCGCGGACGCGCTGGAAGTAGCCGGGCGGGGGCGGGAAGCAGCCGCCCGCGTTCTGCACCGGCTCCAGGAAGACCGCGGCGACGGTGTCCGGGCCCTCGAAGAGGATCTGCTGCTCGATCTGGTCGGCGGCCCAGCGGCCGAAGGCCTCGGGGGCGTCGCCGTGGATCGGGGCGCGGTAGATGTTGGTGTTCGGGACCTTGTGCGCACCCGGCACCAGGGGCTCGAACGGGGCCTTCAGGGCCGGCAGGCCGGTGATCGACAGGGCGCCCTGCGGGGTGCCGTGGTAGGCGACCGCGCGGGAGATGACCTTGTACTTGGTGTGCTTGCCCTTGAGCTTGAAGTACTGCTTGGCGAGCTTCCAGGCGGTCTCCACCGCCTCACCGCCACCGGTGGTGAAGAACACCTTGTTGAGGTCGCCCGGCGCCTCGTGCGCGAGACGCTCCGCCAGCTCCACGGCCTTGGGGTGGGCGTACGACCACACCGGGAAGAAGGCCAGCTCGGAGGCCTGCTTGGCGGCGACCTCGGCCAGCTCCGTGCGGCCGTGACCGGCCTGGACCACGAACAGGCCCGCGAGACCGTCCAGGTAGCGCTTGCCCTTGTCGTCGTAGATGTAGGTGCCCTCGCCCCGGACGATGGTCGGGACGGGGGAGTTCTCGTACGAGGACATGCGGGTGAAGTGCATCCACAGGTGGTCGTACGCGGTCTTGCTGAGGTCCTTTGAGCTCACGGTTATCGGGTTCCCCACATGTAGGTCTGCTTCTTCAGCTTCAGGTAGACGAAGCTTTCGGTCGAGCGCACGCCGGGCAGCGCCCGGATGCGTTTGTTGATGACGTCCAGCAGGTGGTCGTCGTCCTCGCAGACGACCTCCGCGAGGATGTCGAACGAGCCCGCGGTCATCACCACGTACTCGACCTCCGACATGGCCGTCAGCGCTTCGGCGACGGGGTCGAGGGATCCCTCGACGTTCACGCCGACCATCGCCTGCCGGCGGAATCCCACGGTGAGCGGGTCCGTGACGGCGACGATCTGCATCACGCCCTGGTCGAGCAGCTTCTGCACCCGCTGGCGCACGGCCGCCTCGGAGAGGCCCACCGCCTTGCCGATCGCGGCGTACGGCCGGCGGCCGTCCTCCTGGAGCTGTTCGATGATGGCGAGGGAGACGGCATCCAGATGGGGAGTGCCGTTCCTGGACTCGCGGGAGTCCCTGGGGTCTGCGCTTCGACTGGCCACGCCCTCACTGTGCACGACGTCTCGACCGTTCCGCAAGGCCGAGGCGATGAAATTCGTTGTTTACGTGGCAGGAACTTGCGGATTTCGCAGCAAGGATCCGGCCAGGGGTGTTGAAAACGTCGGGATGCGGATTAGGGTGGGGTGTCTCAGTGAGTGGACAGCCCGATACAGCTGGACGCCCCCAGCTGACGTCAGAACCTGATCAGGAGGCCGGCAGTGAGCACCGAGCTGCGTCGTCTGCGCAACTACATCGACGGTGAGTCCCGCGACGCCGCCGACGGACGGACCACCGAGGTGGTCAACCCCGTGACCGGCGACGCGTACGCGACCGCTCCGCTGTCCGGGCCGGCCGACGTGGACGCCGCGATGGCGGCCGCCGCCGCGGCCTTCCCCGGCTGGCGCGACACCACCCCGTCCGAGCGCCAGAAGGCCCTGCTGAAGATCGCGGACGCCTTCGAGGAGCGCGCCGAGGAACTCATCGCGGCCGAGGTGGAGAACACGGGCAAGCCCGTGGGCCTCACCCGCTCCGAGGAGATCCCGCCGATGGTCGACCAGATCCGCTTCTTCGCGGGCGCGGCGCGGATGCTGGAAGGCCGCTCGGCCGGCGAGTACATGGACGGGATGACGTCCATCGTCCGCCGTGAGCCGGTCGGCGTCTGCGCGCAGGTCGCGCCCTGGAACTACCCGATGATGATGGCCGTGTGGAAGTTCGCCCCGGCGATCGCCGCGGGCAACACCGTGGTCCTCAAGCCCTCGGACACCACCCCGGCCTCCACCGTCCTGATCGCCGAGATCCTCGGCTCGATCCTGCCCAAGGGCGTCTTCAACGTCGTCTGCGGCGACCGCGACACCGGCCGCGCGATGGTCGAGCACCCGACCCCGGCGATGGCCTCCATCACCGGCTCGGTACGCGCCGGCATGTCGGTCGCGGAATCCGCGTCCAAGGACGTCAAGCGGGTCCACCTGGAGCTCGGCGGCAAGGCGCCCGTCGTGGTCTTCGAGGACACCGACATCGCCAAGGCCGTCGAGGACATCTCGGTGGCGGGCTTCTTCAACGCCGGCCAGGACTGCACCGCCGCGACCCGCGTGCTCGTGCACCACTCCATCCACGACGAGTTCGTCTCCGCGCTCGCCAAGGCCGCCGCCGAGACGAAGACCGGGCAGCCGGACGACGAGGACGTGCTCTACGGCCCGCTGAACAACCCGAACCAGCTCAAGCAGGTCTCCGGCTTCATCGAGCGCCTCCCCGCCCACGCCAAGGTCGAGGCGGGCGGCCACCGGGTCGGCGACAAGGGCTACTTCTGGGCCCCGACCGTCGTCTCCGGGCTCAACCAGGACGACGAGATCATCCAGCAGGAGGTCTTCGGCCCGGTCATCACCGTGCAGTCCTTCACGGACGAGGACCAGGCCGTCGCGTACGCGAACGGCGTCGAGTACGCCCTCGCGTCCTCGGTGTGGACCAAGGACCACTCCCGCGCCATGCGGATGTCCAAGAAGCTCGACTTCGGCTGCGTGTGGATCAACACCCACATCCCGCTGGTCGCCGAGATGCCGCACGGCGGCTTCAAGAAGTCCGGCTACGGCAAGGACCTCTCCGCGTACGGCTTCGACGACTACACGCGCATCAAGCACGTGATGACGTCGCTGGACGCGTAGGCGCTCCGCGCGGGTCGGGTGAGGTACGCCCGCGAGGGTGAGGTACGCCCGCGGCCCCGGAACGGAGTTGCTCCGTTCCGGGGCCGCGGTGTTCCCCCCTCATGGGACGGCCGTGCGGCTCAGGCCCCGAAGCCGCTCGTGGTCAGGCCGGGCCCGCCGTCGTCCTGCCCCACGCCCGTCCCCGACTCGACCTTGTCCAGGGAGGGGGCCTCCCTGCTCGACCCGCTCGCCTTGCCCGACTTCCCCGGCTCGCCGGGCTTCGGCAGCGGCGGCAGCCCGCTGCCCGAGGTGAAGGTGACGCCCGCCTTCGCGAGGATCGGCGCGCACACCTTGACGGCCTTCTTGTAGCTCGCGGAGTTCAGGTCGGAGCCCTTCTGCGCTCCCACCCGTACCTGGAGCCGGATCCGCTTGCCGCTCCCGCTCGCGTGGATGTCCGGGAAGCCCTTCTGTCCCTTGCTCCTCATGCACGTGGCGAAGCGCGTGCTGGCGGTGTTGACGTCGCCGGGCGCGTGTGCGGTGGGCTTGTACGCCACACCGATGCCGACACCCTTGGGCGGCAGGCCGGCCGTGTCACCGCCCTTGCCCTTCTCCTTCACGACGGTGGCACCGGCGATGACCTTCGTGGCCTTGCCCGAGCCGTTCGCGGACGCCGGCCCGGCGGCCTGCGCCGCCGACACGCCGACCGTGCCGAGGGCGGCCGCCGTCAGCACGGCGACGCCGAGGGCGAGCCGATGGGGCCGGGTCGCCAGAGCGCGCATGGTTCCTCCTAGGGGTTGTGCTGCGATCTTGGGGTGGTGCTGCGATGCGTACGCCCCAACCGAACCGCGTCGGCGGTTACGGCACGGGAACGGCCGGGCTTATCCGGGTGTAACCGCCCGGCCGCCACACTGGGCGCCATGCGTGTGCTGGTGGTGGACGACCATGAGGAGCTGGCCCGGACGGTGGCCGCGGGGCTGCGCCGGGAGGGCATGGCGATCGACCTCGCGCACGACGGACCGACCGCGCTGGAACGCGCCGACGTCAACGGCTACGACGTCGTCGTCCTCGACCGGGACCTGCCCGGCCTCCACGGCGACCAGGTCTGCCGCACCCTCGCCGGGAGCGGCAACCGCGCGCGGGTGCTGATGCTCACGGCGTCCGGGACGGTGGCCGACCGGGTGACGGGGCTCGGGCTCGGCGCCGACGACTATCTGTCCAAGCCCTTCGCCTTCGCCGAACTCGTCGCCCGCATCCGGGCGTTGGCCCGCCGGGCGCAGCCCGCGCTGCCGCCGGTGCTGGTCCGCGGGGAGCTGCGGCTCGACCCGGCGCGCCGCCGGGCCACCCGCGCCGACAGTCAACTGCCGCTCAGTCCTAAGGAGTTCGCGGTGCTGGAACTGCTGCTCGGGGCGCAGGGCGCGGTGGTGTCCACCGAGGAACTCCTGGAGCGGGCATGGGACGAGGCAGCCGACCCCTTCAGCCAGACGGTGAAGGTCACCGTCAGCCGGCTCCGGCGCAAGCTGGGCGAACCGCCGCTGATCGAGACGGTGGACCGCGCCGGGTACCGCATCCGGTGAACCGCCGGACCATGCGCCCGACCACGCACCCGGTCATGCGCCCGACCACGCACCCGATCACGCGTCGGATCACGTGCGGGGTGCGGAACCTGCCGTGGCGGCGGCTGTACCCGGCGAGCGTCCGCTGGCGGCTCACCCTGCTGTACAGCGGCCTGTTCGTGGCGACGGGCGCGCTGCTCCTCGGCATGACGTACCTGCTCGTCACACACTCCGAGGCGGGCCGGACGACGGCGGTGCAGGAGGGGGCGAGCTACGGCGAGCTGGGGCCGGGCACCCCGGCGGTCGTACGGACCATCGTGGCCGACACCCGGCAGGACCAGCTGCACCAGTTCTTCGTGGAGGCGTGCGTCGCGTTCGCCCTGGTGGCACTGGTGTCGCTGGCGCTCGGGCGGCTCATGGCCGGGCGGGTGCTGGCCCCGCTGCGCACGATGACGGCGGCCGCCCGCCGCATCTCCGCCGACAACCTGCACGAACGGCTCGCGGTGTGCGGTCCCGAGGACGAGCTGAAGGCCGTCGCGGACACCTTCGACGCCGTACTGGCCCGGCTGGAGGGCGCGTTCGAGGCGCAGAAGCAGTTCGTCGCCAACGCCTCGCACGAACTGCGCACCCCGCTCACCCTCCAGCAGACCATCGTGGACGTCACCCTCGCCGACCCGGACGCCGGTCCCGAGGCGCTGCGCGCCGCGCTGCTGCGGGTGCGGGCGGCCGGCCAGGAACAGGAGCGGCTCATCGACGCGCTGCTGACTCTCGCCCGCAGCCAACAGGGCCTCGAACGCCGCGAGTTCGTCGATCTCGCGGCCGTGGTGGGGGACCTTCTGCCGACGGGCGGGCCGCCGGTGGAGGCCCGCCTCGCCGCGGCCCCGGTGCTGGGCGACCCGCAGCTGCTCGAACGGCTCGTGGTCAACCTCCTCGACAACGCCGTACGGCACAACCTCCCCGCGGGGCAGGGGGGTTGGGTCAGCGTGTGGACCGGCGTGGACGCGGCGGGGCGGGCGGCGCTGCGGATCGCCAACAGCGGCGCGGTGATCCCGGCCGACCAGGCGCCGGGGCTGTTCCAGCCGTTCCGGCGGCTGGGCGCGGACCGGGTGCGGGGACGGGACGGGCTCGGGCTCGGCATGTCCATCGTGTCCGCCGTGGTCGCCGCGCACGGCGGGCGGGTGCTCGCGCACACCCACCCGAGGGGCGGTCTCACGGTCGAGATCATGCTGCCCGCGGCCCCCGGAGACGGGCCTGAGGCGTCCGTAACACGGATGTCACCCGGCCTCCACCCCCGCGTTCGACAAGGTGTCGGTTCCGCATGACCATGCTCGACGCTGCGTCGATTGTCCGTCCGGGCGCGCGCACGGCATGCTGCGCGGGTGCCCCAGACTCCCTTCCTGCCCTCGCCCTCCCGTCGCTCCCTGCTGCGCGCCCTGGGCGGCACGGCCGCACTCGCCGCGCTCTCGGGCTGCGGGGTCCGTGAAGCGTACGTGCCACGCTCCGAGCGTGCCGTGACCGATCTGTCGGCCCGGGACAAGCGACTGACCTGGGCCAACTGGCCGCTCTACATCGATGTCGACGACGACAACCCGAACCTGCGGCCGACGCTCGCGGCGTTCGAGAAGAGCACCGGGATCTCCGTCGACTACGTCGAGGAGATCAACGACAACGACGAGTTCTTCGGCAAGATCAGCCCCGCGCTGATGAACCACCAGCAAACCGGCCGCGACCTGATCGTCATCAGCGACTGGATGTGCGCGCGGTTCGTGCGGCTCGGCTGGGTCCAGGAGATGGACCGGGCGAACCAGCCGAACGTGGCGAAGTACCTCGACCCGCTGCTGCGCTCGCCCGGCTTCGACCCGGGCCGCAAGTACACCGTGCCGTGGCAGTCCGGGATCACCGGCATCGCGTACAACCACCGCAAGCTGGGCCGGGAGGTCCGGCACGTCTCCGACCTGTGGGCGAACGACCTCAAGGGCCGGGTCAGCCTGCTGTCCGGCCTCGACGAGGCGTTCGCGCTGCTCATGCAGGGCAACGGGGTCGACATCACCCGCTGGACGGTCGCCGACTTCCACAAGGTCTGCGACCAGGTCGAGAAGTACGTCCACAACGGGCAGATACGCCGCTTCACCGGCAACGACTACACCAAGGACCTGGTGAGCGGTGACGTGCTGGCCTGTCAGGCGTATTCCGGTGACGTGATCCAGCTCCAGGCGGACAACCCCGACATCCGCTTCGTGGTCCCCGAGGAGGGCGCGGAGCTGTGGGCGGACTCCCTGATGATCCCCGACCGCGCCCGCCACAAGGCCAACGCCGAGCGCCTGATCGACTACTACTACCGGCCCGAGGTCGCAGCCGAGCTCGCCGCCTGGGTGAACTACGTCTGCCCGGTCCCCGCCGCGCAGGCCGTCCTCGCCGACTCCAAGGACAAGGACACCGCGGCCCTGGCGGCCAACCCCCTGATCTTCCCGAACACCGAAATGCGCAAGCGGCTGGTGATCGCCCGCGACATCACGTCCACGGAACGGGTGGAACTCACGAAGCGCTGGAACGCGATCGTGGGGTTGTGAGGCGCGGCCCGCCGGCGGACCCGGGCGGGACCTCGTTTTTGAACATGTTCAGAACGGGCGTACGCTGTCGCCATGAGCGACAGAGCCGCCCTGCTCAAGGGCATTCGCGTCTGGTTGGTGTGCTTCGTCGTCGCGTTGGTGCTGAGCGGGGCCACCGCGTTCCCGCTCGTGCACGAACTGCGCTGGACCGAGAGCCTGTTGCGGGCGCTGTCCGCGCCGGAGCACCTGCCCGGGCTCTACGACTGGATCGTGCGGGTGCGCCAGGGCCTGGACACCGCCGACACGGACTACCCGTTCCTGCTCTACGGGACCGACTGGCTGGCCTTCGCGCATCTCGTCATCGCGGTGGCCTTCTACGGCCCCTACCGCGATCCCGTCCGCAACATCTGGGTCGTCGAGTTCGCGATGATCGCCTGCGCCGGGATCATCCCGCTGGCCCTGATCTGCGGGCCGCTGCGCGGCATCCCCTTCTGGTGGTCGGTGATCGACATGTCGTTCGGGGTCTTCGGCGTGCTCCCGCTGTACGTCGTACGGCGGAAGATCCGGCGGCTGGCGGCCCTCACCACGGACGCCGTGCCGGTCCCGGCGGTGTAGGGAGCCGATCCCCGGCCGGCCGGGGATCGGCGGCGCCGTTCGGCGGCGCCGTTCGGCGGCGCCCCCGTCGCCGCCGGGGCTCAGTCCTGCTGCCGCAGGCGCAGGGCGTGCAGGACGTCGACGCGGTTGGTGGTGATCGAGTCGACGCCCAGGCCGAGCAGCCGGCGCATCGAACGCCGGGTGTCCGGGGTCCACACCGACAGCAGGCAGCCGTCCCGGTGCACCCGCGCCACCAGCGCGTGATCGACCAGCCCGAAGCGGTAGTTGAGCCAGCGCGGCCGTACCGCCGCGAGCAGCGCGGGCCGTGGCGGGGCCAGTGTCGTCCAGGTCAGCGCGATCTCGGCGGACGGATCGGCGGCGCGCACGGCGAGCATGGCCTCGGCGTCCGCGCAGTAGTAGACGCGGTCCTCGGCGCCGCAGGCGCGGACCGCGTCCACCACCCGCTGCGCGCCGCGCCGGTCGCGGGTGCCCGGCAGGTCGAGCATGACCCGGCTGCCGTCCGTCGCCTCCAGCGCGCGGGCCAGCGTCGGCACCCCGCCGTCGGTCAGCCCGTGCACCTCGTCCGCCGACAGGGAGGCGAGGGGCCGGTCGTGTGCCCACAGCCGCTTCAGCGTCGCGTCGTGCAGCAGCACCGGTACGCCGTCCCGGGTCAGCCGTACGTCGACCTCGACCGCGTCCGCGCCCCGGTCGAGCGCGGAACGCAGGGAGTCGAGGGTGTTCTCACGGACGCGGTAGGGGTCGCCGCGGTGCGCCACGGCGGTCACGGTCTGCATGGCCCCCATTGTGGCGGTGTTCAGGGGGCGAGGAACGCCGAGGTGTACGTGTCGATCTCGCCGATGATCCTCGCCTTGCCCGCGTCGTCCAGGAAGGACGCGTGCACGGCGTTCTTGGCCAGTTCGGCCACGCCGCGCTCGTCGAGGCCGAGCAGGCGGGCGGCGACGGCGTACTCGTTGTTGAGGTCGGTGCCGAACATCGGCGGGTCGTCGGAGTTGACGGTGACGAGCACGCCCGCGTCGACGAACTGCCGGATCGGGTGCTCGTCGAGGGTGCGCACGGCGCGGGTGGCGATGTTGGAGGTCGGGCAGACCTCCAGCGCGATCCGGTGCTCGGCGAGGTGGGCGAGGAGCTTCGGGTCCCGCGCGGAACTGGTGCCGTGCCCGATGCGCTCGGCGCGCAGGTCGGTGAGCGCGTCCCACACCGTCTCGGGACCCGTGGTCTCGCCGGCGTGCGGCACGGAGTGCAGTCCCGCGGCGATCGCGCGGTCGAAGTACGGCTTGAACTGCGGCCGGGGCACGCCGATCTCCGGGCCGCCGAGCCCGAAGGAGACCAGGCCCTCCGGGCGCAGGCGGTCGTCGGTGGCGAGCCGCGCCGTCTCCTCCGCCGATTCGAGGCCCGCCTCGCCGGGGATGTCGAAGCACCAGCGCAGCACGGTGCCGAACTCCGCCTCGGCGGCCTTGCGGGCGTCCTCGATCGCGTCCATGAAGGCGCGCTCGTCGATGCCGCGGCGGGTGGAGGAGTAGGGGGTGATGGTCAGCTCGGCGTAGCGCACCTGCTGGCGGGCGAGGTCGCGGGCCACCTCGTACGTCAGCAGCCGGACGTCCTCCGGGGTGCGGATGACGTCCACGACGGACAGGTACACGTCGATGAAGTGGGCGAAGTCCGTGAAGGTGAAGTAGTCGGCCAGCGCCTCGGGGTCGGTGGGGACCTTGGAGTCGGGGTGGCGGGCGGCCAGCTCGGCGACGATGCGGGGGGAGGCGGAGCCGACGTGGTGGACGTGCAGTTCGGCCTTCGGCAGATGGGCGATGAAGGCGTGCAGGTCGCCTGCGGCGGGCTGGGGCTGGGGCTGGTCGGTGGTGGTGTGGTCGGTCAAGGTTCCTCCCCGGAACGGCGGCCCCGGTGACGGCGCGGGTCGTGGGGGCGCGGTGATCGGCTGATCGATGACTCGGGATCATGTTAGGCGGCGTCGCCTTCGGGGGGCGCGACGGCCGCTCCACCGGGGGCGCCTGCGGCCCGGTGGCGCTCTTCGCGCAGTTCCCCGCGCCCCTGGTCGATTGTCCCTGCGGGTCGGTGGGGCTCTTCGCGCAGTTCCTCGCGCCCCTGATCGACTTTCCCTGCGGCCCGGTGGGGGCCTTTCGCGCAGTTCCCCGCGCCCCTGGTCGGCTGGGCTTGGCTGTTTGCGTAGTTCCCGTGGCCCCGGGCGGTCGGTTGTCTCTGCGGGTCGGTGGGGGCTGGTCGCGCAGTTCCTCGCGCCCCTTCTTGGGGGCGCCTCGTAGCCGTGCCCTGGAGGGGCGCGGGGAACTGCGCGAAGGGGCCCCACCGACCCGCGGGGAACTGCGCGACCAACCACCACCGACCCGCAGGGAACGCCGGAGGGGCCTGCGGCAGGCGTGTCGCGGTCGTAGCATGGCGGGACGCACCACGGAGGGGGCCCGCGCCATGTCCGACGACGCGCAGGCACCGGGGACACCGGACGCCACCGCGCACCGATCGGCCCCGCCCGGCCGGCACCACAGCCCGGACTTCGCCCCGTCGGCAGCCCCGCCGGACTTCGCCAGGCCGGACTTCGCCCCGCCGGCCCCCCTGCCGGGCTTCGCCACGCCGGATCTCGTCCCGCCGGCCCCCACGCCGGATCTCGTCCCGTCGGCCGCCAGGGCGGAACTCGCTCCACCGTCCGCCAGGCCGGATCTCGTCCCGCCCGTCGTCTGGCCGCCTCCCGCCGGCCCGGCGGCCGTCTTCGCCGGGCCGCGCCGCTCCTCACCCGCGAGCCCCGCCGCAGGCGTCCCCGTGCCGCCGCCCCCCATCGCCCCCGACGGCCCCGGTCGGCTGCCCTACGGATATCTCGGGGCCTACGCCTACCCCGCCCCACCGCCCCCCGGCTGGTACGACGGCTTCGAGGCGTGGCCGCCGCCCAGCAACGGGCAGGGCACCGCGGCCCTGGTGACCGGCATCCTGTCGACCGTCGGTTTCTTCCTCTCGCCGCTGTCCCTGCTGGCCGGAGCGGTCGCGGTGGTGCTCGGCGTGCTCGGCCGCCGCAGGGTCCTGCGCGACGAGGCGACCAACCGCGGCCAGGCCCTCGCCGGGATCATCTGCGGAGCCACCGGTGTCGTCCTCGGCGCGGCCATGCTGGTCTACTACCTGTCCCCGTAAGTACGGCCTCTCCCCGAACGTCGTAGATACGGCCTCTCCCCGCAGGAAGCGCAGCGCGCCCCCTACCCCAGCCCTCCCCGACGGAGTCGGTCCCGCGCCTCCATCAGTGCGAAGCCCAGCAGGTTCGGCCCCCGCCAGCGCTCCGGGTCGGCGGCGCCCTCGTCCGTCGCCGCGAGGCCGATGCCCCAGACGCGGTCCACCGGGCTGGCCTCCACCAGGACCCGCTCGCCCGTGCCCAGCAGGAAGTCCCGCAGCTCGGGGTGGGCGGAGAACTTGTGCACGCTGCCCTCGACCACGATCGCGAACCGCTCCCGCCGCCAGATCTCCTCGTCGAAGGAGCGGACCAGCCGTCCGGCCTTCTTCGCCAGGGAGGGGTGGTCGGCCGCCAGCACCTGCTCCAGCGCCGGCCCGTCGTCGAAGAGGCGCGCCTTGCCGGCCATCATCCAGTGCTCCGCCGTCCGGTAGGTCACGCCGTCCACCGTGAACGGCGCCGGCCACCACTGGCTCAGGCAGCCCGCGCCCGCCGTGCCGTCCGGCCGCGGCCGGTGCCCCCAGAAGTGCAGGTACTTCACTTTCGCCCCCGCGCGCACGGCGCTGACCAGGGTGTCCCGCGAATCGATCTTCCCCATGCATGCGAGTCTGGCAGTCACCACTGACACTCCGTCCTCCCTTTTCCATGTCGACTCGACACCTGGTCGACAGATTCCGTCGCGTAACCGAAAGGCAACAACGGAATCACTTGTAGGGAACCATTGCCTCTGTCAGGATCGGCATTCAAATCGAGCTGGAGCTACGCCATGAGCGCCCCTGAACATCAGCGGGGCGGCGGCGGAGGAGAGCGAGAGCGACATGCAGAATCCGGGCAGCGAGACCCCGGACCGGTTTCCGGCGCAGGAACGGTTCGCGGACGGCGCGCAGTTCATCGGCGGCCGGCTGACCAAGGGCACATCGGGCCGTACCCACACCGTGATCGACCCGGCCACCGGCGAGGACGTCCTCGTCTACGAACTGGCCGGGACCGACGACGTGGACGCGGCCGTGGCCGCCGCGCGCGAGGCGTTCCCCGCCTGGGCCGCGGCCACCCCGGGCGAGCGCTCCGACGCCCTGCACCGGTTCGCCGCCGTGCTCGCGGAGCGGGCCGAGGACTTCGCCCGCGCCGAGTCCCTCCAGTGCGGCAAGCCGCTGAAGCTGACGCGCGAGTTCGACGTGCCGGGCACGATCGACAACACCGCCTTCTTCGCGGGCGCGGCCCGGCACCTCCAGGGCCAGTCCGCCGGCGAGTACTCGGGCGACCACACGTCGTACGTCCGCCGCGAGCCCATCGGCGTGGTCGGCTCCATCGCGCCCTGGAACTATCCGCTCCAGATGGCCGCCTGGAAGGTCCTGCCGGCGATCGCGGCCGGCAACACGATCGTCCTGAAGCCCGCCGAACTCACGCCGTTGACCGCGCTGCTGTTCGCGCAGGCCGCGACGGACGCGGGGATCCCGGACGGCGTGATCAACATCGTCACCGGCACCGGAAAGGAGGCCGGCGAGCACCTGGTCGGCCACCCGGACGTCGTGATGACCTCGTTCACCGGCTCCACCGCCGTCGGCAAGCGGGTCGCGGAGGTCGCGACCGCCACCGTCAAGCGGCTCCACCTGGAGCTGGGCGGCAAGGCCCCCTTCCTCGTGTTCGACGACGCCGACGTCGAGGCCGCCGCCAACGGCGCGGTCGCGGGGGCGCTCATCAACACCGGCCAGGACTGCACGGCCGCCACCCGCGCGTACGTGCAGCGGCCCCTGTACGACGAGTTCGTCGAGCGCACGGCCGCCCTCATGGAGAGCGTCCGGCTCGGCGACCCGTTCGCCCCCGGCACCGACCTCGGCCCGCTGATCTCGCACGTCCAGCGCGACCGGGTGGCCGGCTTCGTCGACCGGGCGCGCGGCTACGCGCGCGTGGTGACCGGAGGGGAGTCTCCGCAGGACGCGCTGAAGGACGGCGCGTACTACCGCCCCACCCTGATCGCGGACGCGCCCCAGGACAGCGAGGTCGTCCAGGCGGAGATCTTCGGCCCCGTCCTCGTCGTCCTGCCCTTCGACACCGACGACGAGGGCATCCGGCTCGCCAACGACACCCCGTACGGGCTCGCGGCCTCGGCCTGGAGCCGGGACGTCTACCGGGCCAATCGCGCGACCCGCGAGATCAAGGCGGGGTGCGTCTGGGTGAACGACCACATTCCGATCATCAGCGAGATGCCGCACGGCGGATACAAGGCGTCCGGCTTCGGCAAGGACATGTCGGCGTATTCGTTCGAGGAATACACGCAGATCAAGCACGTCATGTTCGACAACACCGCGGTGGCCAGGAAGGACTGGCACCGCACCGTCTTCGGGGACAGATAGCAGAACGTAGAACGTGGCGGACCGCTCCGGGCGGCCGTCACCTCCCGAAAGGGCAGCACGCGCATGGAGCAGTACGAGCCCGACCGCCTGTCACCGGCCGTAGCGGCCGCCGTGCGGCGCAGTTACCGCAACGGACGGGCCGCCATGACCCGCCGTTCGCTGCTGCGCGCCTCCGCGGGCGGCGCGCTCGCCGTCGGTGGCCTGGCGGCGCTGAGCGGCTGCGGCATCCCCGCGGCCGGCAAGACGCAGGGCGGCGTCTCCGCCGACGACCACTCGGCCAAGGAGAAGGTGGTCAACTTCTCCAACTGGCCCGAGTACATCGACGTGGACGACAGCGGCAAGCACCATCCGACCCTGGACACGTTCCGCACGCGGACCGGCATCACGGTCAAGTACACCGAGGACATCAACGACAACGACGAGTTCTTCGGCAAGATCCAGCCGCAGCTCGCCGCGGGCCAGGACACCGGCCGTGACCTCGTGGTGCTGACCGACTGGCTGGCCGCCCGCATGGTGCGCCTCGGCTACGTGCAGAAGCTGGACGCGTCCAATCTGCCGCACGCCTTCGCCAACCTCTCCGACCAGTTCCGCTCCCCGGACTGGGACCCGGGCCGCGCGTACTCGTACGTGTGGCAGGGCATCTCGACCGTCGTCGCCTACAACAAGAAGGCGCTCGACGGCGTCGAGGTGAAGTCGGTCTCCGACCTGCTGGACAACCCCGCCCTCAAGGGCCGGGTGGGCCTGCTCACCGAGATGCGCGACACCGTCGGCATGACCATGCTCGACATGGGCCTGGACCCGGCGAAGTTCTCCGACGACGACTACGACAAGGTGATCGCCCGGATCCAGAAGGCCGTCGACAAGGGCCAGATCCGCCGCTTCACCGGCAACGACTACACGTCGGACCTGAGCAAGGGCGACCTGGCCGCCTGCATCGCCTGGGGCGGCGACATCGTGCAGCTCCAGTCGGACAACCCGGACGTCGCCTATGTCATCCCCGACAGCGGCTACATGACGTCCACCGACAACCTCATGATCCCCAACAAGGCACGCCACAAGACCAACGCCGAGCGGCTCATCGACTTCTACTACGAGCCGGAGCCGGCCGCCCAGCTCTCCGCCTACGTGAACTACGTGAGCCCGGTCGCGGACGTGAAGCCGTACCTTGCCAAGATCGACAAGTCCGCGGCCGACAACCCGCTGATCCTCCCCGACAAGGCCATGCAGGCGAAGTCCGTCGCCTTCCGTGCGCTGAGCTCGAAGGAAGAGACGGCGTACCAGGCGAAGTTCACGAAGCTCACAGGGGCGTGACGACCATGACGACAGACAACAGCGGCGACGTCCGCCTCTCCGGGATCAGCAAGACCTACGGCGCCTTCACCGCCGTGCACCCGCTCGACCTGACCGTGCCGCAGGGCTCCTTCTTCGCCCTGCTCGGCGCGTCCGGCTGCGGCAAGACCACCACCCTGCGCATGATCGCCGGCCTGGAGGAACCTTCCTCCGGGTCCGTGCACCTCGGCGACCAGGAGGTCACCCACCTCCCGCCGTACAAACGACCGGTGAACACGGTCTTCCAGTCCTACGCCCTCTTCCCGCACCTCGACATCTTCGAGAACGTCGCCTTCGGTCTGCGCCGGCGCGGCATCAAGAGCGTGAAGAAGCAGGTCGAGGACATGCTGGAGCTGGTCCAGCTCGGCGAGCAGGCGCGCAAGAAGCCGCACCAGCTCTCCGGCGGCCAGCAGCAGCGTGTCGCCGTGGCCCGCGCGCTGATCAACCACCCCAAGGTGCTGCTGCTCGACGAGCCGCTCGGCGCCCTCGACCTCAAGCTGCGCCGCCAGATGCAGCTGGAGCTCAAGCGCATCCAGACCGAGGTGGGCATCACCTTCGTCCACGTCACGCACGACCAGGAGGAGGCCATGACCATGGCCGACACGGTCGCCGTGATGAACGCCGGACGCGTCGAGCAGCTCGGCGCGCCCAGCGACCTCTACGAGAACCCGCAGACCACGTTCGTCGCCAACTTCCTCGGCACCTCGAACCTGATCGAGGCGGAGATCGACACCCGCAGCGGCGAGGACATCGTCCTCAAGGCCGGCGGCGGCAAGCTCGTCCTGCCCCGCACCCGGTGCTCCGCGCCCGGCACGACCGGCGGCAAGGTGCTCGTCGGCGTCCGCCCGGAGAAGATCACCCTCACCCACGCCGACGACGCGGGCGAGATCGCCGAGGGCCGCAACCGCATCACCGGCAAGATCGCCGACTCCAGCTTCATCGGCGTGTCCACGCAGTACGTCATCGACAGCCCGGTCTGTCCGGAGTTCGAGGTCTACGCCCAGAACATCGACCGGGACGCGCGACTGGTGCCCGGCGCCGACGTCGTCCTGCACTGGAACCCGGCGCACACCTTCGGCCTGGACCCCGCGCAGGACATCGACGCCGGGGTCGACGCGGGGGAGGAGGCCGCCTGATGGCCGCCGTCACCGAGGCGCCACCCCTGGCGCCCGCGCCCGAGAAGAAGCCGCCGCGCAAGCGCGGCCGCTTCACCCCCTACTGGCTGCTGCTGCCCGGTATCCTGTGGCTGCTGATCTTCTTCGCGGCGCCGATGATCTACCAGGCGTCCACGTCCGTGCAGACGGGCTCCCTCGAAGAGGGCTACAAGGTCACCTGGCACTTCGCGACCTACTGGGACGCGCTGTCCTCGTACTGGCCGCAGTTCCTGCGGTCGGTGTTCTACGCCGCCTCCGCGACCGTGCTGTGCCTGCTGCTCGGCTACCCGCTGGCGTATCTGATCGCCTTCCGCGCGGGCCGCTGGCGCAACCTGATCATGATCCTGGTGATCGCGCCGTTCTTCACCAGCTTCCTGATCCGCACGCTGGCCTGGAAGACGATCCTCGCGGACAACGGCCCGGTCGTGCACACGCTGAACTCGCTGCACATCCTGAGCCTCACCGACTGGCTCGGCTGGACGGCCGGCGACCGCGTCCTCGCCACCCCGCTCGCGGTGGTGTGCGGTCTGACGTACAACTTCCTGCCGTTCATGATCCTTCCGCTCTACACCTCGCTGGAGCGGATCGACGGACGCCTCCACGAGGCCGCGGGCGACCTGTACGCCAAGCCGTTCACCACCTTCCGCAAGGTCACCTTCCCGCTGTCGATGCCGGGCGTCGTCTCCGGCACGCTGCTGACCTTCATCCCGGCCGCCGGCGACTACGTCAACGCCGAACTGCTCGGATCCACCGACACCCGCATGGTCGGCAACGTCATCCAGGCCCAGTTCCTGAGAGTCCTCGACTATCCGACCGCCGCGGCCCTGTCCTTCATTCTGATGGCGGCGATCCTTCTGATGGTCACCTTCTACATCCGCAGGTCCGGCACGGAGGATCTGGTTTAAATGACCTTCGTCAACTGGCTCAAGCGCAACCTCGTCGTCATCGCGGGCCTCGCCACCCTCGGCTACCTGCTGCTGCCGAACGTCATCGTGACGGTGTTCTCCTTCAACAAGCCGAAGGGGCGCTTCAACTACGAGTGGCAGCAGTTCTCCACCGACGCCTGGCAGCACCCCTGCGGAGTGGCCGGCATGTGCGGGTCGCTCTCCCTCAGCCTCCAGATCGCCGTGTGGGCGACCATCGGCGCCACCGTCCTCGGCACGATGATCGCCTTCGCCCTGGTCCGCTACCGCTTCCGCGCGCGCGGCGCGATCAACTCGCTGATCTTCCTGCCGATGGCGATGCCCGAGGTCGTCATGGCGGCCTCGCTGCTCACCCTCTTCCTCAACCTGGGCGCGCAGCTCGGCTTCTACACCATCCTCATCGCCCACATCATGTTCTGCCTGAGCTTCGTCGTCACGGCGGTCAAGGCACGCGTGATGTCGATGGACCCGCGCCTGGAACAGGCCGCCCAGGACCTCTACGCCGGTCCCGTGCAGACCTTCCTGCGGGTCACCCTGCCGATCGCGGCACCCGGCATCGCCGCGGGCGCGCTGCTCGCCTTCGCGCTCTCCTTCGACGACTTCATCATCACCAACTTCAACGCCGGCTCGACCGTGACCTTCCCGATGTTCGTCTGGGGCTCCGCGCAGCGCGGCACGCCCGTGCAGATCAACGTCATCGGTACGGCCATGTTCCTGGTCGCCGTGCTCTTCGTCCTCGCCTCGATGGTCATCGGCAACCGCAAGGGCAGGCAGAAGGCATAGCGGCGGCGGCCCGCACCTCCGGGGACGGTCCCCGGGCAGCACCATCACGCACACCCTCGTAGGGAGTTGAAATCATGGCCCCTAGCGCCATGAGCCTTGGCACCGACTGCATCAGATCTCTTTCCGACGCCCAGCCGGTCCCGTACTGGCTGGACGACCCCGGCAAGCCCCGCCCCGAGCCCGCGCTCACCGGCGCCGAGACCTGCGACCTGCTGGTCGTCGGCGGCGGGTACAGCGGACTGTGGACCGCGCTCCTGGCCAAGGAGCGCGACCCCGGGCGGGACGTCGTACTGCTGGAGGGCCACGAGGTGGGCTGGGCCGCCTCGGGCCGCAACGGCGGCTTCTGCGCCGCCTCCCTCACCCACGGGCTGCCCAACGGGCTGGCCCGCTGGCCCGAGGAGATCCACCGCCTGGAGGAGCTGGGCGCCCGCAATCTCGACGGGATCGAGCAGGCGGTCGCCCGCTACTCGCTCGACTGCGACTTCGAGCGCACCGGCGAGATCGACGTCGCCACCGAGCCCTACCAGGCCGAGGAACTGCACGACTGGCACCGGGAGATGAAGGACCGGGGACTCGCCGGCGACGTCGAGTTCCTGGACGCCGACGCGGTCCGCGCGCAGGTGAACTCGCCGACCTTCGAGGCGGGTCTGTGGGACCGCCGGGGCGTCGCCATGCTGCACCCCGCCAAGCTCGCCTGGGGCCTCAAACGGGCCTGCCGCGAGCTCGGTGTGCGGCTGTACGAGCACACCCCCGCCCTCGCCCTCAAGCGGTTCGGCGCGGGGATGGCCGTGCGCACGCCGTACGGCTCGGTGCGCGCCCGGCAGGTCGCGCTCGGCACCAACATCTTCCCCAACCTGGTCAAGCGGGTGCGCTCGTACACCGTGCCGGTCTACGACTACGCCCTGATGACCGAGCCGCTCACCGCCGAGCAGCTCGCCTCGATCGGCTGGTCGGGCCGGCAGGGCCTCGGCGACAGCGCCAACCAGTTCCACTACTTCCGGCTGTCCGCGGACAACCGGATCCTGTGGGGCGGGTACGACGCCGTCTATCCGTACGGCGGCCGGGTGCGCCGCGAGTACGACGACCGGCCGGAGACCTACGCCAAGCTCGCCGCGCACTTCTTCACCTGCTTCCCGCAGCTCGCGGGCGTCCGCTTCACGCACGCGTGGGGCGGCGCCATCGACACCTGCTCGCGGTTCTCGGCGTTCTTCGGCACCGCCCACCAGGGCAAGGTGGCGTACGCCGCGGGCTTCACCGGACTCGGCGTGGGCGCCACCCGGTTCGGCGCGGACGTGATGCTCGACCTGCTGTCGGGGGAGCGGACCGAGCGCACCGAGCTGGCGATGGTGCGCACCAAGCCGCTGCCCTTCCCGCCCGAGCCGTTCGCCTGGACCGGCATCGCGCTCACCAAGTGGTCGCTGGCCCGCGCCGACGCGCACGGCGGGCAGCGCAACCTGTGGCTGCGGACCATGGACAAGCTGGGGCTCGGTTTCGACAGCTGACGACAAATTTCCGGAGCTGACGGCAATTTTCCGGCGCAACCCGCGTAATGCTCGCGCACGACCTCCCTCTCCCTCCTGACGCGATCGGCGTCGACGAGGAAGAGGGAGGTCGTCGCATGACAGGGGCGAAGCCGGCCGTGGAGTGGCTGGCATCGGTGGCGCCGGACCCCGAGGCGTGCCGCTGGGAGTGGGAGCGCAATCCGCACGGGGTGGCGCTGCTGCCCGCGGGGCGGGCCTGGGACGTCCTGATCCTCCCGGCCGGGCTCGGCTATCCGACGCTCGACGTGCTGACCCGGGTTCTCGACCAACCCGGCCCGGTGCTGGTCGACTTCGGAGACGAGCGGATGGGGTTCTTCGTGCCGCCGGGCACCGCGGCCCGCTGGCTGGGCACCGGCATCCGCACGGCGGGGGCCGGCACCTGGATCGTGGTGCCGTACCCGGGGAGGGCGACGGGCGGGGTCCGCTGGCTGGTCGCGCCGGACGGCTCGGGCACCCTCACCGACCCCGCGCTGCTCGAACTCGCGATGCACGAGGCGGCCGCCGCGCTGGCCGCCGAGGCCGTCGGCGCCCCGGGCGCCGAGAGCGCCGAGGACGGCGACGGAGGTCGCAGGACTTGACAACCACAATTGGTCTGGACCAAGTTGTTCGCGCTCCTCACCTCCAATTCCCCCATGCCCGGAGGCACTTGTGGATCGCAGCGGACCCAGATCCCTCCTCACCCTGGTCACGGCGGCCCTGCTGGCCGTGCCCGGTGTCACCGCGCTGTCGTCGGCCGCCCACGCGGCCGACGCGGACCTCGCCCGCAACGGCGGCTTCGAGTCCGGCCTCGACGGCTGGAGTTGCAGCGGCGCGACCACCGTCGCGAGCCCCGTGCACAGCGGCAGCGCGGCACTTCAGGCCACCCCCAGCGGCAGCGACTACGCCCAGTGCGCGCAGACCGTGACCGTGCAGCCCAACTCCCAGTACACGCTGTCGGGTTACGTGCGCGGCGCGTACGTCTACCTCGGCGCGACCGGCACCGGCACCACCGACGTGTCCACCTGGACCCCGTCGGCCGCCGACTGGCAGAAGCTGACCACCACCTTCACCACCGGCGCCGCCACCACCCAGGTCACGATCTACACCCACGGCTGGTACGGCACCGGCGCCTACGGGGCCGACGACATCTCCCTGGTCGGCCCCGGCGCCACCGCGAGCCAGCCGCCCGCCGCGCCGACCGGCCTCACGGCGGGCTCCGTCACCTCCTCCAGCGTGGCCCTCACCTGGTCCGCGGCCAGTGGCGCCACCGGCTACTCCGTCTACCGCGACGGGGTCAAGGTCCAGACGGCGAGCGGCACTTCGGCCACCGTCAGCGGGCTCAGCGCCGCCACGGCGTACTCCTTCCAGGTCACCGCGACCAACGCGGCGGGCGAGTCGGCGAAGTCCGCCGCCGTCGCCGTGACCACCGCCTCGGGCGGCTCCACCGGCGGAGGCGGCGGCACCGACCTGCCCACCCACGCCCTGACCGGCTATCTGCACGCCAGCTTCGCCAACGGCTCCGGCTACACCCGCATGGCCGACGTGCCCGACAGTTGGGACATCATCGACCTGGCCTTCGGTGAACCCACCTCGCCCACCTCCGGCGACATCCGCTTCAACCGGTGCTCGGTCAGCGAGTGCCCGAGCGTGGAGAGCGACGCCGACTTCAAGGCCGCGATCAAGGCCAAGCAGGCGGCCGGCAAGAAGGTGCTGATCTCGATCGGCGGCCAGAACGGCCAGGTGCAGCTGACCACCACGGCGGCCCGCGACACCTTCGTCTCCTCGGTCTCGAACATCATCGACACCTACGGCCTCGACGGGCTCGACATCGACTTCGAGGGCCACTCGCTCTCACTGGACGCGAGCGACACCGACTTCAAGAACCCCACCACGCCGGTGATCGTCAACCTGATCTCGGCGCTGAAGACCCTGAAGGCCAAGTACGGCTCGAAGTTCGTGCTGACCATGGCCCCGGAGACGTTCTTCGTGCAGATGGGCTACCAGTACTACGGCACCGGCAAGTGGGGCGGCCAGGACCCGCGCTGCGGCGCCTACCTGCCGGTCATCTACGCCCTGCGCGACGACCTGACCCTGCTGCACGTCCAGGACTACAACTCGGGTTCGATCATGGGCCTCGACAACCAGTACCACTCCATGGGCGGCGCCGACTTCCACATCGCCATGACCGACATGCTGCTCACGGGCTTCCCCGTCGCCGGTGACACCACCAACGTCTTCCCGGCGCTCCGCCCCGACCAGGTGGCCATCGGGATGCCGGCCTCGACCAACGCGGGCAACGGCTACGTCGCCCCGGCCGAGGTCACCAAGACGCTCAACTGCCTGACGAAGAAGACCGACTGCGGCTCGTACACCACCCATGGCACCTGGCCCGCGCTGCGCGGCCTGATGACGTGGTCGATCAACTGGGACCGCTTCTCCAACTGGGAGTTCCAGAAGAACTTCGACGCCTACTTCGGCTGAGACCCGCCCCTGCCCGCCCCGTCGCCAGGGCGAGCAGGGTCAGCAGCACCGTGCCGAGGCATCCGCTGGCCACGACGTCCAGTGGCCAGTGGTAGCCCCGCCGTACGAGACCGAAGGCGACCGCGAGGACCAGCGCCGCCGCGCCGGCGACCAGGCCCCGGCGGGCCCGGCGGGTGCGCAGCCAGGGCAGCAGGAGCAGGGCGGCGGCACCGTAGGCCACCATGGCCGTCGCGGTGTGCCCGGACGGGTAGTAGCCCGTGCCGGGCGGCACGGCGGGGGTGCCGCCGCGGTCCGTCCACTCCTTCAGAGGTACGACCAGTGCCGGGACCAGAGTCATCACCGTGGCGCCCGCGGCCGGTGGGAGCCACCAGCGGGGAAGGCCGGCACGTCGGCCGCGTGCTCCGGCACACACCAGCGCGATGGCCAGCACGACCACCGCGACCTGCATGTTCCCGAGGTCCGAGAGGAGTTCGGAGGCGCGGTCCGGATGCACCAGGGCATGGCTCGCGCGCTCGTCGAGGCGCACCAGCGGGCCATCGGTGACGACCTGCCAGGTGATCAGCGCGAAGACGGCCGTGGGAACGGCCAGCAGCAGCGTGAGGAGAAAGGAGGTCGGCCGCCCCGGAACAGGGGGGGTGGTTCCGAGGCGGCCGTCCGGATCGGAATGCCGCGCGTCCCGGGGGGTTTGGGACGAGCGGCTGTCCGATCGGTGAGGAGATCCGGAGTGTGAGCCTCCGGTTGTGTGCGCCAGGGCACGACCAGGTCGAAGCTGGGGAGGCCCCGGCCTGGCGTCGCCCACAGTCCCCTGTGGGCGGGGTGTATCTCTCATCTGTTCAGAACCTACGGCAGGGGGTGGGGCGAGGACAGGCGGAAACGCGTCCCGTCATCCACCTCGCACACCTTCTTCACACGCTCTGACGCCGACCGCCCCAGCCCGTGCGCGCGGTGTGCGCGGGGGCTGGGGCGGCTGTGACGTCAGAGGTACCGACCAGTGGTGACGGCCGGGGGCGAGGCTCGGGGGCCCCGCGGGGCCACCGGCGGCCTCAGACGCCGGCGAACGCCTGCTCGATGATGTCGAGACCCTCGTTCAGCAGGTCCTCGCCGATCACCAGCGGGGGCAGGAAGCGCAGCACGTTGCCGTAGGTGCCACAGGTCAGGACCAGCAGGCCCTCCTGGTGGCAGGCCTTGGCGAGCGCGGCGGCCGCCTCCGGGTGGGGCTCCTTGGTGGCGCGGTCCTTGACCAGCTCGATGGCGATCATGGCGCCACGGCCGCGGATCTCGCCGATCGCGTCGAACTTCTCGGCCATGGCGGCGAGGCGGGCCTTCATGATCGCCTCGATGTTCTTCGCCTTGGCGTTGAGGTCGAGCTCCTTCATCGTCTCGATCGCGCCGAGCGCACCGGCGCAGGCGACCGGGTTGCCGCCGTAGGTGCCGCCGAGGCCGCCCGCGTGGGCGGAGTCCATGATCTCGGCGCGGCCGGTGACGGCGGCGAGCGGCAGACCGCCCGCGATGCCCTTGGCCGTGGTGATCAGGTCCGGGACGATGCCCTCGTCCTCACACGCGAACCACTGGCCGGTGCGGCAGAAGCCGGACTGGATCTCGTCCGCGACGAAGACGATGCCGTTGTCGGCCGCGAACTGGCGGATCGCCGGCAGGAAGCCCTTGGCGGGCTCGATGAAGCCGCCCTCGCCGAGCACCGGCTCGATGATGATCGCGGCGACGTTGTCGGCGCCGACCTGCTTGGTGATCTGGTCGATGGCCTGCGCGGCGGCCTCCGGGCCCGCGTTCTCGGCGCCGGTCGGCCAGCGGTAGCCGTAGGCCACCGGCACGCGGTAGACCTCGGGCGCGAACGGCCCGAAGCCGTTCTTGTACGGCATGTTCTTCGCCGTGAGCGCCATCGTCAGGTTGGTGCGGCCGTGGTAGCCGTGGTCGAAGACGACGACCGCCTGGCGCTTGGTGTACGCGCGGGCGATCTTGACGGCGTTCTCGACGGCCTCGGCGCCGCTGTTGAACAGGGCCGACTTCTTGGCGTGGTCGCCCGGCGTCAGCTCGGCGAGGGCCTCGGCGACCGCCACGTAGCCCTCGTAGGGGGTGACCATGAAACAGGTGTGGGTGAAGTCGGCGAGCTGGGCCGCGGCGCGGCGCACGACGGCCTCGGCCGAGGCGCCCACGGAGGTCACGGCGATGCCGGAACCGAAGTCGATGAGGCGGTTGCCGTCGACGTCCTCGATGATGCCGCCGCCGGCGCGGGTGACGAAGACCGGCAGCGTGGAGCCCACGCCCTGCGCGACCGCGGCGAGGCGGCGGGTCTGAAGTTCCTGCGACTTCGGGCCGGGAATGGCGGTGACGACGCTGCGCTCCTGCGGGATTGCGGTCATGGGGGGCTCCCTGAAGATCTTGCGTACCCGGTCTCCCGGCGGCGCGGGAATTCCGGGTGGGCGTTTTTCGGACGCTTTCCTTCTTTTCTCGCAGGCTAGGACGGGGAGCGGGAGCTGGGCATGCTCCATGTGGGCGTTGTCCGCGACCCCGGTTGTCCGCCGTGGACATAGAGCGGACCCGGATCGGACAGGACGGCACACCGACGCGGGGCCGCGCCATCGGTGAACTCCCCTTGCCGTGGCGTTAGATTGGCCCGCGGACGGGTGACGGAGCGGCTGGTCAGGGGGCGCAGGCGATGGAGAGCGACGGGACGCAGGACGCGCGGGGCACACACGCCAACCCCGTGCCGCGTCCGGCGGGGCCGGCCGACGGTCCGCCGATGCCGAAGGAGGCGCCCAGGACACCGTCCCGGCCGACCGCGCCCCCGGCCGCGGGCGGACCGGCCCACGGCCCGCGGACACCCGTCGCGGACTGGCTCGACGCGCCCCGCCCCGCCGCCGGCCCCGGCATCTGGCGCCACGGCTACCGCGCGCCACGGCCGACGTCGGGCCGCGGCCGGCTCTCCCCGGTCACCATCGTCGGCCTGCTGGTCCCGCTGGTCGCCGCGCTGCTCATCTGGTCCCTGTGGCGGCACGGCAGCATCCCCTACCAGTGGGCGGTCATCCGGCTGTTCACCCCCTCCGACTGGTGGTGGGGCGGCACCAGCACCCCCAAGGGCAAGGGCGTCGAGGCCGTCACCGTCGCCGACGGCGTCTTCTTCGCGCTGCTCGTGTGGACCATGGGCCGCCTCGGCGCCTGGCCCGAGATCGTCCGGCACGTCGTCACCCGCCGCGCGCAGCCCGCGCGCGCCCTGTTCGCCGCGCTCGGCGCCCTGATCACCCTCAGCTTCGTCTTCCCGGACGCCTTCCCCGGCGTCGGCTGGGACCCGCTGCCCGTCGTCGACCCGGTCTTCTCCCTCGTGGTCCTCGTCACCGGCGGCTACGACGTCTTCACCTCCCGGCTCTTCACCGACGGCCTCTACGCCCTCATCACCCTGCTGGTGCTGTGGCCCTTCGCCCGCATCGGCGGCTGGCGGTCCCTGGTCCGCGACGCCCTGGCCGCCCGCCGCGCCCGCGCCGCGGGCGTCCCCGAGCCCGCCGAGGAGGACAAGCCGGCCCGGTGGCCCCAGCTGCGCGAGGCAGGACAGCAGGCCGCCGCCGACCTGCTCACCGCCGAGGTGCTCGCCGGCCGGATGAACGACGTCGACTGCGCCCGCGTCACCCACGCCTGGAACGGGGCCCGCCGGCACGCCCGGATCGCCACCTTCACCGAGACCGTGCTCCGGCACGGCGCCGCCGCCTGGACCCACCCCTCCGGCGACCGCGACCTGCCCGCCCGCGCCGCCGCCCACGACGTGCTCACCCGGCAGGTGCGGATCGGGCAGTGGGCCCCCGCCGAACGCACCCCGGCCGCCTACCGCGGCGCCGGCGCCGCGCTCGGCCCCGACACCCTCGCCACCTCGCTGCTCGTCGTGGGCCCGGCCGGCTCCGGCAAGACCCGCAAGGTGATCGCCCCCGTCGTCGAGTCCCTCGCGCTCCAGGCGCTGACCCGGCGCTGCGCCGTCGTCGCGGTCGGCGCGGCCGCCACCCCGCTCGGCCCCGACGCGTCCTTCGACGTGCTGGTCCGGGTCGGCCACACCGACTCCGTCCACGACCTCGACCCCTACGCCGACTCCGAGGACCCCGACGAGGCCGCGGCGTTCCTCGCCGAGGCCCTCGCGGGCGACCTGGAGTCCGTCTCCGCCGAGCGGGCCACCACCGCGCTCGCCCAGCTCCTCGGCCCGCACCGGGCCGCCTTCGGACGCTTCCCCGACCTGCCCGAACTGCGCGACCTGCTGGAGGGCGAGCCCGCCGCGCTGACCCGGCTGCGGGACGCCCTCATGGCCGACGAGCACGCCGTCATGCGCCGCGAACTCGACGCCCGGCTGCGGCAGACCGGCACCGCCGCCGACCCCGGCCCGGCCCTCGCGGACCGGCTCGCGCTGCTCGACCGGCCGGCCTTCGCGGGCTTCTTCGGCGCGAGCGCGGCCCGGGACGCCGGCGCCCGGCCGTTCTCGCTGCGCGCCGTCGCCCACCATCCGCTGCGGGTCCGTGTCGACCTGCCCGAGCACGGCCACGAGGAGGCCGCACGGCTGATCGCCCGGCTGCTCCTCGCCCAGTTCTCCGCCGTCGTGCGCGGCCGCGACACCAGCCACTTCGCCGCCCTCGTCCTCGACGACGCCACCGGCACGGTCACCCCCGGCGCCGTCCGCCGCATCCAGGGGCTGCGCACCGAGAACGCGGGCGTCGTGCTCGCCCTGCGCACCGTCGGCGACGTGCCCGAGACCCTGCACGGCCCGCTCTACGGCGCCGTCGGCTGCCGTATGGCCCTCGCCGGGGTCACCACCTGGGACGGCAGCCGCTTCGCGCAGGCGTGGGGCACCGCCTGGGTGGAGACCCGGGACGTCGCCCAGCACACCGTCTTCGCCGACCAGCCCATGACCCGGGCCATCCACGCCCTGCGCAAGCTGGTCACCGGCAAGGCGGTCACCACGGAGGCGGTCACCGTGCGCCAGGTGGAACGGGAGCGGTGGTCCGCGTCCGAACTCGCCCACGAGGTGCCGCCGGGCCACGCGGTGCTCTCCCTGACCGACGCGCAGGGCGAGCACGCCCCGCCGTCCCTGGTGGACCTGCGGAGCTGAGCGGGGCCCCGCGCGCCGGGCACGGTGCCGCGCGCCGGGCACAGGGCCGCGCGCCGGGCACGGCCCGGTGCGCGCCGGTCCGGTGCATCCGCCCCGGCCGTGCCTTCGCACATCGGCGCGCACGGTGACCGTACGGTGAGGCAGAATCGGCACAGGCCGTTCATACGCGACGGCCAAGAGATCACGGGGCGGTACGGCCGTACCGCCGACCGCCCCGCATCCCAGCCGACCGCCCGCCGGTCCCTCGTCGATCCCCGCCGACCTGAAGGCCCCATGCCTCCCACGCTCGCCTCGCTCGTCCACCACTCCGCGCTCAAGCTGACCGTGCGGGCCGGCGAGGACCGCCTGGACGTCCCCGTCCGCTGGGCACACGTCAGCGAGCTCGCCGACCCCGTGCCGTACATGGAGGGCGGGGAGCTGCTGCTGATCACCGCGCTCAAGCTGGACGCCGAGGACCCCGAGGCCATGGGCCGCTATGTGAAGCGGCTGGTCGGCGCCGGGGTGGTGGGGCTCGGCTTCGCGGTCGGCGTCAACTACGACGACATCCCCGAGGCGCTCGTCGCGGCCGCCGGGCAGGAGGGCCTGCCGCTGCTCGAAGTGCCCCGGCGCACCCCGTTCCTCGCCATCAGCAAGGCCGTCTCCGCGGCGATCGCCGCCGACCAGTACCGCGCCGTCACCGCCGGATTCGCCGCCCAGCGCGAACTCACCCGGCAGGCGCTGACGGCGGGCCCCGAGGGGCTGCTCGCCGTGCTCGCCGGACAGGTCGACGGCTGGGCCGCGCTCTACGACGCCTCGGGCGCCGTCGTCGCGGCCGCGCCGGAGTGGGCGGGCCGGCGGGCCGCCCGGCTCACCGCCGAGATCGAGCGGCTGCGGGAACGGCCCGCGCCCGCCTCGGCGGTCGTCGGCGGCCCCGAACACGAGGACCGGGTCGAACTGCACTCCCTCGGCACCGGGCGCAGGCCGCGGGCCGCGCTCGCCGTCGGCACCGCGGCCGCCCTCGGCACCGCCGAGCGCTACGCCCTGCACTCCGCGATCGCCCTGCTCACCCTCACCACCGAGCGCTCGCGCTCGCTGCACGCGGCCGAACTGCGCGTCGGCGCGGCCGTGCTCAGGATGCTGCTCGCCGGGGAGCCCGACCACGCGCGCACCGTCGCCGGGGACCTGTACGGGGGGCTGCTGGACGCGCCCTTCCGGATCGTCGTCGCCGAGTCCGCGTCCGCGTCGGCCGCGCGCGCCCACGCCGACGCGCACGCGCGCGGTCCGGCCGAGCCGGCGAGCCGGTCCTCGGCGGCGCTGCTCGCCGCCGCCGACTCCGGCGGCGACCCGCTCGCCGGGCTCGCCGAGACCGTGGAGGCGGCCGCCGCCCGCTCCGGCGAGGCCGTGCTCGTGGTGCCCGACGGGCAGCGGCTCGTGGTGCTCGGCGCGGACGGCGGGGCCGCCGTTGCGGCCTGCGGCCAGTACGCGACGGCCCTGGAGGCGGCCCGCGCCTCGGGTGTGCGCGAGCGGGCCGGCGAGGACGACGAGCTCGTGGTCGGCGTGTCCGCGCCGGTCGGGCCGATCGCCGCGGCCGCCGCGTACAAGCACGCCGAGCAGGCGCTGTCGGTGGCGCGGCGGCGGGGGCGGGTCTACGTGGAGCACGAGCAGCTGGCCGCGGGGTCGGTGCTGCCGTTGCTCGCGGACGACGCGGTGCGGGCGTTCGCGGACGGGCTGCTGCGGCCGCTGTACGCGCACGACGCGACGGGGCGGGGTGACCTCGTCGCCTCGCTGCGGGCGTGGCTGTCGCGGCACGGGCAGTGGGACGCGGCCGCGGCGGACCTCGGGGTGCACCGGCACACGTTGCGGTACCGGATGCGGCGGGTCGAGGAGATCCTCGGCCGCTCCCTCGACGACCCGGACGTCCGCATGGAACTCTGGCTGGCCCTGAAAACAGCGTCCCCGAGCTAGCCCACCCGCCTCGCCCGTTCGCGCAGTTCCCCGCGCCCCTGGGGTGGGTGGGTCTGAGGCCTCTGGGTCTCTGCGGGTGGTGGTGGGCTGGTCGCGCAGTTCCCCGCGCCCCTGAGGGGGCGGCCTGAGCCTCGCCCCGCAAGGGGCGCGGGGAACTGCGCGCTCAGCCACGATGCGCCTGAGGGGTGCAATCCGGGCTGTGCCCGTCAAGGGGCGCGGGGAACTGCGCGCTCAGCCACGATGCGCCTGAGGGGTGCAATCCGGGCTGTGCCCGTCAAGGGGCGCGGGGAACTGCGCGAACGGGCACGACGCGCCCGAGGGTGCAATCCGGGCTGTGTCCGTCAAGGGGCGCGGGGAACTGCGCGGACGGGCACGATGCGCCCGAGCGTGCAGTCCGGGCTGTCCCCACCCCAGGGGCGCGGGGAACTGCGCGGACGGGCGGCGGGTGCCGGCACCCGAAAAGCCGACCCCCACGGAGTGGGCCCCGTGTGCCAAACCGGAGTGGCACGGCACCGCACTGGTACGGCCCGGACAAACCCCCACCCGCCGAAGCCCACCTACCGTGGACCCCGTACACCACGCACCCCAACGACGCGGAAGGGCCGGGACTCGCACATGACTTCCACCACCCACGCCTTCTGGCTCGCCGGCCGCCAGGCCACCGGCGAGGACACCTTCGACGTCACGTCCCCCTGGGACGGACGCCTGGTCGGCAAGGTCGGCGTGCCGACCGACGCCCAGGTCGAGGAGGCCGTGGCCGCCGCCCACGCGGTACGGGACGAGTTCGCCGCCACCCCCGCCCACGTGCGCGCCGCCGCCCTGGACCACGTCAGCAAGCGCCTGACCGAGCGCACCGAGGAGATCGCCCAGCTGATCTCCGCCGAGAACGGCAAGCCGATCAAGTGGGCCCGCGGCGAGGTCGGCCGTGCCGTCTCGGTGTTCCGGTTCGCCGCCGAGGAGGCCCGCCGCTTCAACGGCGGCGAGGCCCAGCGCCTGGACACCGACGCCGGCGGCCAGGGCCGCCTCGCGCTCACCCGCCGCTTCCCGAAGGGCGTCGTGCTCGGCATCGCGCCGTTCAACTTCCCGCTCAACCTGTGCGCCCACAAGATCGCCCCGGCGATCGCGGCCGGCGCCCCGATCATCCTCAAGCCGGCGCCCGCCACCCCGCTCTCCGGCCTGATCCTCGGCGAGCTGCTGGCCGAGACCGAGCTGCCGGCCGGCTCCTGGAACATCCTGCCGGTCGCCAACGACAAGATGCCCGCCCTCGTCCAGGACGAGCGCCTCCCGGTCATCTCCTTCACCGGCTCCGAGACGGTCGGCTACGCGATCATGGACTCGGTGCCGCGCAAGCACGTCACCCTGGAGCTCGGCGGCAACGGCGCGGCCGTCGTCCTCGCCGACTTCGCGAGCGACGCCGACCTCGACTGGGCCGCGACCCGCATCGCGACCTTCTCCAACTACCAGGGCGGCCAGTCCTGCATCTCGGTGCAGCGCGTGATCGCGGACGCGTCGGTGTACGACCGGCTGCTGCCGCGCATCGTCGCCGCCGTCGAGGCGCAGGTCACCGGCGACCCCTCGGACGCGACCACCGACGTCGGCCCGCTGGTCAGCGAGGCCGCCGCGCAGCGCGTCGAGTCCTGGGTCCAGGAGGCCGTGGACGCGGGTGCCAACCTGCTCACCGGCGGCAAGCGGGACGGCGCCTCCTACGCGCCGACCGTCCTCACGGACGTCCCGGCCGGCGCCACCCTCGCCTGCGAGGAGGTCTTCGGACCGGTTCTCACCGTGCAGAAGGTGGACAGCGAGGCCGCCGCGTTCGCCGCGGTCAACGAGTCCAAGTACGGCCTCCAGGCGGGCGTGTTCACCCACGACCTCCAGGTCGCCTTCCGCGCCCACCGGGCGCTGGAGGTCGGCGGCGTGGTCGTCGGCGACGTGCCGTCCTACCGCGCCGACCAGATGCCCTACGGCGGCGCCAAGAAGTCCGGTGTCGGCCGCGAGGGCGTGAAGTTCGCGATGGACGACTACACCTACGAGCGCGTGCTGGTCCTCACGGGTCTCGCGCTCTGATCCCGGAGCGGTCCGGCCTGACCCGGAACCGCTCCACCACGGCCGACGGCCGGAGCCCGCTGTGCGGGGGCTCCGGCCGTCGGCCGTTCTCCGGACCCGTCCTACTCGGCGACCGGCAGCCGCGCCCCGTCCCGCAGGAACAGCGGGATGCGGTCCAGCGGCGCGTCGACCGTGACGGCCGTACCGCCCTCGTACGACTCTCCCGTCCACGCGTCCGTCCACCAGGCGCCCGCCGGCAGGTACGCCGTGCGGGCCGTGGCGCCCGCCGTCAGCACCGGCGCCACCAGCAGGTCCCGGCCCAGCAGATAGGCGTCGTCCACCGTCCAGGCCGCCTGGTCGTCGGGGAACTCCAGGAACAGCGGCCGCATCACCGGCAGCCCCTCCTCGTGCGCCTGCCGCATCACCTTCAGGAGGTACGGCCGCAGACGTTCGCGCAGCCGCAGGTAACGCTCCAGGATCGCGCCCGCCTCGGCGCCGTAGGACCACACCTCGTTGGGGCCGCCGGTCATGTCCGGGCCCAACGGCATCCCCGGCGCGCGGAAGCCGTGCAGCCGCATCAGCGGGGAGAGCGCGCCGAACTGGAACCAGCGGACCAGGACTTCGCGGTACGCCGGGTCGTCCGGGTCGCCGCCGTGGAAGCCGCCGATGTCCGTGTTCCACCAGGGGATGCCGGACAGGCCGGTGTTGAGGCCGGCGGCGATCTGCCGGCGCAGGGTCGCGAAGTCGGTGCCGATGTCGCCCGACCACAGCGCGGCGCCGTAGCGCTGACTGCCCGCCCACGCCGACCGGTTGAGGGTGATCACCCCGTCCTCGCCGGTCTCGCGCAGCCCGTCGTAAAAGGTGCGGGAGTTCTCCCGCGGGTACAGGTTGCCGACCTCCGGGCCGGGGCCCGCCCAGTAGCGCAGGTTCTCCTGGAAGCCCGGCTTGATCTCGGGCTCGCACGCGTCCAGCCAGAACGCCCGGATGCCGTACGGCGTCAGGTAGTTGTCCCGCACCCTCGACCACACGAAGTCCCGCGCCCCGGGGTGGGTGGCGTCGTAGAACGCCACCTGCACGGTCGAGTCGACGCCCTTGTCCGGCCAGTCGGCGTGCGCGAGCGGGCCGTACTCGGTGCCGATGAAGTGACCGCGCTGCTCCATCGGCCCGTGGTTCTCGGACAGCGGGGACACCGACGGCCAGACGGAGACGACCAGTTCGATGCCGAGGTCCCGCAACTCCTCGACCATCGCCGCCGGGTCGGGCCACTCGGCCGGGTCGAACCGCCACTCGCCCAGCTGCGTCCAGTGGAAGAAGTCGCAGACGATCGCGCTGATCGGCAGCTCGCGCCGCTTGTACTCCCGTGCCACGGCGAGGAGTTCGTCCTGGGTGCGGTAGCGCAGCTTGCACTGCCAGAAGCCCGCCGCCCACTCCGGCAGCATGGGCGTACGGCCGGTCGCCGCGCTGTAGCGGCGCTGACCGTCGGCGGGGGTGCCCGCGGTGATCCAGTAGTCGATCTGGCGCGCCGCGTCCGCCACCCAGCGGGTGCCGTTGCCCGCGAGCTCGACCCGGCCGATCGCCGGGTTGTTCCACAGCAGGGTGTAGCCGCGGCTGGAGGTCAGCACCGGCACCGCGACCTCGGTGTTGCGCTGCACGAGGTCGACGACCAGGCCCTTCTGGTCGAGGTGCCCGTGCTGGTGCTGGCCGAGGCCGTACAGCCGCTCGCCGTCGTAGGCCGCGAAACGCTGTTCCAGGCGGTGCGAGCCGCCCCCGGCGGGGGTGTAGAGGCGCGCGCCCGGCCACCAGAAGTGGGCCCGCTGCTCGGCGAGCAGTTCGGCGCCGTCCTCGGTGCGCAGAAAGCGGATCATGCCCTCGGGGCTGATCTCCGCGGTGAGCGCGCCGACGGTGATCCTGGCCCCGGCGTCGGTCACCTCGACGCCGGTCGTCCCGGTGGCGGGTGGCGCTGTGGGCGCCTCGGGGGAGGCCGGGGCGGGGGGCGCCCCCGCCGAGTCCCCGGCGGCGGGCGGCCCCGCGGAGTCCGCGGCGGCCGGGGCGTCGTCGAGCAGTGCGCCCGGCAGGCCGTCGAGGACCGGGCCGCCGAGCCGGGCGCGCACCCGGACCGCGTCCGGGCCCCACGGCTCGATCCGTACGGTCTCCTGACGGCCGCTCCACTCCAGCAGCCCGTCCCGCTCGCGGAACGAGCCGACGGTGGGGGAGGACTGTGCGAGGCTCACCGCACCCGACGGGGGCCGTGCTTGCGCGGACTGGTTCACGAGGCGTGCTCCTGGGGGAGTGCGGACCGGGGGTGCGCGCGGGGTCGTACGACGGGCAGGGCCGGACGACGGGCTGGGCGGACGGATCAGGAAGCGGCGGGTGCCGGGCCCGTGCTCGCCCGTACCGTCAGCTCGGGTGCGATCAGCACGACCTCGTCGCCTCCCCGGCCGTCCAGCTTGGCGACCAGGCGGGCCACCGCGTGCCGGCCCATCTCCTGCGCCGGGATGGCCACCGACGTCAGCCGCACCGAGGCCTGGACGGCGACCTGGTCCGGGCAGACGGCGACCACCGACACGTCCTCGGGCACCGCGCGGCCGCGCTGGCGCAGCAGCGCGAGCAGCGGCTCGATCGCGGACTCGTTCTGCACGACGAAGCCGGTGGTGCCGGGGCGCTCGTCGAAGATCCGGGCCAGCGTGAGCGCCATCGCGTCGTACCCGCCCTCGCACGCCCGGTGCACCAGCCGGATGCCCAACTCCCGTGCCCGGGAGCGCAGTCCGTCGAGGGTGCGCTCGGCGAACCCGGTGTGCCGCTCGTAGACCGCGGGGGCCTCGCCGATGACCGCGAGGTCCCGGTGGCCGAGCATCGCCAGATGCTCCACGCACAGCGCCCCGGTCGCCCGGAAGTCCAGGTCGACGCAGGTCAGCCCAAGGGTGTCGGCGGGCAGCCCGATGAGCACGGACGGCTGGTCGGTCGCCCGCAGCAGCGGCAGCCGCTCGTCGTCCAGCTCCACGTCCATCACGATCATCGCGTCGGCGAGCCCGCTGCCGGTGACCCGGCGGACCGCGTCCGGCCCCTCCTCGCCGGTGAGCAGCAGCACGTCGTACCCGTGCGCGCGGGCGGCGGTGGTGACCGCTATGGCGATCTCCATCATCACGGGCACGTACATGTCTGTACGCAGCGGGATCATCAGCGCGATGATGTTGGACCGGTTGCTGGCCAGGGCCCGCGCGCCGGCGTTGGGGTGGTAGCCGAGCAGCTGGATGCTCCGCTCGACCCGCTGCCGGGTGGTGGCGGAGATGGACCGCTTGCCGCTGAGGACATAGCTCACCGTGCTGGCCGATACGCCGGCGTGCTGAGCGACCTCGGCGAGAGTGACCATCCAGCTCTCCAACTTTTGTGAAGCGCTTCGACGCCGCGCTCAGTGGACCGGGACGAGTGACGGTGGGATGACAGTAGCTTTCGGCGTGGCCCGGTGTCCATACATGTCGAAGCGCTTCGACAGCCAACTCCGGCTCCGTGCAAGGCCGCCCGTACTCGGCCGTTTGCGCCGAACGGCCGCGCGAGGACTGGTGGGGTCCGCCCGTTTCGGGTACCAACGATCCAGTAGCACTGGTCGGTAACGAATGGTCCTCTCGACACCCCTATCAGCGGCGAGGTGAGCCTCATGTCCGCCCCCTCCACGAAACCCACCGTCTCCGAACGTGAGGCACGTCAGGTGGCGGAGGCCGCCCGCGAACAGGACTGGCGCAAGCCCAGCTTCGCCAAGGAACTGTTCCTCGGGCGCTTCCGGCTCGACCTCATCCACCCGCATCCGCTGCCCTCGGACGAGGCGGTCCAGCGCGGCGAGGAGTTCCTCGCCAAGCTGCGCGACTTCTGCGAGACCAAGGTCGACCCCGGGCAGATCGAACGCGACGCGCGCATCCCCGACGACGTGGTCGACGGGCTGAAGGAGATCGGCGCCTTCGGCATGAAGATCGAGACCAAGTACGGCGGTCTCGGTCTCACCCAGGTGTACTACAACAAGGCGCTCGCGCTGGTCGGTTCGCTCAGCCCCGCGATCGGCGTGCTGCTCTCCGCGCACCAGTCGATCGGCGTGCCGCAGCCGCTGAAGCTCTTCGGCACCCAGGAGCAGAAGGACGCCTTCCTGCCGCGCTGCGCCCGCACCGACATCAGCGCGTTCCTGCTCACCGAGCCCGACGTGGGCTCCGACCCGGCCCGGCTCGCGACCTCCGCCGTACCGGACGGGGACGACTACGTCCTCGACGGGGTGAAGCTGTGGACCACCAACGGGGTCGTCGCCGACCTGCTGGTCGTGATGGCGCGGGTGCCGAGGAGCGAGGGCCACAAGGGCGGCATCACCGCCTTCGTCGTGGAGACCAACTCGCCCGGCATCACGGTCGAGAACCGCAACGCCTTCATGGGCCTGCGCGGCATCGAGAACGGCGTCACCCGCTTCCACCAGGTCCGCGTTCCCGCCGCGAACCGCATCGGCCCCGAGGGCGCCGGCCTGAAGATCGCCCTCACCACGCTGAACACCGGGCGGCTGTCCCTGCCCGCGTCCTGCGTCGCGGCCGGCAAGTGGTGCCTGAAGGTCGCCCGCGAGTGGTCGGCGGCGCGCGAGCAGTGGGGCAAGCCCGTGGCCCAGCACGAGGCGGTGGGCTCGAAGATCTCCTTCATCGCGGCCACCACCTTCGCGCTGGAGGCCGTCACCGACCTCGCGTCGCAGATGGCCGACGAGGACCGCAACGACATCCGCATCGAGGGCGCGCTGGCCAAGCTCTACGCCTCCGAGATGGCCTGGCTGATGGCCGACGAGCTGGTCCAGATCCGCGGCGGCCGGGGCTTCGAGACGGCCGACTCGCTGCGGGCGCGCGGCGAACGCGCGGTCCCCGCCGAGCAGATGCTGCGCGACCTGCGCATCAACCGCATCTTCGAGGGCTCGACCGAGATCATGCATCTGCTGATCGCGCGGGAGGCGGTGGACGCCCACCTCACGGTCGCGGGCGACCTCATCGACCCCGACAAGTCCCTCTCGGACAAGGCGAAGGCGGGCGCGGGAGCGGGCGTCTTCTACGCCAAGTGGCTGCCCCGGCTGGTCGCCGGACAGGGCCAGGTGCCGCTCTCCTACGGCGAGTTCCGCCGCGACGTGGACCTCTCCGGGCATCTGCGCTACGTCGAGCGGCACGCCCGCAAGCTGGCCCGCTCGACGTTCTACGGCATGTCCCGCTGGCAGGGCCGGATGGAGACCAAGCAGGGCTTCCTCGGCCGGGTCGTCGACATCGGCGCGGAGCTGTTCGCGATGAGCGCGGCCTGCGTCCGGGCGGAGCTGCTGCGGAGCAACGGCGACCACGGCCGCGAGGCGTACCAGCTCGCCGACGCGTTCTGCCGGCAGTCCCGGCTGCGCGTGGAGGAACTGTTCGGCCGCCTGTGGAGCAACACCGACGACCTGGACCGCACGGTCGTGAAGGGTGTCATGTCCGGCACCTACGAGTGGCTGGAGGCCGGCATCGTCACCCTTCCGGACGACGCGCCCTGGATCGCGGAGACGGCCCCCGGCGCGTCCACCGCGGAGAACCTCCACCGGACGATCGGCTGAGGGTTCCGCTGCGCGGGGCCCGGGATCGTACGCGCGGGTGCGTCGTGGCTGATCGCGCAGTTCCCCGCGCCCCCTGGTGGGCTGCGGGCAGCGCCGCTGAAAGGGGCGCGGGGAACTGCGCGACAAGCCACGACGGTGCCACGCGGGGGACGTGCTGTCCTCGAAGGATTCGGTTGCGGCAAGAATGGAGGGATGAGCGACAGTCCAGCCCCCCTCGCCGATCCGCATCTCGTCTACGACCCGCTCGCGGGCGGCGGTCCCAAGGACGTGGTGATCCTCGGCTCCACCGGGTCCATCGGCACCCAGGCCATCGATCTCGTGCTGCGCAACCCCGACCGCTTCCGGGTCACGGCGCTCTCCGCCAACGGCGGCCGGGTCGCGCTCCTCGCCGAGCAGGCGCACCGGCTGCGGGTGCGGACCGTCGCGGTGGCCCGCGAGGACGCCGTACCGGAGCTGCGCGAGGCGCTCGCGGCGCGGTACGGCGCGGGCGAGCCGCTCCCCGAGATCCTCGCCGGGCCCGGTGCCGCCACCGAGGTGGCCGCCTCGGACTGCCACACCGTGCTCAACGGCATCACCGGCTCCATCGGCCTCGCGCCCACCCTGGCCGCCCTGGAGGCGGGCCGCACCCTCGCCCTCGCCAACAAGGAGTCGCTCATCGTGGGCGGCCCGCTGGTCAAGGCGCGGGCCAAGCCCGGCCAGATCATCCCGGTCGACTCCGAGCACGCCGCGCTCTTCCAGGCGCTGGCCGCCGGCACCCGCGCCGATGTGCGCAAGCTCGTCGTCACGGCCTCCGGCGGACCCTTCCGCGGCCGTACGAAGGCGGAGCTGGCGGACGTCACCGTCGAGGACGCCCTCGCCCACCCGACCTGGGCCATGGGGCCGGTCATCACGATCAACTCCGCGACCCTCGTCAACAAGGGCCTGGAGGTGATCGAGGCGCACCTGCTGTACGACATTCCCTTCAGCCGCATTGAGGTGGTCGTGCACCCGCAGTCGTATGTCCACTCGATGGTTGAGTTCACGGACGGATCCACGCTCGCCCAGGCGACGCCCCCCGACATGCGCGGGCCGATCGCCATCGGTCTCGGCTGGCCCGAACGGGTACCGGACGCGGCGCCCGCCTTCGACTGGAGCACGGCCTCGACCTGGGAGTTCTTCCCGCTCGACAACGAAGCCTTCCCCTCCGTGAACCTCGCCCGGCACGTGGGCGAGCTCGCGGGCACCGCCCCGGCGGTGTTCAATGCGGCGAACGAGGAATGCGTGGAGGCGTTCCGCGCGGGCGCGCTGCCGTTCAACGGAATCATGGAGACGGTGACACGAGTGGTCGAGGAACACGGCACACCCGCCGCGGGAACTTCACTCACCGTGTCGGACGTCCTTGAGGCGGAGACCTGGGCGCGCGCCCGTGCCCGGGAACTGACAGCGCAGACGACTACGGCCAGCGCGGAGGCGCGTGCATGACCACACTGATGTTCATCCTCGGCATAGGCGTCTTCGCGATCGGCCTGCTGGTCTCGATCGCCTGGCACGAGCTGGGCCACCTCTCGACCGCCAAGCTCTTCGGCATCCGCGTGCCGCAGTACATGGTCGGCTTCGGCCCGACCATCTGGTCGCGGAAGAAGGGCGAGACGGAGTACGGGTTCAAGGCCATCCCCTTCGGCGGCTACATCCGCATGATCGGCATGTTCCCGCCGGGCGACGACGGCCGGATCACCGCGCGTTCCACCTCGCCCTGGCGCGGCATGATCGAGGACGCCAGGTCGGCCGCGTTCGAGGAGCTCAAGCCCGGCGACGAGACCCGCCTCTTCTACACGCGGGCCCCGTGGAAGCGGGTCATCGTGATGTTCGCCGGCCCCTTCATGAACCTGATCATGGCGGTGGTGCTGTTCCTCATCGTCCTCATGGGCTTCGGCATCACCCAGCAGACCACCTCGGTCAGCTCGGTCTCGAAGTGCGTGATCTCGCAGAGCGAGAACCGCGACACCTGCAAGTCCACCGACCCGGCCTCCCCGGCCGCGGCCGCGGGCCTGAAGGCCGGCGACAAGATCGTCTCCTTCGACGGGGTGAAGACGGACGACTGGGACAAGCTCTCCGACCTCATCCGCGCCGTCCCCGGCAAGCAGGTGCCGATCGTCGTCGAGCGCGACGGCAGGCAGCTCACCCTGCACGCCAAGATCGCCAGCAACCAGGTCGCCCAGAAGGACTCCAGCGGCCAGATCGTCGACGGCAAGTACGTCACCGCCGGCTTCCTCGGCTTCAGCGCCGCCACCGGGGTCGTGCACCAGGACTTCGGCGACTCCGTGACCTGGATGACCGACCGGGTCGGCGAGGCCGTCGACTCGATCGCGAGCCTGCCCGCGAAGATCCCCGCCCTGTGGGACTCCGCCTTCCACGACGCGCCGCGGCAGGCCGACTCGCCCATGGGCGTCGTCGGCGCGGCCCGCGTGGGCGGCGAGATCTTCACGCTGGACGTCCCGGCCAGCCAGCAGCTCGCGATGTTCGTGATGCTGGTCGCGGGCTTCAACCTCTCGCTGTTCCTGTTCAACATGCTCCCGCTGCTGCCGCTCGACGGCGGCCACATCGCGGGCGCCCTGTGGGAGTCGCTGCGCCGCCACACCGCGCGCGTGCTGCGCCGCCCGGACCCCGGCCCGTTCGACGTGGCGAAGCTGATGCCGGTGGCGTACGTCGTGGCGAGCGTCTTCGTCTGCTTCACCGTCCTGGTGCTCATCGCGGACGTGGTCAACCCCGTGAAAATCTCCTAGCCACGCACCGTTCACGGCGGCCCGGGACACTGTGTTCCGGGCCGCCTCCCATTGGGTGGGTTTACCGGCGCGGTGTGCCCGGTCCGGGGGCGGTGACGTAATCTCGAAGCCTGGAGCCCGCCGATCCGGGACCGGACCTTGATCCACGACTTGGGGTTGCACAGCAGATGACTGCGATTTCTCTCGGCATGCCGTCCGTTCCGACCAAGATCGCCGAGCGGCGCAAGAGCCGGCAGATCCAGGTGGGGTCCGTGGCCGTCGGCGGCGACGCACCGGTGTCCGTGCAGTCCATGACGACGACGCGTACGTCCGACATCGGCGCGACCCTCCAGCAGATCGCCGAGCTGACCGCGTCCGGCTGCCAGATCGTCCGCGTGGCCTGCCCCACGCAGGACGACGCGGACGCGCTGGCGACGATCGCCCGCAAGTCGCAGATCCCGGTGATCGCGGACATCCACTTCCAGCCGAAGTACGTCTTCGCGGCGATCGAGGCCGGGTGCGCGGCGGTGCGCGTGAACCCGGGCAACATCAAGCAGTTCGACGACAAGGTGCGCGAGATCGCGCGGGCCGCGAAGGACCACGGCACCCCGATCCGGATCGGCGTGAACGCGGGCTCGCTGGACGCGCGGCTGCTGCGGAAGTACGGCAAGGCCACCCCGGAGGCGCTCGTCGAGTCGGCGCTGTGGGAGGCGTCGCTCTTCGAGGAGCACGACTTCCGCGACATCAAGATCTCCGTGAAGCACAACGACCCGGTCGTGATGATCGAGGCGTACAAGCAGCTCGCCGCGCAGTGCGACTACCCGCTGCACCTCGGTGTGACCGAGGCGGGTCCGGCCTTCCAGGGCACGATCAAGTCGGCCGTCGCGTTCGGTGCGCTGCTCTCGCAGGGCATCGGCGACACCATCCGTGTCTCGCTGTCGGCGCCGCCCGCGGAGGAGGTCAAGGTCGGCATCCAGATCCTGGAGTCCCTGAACCTCAAGCAGCGCGGCCTGGAGATCGTCTCCTGCCCGTCCTGCGGGCGCGCGCAGGTCGACGTCTACAAGCTGGCCGAGGAGGTCACGGCGGGGCTGACCGGCATGGAGGTGCCGCTGCGGGTCGCCGTCATGGGCTGCGTCGTCAACGGGCCCGGCGAGGCCCGCGAGGCCGACCTCGGCGTCGCCTCCGGCAACGGCAAGGGCCAGATCTTCGTGAAGGGCGAGGTCATCAAGACCGTCCCCGAGTCCAAGATCGTGGAGACCCTCATCGAGGAGGCCATGAAGCTGGCCGAGCAGATGGAGGCGGCGGGCGCGGAGTCGGGCGAGCCGACGATCTCTGTGGCGGGCTGACGTCCCACCGGGCCGCGGTCGCCCCGGGCGCGGGGAGTGTTCGCCGGCCGCGGGCCGTTCGCGCAGTTCCCCGCGCCCCTTCAGGG
>NZ_LAVA02000106.1 GCF_000974985.2 Streptomyces mangrovisoli | reverse complement strand
TGCGGGGTGCGGGGTGCGGGGTGCGGGGTGCAGGGTGCGGGGTGCGGGGTGCGCGGCGTGCGGGGCCCTGCGGTCAGGCCGGGTGCGCACCGGGCCAGGGGCCGGGGGTGGCGCGTACGTCCTCCTCCTCGACCTTGGTGTCGAAGAGCTTGAAGCCGCGCCGCTGGTAGTTGGCCATCGCGTGCTCGCCGTCCTTGCTGCACGTGTGCAGCCAGACCCGCTTGGTGTCGGTCAGCCCGGCCCAGCGGTCGGCGAGGTCCCAGGCGCGGGCGGCGCCGTAGGAGAGGAGGTGCCCGCCGATCCGGCGGCCCCGGAAGGCCGGGAGCAGCCCGAAGTAGACGATCTCCACGACGCCGTCGTCCTGCGGCTCCAGCTCCACGTAGCCGGCGGGGGTGCCGCGGTCGTAGGCGACCCAGGTCTCCACGCCCGGCCGCGCCAGGTGCTCCACCCAGCGGTCGTACGTCCAGCCGAGCCGGTCCGTCCACAGGATGTCGCCGCCGACGGACGCGTAGAGGAAGCGGCTGTACTCGGGCGAGGGAACCTCCGCGCGGACGATCCGGACGTCTCCCTCGGGCGCGGCGGCCGGGAGGAGGTCGGTCGGCGCGGTCTGCTCCAGGGACCAGGTGGTCACGGCGATACGGGTCATGCCGGTCAGGGAATCATCTGGCCGCGGCTTCTGTCGATCGGGGCCCGGCCGGTGGACCGGCACCTCGCAGCCGCCGACGTGGGCCGGTGGACCGGCACGCCGCGCAGCCGCCGACGCCCGGCGGCCCGATCCGAACGACGGGCCCTACCCGAGCGCCCGGTCGATCGAGGCGAGCGGCAGCGCGAACAGCGTCCGGCCCGACTGGGACCAGACCTCGCCGGTCTCCGCCCAGTACGACAGCGATCGCGGCCGGCCGGCCCAGCACCGCCGGGAGCCGTCCGAGCCGCAGTGCGCCGCCCGCGCGCCGCGGGTGTCCTGCCGCCACAGCGTGCCGTGCCCGTCCGGCTCGTCGGCCGTCCCGCCGAGGTACCAGCCCGAGCGGTACGACAGCACGCCGCCGGTCCCGCCGGCCTTCGTCTCGTACGCCTGTGTGGCGTCCGCGCGCCCGGTCGCCCCGGTGGCGAGCAGGCCGCCGCGGGCGCCGTCGAAGGAGTAGCGCCACAGCCGGGTGCTCCGGTCGCCGCCCGCAGCCCCCGCCTCGGCGGCGACCAGGCTGTCCGGCGCGGTGGAGCGGTCGAGCCCGATCCCCGCCACGCAGGGCGTGCCACTGTCCGCCCGCGCGGTGCACGCGCCGCCGGTCAGCTCGTACGACCCCACCGCGGGCATGACGTAGCGGTAGCCGTGGGCCGACCAGCCGCCGCGCACCCGGCCCACCGCCGGGGTGTCCGCGGTGGCGCGCTGGATGCGGCGCAGGTCGTAGACGTACAGCGCCTGCGCACCGGCCCGGCCCGCGGTGACCAGGAGCTTCTGCTGGTACCAGACCATGCCGGTGACGGTCGAGGCGAGCGCGCGGTAGTCGCGGCCGCCGTCGACCGGCACGGTCAGCAGCACCCAGGTGTAGGAGAGGCGGGCGGGGTCGTCCGCGTCGACGAAGGCGATCCGGGCCAGCGAGCCGTGCCGGCTCCAGCCGGAGAGGATCACCCGGTGCGTGCCCCAGTGGCCGTCGTCGTCGGCGTCCCCGGACGTGGTGACGGCGCCGGGCTGCCAGGTGCGGGTGTCGTCCGCGTCCCAGCAGTAGGCGCGGGTGGCGGTGGGCTCGGCCGGCAGCGCCTCGCGCTCGGCGGGCGTGCAGTCGGCGGAGTCGCGCAGCGTGCGGTCGGCGTCGGCGAGGACCGTGTCCACCCCGACCGGGCGGCCCATCGCGGAGGCCAGCCGGTCGAGCGAACGCTGCGGCTGCAACTCCTCACGCAGCGTGAGCCGGTCCAGCGCGGCGGACGAGGTGAGCGGTTTCAGCGCGCCCGGCCCGGCGGTCACGGTGGCCTGGGAAGCGCTGATCATCGTGGCGGCCGCGGTGAGGGCGAGGGCGGTTCCGGTCAGGAAGGCGCGCAGCGCCCTGCCCCGCCTGCGGCGGCGATGTCGGCCCCGACTTCTCATTCCACCTCCCGAGGCGAACCAACAGCGCCTGAGAAACCGGACGTTGGGCCGGATCGAAGCCAGGGGCGGCTGGTGACTCGTAGAGGGATGCTACGACAGTCGAGGCGCGCTCAAGTCGAAGACCCAGCAAATATGCGGAATATGCTCCTTGAGGGTGCCGATTGTGCAGGCGGGGCGCCGGGTTCCGCCGGGCTCGAACGCCCGCTCGCGCACGGGACTTCCGTTCACGTCACCCGGATCCGCGCCCGGCCGCGGGCCACCCCCGGCGCCGTCGAGTGGGGCAGCAGGTCGCGGGGGTCGTCGGGGAGCAGCAGGGCCACGTCCGCGTCCTCGCAGAAACGATACGGCCGGTGCTCCAGGAAGCCGCCGAGATACCGCCGTACCCGCGACATCTCGGCCCGCACCGTCACTGTGCGCAGCGGATCGCCGAACATGTCGTCGGCCAGCTCCGCGGCGCTGCGGCCGTCCCGGTGCAGGGCCAGCAGATAGAGCAACTCGGCGTGCCGCGCGCTCAGTTCGTGGCTCCAGGATCCCGCCTCGCCGGACACCCGCAGCGACCAGCGGCGCGGCTGGGCCAGATCGAGCACGATCCGCACCGCGCCGAGCGGGCCCGGCTCCGCCGCCGCCCGGATCAACCAGCCGCCCGCCAGCGGCTCCACCGAGCACAGCCCCAGCGAGGGCAGCCACCGGCGGCCCGGGGCGAGCGACTTGGGCAGCGCGACCCGGCGCGTGTGCGGCATCCCGCTCAGCGCCGCCGTCCAGCCGTCCCGGTCCACCACCAGTGCCCGGCCTGCCAGTTGGGCCAGCACCGGAGCGCCCACCGCGCGCAGCCGCTCCAGCGACGCCAGATGCAGCTCCCGCAGCCGCGCCTCGGCGAGCCTGGCCACCGAGCCGACCCAGGCGAGGGTGGCCGGGTGCATGGTCTCCAGCGGGCCGCTGACGTCGACGACGCCGAGCAGCCGACCGTCCCGGGGGTCGGTGACCGGGGCGCCGGTGCACGTCCACGTCCCCTGCGACCGTACGAAGTGCTCGGAGGCGAAGACCTGTACGGGCCGGCCGACCACCGCGGTGGTGCCCACGCCGTTGGTGCCGACGATCTCCTCCCGCCAGTCCGCGCCGAGTTCGCAGCCCACCCCGTCGGCCCTGCGCAGCACCGGCGGCGAGCCCTCCCGCCACAGCAGCCGGCAGTCCGCGTCGGCCACCACCATGATGTGGTGCGCCTCGTCCGCCGTGGCCAGCAGACCCTCCCGTACGACCTCCAGCACCTCGCGCAGCGGGGACTCCTCGCGCCGCCGCCGCACCTCGTCCGGCGTCAGCAGCCCGCCGTGCGCCTCCCGGTCCGGGTCGACCCCGCCGCGCAGCATCCGCTCCCACGACTGCTCGATCACCGGCCGGGGCGCGAACCGGCTGGGCTGCCCGGCCAGCCTCGCGGTGCGGACCTCGCTGAGCAGCCGCGCCGTCTCCGCCGTGTCGGCGCCGGCGATGTGCGCCACGTTCATCGGCGGGTTCGCCACTTCGGTCCTCCCCGGTGGCGCACGAGACGCCGGACGCCAAGCCGTCGGGCCGACGGCTTCCGGTCCGGCGGCTGCGTCACATACTGCCGCCCGGCCGACACGGAGGGGCACCCTCCGCACACCCCGCCAACAAGTTGCAACCCTGTGCAACCCTGGTGAACGGGCTTGCGGTCCTTGAAACTTGTGCCACGCCGCCGCGTGCGGCGGTCGGGGCCTCGACGGGCCCGATGGGCGGGGGTGGTGCCGTGTCGGCGCAGCACCACCCCTGCGCTCCGCTTTCACCGGCCTCGTGTTCTGGTGCGGGTGCGCCGTGGTGGCTCGCGCAGTTCCCCGCGCCCCTATGGGGGGTGGCCTTGTGGTCCCGTGCGGGTCCGTTGTGGTTGCTCGCGCGGTTCCCCGCGCCCCTGGGGTGTGGGGCCTGGCGCAGTTCCCCAGGGGCGCGGGGAACTGCGCGATCAGCCCCCACCGGCCCGCGGCCGCACGATCGGCCCCCGCCGGGCCGGTGGGTGTGGGTGGGTCACATCACGGGGCGGGCCCGGTCGGTCACCGTGGTCAGGTCCAGGGTGTGGGGCAGGGTGCCGAACGCCGCCCCCCAGTCCCCGCCCAGCCGCGAGGCGCAGAACGCGTCGGCGACCGACGGCGGCGCGTACCGCACCAGCAACGACCCCTGCAGCACCAGCGCCAGCCGCTCCGCCAGCCGCCGCGCGCGCCCCTCCACGCTCTCCAGGTCGGCGAGTTCGGTCAGCAGGTTCTTGATGGCACCGTCCAGCCGGTGGTCCGCGCCCCGGGCCCGCCCGATCTCGACGAGACACGCGTCCAGCGCCCCCGGCTCCCGCCCGAGCGCCCGCACCACGTCCAGCGCCTGGACATTGCCCGCCCCCTCCCAGATCGAGTTGAGCGGCGACTCGCGCACCAGCCGGGGCAGCCCCGACTCCTCGACATAGCCGTTGCCGCCGAGGCACTCCGCCGCCTCCACCACCAGCGGCGCGCAGCGCTTGGTCACCCAGTACTTCGCGGCCGGCACGGCGAGCCGCAGGAACGCCCGTTCCCGCTCGCCGCCGTCGTCGTACGCGGCCGCGAGCCGCAGCGCGAGCGCCGTCGCCGCCTCCGACTCGATCGCGAGGTCGGCCAGCACGTTGCGCATCAGCGGCTTGTCGATCAGCTTCCCGCCGAACGCCGAGCGGTGCGCGCAGTGGTGGACCGCCTGCGCGACCGCCTGCCGCATCAGGGCCGCCGAGCCGAGCACGCAGTCCAGCCGGGTCGCGGCGACCATCTCGATGATGGTGCGCACCCCGCGCCCCTCCTCGCCCACCCGGCGCGCCCAGGTCCCGTCGAACTCGACCTCCGAGGAGGCGTTGGAACGGTTGCCGAGCTTGTCCTTGAGCCGCTGGAGCCGGAAGGTGTTGCGGCTGTCGTCCGGCAGCACCCGCGGGACCAGGAAGCAGGTCGGGCCCTCGGCCGCCTGCGCGAGCACCAGGAACCCGTCCGACATGGGCGCCGAGCAGAACCACTTGTGCCCGGTCAGCTCGTACGCCCCCGGCTCCGCGAGGGGCCGCGCCACGGTCGTGTTCGCGCGGACGTCGCTGCCGCCCTGCTTCTCCGTCATCGCCATGCCGAACAGCACTCCGGCCTTGTGCCGGGCCGGCCGCAGCTCGCGGTCGTAGACCGTGGACGTCAGCCGGGGCTCCCACTCGGCGGCCAGCTCCGGCTCGGCGCGCAGCGCGGGCACGGCCGCGTGGGTCATCGACAGCGGGCAGCCGTTGCCCGCCTCCACCTGGGACCACACCAGGAAGGCCGCCGCCCGCCGCACATGCCCGGCGGGCCGCCCCCAGGCCGCGGTCAGCCCGGCCGAGACGCCCTTGCCGAGCAGCCGGTGCCAGGCGGGGTGGAAGTCGACCTCGTCGATCCGGTTGCCGTACCGGTCGTGGGTGCGCAGCCGCGGCGGGTTCTCGTTCGCCTGCACCGCCCACTCCTGCACCTGCGCCGAGCCGCAGGTGCGGCCGAGCGCGGACAGCTCCGCACGGACCTCCTCCAGCGCCTCCGGCAGGGTGTGCCGGTCGACCGCCTCGACCAGGGCACGGTCGGCGCCGAAGACGTCGTAGCCGGTCAGTGGCGGGGCCTGGTTGGTCACGGTGTGCGTGCTGGCTGCCATGTCTGCGAACCTACCCGGGCCGGGGGCGCCCCTCACGCAGGGACGGCCCTTGGGTACCCGCGGGATGAGCCCGACCTGCCGCGACGGATAACGTTAGGTCGTGCAGCACGCCAGTGATCCCCCCGAGCGGCCCTCCGGCCGACTCCACCGGGCCCGCGCCCTCTACCGGAACGTCTCCAAGCGCAGGACCGCCTGGCTGCTGCTCAAGGACACCGTGAACTCCTGCATGGAGTACCGCATCCTCGGCCTGGCCGCCGAGGCCGCGTTCTTCACGCTGCTGTCGGTGCCCCCGCTGCTGCTCAGCCTCATCGGGCTGCTCGGCTACGTCGACGCCTGGACCGGCACCGACTCCATCAGCAGCCTGGAGAAGAACATCCTGGACGCCTCGCGGACGGTGCTGTCCGAGAAGGGCGTCACCGACATCGCCAAACCGATCCTGCGCGACGTGATGCAGGGCGGCCGCCCCGACGTCATCTCCATCGGCTTCCTCTTCGCCCTGTGGTCGGGCTCGCGCGCCGTGAACGTCTTCATCGACACCATCACCGTGATGTACGGCCTCGACGGGGTGCGCGGCATCGTCAAGACCCGGGTGGTGTCGTTCCTGCTGTTCATCGCGGCCCTGGTGATCGGCTCGATCGCGCTGCCGCTGATGGTCGCGGGCCCGGACGCCGTGGTGGCGCTCGTGCCGTGGTCCGAGACCCTGGTCCAGGTCCTGTACTGGCCCGTGGTGATCGTGCTGTCCGTCGTCTTCCTGACCACGCTGTACCACGTCTCCGTGCCCGTGCGTTCGCCGTGGATCGAGGACGTGCCCGGCGCGCTGGTGGCGCTGGCGATGTGGGTGCTCGGCAGCTTCCTGCTCCGCATCTACATCACCCACACCATCGAGGGCGCCACCATCTACGGCTCCCTCGCCGCCTCGGTCGCCGTACTGCTGTGGATCGGTGTGTCCGCGTTCGCCGTGCTGGTCGGGGCCGCCGTGAACGCGGCCATCGACCGGGTGTGGCCGGCCGCCGCCACGTCCGCGGCCCGCGCCGCCAACGAGCGGGTGCGCGAGGCGCAGATCGCCGAGTACGTCGCCCGCGCCGCGGTCGCCCACGACCCGGAGGATCCCGACGATCCCGACGACCCCGACATGCCGTCGGAGTTCCCGGAGCGCTGGTCGCGGTTCCTGCCGCCGGAGGACGTGACCTCGCGGCTGCGCACCCATGTGAAGAGCAACCACCCGCCGCACAAGCCGGAGGATCCCTCCTGAGCACGGGGCCGGCGCCGTTTCGGGGGCCGCGCGCCGGGAGCCGGGCGTAGCCTGGGCCGCGTGTACCAGGAGCGCGGCTCGCGGCTGGCCGGCGCCGTCGTCTGGACCAACGTGCCCGACGGAGCCCGGCCGGGGCCGGTGCTGCCCGACGGATGCATGGACCTGATGTGGTCCGCGGGGCGGTTGCTCGTCGCCGGCCCGGACACCCGGGCCCACGTCCCCGACGGACCCGCCGTGCCCTTCACGGGCGTCCGCTTCCCGCCCGGCACCGCGCCCGCGCTGCTCGGCGTGCCCGCGCACGAACTGCGCGACCGCCGGGTCGACCTCGCCGACCTGTGGCCCGCGCCCGTCGTACGGCGGCTGCGCGACCGGATCGCGGCGGCGCCCGGCACCGCCGCCGCCCTGGAGGAGGTGGCCCTGGAGCGCGCCGCCGGGACGGACCCGCCCGACCCGCTGCTCCGCGAGATGGCCGAGGCGCTGGGCGCGGGCCGCCCGGTGGCCGCCACGGCCGACGGACTCGGGCTCGGCGCACGTCAGTTGCACCGCCGGTCGCTGGCCGCGTTCGGCTACGGCCCGAAGACGCTGGCCCGCGTCCTCAGGCTGCAACGGGCGCTCGCGCTGGCCCGCGCCGGGGTGCCGTTCGCGCAGACCGCGGCCCGCGCCGGCTTCGCCGACCAGGCCCATCTGGCCCGGGACGTACGGCAGCTGACCGGGATGCCGCTGCGCGAGCTACTCGGCGGCGGGCAGCGGGCAGAAGAGGTCGACGCCGTTGCCGTCGGGGTCGTGGACCACGGCGTAGCGCATCCCCCAGAAGGCGTCCCAGGGCTTGAGTTCGCTGTGGTGTCCGGCGGCCACGAGGTCGTCGTGGACGGCGTCGACGTCGGCCGGTGAGTCGCACCGGAACGCGAGCGAGAGGCGCCCGCCGCCGGCCGGCGGCCGCCACGTGGGGTGGAACGAGCGGACGGTCTCCTCGGTGTCCAGCGCGAGGGTGAGCCCGCCGGGCAGCGCGGCCTCGACATGCGGCTGCTCCTCGGCCCCCTCGGGGAAGACCAGACCGAGGCGGCGGTAGAAGGCGAGCGACGCCCCCAGGTCGGAGGCGACCAGGCCGATCACGGCGCAGCGGGGGGTGATGGTTCGCGGTGTCGTCGTCATGCGGCCACGGTAGGCGGGGCGGGCGGCGCGGGTCTTGAAGGAATCGGACAGGGAGTTCATGAGGGCTGGGCCGGGCCGGGGCGGGCTCAGGCGAACGTGACCGGCCCGTGCGCCGTGTCCACCGTGAAGGACAGCCCCACCGGCCCCTCGCGCAGTTCGAGCGCGGTGCCGAGGGCGGCGAGCAGTGGCCGGATCTCGTCCGGGTCCGGGGCCGTCGCCGTGACGGACACGAGCGGCGTGACCGGCAGGCCCGACGCCGACGGATGGGCCGAGCCGCCCCAGTCGATGAGGAACGGGACCAGCCCGGAGGGGTGCGCGGTGTCGCCGCCGGTCAGCCGCCACTGCAGGAGCGTGCCGTCCGGGGCGCGGCGGCTCATCGGGCGCGCGGGGCCGGGATCGTAGCCCCGGGATCGCGCGGCCGTGATCGCCGCGTCCAGGTCGGGCGGCCCGATCGCCCAGCTCACCGTGCGCGCCCGGGCCATCGTGTGGAGACCGAACGGCCGTGGACCCGGGGGGAGTTCCCGCTCGGGGTCGGGGCCGATGATCTCCAGATAACTGCCGCCGCCCAGTGACACCAGGTGGTTGCGGGTGCCGAGGTCCACATGGGCGCCGCCGGGCGCCGGCGTCACACCGGTGCGCCGGGCGAAGTCGGCGACGGTGGCCGTGAGATCCGGGGTGGCGAGGACCAGATGGTCCAGCAGTGGGGGAATGGCCTTCATTCCGGCCGAGGTTAGGGCCGTACGGAATCCGTCGACAAGAGATACGTCGACAAGGGGGCGGCGGATCGCCGGTGCGGCAGTATGGGCGCATGATCCGTTCGGGACGACATCGCCCGCTGCCCGTGCCCGCCCGCCGGCTTCCCCTCCTGGTCACCGGCCGCGGCAACCTCATGGGGGTGCGGGGATGACCACCGACGACCGCCCCCGGCTGCTCGTGTACACGCGCACCACCGACTACCGCCACGAGTCCATCCCCTACGGCGTCGCCGCGCTCGCCTGGCACGGCGCCTTCGAGGTCGACCACACCGAGGACCCGGCGGCCCTGGAACGGCCGCTGGACCCGTACGCGGCCGTGGTCTTCCTCTCCACCAGCGGCGAGGTCCTCACCCCCGCCGGCCGCGAACGCCTCGCCCGCCACGTCGAGTCGGGCGGCGGGTTCGCGGGCGTGCACGCCGCCGCGTGCACCGAGTACGACTGGCCGTACTACGGCGAACTCCTCGGCGCGCGCTTCACCCGCCACCCCGAACTCCAGCCCGGCGACGCCCTGGTGGCGGACCCCGGCCACCCCGCGACCCGGCATCTGCCGGCCGTCTGGACCCGCACCGACGAGTGGTACGACTTCGACGCCGCCCCTCGCGGTCCGGTCCGCGTGCTGCTCCGGGCCGACGAGTCGTCGTACGACGGCGGCGGCATGGGCGAGGACCACCCGCTCGCGTGGTGCCGTACCCAGGGCGCGGGCCGGGTGTTCTACACGGCGCTGGGCCACGCCCCGGCGGCGTACGAGGACGAGGACTTCCTCGCGCATCTGTACGGCGGGGTCGGCTGGGCGGCGCGGACGGCCGATTGAGGGGTTCCGGCCCTGTTCGGGCGAGTAAAGGTCGCATAAGCCAAGAGTCATGTGACTCCATGTGAATGCTCACGTATTGGCAAAGCGACTTTGGAGGAACCGGACCGTGACTCACGGGAACAAGCTGCGCGAGCGGATCGCCGAGCCGGGGACCACGCCGCTGATCGGCGTGTACGACATGTACTCGGCGTCGATCGCGGCGGCCCACTACGACGGGATGTTCGTCTCCGGCTTCGGATTCGCGGCGTCGTACTACGGGCTGCCGGACATCGGCTTCATCGCCTGGCCGGACATGGTCGCCTTCGTGCAGCGGCTGCGGGGTGCCTTCCCCGCCCACCATCTGCTGGTGGACATCGACGACGGGTACGTCGATCCCGAGGTCGCCTGCCATGTGGTGGAGGGGCTGGAGCGGATCGGGGCCTCCGGGGTGATCCTGGAGGACCAGAAGCGGCCGCGCCGCTGCGGGCACGCGGACGGCAAGCAGGTGCTGCCGCTGGAGGAGTACCTGGCCAAGCTGGAGATGGTGCTGGCGACGCGCCAGGACCTGGTGGTCGTCGCGCGCACCGACGCCACCGACGAGCACGACATCCTGCGCCGGGCCGCGGCGCTGGCCGCCACGGACGCGGACGTCGTGCTGGTGGACGGGGTGCGCAGCGTGGAGTGGATCCGGCGGATCCGGGACGTGGTCGGCACCAAGCCGCTGCTGTTCAACCAGATCGCGGGCGGGAAGTCGCCGCGGCTGTCGCTGAGCGAGCTGTCGGATCTCGGCGTGGAGGTCGCGATCTACAGCACGCCCTGCCTCTTCGCCGCCCATGAGGCGATGCACGCGGCGCTGTCCGGCCTCAAGGCGGCGGACGGGCGGCTGCCGGAGCTCGACGCCGCGCGCGGGGTCGGCGTCCGCGCGGCGACCAGCCTGCTGGAACGCAACATCGCCCACCGCCGCGAAGCGCATCCCGCGGGGACACCGGCCTGAACCTCCCGCAGCCCGCCCGGTCCGCAGCTCCCTGGGGGCGCGGGGAACTGCGCGACCAGCCACCCGCGGACCCGCAGGGGGGCACGACCCCGGATGTCCGGCTGCGGGCCGGTGGGAGCTGATCGCGCAGTTCCCCGCGCCCCTGGGGTGCGTGCCCTGGGGTGCCCCGTAAGGGGCGCGGGGAACTGCGCGATCGGCCGCCGGCCGGTGGGGGCCCGGGCGGCGGAATACCCCGGGCCGGGGTGATGCTCTGATGTGAACGATGCTTCACGAGCGCGGCGAGGAGCTGGTGCGCGGATGACGGCAGACCAGACGGACCCCGTGGTCAGGACCCCGCACGGGGCGGTACGCGGCCGGTACGAGCGCGGCGTCGCCGTGTTCCGCGGCATCCCCTACGCCGCCCCGCCCTTCGGCCCCCGCCGCTTCCGCCCGCCCGCCCCGCCCGAGCCCTGGGACGGCGTGCGCGACGCGGCCGCCTTCGGCCCCACCGCACCGAAGCCGCCGTACTCGGACGCCTTCGCGCACTACCTCTCCGACCCCGAGATCCCCGGCGACGACTGCCTCAACCTCAACGTCTGGACCCCCGAGCCGGCCCCCGGCGCCCGCCTGCCGGTCCTGGTGTTCCTCCACGGCGGCGCGCTGACCAGGGGCTCCTCCGCGATCCCGGTGTACGACGGGCGGCCGTTCGCCCGCGACGGCGTCGTCTTCGTCTCGGTCAACTACCGGCTCGGCGTCGAGGGCTACGGCCTCTTCCCCGACGCCCCCGCCAACCCCGGCCTGCGCGACCAGCTGGCCGCCCTGCGCTGGGTGCACGAGTCCATAGCGGCCTTCGGCGGCGACCCCGGCCGGGTCACCCTGTGCGGACAGTCCGCCGGGGCCATCAGCGTCGGCGCCCTGGCCGCCGCCCCGCAGGCCCAGGGCCTGTTCCGGCGGGCGATCCTGCAGAGCGGCGCCCCGGAGGCGTCGGACCGCGCGAAGGTGCGGCGCATGGTGCGCCGGATGGCGGCCCGGCTGAAGGTCCCGGCCACCGCGGAGGCGTTCGCCGCCGTCGACCGCGATCTGCTGCTGCGCACCCAGGCCGACGTGGGGCGGCTCAGCAGCCCGGTCCTCGGCGGGCCCGCCTTCGGCATCGTCACCGACGGCGACCTCGTCCCGTACGACCCCCTGGAGGCACTGCTCGCGGGCGACGCCGCCCCCGGCGCCGACCTGCTCCTCGGCTGGACCCGCGACGAGTACCTGCTGTGGCTGGTGCCGGGCGGCCTGCTGGAGCGCGTCGACCGGCTCGGCCCGGTCGCCCTGGCCGCGGCCCGCGCCCGCTGCCACTGCGGCATCGGCGTCCCGCGCGGCTACCGCGGCCTGTACCCGCAGGCCGGCACCGCCGAGACGGTCGGCCAGATGGTCACCGACCGGCTGCTGCGGCTGCCCCTGCAACGGCTCGCGGACGCCCGCCCGGGCTCGTCGTACGTCTACGAGTTCGCCTGGCCCTCCCGCCTGCCCGACCTCGGCGCCTGCCACGCCCTCGAACTCGGCTTCGTCTTCGACACCGGCGAGGTCCCCGAGGCCGCCAAGCTGGCCGGGGAGGGCGCGCCCCCCGACCTGGCCACCACGATGCACCGCGCGTGGGTGCGTTTCGCGGAGACCGGCGACCCGGGCTGGGAGCCGTGGGACGCCTCGCATCCGGTACGCGTCTTCGGCGAGGACGAGCCGTACACCGCCCACGGCCCCCGCGACGCGGCCCTGGCCCTGTGGACGGCCGACACCCAGGCCGCGGACCCGGTCCCCGAGGCGTCCGCCGACGGCCAGCCGACCCGCGGCGCGGAACTCCGCGCGGTCGTCCGCCGGCTCCGCCGTACGGCGATGGTCCGCCGGCACTGAACCCGCACCCCGACGGGCCGGCCCCACCGGGCCCCACCGCCCTGCTGCCCCCGGCCGGTTCTCCGGCACCTGGTGGTCGTCCGGCGCCCGGCCGGTTGTCCGGGACCTGGTGGTCGTCCGGCGCCCGGCCGGTTGTCCGGGACCTGGTGGTCGTCCGGCGCCCGGCCGGTTGTCCGGGACCTGGTGGTCGTCCGGCGCCCGGCCGGTTGTCCGGGACCTGGTGGTCGTCCGGCGCCCGGCCGGTTCTCCGGGACCTGGTGGTCGTCCGGCGCCCGGCCGGTTCTCCGGGACCTGGTGGTTCTCCGGCGCCCGGCCGGTTCTCCGGGACCTGGTGGTTCTCCGGCGCCCGGCGGCCGGCCCGCCGGCGCCCCGTCGTCCTACTGCGCCCCGCCGCCCTCCAGCGCCCCGGCGATCGCCACGATCCCCTCCGGCCCCACCCGGCAGCAGCCGCCCACCAGGCGCGCCCCCGCGTCGCGCCACGACCTGACCCGGTCCGGGCCGAAGGTGGTGCGGCCGGTCCAGGCGCGGGCGCCCGCGTCCCAGCTCTCGCCGCTGTTGGGGTAGACGACGACAGGCTTGCCCGTCACCCGGGCCGCCGTCTCGACGGCACGCTCCACGTCCTGCGGCGCGCAGCAGTTCACGCCGACCGCCACGATCTCGTCCACGTCGGCGGCCGGTGCGAACGCCTCCGCCAGCGGCTGGCCGGCCCGGGTCCGGTCCCCGTCGACGGTGTACGACAGCCACGCCGGGACCCCGAGCCCGCGCACCGCCCGCAGCAGCGCCTGCGCCTCGGCCGCGTCGGGCACCGTCTCCAGCGCGAACACGTCCGGCCCGGCCTCGGCCAGCGTCTCCATCCGCGGCCGGTGGAACCGCTCCAGGTCGGCCACGCTCAGGCCGTAGTTCCCGCGGTACTCGGAGCCGTCCGCGAGCATCGCCCCGTACGGCCCCACGGAGGCCGCCACCCACAGCGGCCGCCCGGCGTCCCCGGCCCGCGCCCGGCGGGCCGCCTCGCGGGCGAGCTCCACGCTGAGCCGCAGCAGCCGGGCCGCCTCTGCGGGGCCGACGCCGCGGGCGGCGAACCCCTCGAAGGTGGCCTGATAGCTGGCGGTGATCGCGACGCTCGCGCCCGCGGTGAAGTACGCGAGGTGCGCCTCGGTGATCGCCTCGGGCCGCTCCGCGAGCAGCCGCGCCGACCACAGCGCGTCGCTGAGGTCGAAGCCCGCGGACTCGAGCTGGTTGGACATCCCGCCGTCGAGGACCAGGGTCCCGGAGGCGAGCGCGTCGGCGAGGGAAGCGGTGGGTGTGCCGGTCATACCCAGACGCTAACCGATCACCCACCAACCGACGGATCCCGCTCACGCAGCTCCCCGCGCCCTTGGGGATCCCCGGCCCCCGACCCCCTCAGGGGCGCGGGGAACTGCGCGATCAGCCACGACGCGCCCGCACGGGGGGCACTACGCCGAGCGTCCACCCCCAGCCTCACAGGGGCGCGGGGAACTGCGCGATCAGCCACGACGTGACCGCACCCGCACACCCCGCCAAGCCCGCCGCAGGCCCGTCGCAGGCGACGTCGTTCAACCCGTTGACCTCCCCGCATCCCGCCCGTACCTTTTCCGCGTTCGCGATGACAAATGCCGTTCGCCCTACCGGACATGACGAGACACGGGAGCGCGAGAGATGAGACGTGCGTACGCCATCCTGCTGGCCTGCTGTCTGGCGCTGTTCGGCGCGCTCGCCGCCGCCGCGCCCGCCCAGGCCGCGGCCCAGACGGTCACCAACGGCACCAAGTTCACGGACACCTCCGGCGCCGCCGTCCAGGCGCACGGCGGCGGGGTCATCAAGGTCGGCTCGTACTACTACTGGTTCGGCGAGGACCGCAACGCCGACGACACCTTCCGCTACGTCGACGCCTACCGCTCCACCGACCTGAAGAACTGGGAGTTCCGGGCCCACGTCCTCACCCAGTCCTCCGCCGCCGAACTCGCCACCGCCTACATCGAGCGCCCGAAGGTCGTCTACAACGCGTCCACGGGGAAGTACGTGATGTGGATGCACAAGGAGAACGGCGTCGACTACAGCCAGGCCCGCGCCGCGGTCGCCGTCTCCGACACGGTCGACGGCACCTACACCTACCAGGGCAGCTTCCAGCCGCTCGGCCAGTACATGTCCCGCGACCTGACGACGTACGTCGACACCGACGGCACCGCGTACATGGTCTCGGCCGCCAACGAGAACTACGACCTGCAGATCTACCGGCTCACCGCCGACTACACCGGCATCGCCGCCCTGGTCGCCAACCCCTGGCCCGGCGGCCACCGCGAGGCCCCCGCGCTGTTCAAACGGGGCGGGGTCTACTTCATGCTCACGTCGGGCGCCACCGGCTGGAGCGCCAACCAGCAGGAGTACGCCACCGCCACCAGCCTCGCCGGCCCCTGGACCTCCTGGTCCACCGTCGGCGACTCGACGGCCTACAACTCGCAGACCGCGTACGTCCTTCCGGTCACCGGCACCTCCGGCACCGCCTACCTCTACATGGGCGACCGCTGGGGCGACTCCTTCGGCGGCACCGTGAACGACTCCCGCTACGTGTGGCTGCCGCTGACCTTCCCGACCTCCACCACGATGTCCATGTCCTGGTACCCGGAGATCGCCGTCGACACCGCCGCCGGCACGGTCACCGGCACCAGCGCCACCTACAACACGCTTGTCGCGCGCAACAGTTCGAAGTGCGCCGACGTGCCGAACCAGTCGCTCTGGGAGGGCGTCGCGATCAGTCAGTACACCTGCAACGGCGGCGGCAACCAGAAGTGGTGGTTCAAGGACCTCGGCTCCGGATACGCCGAACTGATGGGCCGTGGAAGCTCGTTGTGCCTGCAGGAGAACGCCACGAACGTCACCCAGGAGGACTGCACCGGGGCCACCACCCAGCAGTGGTCGGTCACCACCTCCGGGTCCTACGTGACCGTCAAGTCCCGGGCGAGCGGCAAGTGCCTGGACGTCTCCGGCGCGTCCACCGCCAACTCCGCGGCCATCATCACCTACACCTGCAGCGGCGCCACCAACCAGCAGTGGACCCGCGGCACCTGAGCCCGTCTCCACCCCCACCGCCCGACCGCCCGCCGACTGCCTCTGGCGCACGGGTGCGGGAAGCAGGTGGGATAGGACCCTGGGGCGTCCCGACCGGAACCGGGGCGCCCCAGGCCCCGCCGGACGGACGGAAGGACCCGACCACCCGATGCACCTGCCGCCCGACGACCGCACCCTGAGCCCGTTCACCGGCTTCACCCGCGCCCACTGGGAGGCCGCGGCCGACGCCCTGCTCGCCGCGGTGGCGCCGTACGCCACCCCCGACCAGGCCCTCTACCATCTGCCCGGCGGCCGCCCGAGCCGCTCGGGGCGGCTGTCCGACGGGCTCGAGGGCTACGCGCGCACCCTGCTCCTCGCGGCCTTCCGCCGCGACGAGGACGTCCTCGCCCGCTACGCCGACGGCCTCGCCGCCGGGACCGCGGGCGTATGGCCGCGCGTCGAGGACCGCGGCCAGCCGCTCGTCGAGGCCGCCTCCGTCGCCCTCGCCCTGCGGCTGACCCGTCCGCTGCTGTGGGACCGGCTCGACGACGCCGTACGGCAGCGCGCCGCGGCCTGGCTCGCCGACGCCCTGACCGCCGAACCCTGGCCCTGCAACTGGGAGTTGTTCCCGGTGACGGTCGGCGGCTTCCTCGCCGAGGCCGGCCACGAGCCCGACGCCGCCCGCGCCGCCGTCGACCGGGGCCTGGAACGGATCGAGAAGTGGTACCTCGGCGGCGGCTGGTACACCGACGGCGACGGGCGCAAGTTCGACTACTACAACGGCTGGGCCCTGCACCTCTACCCGGTGCTGCACGCCTGGCTCGACGGCGACGCGCCCCTGCTCGACCGCTACGCCGGCCGCCTGGAGGCCCATCTCGCCGACTACGCAAGGCTGTTCGGCGGCGACGGCGCCCCGCTGCACCAGGGCCGTTCGCTGACGTACCGGTTCGCGACCGCGGCCCCGCTCTTTCTCGGCGCGCTGACCGGGCGCACCCCGCTGGCCCCGGGCGAGACCCGCCGGCTCGCGTCCGGCGCGCTCCGCTACTTCCTGGACCGGGGCGCCACCGACGAGCACGGCGTGCTCACCCTCGGCTGGCACGGCCCCGACGAGACGGTCCTCCAGGAGTATTCGGGCCCCGGCTCCCCGTACTGGGCGAGCAAGGGCTTCCTCGGCCTGCTGCTCCCGGCTGACCACCCGGTGTGGACGGCGCCGGAGGAGGCCGGACCGAGCGGGCGCGAGGACGCGGTCACCGCGATCTCGCAGCCCAACTGGCTGCTCCAGTCGACCCGTTCGGACGGGCTCGTCCGGCTGCACAACCACGGCAGCGAGGACGTCCGCTACGACCCCCACTACACCCGGCTCGCCTACTCCACCGCGACCCGGCCCACGCCGTCGTACGACAACAGCGTCTTCGTCGGCGGCGACCCGGGCCGCACCGGCATCGAGCCGCTCGGCACCGGGGACGGCTGGGCGGCGTCCCGGCACACGGCGGGCGGGGGCGCCCGGGTGACCAGCGTGGTGCTGGCGCACGGCGCGGTGGAGGTGCGTACGCACGTGGTGTCCCGCGCCGCACCCGGCACGGAGGTGCGGGTGACCGGATGGTCGGCGGACGGCGAGGGCCTGCGGGCCGAACTCCTGCCCGTGCTGGGCCTGTCCGACGCCCTCACCGGCACGACGGGCGAAGGCGACACCCTGTTCGTCGTGCTGGCCCGGCTCACCGCCGACCCGGACCCCGCGCCCCTGGCCGCCTCGGTGACCGTACAGCCCCACGGGAACGGCGAGTTGACCGTCCGGTTCGCCGGCGGACCGGCCCTGCGGGTGCACCCGGGCGACGGGACCGTGCGGAACAACTCCGTTGCCCCGCCCCGGGCCGCCGAAGCAGAATCCCCGGCATGACCTCAGCCATCCGTCACATCACCGTGGACTGCGCCGACGCCTACACGCTCGGCAGCTTCTGGTCCCAGGCCCTTGGACAGCCCCTGCACGAGGACGACCGGCCCGGCGATCCGGAGGCGCTGATCGCCGGCGCCGGGCTGCTCTTCGTCACCGTGCCGGAGGCCAAGTCGGCCAAGAACCGGCTCCATCTCGACCTTCAGCCGCAGGACCGCACCCGGGACGCGGAGGTCGAACGGCTGCTCGCGCTCGGCGCCGCCCTGGTCGACGACCGCCGCAAGCCGGACGGCACGGGCTGGGCCGTGCTCGCCGACCCGGAGGGCAACGAGTTCTGCGTCGAACGCTCCGCGGCCGAACGGGCCGCCTGACCGGGCGAACGGCTCGACCGGGCGAACCGCCCGACCGGGTGGCCCACCGGCGACCCGGGGCCGTGTCACCGCGGCCAGTGCTCCAGCGCCACATGCAGCGCGTCGACCGCCTTGTCCCAGGACGCCTGCACCTCGCGGGGCGCGCCGAAGCCGCCGGCCGCCTCCAGGGCGCAGTACCCGTGGAAGGCGCTGCGCAACAGGCGTACGGCGTCCGTGAGATCGGGTTCCTCCAGGCCGTACGCACGCAACATGCCGTAGGTGATCTCGGCGGTGCGGCGCAGGGCGGGGGAGTCGGCGACCAGGGCCTGGTCGACGCGGATCTGCGTGGCCGCGTACCGGCCCGGCCGCTCCAGCGCGTACCGCCGGTAGGCGCCCGCGAACGCGACGAGCGCGTCCTTCCCGGCCCGCCCCGCCACCGCCGCCGCGATCCGGTCGATCAGCTCGCCGCCCGCGAGCAGCGCGACCCGCGTGCGCAGGTCCTGAAGGCCCCGCACATGCGAGTACAGGCTCGCGTCCTTCACGCCGAAGCGGCGGGCCAGCGCGGACAGGGTGACGTTCTCGAAGCCGGACTCGTCGGCGAGATCGGCGGCGGCCGCGACGACGAGCTCGGTCGTGAGGCCGGCGCGGGCCATGACCAGTCCCTTTCCTCGAGGGTCGGAGCATCGGAAGCCGCCCCAGCATATGAGGCGGCGGCCCGGCGTGTTTGTGCACCGTCCGGCCCCGGGTCCGGCGTCAGACTGCCCCCATGGACGACCACCTGCCCGCCGAGGACGACGCCGCATCCGGCGGCCCCGGCACCGACCGACCCCGCAGCCCGGCCGGAGCCCGTGCGGCCGCGCTGCTGCGCCGCCCCCGGCTGTGGCTGATGCCGACCGTCCTGACCGGCCTGCTCGCGCTGCTGCTCTCCCTGCTCTACATGGGCGGCATCGTCCACCCCGACGAGGACCTGCACCACCTGCCCATCGCCCTGGTGAACGGCGACCGGAGCGCCCCGCTGCCCGGCGCCCGGACGAATCTGGGCACCCAGATCACCCGGGCGGTGGTCACCTCCGGCGGCGGTACGGCCGACTGGCGCACCCTGACCCGCGCCGAGGCCCAGGACCAGCTGGACAGCGGCAGGGTGTACGGCGCCCTCGTCGTCCCGCCGCGCTTCACCGACTCCGTGGCCGCGCTGACCACGACCGGCGCGACCACGCGGCCCACGCTCACCGTGCTCACCAACCCCGGCAAGGGCAGCCTGGGTTCGTCGCTCGCCTCGAAGATCACCACGGCGGCCGCGCAGCAGGCGTCGGCGACCATCGGAAAGCAGCTGACCGCGCACACGGCCGCGGACGCGACGACCCGGCTGCTCCTCGCGGACCCGGTCGACGTCGTCACCGCCGTCGGGCACCCCATCGGCCGGCACAGCGGGCTCGGCCTGTCCGCCTTCTACTACACCCTGCTGCTCGTGCTGACCGGGTTCATCGGCGGCAACATCATCCACACCGGCGTGGACGGCGCCCTCGGCTACGCCGACATCGAGCTCGGCCCCTGGCACACCCGCCGCCCCACGGTCCCGGTGGACCGCACCCAGACCCTGCTGCTGAAGATGCTGATGACGGCGGGCATCACCGTCCTCACCGTCTCCCTGGTCATGGCGGCCACCGTCGGCATCCTCGGCATGGACGCCTCCCATCTGCCGCTGCTGTGGATCTACTCCTACTGCGCCGCCCTCGCCGTGGGCCTCGGCGTGCAGGCCATCAACGCCGCGTTCGGCGGCATCGGCCAGCTGGTCTCCATGTTCGTCTTCATCGTCCTCGGCCTGCCCTCCTCGGGCGCGACCGTCCCGCTCCAGGCCGTCCCCGGCTTCTACCGCTTCCTCTCCGTCTTCGAACCGATGCGCCAGCTCAGCGACGGGGTCCGCGCGATCCTCTACTTCTCCGCGCGAGCCGACGCCGGACTCGCCCGAGCCTGGCTGATGATCGCCATCGGCACGCTCCTGGCCCTGGTCTTCGGTTTCGCGATGACGGCGTACTACGACCGCAGGGGCCACAAACGCCTTACACCACAGGCTTCCTGACGGGTCGCCGGGCAGACGTGAGACTTGACTCTCACGAATTCCGAGAGAACACTCTCACGTCATGGACTCCGGTCAGGGAAATCGATACGGCGACATAGAGATAACCGACCCGAGGGCGATGCGGGCCCTCGCCCATCCGGTGCGGCTCGCGATCCTCGAACGCCTGCAACGGTACGGACCGGCCACCGCCACCCGGCTCTCCCCGCATGTCGGCGCCACGCCCTCGGTGACCAGCTGGCACCTGCGCCATCTGGCGGGCTTCGGCCTGGTCCGTGACGCGCGGGGCGGCTCCGACCGGCGCGAGCGGCGCTGGGCCGCGGTGGCACGCGGGTTCCGGTTCGAGGTTCCCGAGGACACGGAGGGGCGGTCGGCGGCCCGGGTGCTGTCCGGCGAACTCTTCGCCCGCAGCGCCGAGTTGCCGCTGCGCTGGCTGACCGAGACCGAACCGGGCCTGGAGCCGGAGTGGACCCGGCGCGCGGGCGGGGCCAACACGCGGATTGTCGTCACCTCCGACGAACTGGCCGCGCTCCAGGACGAGATGGAGGAACTGGTCGCGCGGTACGTCACCCGTGACGCGGCCGACCGGCCCACCGGCAGCAGGGGTGTACGCCTGCTCCTGTACGCCCTGCCGGAGGCTCCGGAAGGGCCGGAAGGCCCGGACGATCTGGAGGGCTCGGAAGCGGCGGCCGGCCCGCGGGGCGCGGACGGTGGAGCGGGGCCGGCGTGAGCGCTCCGGACGCCGTCGACGCCGTTGCCCCACGGCCCGGCCCGCTCTGGCGCGACGGGCGCTTCGCGCGCTTCTGGGCCGGGCAGACCGTCTCCCAGTTCGGCGACCGGATCTCCGAACTCGCCCTGCCCCTGGTCGCGGTGGGCACCCTGCACGCGGGCGCCGCCCAGGTGTCCCGGCTCACCGCGCTGGCCTGGGCGCCCAGCCTGCTGGGGCTGGTCCTGGGCGCCTGGGTCGACCGGAGCCCGAGCAAGCGCCGGCTCATGGTCGCCGCCGACCTGCTCAGCGCGTGCACCCTGCTCAGCCTGCCGGTGGCCGCCCTGTGCGGCGCGGTCACCCTCGGCCAGCTCTACGTCATGGCCCTGCTGACCGGCACGGCGGGCGTGGTCTTCGGCACGGCCTGTTCCTCCTACTTCGTGCGCCTCGTCCCGCCGTCGGCCTACGTCGACGCCAACAGCAAGCTCAGCGCCGGCCGTTCGGCGTCCTTCGTGGCCGGTCCCGCGATCGGCGGCTGGCTCGTCCAGGTGCTGACCGCGCCCGTGGCGGTGCTCGCCGACGCGCTGTCGTTCCTCGCCTCGGCGTTCCTGGTCGGGCGCACCCGGGTGATCGAACCGGCGCCGGAGGCCGCGGGCCCCTCCCTGCTGCGGCGTGCCCGGGAGGGGCTGGTCCTCGTCGTGCGCGATCCGGTGCTGCGGGCGTGCCTCGGCTGCACGACGACGGTCAACTTCTTCACGCTCCTCGCCGGCAACGGCCTGCTGGTGCTGTTCGCCACCCGGACGCTCGGCCTCACACCCGGCGTGATCGGGCTGGCCCTGGGCGGCGGCGCGGTCGGCGGACTGTGCGGCGCCCTGGCCGCGCCCGCGATCGCCCGGCTGATCGGAGTGGGCCGCAGCGGCGCGGTGGGGGCCGTGCTGTTCCCGGCGCCCCTCGCCCTGATCTGCGCGGCCACGGGCCCGCTCGGGGCGCGGGCCGGGATGCTGGGCGCTGTCGAGTTCCTGTCCGCGTTCGGCGTGATGCTGCTCGACGTCAACCTCAACTCCGTGATCGCCTCGGCCGTCCCGGACGCCCTGCGCAGCCGCGTCACCGGCGCCTACGTCACGGTCAACTACGGCATACGCCCCCTGGGCGCGCTGACCGGCGGCGCCCTCGCGGGGACGCTCGGCCTGCGCGGGGTGTTCACCGTGGCGGCGGTCGGCGGCGCCCTGTCCGTGCTGTGGCTGCTGCCCTCCCCGGTCCCCGGCCTGCGCACGGCGGCGCAGGCCGCACCGCCGTCGGCCGTGCCCGCGCAGGGGCGGCCGGACGGCGGCGGTGTCGCGGAGCCGGGGGCCGTGCGGGCGCCGTAGCGCGACCCGGACCCGTCGGCTCAGGACGGCGTCAGGTCGTGGACCTCACGGACTTCACGGATGCCGTGGACTGCGTGAAGACGAAGGAGAACTCGGCCGGTTCGGCGTGCAGGTGGTGGGCGGGCAGCGGGCCGGGGCCGCAGGACTGGGTGCCGATGCCCATCTGGGCGTGGTCGAGGTTGACCCAGACCGTGTCGCCCGGGACGAGGTCGGTGAGATGGGCGGCCGCGTCGAGCTGTTCCGTGGTCCAGCGGCGGGCCGTGAGGCAGAAGGCCGGGTCGCCCTCGATCCGCAGGCCGCCGATCTCCGCCCAGCGGACGTCGGCGCGGGCGCCGTTCTCCTGGGGGCGGACGTAGGGGGTCTGGAGGGCGTCGACCGTCGACTCCCAGCGGGCCAGCAGCGCCGCCGCCCGGGTGTCCGGGTACGCCTCGCCGGGGCCGCCGCCGTACCAGGTCACCCGGTGCGCCGGTCCGGGCAGGCCGAGGCGGACACCCAGCCGGGGCAGCGGCAGGCGCCAGTCGCCCTCGGGGGTCACCGCGACGGTCAGCCGCAGCCGGGTGCCGTCGGAGGTCCAGCGGTACACCGTGCGCAGACCCAGGTCCGAGGCGGCGGGCGCCACCCGGGTACGGACCGTCAGCGCGTCGGCGCCGACCTCCACCGCGTCCAGGCGATGGTGCATCCGGTGCAGGCCCAGGGTGCGCCACAGCAGGCCGTGGCGCGGTTCGCGCTGCCAGCCGGCGCCGTTGTCGTTGTCGGTGGGGGCGCGCCACACGTCCAGGCGCAGGTCGCGCACCTCGACGCCGCCGATCGAGGTCGGCGCCCCAGTGCGGGCGTCGAAGGCGGCGGGGCCGAGTGTGAGGGTGCCGGGGCCGCGGACCGGGGCCGTCGTGGGGTGGACGGGGGCAGGCACCGGCCGTGTCCCGGCCCGCAGTTGGCCCCAGGCGACCACATGGCCGCGCGGCGCCCAGGCGGTGTCCCTGGCGAGCAGCGCGCGGACGATCCAGTGGGTCTCGGCTCCGGCAGGCACCGCGCCGGGGGGCTCCGGCAGTTCGACCTCCGCGCTCTCGCCGGGAGAGAGCGACGGCGGTACGGGCAGCGTGCCTGTCGCCAGTGTCTCGCCGTCCGCCTGGTAGGCCCACTCGAAGGCGAGGGCGGACAGGTCGGCGAAGTCGTGGCGGTTGGTGACGCGGACCGTGCCGTCCGCGGGGTCGCCGGCGATCCGGACCGGTTCGATCACCTTCGCGTACTCGACGAGGCCGGGGGAGGGGGTGCGGTCGGGGAAGAGCAGTCCGTCGCAGACGAAGTTGGCGTCGTGCAGCTCCTCGCCGAAGTCGCCGCCGTACGCGTAGCCGAAACGCTCGTCCTTGATGCCGTGGTCGATCCACTCCCAGACGAACCCGCCCTGGAGGCGCTCGTGCGACTCGAACAGCTCCTGGTACTCGCTGAGTCCGCCGGGACCGTTGCCCATCGCGTGGGCGTATTCGCACTGGATGAAGGGGAGTTCGCGCCGGCGCTGCGGCCCGCCGTCGAGGCCGAGGCCGATCCGCTCGACCTCCTCGTGGTAGGCGTACATCCGCGAATGGACGTCGGTGTCACGGCAGTTCGCGTCGCCCTCGTAGTGCACGAGCCGGGAGGGGTCGCGGCCGTGGATCCATTCGGCCATGGCGGTCAGGCCGCGGCCGGTGCCGGCCTCGTTGCCGAGCGACCACAGCACGACCGAGGGGTGGTTCTTGTCGCGTTCGACCATGCGGGCCGCGCGGTCGAGCAGGGCCGGGGTCCAGCGGTCGTCGTCGACGGGGTTGTCCCGCCAGTTCTGTTCGGTGAAGCCGTGGGTCTCCAGGTCGCATTCGTCGATCACCCACAGGCCGTACTCGTCGCACAGGTCGAGGAAGGCCGGGTGCGGCGGATAGTGGGAGGTGCGTACGGCGTTGATGTTGTGCCGCTTCATCAGCAGCACGTCCGCCCGCATGGTGTCCGGGTCGAGCGCGCGGCCCCGCTCCGGGTGCCACTCGTGCCGGTTGACGCCCTTGAACAGGATCGGGCGGCCGTTGACCTTGATCAGCCCGTCCGCGAGGGTCACCGTGCGAAAGCCGATCCGCAGCGGGACCCGTTCGCCCTCGGTGGCGAGGACGCCGTCGTACAGCCGCGGCGTCTCCGCCGTCCACGGCGTGACCGGCACGGTCACCGGCTCGCCGGTGGCGACATCGATGTCCAGTGCGGGCACCGACACCCGCCCGTCGACGTCGGAGTCGACGCGCAGGGTGCCCTTGCCGGTGAGGTGGTCGTAGGCGGCGTGCACGAAGAAGTCGGCGACGCAGCCCGGCGGCCGGTGCAGCAGCGTGACGTCGCGGAAGATGCCGGGCAGCCACCACTGGTCCTGGTCCTCCAGGTACGACCCCGCCGACCACTGGTGGACGCGGACGGCGAGGACGTTGCCGCGCGGCCGCAGCAGATGCCCGACGGCGAACTCGTGCGGCAGCCGGGACCCCTTGAACTCGCCGATGTCCGTGCCGTTCAGCCAGACGCGGGCGCAGCTCTCGACGCCGTCGAACCGCAGCACCGCGCCGCCGTCCTCCGGCCAGCCGGACGGCAGGTCGAAGACGTGCAGATGGTCGCCGGTCGGGTTCTCGGTGGGCACGTGCGGCGGGTCCACCGGGAAGGGGTAGAGGTGGTTGGTGTAGATCGGCGTGCCGTGGCCCTGGAGGACCCAGTGCCCGGGGACCTCGATCTCGGCCCACTCCCCGGCGTCGAACCCGGGCGCGGCGAACGACTCGTCCTCGGTGTCGGCGGCGGGTGACAGCCGGAAGCGCCAACGGCCGTTCAGTGAGCGGGACATGGCGTCCGACACGGCGTACCGGGTGCGGGCGGGCAGCGCGCCGCTGCCCGGCGAGACGTCGGTCACGTAGTCGGCTGCGGTGGTGCGCAAAGACATCGGTCTCCTAGTTCAGCCCTTGATGTCGTTGGTCGTCGTCGGTTGTTGCGGGTTCAGCCCTTGATGCCGGTCTGTGCCACACCCTGCACCAGCCAGCGCTGGAGAAACAGGAACACGAGGACCAGCGGCAGGATCGAGAGGGCGGTGGCCATGAAGATCAGGTGGTAGTTGACGGTCTGGTTGGTGAGATACGACGACAACGCGACCTGGACGGTCCACGCGCTCGGGTCCTGGCCGATGACCAGGGGCCACAGGAAGGCGTTCCAGCCGCTGATGAAGGTGATGGTGGCCATCGCCGCGAAGAAGTTCAGCGAGTTGGGCACGACGACCCGCCAGTACGCGCTCCAGTACGTGAGCCCGTCCACGCGCGCCGCCTCCTCCAGCTCCTTGGGGAACCCGAGGAAGTACTGCCGGAAGAGGAAGCACGTGAAACCGCTGAACAGGCCCGGGACGATCAGGCCCCGGTAGGTGTCCACCCAGCCCAGCGAGGACACCAGCACGAAGCCGGGCACGAAGGTGACGGCCGTGGGGACCATCAGCGTGACCAGGACGGCGTAGAACACCTTGTTCGCGTGCCGGTAGGGGATGCGGGCGAGGCCGTAGCCGGCGAGCGAGCACACCAGCAGTGTCCCGACGGTGGACAGGACCGCCACGATCGCGGAGTTGACCAGCGAACGGCCGAAGTCGACGGTGAGATCGTGGAACGGCTCGGTGACGTTGGACAGGCGGATGTGGGAGGGCCACCACTTCCAGTCCTCGCCGGTGATCTCCTGGTCCTGCATCAGGGCGTTGCGGACGATCAGGTAGAACGGCAGCAGGAAGAGCAGCGCGGCGACGGCGACCGCGAGGTACAGTCCGGCGCCGCCCAGCGGGCCGCCGTGCCGCACCCGGCGGGAGCGGTCGGACGAGGGTGTCGTGGCGGTCACCTGGCCTCCTCCGCGCGTCCGAATCCGAGGATCCTGCCCTGGAAGAGGGTGACCACGCAGATCAGCAGCGTCAGGATGACCGCGCCCGCGCTGCCCTGGCCGTAGTCCTGGCTCTCGCCGAGGGCCACCTTGTACAGCTCGACCAGCGGCGGCTGGCCCCAGGTCGCCTTGCCCATCAGGTTGTAGAACTCGTCGAACGCCTGGTAGGCGGCGATGAGCAGCAGCAGGATCACCGCGGTGGAGGTGGCGCGCAGTTGCGGCAGCGTGATGTACCGGAAGGTCTGGAATCCGGGCCGCGCGCCGTCGATCGCGGCGGCCTCGTACAGCTCCGCCGGGATGTTCTGGAGCGCCGCGAGGAACAGGATCATGTAGAAACCGGCCTGGAGCCACAGCCGCAGTGTCACCAGCACCAGCCAGTACCAGGGCGGGTCGGGGTCGGCCAGCCAGGCGACGTTGTCGAAGCCGAACCAGCCGATGACGGTGTTGGCGAGGCCGAAGCGGACCCCGTTGAAGATCGACATCTTCCAGATCAGCGAGGCGGCGACATAGCTGCACGCGGTCGGCAGGAAGAACACGGAACGGAAGAAGGCCCGCAGGAAGCGCAGCCGGTGCACCATCAGCGCGAGGCCGAGGGAGAGTCCCCAGGTGATGGGCACGATGAAGGCGGCGAAGACCGTGAACGTCACCAGCGAGTCGGTGAAGTTCGGGTTCTCCAGGACCGTGCGGTAGTTGTCCAGGCCGATGAACGTGCTCGGGGTGACGGTGAACCGGGCGTCGAAGAAGCTGAGCCAGACGCTCCAGCCGATCGGCACGAAGACGAAGACGATCAGGCCGATCAGGAAGGGCCCGGTGAACAGCCAGAAGTTCAGGGCGTTCCGGGTCCCGAGGCTGCGGCGCCGGGAGGTGTGGGCCGCCTGGGGCGCGGGGCGGGCGGGGCCGCGTGTCGTGGTGGTCGCCATGGCGTGCTCGGCCGGCCTATCCCTGGAGCTTCTTCAGCTCGCGGTTCACTTTCTTGTCGCACGCGTCGAGCGCGGCCTCCGGCGAGCCGTTCTTGCGCACGCTGTTGGCGAGGACGTCGTTGAAGGCGGTGATCATCGCCTGCGTCCAGTGGATGTTGTCGAAGTGCCCGTAGGTGTTGAACAGCTGCACGCCCTGCTCGGGCAGTTCCGACTTGAGCTTGGTGGCGGACTGCGCGATCGAGGCGCGGGGCGGGATGTGGAAGCCGTACGACGTCGCCCAGTCCTCCTGGTACTTCTTCTGGTCGATCCACAGCCACTTGACGTACTCCTTGGCCGCGTCGACGTTCTTGCCCTTGGCGTTGACGAACATCGACCAGCCGCCGTTGTAGACCGACAGCCGGCCGGCGGAGCCGATCTTCGGGAACGGGAAGATGCCGAGGTCGTCGCCGAGCGCCTTCTGCATGACGGGCATGGACCACATGCCGCCCCACTGGATGGCGCACAGACCCTGGTCGAGCGCGGAGGGGTCCCAGTAGTCGGCGGGCGCGTCGAGCAGCAGATGCCCGCTGGTGAAGAGCGAACGCAGCGTCCTCAGACCGGATATGACACCGTCGGTGTGGTACGCGATCTGGTTCGAGGAGTCGAGCGTGTCGGCGCCCGCGGACCAGATCAGCGGGTACTGCACCGCCGTGATGTCGTTGCCGAGGAACAGGCCCTTGACCTTGCCGGTGGTCAGCTTGGCGGCCGCCTCGACGAGTTCGTCCAGCGTCTGCGGGACCCCGACGCCCGCCTTCTCCAGCAGCGACTTGCGGTAGTAGAAGAACTGCGGGTCGTCGATCATCCGGATCCCGTAGATCTTGCCGTCCACGGTGTGCGAGGTGATGTCCGCCTGGTTGAAGTCGTCCTTGACCGGGGCGATCAGCTCGGTGAGATCCGCGACCTGGCCGCTGGTGACCAGCTGGAGCTGCGGGTGGAACTCGAACACGTCGGGCGCCTGCTTGGTCAGCAGCGCCGAGAACAGCTTGGTCTCGAAGTTGTTGCCGGTGATCCACTGCGTGCGCACCGAGGCCTTGTCGTACGCCGCGGCGTACCGCTTGATGGCCTGTTCGGTGCCCGCCTCGCCGTACGCGTGGAAGTACTGCACGAGCGAGGAGCCAGAACCGCCGCCGCCTCGGCCGTTGTTGCCGCCGCAGGCGGCGAGGGCGCCGGCGGTGGCGAGGCCCGCGCCGGCGCGGAGGAGTGATCGGCGGTCCCAGGTGCTGCTCATTGCCGACATGGCGACGTCCTTGTCTCGAGTACGGCTGCGGCGATGGACGGTCGGTACCGGGTGACTCGCGTTCCTGTGCGGTCGGGAAGTTAACCTTCCGCTAAGGCTTCGGCAAGGGGTTGGACGAAGCGGGATCCGAAGTCCTGCCGGTCGTCCGGGATGTCGAACGAACCGTTCGCACTCGGGACGCGGAAAACGGTGAGGGCCGCCGGGTCAGGGGGGTGGCTCCGGCGGCCCTCGGCTTCGGGACGGGTCGGTCAGCGCCTGCCCGGCCGGTGGTGCACCGCCTGCAGGGCCCCTTCCAGCGCGAAGGTCGCGGCGCCCAGGCAGACCGGGTCCGTGGGCACCGGCGACAGCACGATCTCGGTGGCGGCGTGCGGCCGGCGCAGCGCGTGCCGGGCCACGGCCTCGCGCACCTCGGCGAGCAGCGGCTCACCGAGGGCGGCCGCGACCCAGCTGCTGAGCACGACCACCTCGGGGTTGAGCAGATTGACCAGGTCGGCGATGCCCGCGCCGAGGTAACGGGCCGTGTCGCAGACGACCTTGACCGCCACCGGGTCGCCCTCCGTGGCCGCGCGGGCCAGCGCCGCGATGGTCGCGGTCTGGTCCTCGGGGTGCAGCAGCGGGCTGCGCGGGCTCAACTCCCGCAGGTTCTGCATGATTCCGGGCGCGCCGACATAGGTCTCCACGCAGCCGTGGTTGCCGCAGTGGCACAGCCGCCCGTCGAGCACGAGCGTGGTGTGCCCCCACTCGCCCGCGCTGTTGCTCACCCCGCGGTGCAGGCCGCCGCCGAGCACGAGTCCGGCGCCCACCCCGGTGCCGAGGTTGACCACCACGGCATCCCCGCGTCCGCGCGCCGCCCCGAACCACAACTCGGCTACCGCGCAGGCCCGCAGCGGGTTGTCCAGGTACAGCGGATAGCCGATCCGCTCGGCCAGCAGGCCGAGCAGCGGCACGTCGTGCCAGTCCCAGTTCGGCGCGTACTGGGCCACGCCGGAGTCCCGGTCCACCTGGCCCGGCACGCTGACCCCGACCCCGAGCACGCGCGCGCTCTCCAGGCCGGCCCGGGCGACCACCGCGTCGACGGCGGCGGCGACCTGCGCGACCACCTGCTCGGGGCGGTTCTCGCCGGGGCGCATGTCCTCGGCGGCGCGGGCCAGCACGGTCAGCGCCAGGTCGAACAGCTCGACCCGGACATAGGTCTCCGCGATGTCGACGCCGATCAGGGCGCCGCCCTCCGCGTGCACCGCGACCAGCCCGCGCGGGCGGCCGCCCGCCGAGTCCTCGAAGCCGACCTCGGTGATCAGCCGCAGATCGAGCAGTTCGGCGACGAGGGTGGCGACGGTGGCCAGGCTCAGCCCGGTGGCCGCCGCCAACTCCTGGCGCGAGGTGGGGGATTCGGCGATGATCTGGCGCAGCACCTCGTAGCGGTTCGCGGTGCGGATGTCACGTGACGTACGCGAAGTGCGCGACGTGCGTGCCGCGCGGGACGTACGTGATGTGCGTGACGTACGCGAGGTGCCTGATGTGTCCTTCACCGAGCCTGCCCCCATCCCTCCGCCGCGGCGCCAGGCTATGTTCGGCGCCGCGCGTTCGACAAGGGGTTAGGAAAGGGGGTCGACGAAGTCCGCGAGGAACGCGTTGGTGAACGTGCCCGCCGGGTCCAGCCGTTCCCTGAGCGCCCCGAAGTCACCCAACCGCGGGTACCGTTCCCGCAGTTCCGCGCCCGGCACCGTGAACACCTTGCCCCAGTGCGGGCGCGCGCCGAAGGGATCGAGCGCCGCCTCCAGCCGGCGCACCACCGGCAGCACCGCCGCGGTGTCCTCGATCCACGTGAAGTGCAGCGCCACCGAGTCCCGCCCGTACGCCGGGCTCAGCCACTGCTCGTCGGCGGCGATCGTGCGCACCTCGCACGTCTGGAGCACCGGCGCCACGGTCTGCCGGATCTCGTCCACGGCGTGCAGCGCGGCCAGGGCGGAGCCCCGCGGCAGCAGATACTCCGACTGGAGCTCCGCCCCGCTGCTCGGCGTGAACTCCGCGCGGAAGTGCGGCAGTCGCTCGTGCCACGGCCCCGCCACCCCTAGCTGTTCCGTGCAGTTGACCGCGGGCATCCCCGGCACCGGATGCAGCGGCTCGGTCGCCGGCCGGGCCCAGGGGAAGTCGGACAGCGGCTCGTCGGTGCGCCGCTTGCGCCACACCTGGCGAAAGCCGGGCCGCCGCCAGTCGGTGAACAGGCTGACGCTGTACGCCGACCCGGCCACCGCCTCGAAGTCCAGCCCCTCCAGCGGGAGTTCCTCGTACACGTACTGCTCGACCAGGTAGTCGGGTTCGAGGTCGAGGGTGAGCGCGGTGACCACACCGAGCGCGCCCAGCGAGGTGACCGCGCCCCCGAACGCGTCGTCCCCGCGGGCCAGAGTCATCTGAGCGCCGTCCGCCGTGACCAGCTCCACCGCGCGCACCGCCGACGCGAGCGAGCCGTTGCCCACCCCCGAGCCGTGCGTGCCCGTCGCCACCGAACCGGCCACCGAGATGTGCGGCAGGGAGGCCATGTTGGCCAGCGCGAGACCGTGTCCGTGCACCGTGCGGGCCAGCTCGGCGTACCGCACGCCGCCCGAGACCCGTACCGTACGGGCCGTCGTGTCGACGTCGATCACCGGCGGCAGGTCCGCGACCGAGAGCAGGACGCCCGCCGGGCCCGGGTCGGCGATCTCGTTGAACGAGTGCCCGCTGCCGAGCACCCGCACCTTCGCGCTGCCCGCGACCAGGTCGCGCAGCGCGTCGAGCGACCGCGGCCGGTGCAGCTCCTTCGCGCCGAAGGTGATGTTCCCGGCCCAGTTGCCGACCCTCTCGGTCATGCGTGTCGTCCTCTCGCAGCGCGCGGGTCCATTGACCCCCTCGTTCACCGCTGCCTACCGTAGGCAACGTCCGTAGCGAACGGTCGCTGCCCGTGCGCCACCGAACCGGAGGATGACGTCCTTGACCGAGCGTCCGCAGGCGTTGTTCGCGCTGGCCGCCGAGAACATCCCCCAGATCTTCCCGCCGGACGTGCTCGCGCGACTGCGCCGGGCGGTGGACATCGATCCCGCGCTGGTCGCGCACGACTTCCGCGCCCCGCATCTCGCGGAGGCGCTCGCCCGCACCGAGATCCTGATCACCGGCTGGGGCTGCCCGCCGCTGGACGACGCGGTGCTCGACGCGGCGCCCCGGCTGCGGGCGGTGCTGCACGCCGCCGGATCGGTGAAGGGGTTCACCACGCCGGAGGTGTGGCGGCGCGGCATCGCCGTCTCCTCGGCCGCCGAGGCCAACGCCGTGCCCGTCGCCGAGTACACGCTCGCGATGATCCTGCTCACCGGCAAGGACCTGTTCGCCTTCCGCGACCTGCTGCGGGTGCGCCGGTCCTTCCCCTACGGCACCGTCGTCCCCGGCATCGGCAACCACGGCCGGCGCGTCGGCGTGATCGGCGCCTCGCGCATCGGCCGCCGGGTGATCGACCTGCTGCGCCCGCACGAGCTGCGGGTGAGCCTGGCGGACCCGTACGTCGACGAGGCCCGCGCCGCCGCGCTCGGCGTACGGCTGCGGCCGCTGGACGATCTGCTGCGGGAGTCCGACGTGGTCACCGTGCACGCGCCCGCCACCCCGGAGACCCGGCACCTCCTCGGCCGCCGCGAACTCGCGCTGATGCCGGACGGCGCGGTGCTGATCAACACGGCGCGGGGTTCGCTCGTCGACCACGACGCGCTGGTGGAGGAGTTGCGCACCGGCCGGCTGAGCGCGGTGCTCGACGTCACCGACCCCGAGCCGCTGCCCGCGGACTCGCCGCTGCTCGACATGCCGAACGCCTTCGTCACCCCGCATCTCGCGGGGTCCCAGGGCAACGAGGTCGCGCGGCTGGGGGAGGCGGTGGCGGCGGAGGCGGAACGGCTGGCCGCCGGTGGGGAGCTGCTGCACGGGGTTGATCCGGCGTCGCTGGAACGGGTCGCCTAGGCGGCGGGGCCCGGCGGCCCGGGCGTGCTCGTCCCCGCGGGCCGGTGGGGCCTTTTGCGCAGTTCCCCGCGCCCCTGATGGCGTGCGTTCTTCCCTGCGGGTGCGTGGGGGCTGTTCGCGCAGTTCCCCGCGCCCCTGAAGGGGCACGTGCTTGGCTGCGGGTGCGTGGGGGCTGTTCGCGCAGTTCCCCGCGCCCCTGAAAGGGAACGTGCTTGTCTGCGGGTGGGTGGGGCGTTTCGCGCCGTTCCCCGCGCCCCTGTCGGGGCGCATGGTTCTCTGTTTGCTGCGGATTTCGTCGTAGGTGCAGAGCTTCAAGGGCTTGATCGCCATCTCTGTGGCCGTGGACGATCGATATCGGTAGATTGACGGTCATGGCATCCGAGCGGCTTCCCGTCACCGAGCTCACCCGGCATCGGCGTCTGCGCGAGCAGGGCAGTCTTGAGCGGGCCGACCTCGACGCCGTGCTGGACGCCGGGTTCGTCTGCCACCTGGGGGTGGTGGTCGAGGGGCGTCCGCTCGTCGTCCCCACCGTCTACGGCCGCGACGAGCGGTGGCTGTACGTCCACGGGTCGGTCGCCAGCCGCAGCCTCGCGGGCGGCGTGCCCGTCTGCGTGACCGTCACCCATGTCGACGGGCTCGTGCTCGCCCGGTCCGTCTTCGAGCACGGGGTGAACTACCGCAGCGCGATGATCCACGCGGACGCCCGACCGGTCACCGACCCCGACGAGAAGCTCGAAGGGCTGCGCCTGCTCAGCGAGCAGGCCGCGCCCGGCCAGTGGGGGGTACGCCCGGCGCCCCAGCCGCCGGGAACTCGCCGCCACCACCCTGCTCGCGCTCTCCCTGGAGGAGGCGTCCGTCAAGATCCGCACCGGCCCGCCCGACGACGGCGACGGACCCGACGCCGCGCTGGGTCTGTGGGCCGGGACGCTGCCGCTGACCTCGGTCTGGGGCGCCCCGGTGGCCGACCCGGCACTCCCGGCGGAAGCCCCCGTACCAGAACACATCGCCCGCCGGGAGGGGACCCGGCAGCACTGACGCCCGCGTGGGGGCATACCGTGAGGAGTCGTACGCCTAGCCAGGAGGAGATGACGGGATGGGCAGCCGCACCGCGCTGGTCGAGGATCTGATGGAACGGTTCCCGCACGTGCCGCGGGAAGCCGTCTTCAAGGAGGACCTGCTGCGAGGAGGCGTCGCCTTCGACGCGTCCGCCCTCAGCGACAACGAGAGCGGCGAGGTCAAGCCGAAGTCGTACTTCATCTTCTCGTTCGACCACGGCACCCTGCCGGAGCTCGGCGAGGCCGCCCTGCGCCGGCCCCCGGAGGAGATCATCCTCACCGGCGGGCCCTACGACCTGCGGCGCACGGTCGTCTCCGTGCGGGTGAACCCCACCTCGCCCTACCGGGTCGCCGCCGACGACGAGGGAGTCCTCGGGCTCTACCTCGACGGAAAGCGGATCGCCGACGTCGGCGTTCCGCCGATGCCGGAGTACTACCGGCACACCCTCTCCAACGGCAAGTCCGTGATGGAGGTGGCCCCGACCATCCAGTGGGGCTACCTGATCTACCTCACGGTCTTCCGCGTCTGCCAGTACTTCGGCGCCAAGGAGGAGTGCCAGTACTGCGACATCAACCACAACTGGCGCCAGCACAAGGCCGCCGGACGCCCCTACACCGGGGTGAAGGACGTCGAGGAGGTGCTGGAGGCGCTCGAGATCATCGACCGCTACGACACCGCCAAGGCGTCCACCGCCTACACCCTCACCGGCGGCGCCATCACCAAGACCGTCGCCGGCCGCGACGAGGCCGACTTCTACGGCCACTACGCCAAGGCCATCGAGGAGCGCTTCCCCGGCCGCTGGATCGGCAAGGTCGTCGCGCAGGCGCTGCCCCGGGACGACGTGCAGCGGTTCAAGGACTACGGCGTGCAGATCTACCACCCCAACTACGAGGTGTGGGACCGCCGTCTGTTCGAGCTGTACTGCCCCGGCAAGGAGCGCTACGTCGGCCGCGACGAATGGCACAAGCGCATCCTCGACTCGGCGGAGATCTTCGGCGCGCGCAACGTGATCCCCAACTTCGTGGCGGGCGTGGAGATGGCGGAGCCGTTCGGCTTCACCACCGTCGACGAGGCCATCGCCTCCACCACCGAGGGCCTGCGCTTCTTCATGTCGCACGGCATCACGCCCCGCTTCACCACCTGGTGCCCCGAGCCGACGACCCCGCTCGGCAAGGCCAACCCGCAGGGCGCGCCGCTGGAGTACCACATCCGGCTCCTGGAGGCCTACCGCGCGACGATGGACGACTTCGGCCTGTCCTCCCCGCCCGGCTACGGCGAGCCCGGACCCGGCCGCGCGGTCTTCTCCGTCAGCTCCTTCATGGACAGCCTTCCGGCGGTGGACGAGGCGCCCGCCGAGGTGTGAACGGACGGGCAAAGACGAGGGCGTACCTGGGGAGGTGCGTCCTCGCGCCCGGCTGTGAAAGTGTGAACGCGACGGATTTTCGGGGACGTTGAGTCGCCGCGCCGTCGCGATCCGTACAAGGGGCAGGGGGCGTGGCCGCCCGCATCTATATGAAAGAGCGGCTTGTCAGTTGTGTCCGCGGCGTGAAAGGCTCTGGCCCCGCGTCGAGGTTCCCCCCAACTCCATTGCCGATATGGTGAGTTGACCTCGCTTGTGGATGCAGGAGACCCATGGCTGACCTGCCGACCCCCCAGGACGCCACCGAGGCAGAGCTGTTCACCGAGTACTGGGACGCGGTCCTCTCCTATGCCGACCTCGCCACGGCCGGCACCGCGGCCGCCAACCAGCTGGCCACGGAGGCGTTCACGCTCGGGATGCGCGAGGCCCGTGCGGCCGGTTCCGCACCCTCGGGCGGCCCCGGACGCCGCGCCCCGCGGCTGCCGATGATCCCGCTGCTGCTGACCGCGGTCCGCAGCACCGCCGCCGCCTGGGAGCGGGACGGCCGGGGCCACCGCCTCGACCCCGACCTCAGGCTGTGGCTCAACTCCGAGAAGGCGGAGCGCTATACGGGCCCGCCGCTGCAGCGCCCCATCGCGCTGCGCGGCCTGCGCGACCTCCAGGAGGCGGACGCGGCGCTGCTGTGGCTCGCCGAGGTGGAGGCGCTGCCGCTGTCCGAGGTGGCCCCGCGCCTCGGGCTCGACCCGCAGAGCGCCGTACAGGAACTCGACCAGGTGCGCGGCCTGTTCCGGGACCGCTGCCACCGCAACCATCTCGACACCCCGATGGACGCCCAGTGCCGCAGCTACGCGCGCCTGCTGGACGCCGTCACCCGCTCCTCCGCCGCCGACGCCCCGGTGGACCTCTCCCGGCACCTCGCCACCTGCGTGCAGTGCGCCGAGGCCGCCGCCTGCCTGCGGCTGCACGGCGGCGCGCTGCCCGGTGCCCTCGCGTCCGGCGTCATCGGCTGGGGCGGACACGCCTATCTGGAGCGCCGCCGCCGCGCCGCCGAGGTGCGCCGCGGCGCCCGTCCCGGCGGGCGGGGCGCCCTGCCGGGGGAGCCGAAGGACGGCGCCGCGCGGACCCGCGTCGTGCGCAACTCCCTGCTCGTCGCGGCCGTCGTGCTGTCCGGACTGGCGCTGGCGGTGTCGATGATGCCGTACGGCGACTCCGCGAAGGACGCCGCCGTCAGCGACATCGACCACCGGCCCATCGCCGACCCCGGCGCCTCCGCGACCTCCGCCGCGCCGGTGACCGCGGAGTCGGCCTCCCGGGTTCCCGACGGCGGCCGGGCCACCCCCTCGCCGACCACGACGGCGACCGCCGGCGCCCACAAGAACCCCGACCCCGAGCCGCAGGGCACCTCGTCCGCCACCGCGAGCGGCGACACCGGTCCCACCCCCGAGCAGAGCGAACCGGCGACCTGTACCGTCGACTACCACCTCGACAGCCAGTGGAGCACCGGCTTCCAGGTCACCATGAAGGTCACCACCACGCGCGCCCTCAGCGACTGGCGCGTGGGCTGGTCCTTCCGCGACGGCCAGCAGGTCGGCCAGATGTGGGACGCGACCGTCGCCCAGAGCGGCGCCCGTGTCACCGCCACCGCCGCCGACTACAACAAGTCGGTCGCCGCGGGCGGCACGCTGGCCTTCGGCTTCCTCGGCACCTGGCAGGGCGGCAACTCCACACCCACCGCCTTCACCCTCAACGGACGTTCCTGCACCACGGGTTGAGCACCCGAGGACGTACCCGCACGACCGCCGTCCGGCCCCGCCCCTCGCGAAGAGAAGCGGGGCCGGACGGCGTCAGGGACACAACCCCCGGGTCAGCAGCCCGACTTGTAGAAGTACTTGCTGACGGACGGGTCGTTCATGTTCGCCTTGGTGATGGCGACCATGTTCGTGCCGATCGACTTCTGCACGGACTTGCCCTCGAACGCGGCCGCGAGCTGGTCCACCGCCTCCCGGCCGATCGCCCCCGGGTCCTGTGCGACGAGCACCTGGAGCGTGCCCGCCTTCAGTGAGGCGATCTCGTCCGGCTCGGCGTCGAACGCGGCGACCTTCACCTTGCCCTCCTTGCCCGCCTGCTTCAGACCCGTCGCGATGCCCTGGCCCGTGTTGGTGTTGCCCGCGAAGACACCGCCGAGGTCCGGGTGGGCCGCCAGCGTCGACTGGATCTGCGAGGCCGCCGTGGCCGGCAGGTCGTTGTCGTAGAGCGTCTTCAACATCGTGATCTTCGGGTACTTGGCCATCTCCTCGGTGAAGCCCTTGATCCGCGCGTCCGTCGTGGACACACCGGGCTTGACGCTGATGACGATGGCCGAGCCCTTCTCGCCCATCAGCTTGGCCAGCGCGTCCGCGGCCACCCGGCCGCCCTTCTCGTTGTCGGACGAGATCCGCGTGATGCCGACGGAGGAGTCGCTGACCGTGGTGTCCACCAGCGCCACCTTGGTCCCGGCGGACTGGATCTGCCTGAGCGAGGGGGTGAGCGCGCTGGTGTCGACCGGCGAGATCAGCAGCCCGTCGGGCCGCGACGCCGCGACCGAGTCCAGCAGCGGGCGCTGCACCGACACGTCCCACTGCGCCGAGCCGTCCGCCTGGAAGTCCATTCCCTTGGCCTTGGCCTCGGTCTGCGCGGCGCACGTCATCGTGATGTAGAACGGGTCGCTCTTCACACCGGTGATCAGCCGGACCTTCTTGTGCGCCGCGCCGCCCGACGAACCCGAACCGCCGCCGCTGGACGAACTGCACGCGGCCGCTCCGGTCAGGGCCAGTACGGCGCCCACGGCGACCAGCAGCCTGCGCTTGCTGCTCATGCTCCACATAAGGGTGACCTCCTTGGTCATGCGCGCTCCCGGGTCTTCCTGCGCATCTGGTCGATGTAGACGGCCGCGACCAGCACGACGCCCACCGCGACGTCCTGCCAGTACTGCTGGACGCCGATGACGATGAGTCCGGTGGTGAGGACCGCGGGGATGAACACGCCGATCACCGTGCCCAGCACCGATCCGCGCCCGCCGAACAGACTGGTGCCGCCGAGCACCACCGCCGTGATCACCTTCAGGTTGTCGGTCGAGTGACCGGCGATCGAGGTCGTGCCGTACGAGGAGAGCCACATCACCGCGCCGAGCCCGGCGAGCAGGCCCATCAGCCCGTACACCTTGATCAGATGCCGTCCCACCGGGATGCCCGCGCGGCGCACGGCGGTGGGGTTGGAGCCGATGGCGAGGGTGTGGCTGCCGAACCGCGTGCCGCCGAGCACCGCGCCGAACGCCGCGGTGACCACGGCGGCCAGGATCACCAGCCAGGGGATGCCGAGCAGCTTGCCGAAGCCGAGGCTGTTCTGCAGATGGGCGGCGGCGGCGCCCGCCGGGTCCTGCCCGCCGGTGGCGAGTTCGGCGATGCCGAGCGCCGCGCCCAGCCCGCCGAGCGTGACGATCAGCGGCGGCACCTTGCCGGTCGCCACCACCGCGCCCTGGAGGGCGCCCCAGCCGGTGCCCACCGCCAGGGCGATCAGCACGCACACCGCGACCGTGCCCCAGCCGGCCTCCGGGCCGCCGTGGTGGATGTTGTACTCGCCCGCCGCCACCGCGGACAGCACCAGCACCGAGCCGATCGACAGGTCGATGCCCGCGGTGATGATCACGAACGTCATGCCGACGCCGAGCACCAGATAGATGGCCGCGTTGACGGCGATCTGCGTGAGGTCGTACGTCGTGAAGAACTTGCCGGGCGCCGCGATCGTGAAGAACGCGACCAGCGCCACCAGGATCACGAACGTCCACACCTCGCTGACGCCCGCCGCCCGGCGCAGCACCTCGGCCGCCCGCTGCCGTCCGTCCGCACCCGCCAAGGGCGCTTCGGGCAGCTTCGAACTCTCGCGCAGCTCCTGGCTGTCGGCGCTCATCGCCCCTCCTCCGCTTCCGTGACGGCCGGGCCGGTCCGGGCCGTGTCGTGCTGCGGGGGGCCGTCCAGCGATCCGGTCATCGCGCCGACGAGCTCCTCGATCGTGGTGTCGGCCGCGGTGAACGAGGCGACCCGGCGGCCGAGGCGCAGCACCTCCACCCGGTCCGCGACCGAGAGCACCTCGGGCATGTTGTGGCTGATCAGCACCACGCAGATGCCGCGGTCGGCGACCCGGCGGACGGTCTCCAGGACCCGGGAGCGCTGGACGACGCCCAGGGCCGCGGTCGGCTCGTCCATGAAGATGACCTTGTTGGCGAACGCCACCGCGCGGGCCACCGCGACGGACTGGCGCTGACCGCCCGACAACGTTGTCACGGGAGCCGTCACGTCCTTCAGCTCGACGCCGAGCTCCGCGAAGGCCCGGACCGCCTCCCGCCGCATCGCCGGCCGGTCCAGCACGCCCAGCCGGCCCCACACGCCGCCGCGCAGCATCTCCCGGCCGAGATAGAGATTGGCCGCCGCGTCGAGGTCCGGCGCGAGCGACAGGTCCTGGTAGACGGTCTCCACGCCGTGCCGCTGCGCGTCCATCGGCCCGCTGAAGCGCACCGGCACCCCCTCCAGACGCACCTCGCCGCCGTCGGGGGCGAGCACACCGGACAGGACGTTCACCAGAGTCGACTTTCCGGCACCGTTGTCGCCGATCAGCGCGACGACCTCACCGGGACAGGCCGTGAAATCGGCGCCTTGGAGCGCCTGTACGTGGCCGAAACGCTTGACCACGCCGTGTGCCGCCAGAAGTGGTTCCCTTGCAGAGGCCATGTTGTGCCTTCTGATTGGTATCGTTAACAGCCCGTCGATTCTGGGAGTCCCATGAGTGGGCGTCAAGGGTTCAGTCAAGGGTTCAGTCTTTATCGGTGAGTTGCGACCTGTGGAGGACGCGGCGTGGCCGGCCGGCCCACGATGAGGGACGTAGCCGCGGCGGCGGGCGTCAGCGCGATGACGGTCTCCAGGGTCGTCAACGGCGAGGCGGGAGTGGCTCCCGGGACCGCCGCCCGGGTGGAGGCCGCGGTTCGCCGCCTGGGTTACCAACGTGACGACGTGGCACGGCAGTTACGGCGCGCCGGTCAACTCAGCCAGATCATCGGGTTGTTGGTCGACGACGTCGCCGAACCCTTCATGGCCGCGGTCGCCTCGGCCGCCGAGGACGCGGCCCGGCAGCGCGGCAGCGTGCTGCTCATCGGCTCCAGCCATGACGACCCGGGCCGGGAGCGCGAGGTCATCGCGGCCTTCACCGCGCGCCGCGTCGACGGGCTGATCCTGGTGCCGGTCGCGGGCAGCCACCGCTTTCTGCGGCCCGCCCAGGCGCGCGGCACCAAGGTGGTCTGCGTGGACCGGGCCGCCCCCGGCCTGGACACGGACACGGTGGTCGTGGACAACTTCGGCGCGGTACGGGACGCCGTACGGCATCTGCACGCGCACGGGCACCGGCGGATCGGCTACCTCGGCGGCCGGCCGGAGCTGTGGACGTGCGGCGAGCGGCACCGCGGGTACCGGGCGGCGCTGTCGGCGGCGGGCGTCGCGGACGAGCCCGCGCTGGTCCGGCTCGGCCTGCGGACCGGCCCCGAGGCGGCCGACGCCGTCACCCGGCTGCTCGCCGCGCCCGATCCGCCGACGGCGGTGGTCGCGGGCAACGAGGTCCTCGCGTCGGGGGCGTTGTCGGCGCTGCCGTCCGGGGTCGCCTTCGTCGGCTTCGACGACCTCGCGCTGCCGGCCCGGCCGCGGCCGCCGGTCACGGTCATCGCGCAGGATCCGGCCGCCCTCGCGGCGGGCGCGGCCCGACTGCTGTTCGCCCGCATCCACGGGGACACGTCACCGCCGCGGACGGTCGTGCTGCCCACGCGGCTGATACCGCGCGGGTCGGGAGAGATCCCCGGACCCCACGGGGGTGGGGGAGCCGAGCCCGCGTCGGAGTGAACGGTGCGTGCGGGACCGCTTCGGCCGCGAGCCGGTGGGGGTGGTTCGCGCAGTTCCCCGCGCCCCTGACGGGGCGCACCGACCGTGCCCTCGAGGGGCGCGGGGAACTGCTCGACCGGCCACGACGGACCCGCACGACGCAGGTCCGCGGAGCGACGGCCGCCCTGCCGGAATCTGCCGTGCGCCGGCGCGTCGACACCGGCCACGCAGCGTCCGGTGACGGCCGCTTCGGCCGGGTGCGCCTCAGTTCGCCGGGGTGCGGCGGCCGGAGCCGCGGCCCGCGGTGCCGGTCGCGCCGCCCGTGGGCCCCGCGGCCGGGGTGCGGCGGCGGGATCGGCCGGCGTCCTTGGCAGCGCTGGCGCCGGTGGTCGTACCGGACGCGGACCGGCGCTCGGAGCCGCGGCCGTTGCCCGCGGCGGACGCCGTACGGCGCTCCGAAGTACGGCCGCTCGCGCCGCCGTTGCCGCCGGAGGCACCCGAACGGCGCTCGCCGCCGCGGCCGTTCGAGTTGCCGCTGCCCTCCGCGGTCCCGGTGGGCGCCGAACGGCGCCTGGTACCACGCTCGTTCGCACCGGCCGCGGTGGCCGTGCTCCCGGCCGTACCCGTCCGGCGCGCGGTGCCGCGACCGCCCGTCGCGGTGGCCGCGCCCGTGGCCGCCGCGCCGCCGCGACCGCGACCGGACGACCGACGGCCGCCGCGCTCGCCGTCGGACTTGCGGGCCGTACGGGCCGCCTTCACCGGCTCCGCCTGCGGCACCTCGATGACGACGGGCACGCCGGACGGCTCGCGGGCGCCGGTGATGGTGGCCAGCTCCGCGTCGCTCGACGTGATCCGGGCCGTGCGCGGGCGGATGCCGGCGTCCGACATCAGCCGGGTCACGTCCCGCTTCTGGTCGGGCAGGACCAGGGTGACCACGCTGCCGGAGCCGCCGGCGCGGGCCGTGCGGCCGCCTCGGTGGAGGTAGTCCTTGTGGTCGGTGGGCGGATCGACGTTCACGACCAGGTCGAGGTCGTCGATGTGTATGCCACGGGCCGCGACGTTCGTCGCCACCAGCGCGGTGACCTGCCCGGTCTTGAACTGCTCCAGCGTGCGGTTGCGCTGCGGCTGGGAGCGGCCGCCGTGCAGGGCCGCCGCGCGGACGCCGGAGGCCAGCAGCCGCTTGGCGAGCCGGTCGGCGGACCGCTTGGTGTCGAGGAAGAGGATGACCCGGCCGTCACGGGCCGCGATACGCGTGGTGACGGCCTTCTTGTCGGTCTCGTCCTGGAGGTGGAGCAGGTGGTGCTCCATCGTGGTGACCGCGCCCGCCGACGGGTCCACGGAGTGCACCACCGGGTCGGTCAGGAACCGCTGCACCAGCTTGTCGATGTTGCTGTCCAGGGTGGCCGAGAAGAGCAGCCGCTGGCCGTCGGGCCGTACCTGCTGGATCAGCTTGGTGATCTGCGGCAGGAAGCCCATGTCGGTCATCTGGTCGGCTTCGTCCAGCACCGTGATGCGTACGTCGCCGAGCTCGCAGTCGCCGCGCTCCACGAGGTCGTTGAGGCGGCCGGGGCTCGCCACGACGACCTCGGCGCCGCGCCGCAGGGTGGCGGCCTGCTTGGTGATCGACAGCCCGCCGACCACGGTGGCCAGCCGGAGGTTGACCGCCGTCGCGTACGGGGTCAGCGCGTCCGTGACCTGCTGGGCGAGCTCACGGGTGGGCACCAGCACGAGCGCGAGGGGCGCCCGGGGCGCCGCGCGCAGCCCGGCCGTGCGGGCCAGCAGCGCGAGGCCGAACGCGAGGGTCTTGCCGGAACCGGTGCGGCCGCGCCCGAGCAGGTCGCGGCCCGCCAGCGAGTTGGGCAGCGTGGCGGCCTGGATCGGGAAAGGGGTGGTGACGCCCTGCGCGGTGAGGGTCTTGAGCAGCGCCGCGGGCATGTCCAGAGCGGCGAAGTCCTCGACGGCGGGGAGCGCGGGAGTGGTGTTTTCCGGGAGCCGGAACTCACGCGGCGACGCCCCGGACGACCGGGACGCGGAGGGGGCCGAGGAGGACGAGGTACGCCTGGTCGACTTCTGGGGCCTGCGGGCCATACTGCTTGTCTGCCTTCCTGGAACAGCACAAACCGGGGTCCGCACCATTGCGATACGGACCCCGGTGAGTGGATGAGCGTCCGGCGATCAGGCGGGGACGATGTTCTCCGCCTGCGGGCCCTTCTGGCCCTGCGTGACGTCGAAGGAGACCCGCTGGCCCTCCTGGAGCTCACGGAAGCCCTGGGACTGGATGTTCGAGTAGTGGGCGAACACGTCCGGGCCGCCGCCGTCCTGCTGGATGAAGCCGAAACCCTTTTCGGCGTTGAACCACTTCACGGTTCCCTGAGCCATGACCTTCTCCTGTCTGTAGGCAGAGGCCCCATCCGGAGAAGCCGGAAAAACGAATAATGCGCCTGCAGGAGAAACATTTCCCGTCAGGCGCACATAGGTTCATGGGTACCACAACTGCAACATTGGTAGCTTAACACAGCTCTGCGCGCCGATGCGTGAATCATCCCGGAGCACCGCCTCTCACCTGGTATTTTCCGTGACCTGGGCATCCGATGGGGACTCCCTGGGTGGTACGGTCCGGGCGCCCGTCGGCCGGCGGGTGAGCATCACCAGCGCCGTGCCCAGCGCCAGGCCCGCCGCGGCCTGCACGGGGAACCGGCCGTCCGGAGCGAAGCCCCGCTCGGCCAGGCGGCTCAGCGCGGCGACGTCCAGGGCCAGGCCGAGCCACAGCGGCCCGGCGCGGTGCAGGCCGGGCGGTGGGGCGGTCCGCCCGTACAGCGCGGCCAGCCCGCGCTCCAGCGGCCGTAGCGCGAGAACGACGCAGGCCAGGACGGCGCCGAGGAGCAGCAGCCACGGCACGCGCAGCGCCCACCACGCGCCCGACCCGACCGCCGGCTCGGGCGCGAGGCCGGTGAGGTAGAACGCGGCGGCGACGGCCAGGACCGGCAGCATGTGCCACAGGTAGAGCGTCATGCTGGCCGCGCCCAGCGGGCGCACCGCGCGCCACACCCGCTCGCGCTCCAGCAGCCGCCGCACCGGCCGCGCGGCGAGCAGGCACAGCCCGCACTGGGCGACCACCCACGCGAGCATCGCGGCCGACGGCGGATCGGTGTTGCTCGGCGACTGCCCGGTCACCAGGATCAGGCTGACGGGGAACGGCCCGAGCGCGACCAGCGCGGCGAAGGCCAGCCCGCCGCCCGCCGCCATCGCGTACGGCACCCGCCGGCGGCCGGTCAGCAGCCCGTCCCGCCAGCAGAAACCCAACTGGTAGCCGACGCCCCAGACGAGCACGTGGTCGAGGAGTCCGACGTACGGCGTGTGGGCCCCCACCGCCAGCGCGTCGGCGGCCACGGCGACCGCCGCCATCGCGGCCGGGACGCGCAGGCCCCAGCGCCGGTGCGCCGCGTGCAGCGCCGGCGTCAGGGCGCTGAGCAGCAGATACACCGGGAGGAACCAGAACTGCATCCCCATCGCCCAGCCCGCCAGCGCGAGCGTGTCCGCGTCCACGCCGGCCGCCGCGCAGACGCCCACGGTGAGCAGCACGGCGGCGCTGTAGGCGCCCGCGGGAAGCAGCAGGCGCAGCGCCCGTCGGCCCAGCCAGCCGGCCGCCGTACCGCCCGTGGCCCGGGCACGCGCCCACGAGCCGCCCGCGGCGTGGCCTCCGGCCAGGAAGAACAGCGGCATGATCTGGAACCCGAGGGTCAGCCACTGGGTCCACGGCACGACGGCCAGCAGCTCCGGGGCGGTGATCCGGCCGTCCGGCTCCCGGACCAGGGCGGTGATCACCCAGTGCCCGAGCACCACCAGCAGGATCGACCACGCGCGCAGGAAGTCGACGTAGCGGTCTCGGCTCATGGTGGTCATGTTCGCGCCGGGCGGCCGCGTCGGGGGCGAGTAGTCCGGGCCGCAACCATTCCGTGCCCCACACGTGAGCCGACGCCGGCCGCGCATCCCCTGTCGCGGAAACCCGGTCCGCGGAAACCCGTGTCACGGAAACCCGTGACAGGAAAAGCGGTGGCACCTCGCTCGGGTGCCGTTCTAAGGTGAGGCCGTCCGCTCGGGGAGAGCCCGAGCGACCTAGTGCATGCCTGGGAGGTGTGACCGATGGCTGTCTTTGCGATGAGCGTTGCCCGCATTCAGGAACACATCAAGTCCACCCCCGTGGCCATCGGCTGACGAACCGTCACTGATTCGCGCCCTGTTCGGGCGCGCACGCCGGGCCACCCTTGTGAAGGGTCTCCCTTGACTTCCACCTCTGTTTTCACCGCGCTCGCTCCCTACGGCTGGGACGAGGCATGGGCGGACTCGTTCGCCCCCTTCGCCGCGGACGGGCTGCTGCCCGGCCGGGTGATCCGGGTCGACCGCGGCCAGTGCGACGTGGTCACCGCGGGCGGCGTCGTCCGGGCCGACACCGCGTTCGTGACCCCGCACGACCCGATGCGGGTCGTGTGCACCGGCGACTGGGTCGCCGTCGAGCCCGGCGGCAACCCGCGCTACGTACGGTCGTATCTGCCGCGCCGTACCGCGTTCGTGCGCTCCACCTCCTCCAAGCGGTCCGAGGGGCAGGTCCTCGCCGCCAACGTCGACCACGCGATCGTCGCGGTGTCGCTCGCCGTCGAGCTCGACCTGGGCCGGATCGAGCGCTTCCTGGCGCTGGCCTGGGAGTCCGGCGCGCAGCCGGTGGTCGTGCTGACCAAGGCCGACCTGGTGCCGGACGCGACCGGCCTGTCCTACCTCGTCCAGGACGTGGAGACGGCGGCGCCCGGCGTTCCCGTGCTCACCGTCAGCGCGCTGCACGGCGACGGGCTGGACGTGCTGCGCGCGATCGTCGGCGACGGCACGTCGGTGCTGCTCGGCCAGTCGGGCGCGGGCAAGTCCACGCTCGCGAACGCGCTGACCGGCGAGGAGGTGATGGAGGTGCAGGCCACGCGGGACATGGACGGCAAGGGCCGGCACACGACCACCACGCGCAACCTCCTCGCGCTGCCCGGCGGCGGCGTCCTGATCGACACGCCGGGGCTGCGCGGTGTCGGGCTCTGGGACGCGGAGTCCGGGGTCGGCCAGGTCTTCGCGGAGATCGAGGAACTGGCCGCCGACTGCCGCTTCCACGACTGCGCGCACGAGGCGGAGCCGGGGTGCGCGGTACTGGCGGCCCTCGACGCCGGCACGCTGCCGGAACGCCGCCTGGACAGCTACCGCAAGCTGATGCGCGAGAACCAGTGGATCGTCGCCAAGACCGACGCGCGGCTCCGCTCGGAGATCCGCAAGGACTGGAAGCGGCGGGGGGCGGAGGGGAAGGCGGCGATGGAGGCCAAACGGGGGCACTGGCGCTAGCCTCGGCCACCGGGTGAGCCCCCACGGGGCCGCGGGCGGGATGCGGCGAGGTGTCCTCGTACGGGTCCGTCGTGGCTGGTCGCGCAGTTCCCCGCGCCCCTTGGGGGCGCCCGTCTGGTCGCGTCCCTGTAGGGGCGCGGGGAACTGCGCGCTCGGGCCCCACGGGGCCGCGGGCGGGATGCGGCGGTGTGTCCCCGTACGGGTGCGTCGTGGCCGGTCGCGCAGTTCCCCGCGCCCCTGGGGGGTGTGGCTGAGCCCGCCAAGGTGAGGAGGGACGGCGCCGTCCGAATTCCGCCAGACCGAGCGGAGCGCCACCGTCGACACTGGAGGGGTGATGGACGACGACAGCAGGTACGAGGCCGTGCGGAGTCGGGACGGGCGCTTCGACGGGGAGTTCTTCTTCGGGGTCGAGACGACCGGGATCTACTGCCGGCCCAGTTGCCCGGCCGTCACCCCCAAGCGGGCCAACGTACGGTTCTTCGCCACGGCCGCCGCCGCGCAGCGGGCCGGCTTCCGGGCCTGCCGCCGGTGCCGGCCCGACGCCGTGCCCGGCTCCGCCGGATGGAACGTCCGCGCCGACGTCGTAGGGAAGGCCATGCGCCTCATCGGCGACGGCGTCGTCGACCGCGAGGGCGTCGCCGGGCTCGCCGCCCGCCTCGGCTACAGCGCCCGCCAGGTGCAGCGGCAGCTCACCGCCGAGCTGGGCGCCGGCCCCGTCGCGCTGGCCCGCACGCAGCGGGCGCACACCGCCCGGGTCCTGCTCCAGACCACCGGACTGCCGGTCACCGAGATCGCCTTCGCGTCCGGCTTCGCCAGCGTGCGGCAGTTCAACGACACCATCCGGGCCGTCTACGCCGCCACCCCCACCCAGGTCCGCGCCGCCGCCCCGAACCGCCGCGACGCCGCCCCCGCCACCGAGATCCCGCTCCGGCTCGCCCACCGCGGCCCGTATCTCTCCGGACCCGTCTTCGATCTGCTGGCCGCCGAGGCCGTGACCGCCGTGGAGGAGACGACCGGCGCGCCCGGCCGCCGCACCTACCGGCGGACCCTGCGGCTGCCCTACGGCACCGGGGTCGTCGCCGTCGGCGAACGGCCCGGCGGACCGGGCGGGCACAGCGTCCACCCCGGCGGCTGGCTGGAGGCGCGGCTGCGGCTGACCGACCCGCGCGACCTGACCACCGCCGTGCAGCGCCTGCGCCGCCTCTTCGACCTCGACGCCGACCCCTATGCCGTCGACGAGCGCCTCGGCGCCGGCCCGCCGTTCGCCCCGCTCGTCGCCGCGCGTCCCGGACTGCGCTCGCCCGGCGCGGCCGACCCCGAGGAGGCCGCCGTACGCGCGCTGGTCGGCCGGGCCGAGGCCGAACGGCTGGTGCGGGCCTACGGCAAGACGCTCGACGCCCCCTCCGGCACGCTGACCCACCTCTTCCCCGAGCCGGCCGTCCTCGCCGCCGCCGAACCCGGCGGGCCGCTCGGCGCGCTCAGCGCCGCCCTGGCCGACGGCACCGTACGGCTGGACCCCGGCGCCGACCGGGACGAGGCGGAACGGGCGCTGCGGGCCCTGCCCGGTCTGACCCCCGCCGTCGTGGCCGAGATCCGCACCCGCGCCCTCGGCGACCCCGACGTGGCCCCGCCGGGCACCCACCTGCCCGACGAGTGCCGCCCCTGGCGCTCCTACGCCGTACGGCACCTGCGGGCGGCGGCGCACGACGCGGCGACGCACCGGACGGCTCCCGGGCCGGCGGCGCACGGCACGGACCCCGACGCGCCGGTCGTGCACGAGGCCGTGGCCGCCCGCACGCGATAACCGGTTTTCAAGCGGGCGCCTTCCGTGTTTCCGTAGGCCATGCTCTCCACGGACCGTCTGCTCGCCTTCGCGGCGATGTCGCTGCTGCTGATCGTGATACCCGGGCCCAGCGTCCTCTTCGTGATCGGCCGCGCCCTCGCGCAGGGCCGCCGCGCCGCGCTCACCACCGTCGCCGGCAACACCCTCGGCGCCTACGTCCTCGTCGTCGGCGTGGCCTTCGGCGTCGGGTCCGTCGTCGAGCGCTCGGTGCTCGTCTTCACCGCCCTCAAGCTCGCGGGCGCCGCCTACCTCGTGTACCTCGGCGTCAAGGCGATCCGCGGGCGGCGCTCCCTGCGGGCCGTCTTCGCCGCCGAACCGGTGACGCACGGCGGACTGCGCACGCTCGGCGAGGGGTTCGTGGTCGGGGTGACCAACCCCAAGACGATCGTCTTCTTCGCCGCCGTGCTGCCGCAGTTCGTCGACCGCGACAGCGGGCACGTCGCCGCGCAGATGCTGCTGCTCGGCCTGGTCTTCAACGCCATCGCGCTGGTCTCGGACGGCGTGTGGGGGGTCGTCGCGGCCACGGCCCGGGACTGGTTCGCCGGTTCCCCGCGCCGGCTCGCCGCCGTCGGCGGTGTGGGCGGGCTCGCGATGATCGGCCTCGGGGTCACGGTCGCGGCCACCGGCCGCAAGGACTGACGGGCCGCGGCCACCGGCCACAAGGACTGACGGGCCGCGGTCGGTCACCCGCCCACGCGGCCCCCTGCCCACCCGCTCACGCGGCCGCCTGCCCACCCGCTCACGCGGCCGCCTGCCCACTCGCTCACGCGGCCGCCTGCCCACTCGCTCACGCGGCCCCCTGCCCACCCGCTCACGCGGCCGCCTGCCCACCCGCTCACGCGTTCGCGCTCACTCCGCGTCGAGCCCCCAGCTGATCACCCGGCGCGGGTGCACGCGGATCACCTCCTCGCTCATGTGCGGACCCAACTCGTGCGGGCCGGTGAGGAGTTCGGCCTCGCCCCGGATGTCCACGCCGCGCACCCGCCACGGGCGCACGCTCACGACGTCGTCGACGACCAGCGCGACCTTCGGGTTCGCGACGAGGTTGCGCCACTTCTTGCTGGCGCCCATGGAGTAGCCGCCGATCAGGATGGTGCCGTCGTCCTGCGGGAAGAAGCCGACGGGGTTGGCCTGCGGCTGCCCCGACGGGTCGACGGTGGCCAGCCGCCCCAGCCGCTGCGACTTCAGATACGCCAGCTCGGCCTCGGTGAAAGCGCTCATACCCGCAGCCAAGCACCGCACCCCGCCGCGCACATCGGCATCTCGGCCTAGGACTTCCCGCGGCGCCGTGGGTCTTCGGCCCTAGGGCGAGCCACTCCGGACCCGCCGCGGGTCTTCGGCCGTGGGGCGAGCCGTTCCGGATCCGCCGTGGTCTTCGGCCCTGGGGCGAGCCGATCCGGACGGCAGGCCCTACGCCGTCCGGGGCCGACCAGGGCGCGCGCACGTGCCGTTGCGCCCCGGCCGCACCGGGCCGTGGCACGGTCGCCTCCTCGGCGCCGGGCACCGGAGAGGCGGGTTCACATGGGCGGTCGCGCACGGTTCCTCGGGGCCCTGCTGGTCCTGCCGCTGCTGGTCTTCACCGGGCCGACGGCCCGGGCCCACGAGGGCGGCGGGGCGGGGGAGTGGACCGGCACCTGGGAGACCGCCCCCTCCGGAACCGCCGCCGCGCGGCCCGGTGCCGCGATCCGCAATGTCGTCCGGCTCAGCGTCGGCGGCACGGCCGTCCGCGTGCGGCTCAGCAACCGCTTCGGCACCACCCCGCTGACCCTCGCCGGGGTCACCGTCGCCCTCCAGGACCCGGCCCGTCCGCACAGCCCGGCCGCCGCGCCCGGCTCGCAGCGCGCCGCGGCCTTCAAGGGCGCCCGCTCCGTCGTCGTACCGCCGGGAAAGGACCTGTACACCGACCCGATCCCGCTGGCCGTCCCCGGCGGCGCCGACCTCCTCGTCACCGTCCGCACCCCCGCCGGCCCCGGGTCCGGCCCCGCGGCGACCATCCACCGCGACGCCCTGACCACCACGTTCATCGCCCCGGACGGCGCCCCGGCCGCCGCGGACGGGACCGGCGCGGCCTACACGGCCGCCGCCCGCTCCTGGTACTACGTCAGCGGCGTCGACGTCCGCTTGGCGGGCGGGCCCGGCAGCGTCGTCGCGTTCGGCGACTCCCTCACCGACGGCGTCGGCTCGACCTTCGGCGCCGACCACCGCTGGCCCGACCGGCTCGCCGCCCTCACCCGCGCCCTGCCCGCGTCCCAGCGGCCCGGCGTGCTCAACGCGGGCATCTCCGGCAACCGGCTGCTGCACGACGGTGTCGGACCGAGCGCGCCCGAACGGCTGGACGCCGACGCGCTGTCCCGCGCCGGGGTGCGCACCCTCGTCGTGTTCGAGGGCGTCAACGACATCAAGGGCAGCCCCGAGGCCGCCGACCCCGCCGCGTACGCGCGGGCCTACCGCACGCTCGTGGCCCGCGCCCACGCCCGGGGCATCCGGGTCGTCGGCGCGACCCTCACCCCGTTCGGCGGCCACCCGGCCTACACCGCCGCCCGCGAGGCCGTACGGCAGCAGGTCAACGCGCTGATCCGCGGGGGCCGGATCTTCGACACGGTCGTGGACTTCGACGCCGTCGTACGCGATCCGAAGCGGCCGTCACGGATCCTGCCCGGGTACGACCCCGGAGACCATCTGCACTTCGACGACGCGGGGATGCTGGCCCTGGCCCGCGCGGCCTGTCCGGCCGTGGTCGGCGGGCAGTCCGCGGCCGCTCGGCCCCACGGCACCGCGGCTCGGCCCCACGGCACCACGTCTCAGCCCCACGGCACCACGTCTCAACCCCACGGCACCACGTCTCAGCCCCGGAGCACCGCGCCTCAGCCCCACAGCACCACGTCTCAGCCCCACAGCACCGCGCCCAGCCACGCGCCGGTGATCAGCAGGCAGGTGAACAGCTCCGTCAGCACGCTCCAGCCGCCCGCGCGCATCGCGGTGCGGAGCGCCGCCATCGCGTCGCCGTGGCGGCCGAGCCGGAGCCGTTCCGAGAGGTAGATGCCGCCGAGGAAGCCCGGGATCGCACCTACGACCGGCACCAGGAAGAAGCCCAGGAACGCGCCCGTTCCCGCGTACACCGCCATTCGGACGGTGGCGCCGCTCTCGCGCAGCCGCCGGGGCGGCAGCGCCCAGCGCACCACCTGGGAGACGAACAGCACGACCGTCGCACCCACCAGCACACCCCAGGCGACCGGCTGCGGGTCGTCCAGCGCCCACCACAGGACGGCGGCCCACACCAGCCACGACCCGGGCACGCCGGGCACCAGTACTCCGCACAGGCCGAGCAGGAGCACGACTGCGACCAGCAGGAGTTCCCACACTCCCATCTGCCCAGAGTGCAGGAGGCGGGAAGAGACCGCAGATCAGGACGGCGGCGGCGGGACCCTTCGCGGCCGCGTCCCCGCGCGCTCACGGGGCGGCGCTCAGGGGGCGGGCCGCGTCACCCACCCACTCTCACGGGGGCGGGCCGCGTCACCCACCCACTCTCACGGGGGCGGGCCGCGGCACCCACCGCGCGCTCACGGGGGCGGCTCGCGGCACCCACCCGCCCACGCTCACCGCGGCGGCTCGCGCGTCACCCAGCCGCGCTCGCACGCCTGCCAGCCCAGCTGGAGGCGGGTCGTGACGCCGGTCAGTCCCATCAGCCGCTTCACCCGCCGCTGCACGGTCCGCAGCCCCAGGTCGAGCTGCTTGGCGACGCTCGCGTCGGTCATCCCGGCGAGCAGCAGCGACAGCACCTCCAGATCGGTGCGGTCGGGGCCGTCCGGGTGGTCCTCGGTCACTCCGGACGCACCCAGCCGCAGCGGCAGCGCCTCCCGCCACACCGACTCGAACAGGCCGCACAGCAGCTCCAGCAGCCCGCTGGCGTGCACCACCAGCGCGGCCGGCTCGGCGCTGCGCGCGCTCAGCGGGACCATCGCCAGCGACCGGTCGGCCACCACCAGCTTCGTCGGCACGGTCTCCGCGATCCGCACCTCCTCGTCCCGGCCCAGCGCCGCGGTCAGCTCCGCGATGCCGTCGGGCAGGTCGAGGACCGCGCGCTCCACCACCACCCGGTAGCGCACCCCGCGGCGCGCCGCCTGCTCCTCTGCCTCGTTCTCGGCGCCGGTGACCGCGACCGGCCGGCCCGTGACGAGCGCGGCGACCTCCTCGGTCGCGCCCAGCTGCAGCTGGAGGAAGCGCTGGGTGACCGCCGCCGCTCCGCTCACCACCTCGACCAGGTCGTGCACCGCGGGCTCGGCCGCCGCCGCCCGGTACTCCGCGGCCAGCAGCGCCGCCGCGAGCTCCGCCTGCTCCAGCTCGTGCCGCTGCTGGGTGAGCAGCGCGCCCAGCGCGACACCCGGCGGGGCCGCGACCCAGCGCCCCGGGCGGGCGGGGGACTGTGCGGCGAGACCGCGCTCCTCCAGCCGGCGCAGCGCGTGCTCGGTGTCCTGCTCGCCGAGGCAGAGCCGGCGCGCCAGATCCGGTACCTCGGCCGCGCCCAGCGTCACCAGCGTCCGGTACGCCGACTCGTGGGACTCGTCCAGCCCGACGGCTCGCAACATGGGGTGCGGCCCTCCTGAAGTGATCGCTCGGCGGCGGGCGCTCCACGCGTGCGCTCGGCCGCGGTGGGGGTGCGGTGGCCGACGGCGGGGTGTCGTGGCCCCGCGTGGCGGAAAACGGCCACGGCGCAAACCCGCCTCCGTACATCATCGCCGTATCGCCCGCCCCTCTGCCAGGGTGGCGCCACGACCGCTTCGACCAGCCAGAAGACCGGCAGACGCGACCGCTTCGCCGCGGCCGCGCACGCGCTCCCGGCCTTCGGAGGCACGCGATCCGGTCGGACGGACGTGACTCGGCCCGTGACGTGAAGCGGCCCTCTGGGCCGGGACCGGGTCACCGGATGTCGCCGGGCGGTTCTCCCGTGGGGGGTGGGGCCGCCCGGCGACCCTCTTGCCCGGGCGACTCGTGCGGGCCCCTGATGCGCTGGGCCCCTCATGCGCTGAGCCCTTGACGCGCTGGACCCTTGATGCGCAAGGGAGTTCGACGGCCGTCCGACACGCCGCGCATTGACGCGCCCACCGGCGCATTTTCGTGTTGCCCCGTTTTCATCCGCCCCGTGCGGTGGACAATTAGGGGCATGAGCCAGCAGGGGGGAAGGCCCACCCGTCCGGAGGACGACTGGTGGCGGCAGCTGTACGACGACTCCACGGAGGACACGGGTCCCACGGCCGCGGCCGACTCCGTCGACGACCGCTTCGCGTCGGCCACGGACACGCTGGCGGAGACCGGGCCACCCACGCCGGGCACCCCGCCGCGGCCCGGCGTGGGACGGGACGGTGTCGACCGCGCCGACGCGCGGTGGGACACGACCGGCGGCTCCGGCGCGGGGTGGGACACGACCGGCCGCTCGGGCGCGGGGTGGGACACGACCGGCAGTTCCGGCCAGGGACGGGACACGACCGGCCGCTCCGGCCCGGCATGGGACACCACCGGCAGTTCCGGCCCGGAGGTCCCGACGCAGCGCGGACCGGGGTCCTTGCCGGGGGGAGGGTCCTCGGCCCCCTCCTCGGGCGAGGGCGCCCCGTGGGAACCCGGTCCGGACGGGACCGCCGCGAGCGCGGGGCTCCCGCCCGACGACGGCTCCGGGGGCGCGCCCCGGCCGCCGGCGACACCGGGCGGGCCGGACACCGGCCCGGCGTCCGGTCGTGGGTCCTGGGACGCCTTCCGTCCGGAGCCCGCCGCGGGGGCGGATGCCGCGTCCGAGCCGGGCTGGGGCACCCCGCCGACCGACGCGCCGCCGGCCGCCGGCCCCGCGGCCCCGCGCCACTTCTGGGAGACGCCGCCGTCCGAGCCCGCCCCCGGCACCGGCACCACTCCCTGGGATCCGCCGCAGCCCGCGTCCCCGCCGGGAACGCCCGGTTCCGCCGCCTGGGATCCTCCGGAGTCGGCGTCCCTGCCGGGGACATCCGGCTCCGGCTCCGCCGCCTGGGAGCCCCCGCAGCCCGCGTCCCCACTGGCAACACCCGGTTCCGCGGCCGACGCCGACCGCTGGGAGCGGCCGCAGCCGACGTCCGGCTCGGGCCCCGCCTCCGGGCAGCGCCCCCAGAGTCCGCATCCCGTATCCGCCCCCGGGGCTGCGCCTTGGGAACCCCCGCATCCCCCACAGCCCCCGCAGACTCCGCCCCCCGGCCCGCCGCCCTTCCCGCCCGGTGGGGCCGGGCAGGCCGGGGGGGCCGCCGAGGTCCCGCCCGCGGAGGGCGGCCGTAGCTCCGGTGAGGGCTCCGGCGGGAGCCCCGAGCCTGGGGCCGGTGCCGCGTACGCCGTATCCCGGGACCCGTCTACCGTCCCCCGGGACCCGTCCGCCGTATCCCTGGACACGTCCGCGGTCCCGCCCCGCCCCGCCGAGCCCCCCGAGGCGGCGGAACCGGGGGCAGGAGCCGGGACCGGGCAGGTGCCGGCGCCCGCCGCCACGACCACCGGCTCTGGGCTCTTCGGCCCCATCCCGCCGCTGACCGACGACCTCGATCCGGAGGACCTCGATCCGGAGAACCGGGATCGGGAGAACCGGGATCGGGACGACCGGGATCGGGACGACCGGGATCGGCAGGGCCCGGAATCCTCGGCGTCCGGCGACCCCCGCTCCAGTGGTGCTCCGGCTCCGTCCCTGCCCATCGTCCCCGCGACGACGTACCCCGTCCGGGTCCGCCGCCACGCGGCCCCCGGCTCACCTGACCCGAGTCCCGGTCCGCGTGCCCTCGGCTCATCCGACCCGAGGCCCGGCCCGCAGGCCCCCGGTCCCGCCCCCGCCTGGGGCCGTCACGCCGCCCCGGGCCCGCGGCCCGGCGACGGCACCGGCGTCGAGTCCCTCCCCGGCCCGGACCTCCCCGGCCCGGACCTTCCCGGCCCGGACCCCGACGGCCCCGCCGGCAGCCCACCGGGGACGCCCTCCGCGACCCGTCCGGACCTCCCCGTGCCGGCCGGCCCCGCCGTCCTGCCCGTCGAGCTCCCCGCGGTCCCCGACCACGTGGGCTCCGGGCCGCCCACCTACGACGCCGAGCCCACCGCGCTGCCGCTGGCCGAGCCGGACGGGCTCGGGGATCTGATCGCCGACACCGTGCTCGACGGCGCCCGCTACGGCGCCTGCACCCTGCGGGCCGTCTCCGTGCGCGGGGACTCCGCCCGCTACCGCGGCGAGCCGCGCCGCGACTCGCTGCTCACCGCCCGCTTCGGGACCGGCGAACAGGCGCTGCTGCTGGTCGCGATGGCGACCGGGGCCCGCGCCACGCCGGGCGCGCACCGCGCCGCGGCCGAACTGTGCCGGTGGATCGGCCGGGCCGTGGGCCAGAGCCACGACCGGCTGGTGGCGGACATCGGGGCGGCCCGGCGCGGCGAGCTGAAGTCGGGCCTGCACCGGCTCACCGACCGCAGCCTCGGCCGGCTGCGGGCCAGCGCGGCCGAGCAGGGCGTCGACCCGGAGGAGTACGCGGCGACCCTGCGCTGCCTGCTGCTGCCCGCCGACCCCGCCTGCCGCACCCGCGTGTTCTTCGGCGTCGGCGACGGCGGCCTGTTCCGGCTGCGGGACGGCCAGTGGCAGGACATCGAGCCGCGGGTCGCCGACGCCACCGGCGACGCGGTCGTCGGCTTCGGCTCGCTGCCCGCCGAGACCCCGGAGGGCGACCGGCTCACCATGGACCTCGGCATCCCGACCCCGCCGAGCCCGTACGAACCGGCGCCCGAGCCGCCCCGGGAACCCTTCCGCTTCCGCGCCTCGGTGGCCCGTCCGGGTGATGTGCTGCTGATGTGCAGCGGGGGTCTCGCCGACCCGTTGCGGGGCGAGCCCGAGCTGGCCGCCCACCTGGCCGGGCGGTGGTCGGGCTCCGCACCGCCCGGCCTCGCGGCGTTCCTCGGCGACACGGGCGTACGGGTCAAGGGGTACGCGGACGATCGCACGGCGGCGGCCGTCTGGGAGGCGTGAGAGCGGGCACTGTGGATGGATGGACCCAGGGAACGGAATGGGGTGCATGGATCCATGGCCAAGCAGAACGTCGCCGAGCAGTTCGTCGACATCCTCGCCCGCGCGGGAGTCAAGCGTCTCTACGGCGTGGTCGGGGACAGTCTCAACCCGGTCGTGGACGCCGTCCGCCGCAACGCCGCCATCGACTGGATCCATGTCCGCCACGAGGAGACCGCCGCGTTCGCCGCGGGCGCGGAGGCCCAGATCACCGGGCGGCTCGCCGCCTGCGCGGGCTCCTGCGGGCCGGGCAACCTGCACCTGATCAACGGGCTGTACGACGCCCACCGCTCGATGGCCCCGGTGCTCGCGCTCGCCTCCCACATCCCCTCCGGCGAGATCGGCCTCGGCTACTTCCAGGAGACCCACCCCGACCAGCTGTTCCGCGAGTGCAGCCACTACAGCGAACTCGTCTCCAACCCGAAGCAGATGCCGCGGCTGCTGCACACCGCGATCCAGCACGCGGTCGGCCGGGGCGGGGTCAGCGTGGTCTCGCTGCCCGGCGACATCGCTGACCAGCCCGCCCCGGAGCGGACCGCCGCGACCGCGCTCGTCACCTCGCGGCCCACGGTCCGCCCGGGTGACGAGGAGATCGACCGCCTGGTGCGGATGATCGACGCCGCCGACAAGGTCACCCTGTTCTGCGGCAGCGGCACGGCGGGCGCGCACGCCGAGGTCATGGAGTTCGCCGGGAAGATCAAGTCGCCGGTCGGACACGCCTTGCGTGGAAAAGAGTGGATCCAGTACGACAATCCGTACGACGTCGGGATGAGCGGTCTGCTCGGCTACGGCGCCGCCTACGAGGCCACCCACGAGTGCGACCTGCTGATCCTGCTCGGGACCGACTTCCCCTACAACGCGTTCCTGCCCGACGACGTCAGGATCGTGCAGATCGACGTGCGGCCCGAGCACCTCGGCCGCCGCTCCCGCCTCGACCTCGCCGTGTGGGGCGACGTGCGCGAGACCCTGCGGTGTGTGATCCCGCGGGTGTGGGCGAAGGAGGACCGCAGCTTCCTGGACCGGATGCTGAAGAAGCACTCCGACGCCCTGGAGGGCGTGGTCAAGGCGTACACCCGCAAGGTGGAGAAGCACGTGCCGATCCACCCCGAGTACGTCGCCTCCGTCCTCGACGAACTGGCCGACGACGACGCGGTGTTCACGGTGGACACCGGGATGTGCAACGTCTGGGCGGCCCGCTACATCTCGCCCAACGGCCGCCGCCGGGTGATCGGTTCGTTCTCCCACGGCTCCATGGCCAACGCGCTGCCCATGGCGATCGGCGCGCAGTTCACCGACCGACGCCGCCAGGTGGTGTCGATGTCGGGCGACGGCGGATTCACCATGCTGATGGGCGACTTCCTCACCCTCGTCCAGTACGACCTCCCGGTGAAGGTCGTCCTGTTCAACAACTCCTCGCTCAGCATGGTCGAGTTGGAGATGCTGGTCGCGGGGCTGCCGTCGTACGGCACCACGAACAAGAACCCCGACTTCTCCGCCGTCGCCCGCGCCTGCGGGGCGTACGGGGTGCGCGTGGAGAAGCCCAAGCAGCTCGCGGGCGCGCTGAAGGACGCCTTCCGGCACAAGGGGCCCGCCCTCGTCGACATCGTCACCGACCCCAACGCGCTGTCCATCCCGCCGAAGATCAGCGCCGAGATGGTCACCGGGTTCGCGCTGTCCGCCTCGAAGATGGTGCTGGACGGCGGCGTCGGACGGATGGTGCAGATGGCCCGCTCGAACCTGCGCAACGTGCCCCGGCCGTAGGGCCCATCGCTCCACAGGGCCCGTCGTCCGGTCCGGCACCGTCGTATTCCGGCCAGTTTCGCGGGGGAACGCAGCGGCCGCCTCACTGCCGGGGAGTGCGATCGTCGCTCAACCATGGCCGAACACCCGGGGGTTGAGCATTCGGCATGACTGGTGCGTCGAACGGCAGGGCATGGATCCCGTGAACGTGTTCGACCAGGAGGGGCAACGGCACCAGCATGCAGGCGGGGGTCATGACGAGGCAAGCGCGAGGGGGCGGCCCCGGGACCATCGGGGCCTCCTCGTCGAAGACGGTGGAGGACGACGCCGAGGGCGCCCCGGAGGGCGCGCCGGCGCCGCAGCTCAGACGCAGACTCGGGCGCGCGGACCTGCGCTCGGTCGCCGAGGCGCGCAAGGCGCTGCGTGAACTCTTACGCCACTGGGGGAAACCGGAGCGAACAGATATAGCGGAGCTGCTCACCAGCGAGCTCGTGACCAACGCGCTCGTCCACACCGACCAGGACGCCGTACTGACGGCCACCGTGGGACCGCACGGACTGCGCGTGGAGGTACGGGACTTCGTGGCCCGCAGACCGAGGCTGCACGTACCGGACGCCGACGACGGTACGCACGGCCGGGGCCTGGTCCTCGTGCAGTCCCTGGCGGACTCCTGGGGGGTGCGGGCGCACGGGGTGGGGAAGGTGGTGTGGTTCGAACTGGGCGCCGCCTGAGCACGACACGCATCAAGAACGGGGCGGGGGCGCGACCTTGGAAGGTCGCGCCCCCGCCCCGATGTCCGGCGGTCGGCCACAGGGCCGCCCGGCGGTCAGCCGAACTGCTGCTCCAGGTCCTTGAGCTTACGCTCGAGGGAGTCGAGTCGCGGCAAGGCCATTGTGTCGTCCTCCGTAGTGAGGTCGACCTTCATGGAGTCCGAGCCGTGACGCACGGGCTGGAGCGAGGGCCGGGCGCGGACGGGCAGTTCCGCCGCGGATATGGCGGGCTCCGCTGAGGCGCGCTCGTCCATGCGCTCCAGGGCCGCCTGCTCCACCTGGGTGCCACGGCCGATGAAGCCGCGGTGACCCCGGCTCAGCGCCTTGAGCTGGGCCCGCTCGACGCGCTGCTGCTCGCGGCGGCGCAGCCGGGCCTGCTCCTTCTCGCGCTTGTCCTCGCGCACTTCCTCGACCGCCTCGTCCAGGCTGCGGACGTTCTCCAGGAGCATCAGCGACCAGGCGCCGTAGGTCTCCCGGGGAGCGCGCATCCAGCGCACCATGCGGATCTGCGGCAGCGGACGCGGCACCAGGCCCTGCTCGCGCAGCGCGGCCCGGCGGGTCTGCTTCAGCGCGCGGTCGAACAGCACCGCGGCGCTCAGGGACATGCCGGCGAAGAACTGCGGCGCACCCGCGTGGTCGCCGCCGCGGGGCGCGTGCACCCAGTTGAACCAGGCCGAGGCGGCCGCGAAGGTCCACACGAGTATGCGGGAGCCGAGGGCCGCGTCACCGTGGCTGGCCTCGCGCACCGCGAGCACGGAACAGAACATCGCGGCGCCGTCCAGGCCGAACGGCACCAGGTACTCCCAGCCGTCGGTCAGGCCGAGGTTCTGCTGCCCGAAGCCGACCAGGCCATGGAAGGAGAGTGCGGCGGCGACCGCCGCACAGCAGAACAGGAGCACATAGGACGCCGTTGCGTACATGGCCTCCTTGCGCCTGCGCCGCTCCTCGCTGCGCTCCCAGGAGTCCTCGGCCTTCGCGTGCTCCCCGGACCGCTTGCTGCGCGCGAGCACCGCCACCGCCGCCAGCATGCCCAGGAGCAGTACGGCGCCCGGAAGCAGCCAGTTCAGCGATATGTCGGTCAGTCTCATCTGGGGTCCCTTGCATTGGGATAGGGCGTAACGCCCGCCATAGTGGCCCACTCTGTCCGGCCCTCAGGGGGTTTCGGGGCAAGAGGCCGCCAAGGTGGTGCAAGGGAGTGCCCAGGGCGGCGTTCTGCTCGAACTGCCGCGTGAGGGGCGGGAGTTGAGTTCGAATAAGACTACCCGTACGCGTGGTTCCACGGAATATTCCTGCGAAGGGTGAGGAAGTTGTGAATTCCCTGTAACCGACGGGGCGTCCCACTCGCCGGTGATCTTACGGGACGAGTGGGGGCGACCTTCGCTGAGGGGGCGTCAAGTGCCCGAACCGTAGCCATCCCGTGCTCTTCCCGTGCGATCGGGGGGCGCCGCGCGGGGGCCGGGGGTGTCCGCTTCCACGGGCGGTGGATCATGGAGCGGGAGGGGCGTGACCGGATCGGTTCGATCGGGTCTTCGGGTCGTGCGCACGTATGTGCGAGCCTTCTGATCGACGGCCTGATTTATGATCCTTTATAGGTAAGGCTTGCCTTATTCTGCGGGTGGGGGATGTGAACTGGTGGCATATGCGCCTATGGTGCTTGACGGATGAGTAACAACCCGTCGTAATGACCCCAAGCGCAGACAAGCCCGGAGGAGGACCCGTGAACCGCAACGCGCAGGGCTCCGCCGAGTCGGGGGTCGCGGACTTCCGCGCCCCCCTTCCCTCCGGCGCACCCCGGGTGCCCGCGCAGCCGCGCGCCGCGGACGTGGCCCGGGAGCGCGAGCCGGCCCCGGCCCGCGGAAGCGGGCAGACGCCGGTCCGCGGGGGCGAGCGGACGCCGGTTCCCGGGGGTGAGCAGACGCCGGTCCGCGGTGACGGACAGGCCTCGCGCGGCGGGCATCCGCACGACGCCGCCCGGGGCGAGCACACGCACGCCGAGACGCCGGTCCCGCACCCCCGGGTCGTCGTGCAGCGCTCCTCCGTGCGCGGCCAGATCCTCGACGCGCTGCGCACCGCGCTGGTCTCGGGCGAACTCGCCCCGGGCGAGGTCTACTCCGCCCCCGTGCTGGGCGACCGCTTCGGCGTCTCCGCGACCCCCGTGCGGGAGGCGATGCAGCAGCTCGCGATCGAGGGCGCCGTGGAGGTCGTACCGAACCGGGGCTTCCGGGTGATCGAGCGCGGCGCGCGGGAACTGTCCGAGCTCGCCGAGATCCGTGCCCTGGTCGAGGTGCCGGTGGTGCTGCGACTGGCCCGCACCGTCCCCGCCGAACGCTGGGAACGGCTGCGCCCGCTCGCCGAGGAGACCCTGCGCGCCGCGTCCTCCGGCTGCCGGGCGACGTACGCCGAGGCCGACCGCGCCTTCCACCGCGCCGTCCTCGCCCTCGCGGGCAACGAGCAGCTGCTGCGGGTCGCCGAGGACCTCCACCGGCGCGCCTCCTGGCCGCTGGTCGGCGGTCCGGTGCGGCACGGCCGGAGCGATCTGCGGACCGACGCGGCGGAGCACACGGCGCTGCTGGACGCCCTCACGGGCCACGACCTGGACACGGTCCGCGCCGTACTCGGCCGCCACTTCGGCCCGACCGCGGCCTGACCGTCCCCGGCCGCCGGGGGTCGCTTCCCCGGCCGCCCCACCCACCCCGGCCCCCGCCCCCGAAGCCCCCTGACGTGCAAGACCCGTACGGGGGCTTCGCCGACCGAAGTCCCCGTACGGGCCGTCCCATGTCGCGCTGAGGTGTCTGCCCCTGACGCGGACGCGCCAGCCTCGCACAGAAACCTCTCAGTTGGCTCTGAGTCGCCGCTCAGTCGGCCGTGCGCCCCGTCTCACGCCGTGGCCGCCCCTGGCGCGGGCATCGCCAACTGCCGTGCCAGCCACGTCGGTACGCCCCCGAGCAGGCGGAACAGCCGGCGCGCCTCCTCGCGCAGCCGGGACGCCTCGGGCTCGCTCTCCGCGTCCGCGAGCGACGCCAGCGCCGGTGCCGTACCGACCAGATAGCCGAGCTCCTCGCGGATCCGCAGGGACTCCGTGAATCCGTGCCGCGCCTCCGCCAACTCGCCGTCTCGCAGGGCGAGTCCGGCGAGATGGCGCCAGGTGAAGGAGAGCAGCAGCGGGTCCGGGTGCGCGGAGGCGCCCGCGTGGGCACGGCGGTAGGCGGCCTTCGCGGCCTGCGGGGAGCGGGCCAGGTTCTCGGCGAGCAGCCCGCGCCGGAAGTCCAGCAAGGCCCGTCCGGGCGAGGCGGGGTGGATCAGCGCCGCCGCCCGGCCGAGCGCGGCGCGCGCCTCGTCGGCCCGGTCGCGCACCCCGTGCAGGGTCGCGGAGTAGGCGAGTTGGCCGCGTTCGCAGGCCGCGGCGCCGCGCTCCTCGTCGGTGTGGGCCATCGCCTCCGCCGTACGCAGCGCGTCCTCGGCGTCCGCCCAGCCCTGCTCGGTGTACAGACACCGTTCGACCAGCAGCGAGGCCCGTTGCAGGGACGTGTGCGCGCCGTCCGGTACGAGCAGGGCGGCCGCGTCGGCCCAACAGGCCCGTGAGCGCAGCCGCCACACCGCGGTCTGGAGAGGATCGTCGTCGGCGGTCGTTCCATTACCAGACATGGCGGAATGCGCCACGTTGCCCTCCCCGAGCACGCCATCGAGCCTTGAGTGGTGGCGGCATTCCAGCACCAATGGCGGCGCGGGGCCAAGGGGGTGGGTGAAAGTTTTCACAAAGTCGTGGGACGCGGGCGGCCTCCAGGGGCCCCGACCGGGGGTCCCGGAGGCCGTCCGCGAGCGCCCGGCCGGAGCCCCGAGGACCCCAACTCCCGTGCCGTGAGGGTCAGCTCATGCGCAGCGCGAGGAAGAAGTCGAGCTTGTCCTCCAGGCGCGACAGATCACGGCTCGTCAACTGCTCGATTCTGCCGACCCGGTAGCGCAGCGTGTTGACGTGCAGGTGCAGCCGGGTGGCGCAGCGCGTCCAGGACCCGTCGCATTCGAGGAACGCCTCCAGCGTCGGTATCAGCTCCGCGCGGTGCCGCTGGTCGTACTCGCGCAGCGGGTCGAGGAGGCGGGCCGTGAAGGCGCGCCGTACGTCGTCGGGCACGAACGGCAGCAGCAGCACGTGCGAGGCCAGCTCCTGGTGGCCGGCCGCGCAGACCCGCCCGGAGCGCGCCGCGGCCACCCGCCGGGCGTGCCGCGCCTCCTCCAGCGCCCCGCGCAGCCCCTCCGCGGAGTGCACGGCGGCGCTCACCCCGAGGGTGATCCGCCCGTCGTCGTCCAGCCCGGCCGTCAGCGGCTCCCGTACGACCGCCAGCAGCGCGTCGGCGACCAGTCCGGCCTCCGAGCCGTCGTGCTCCGCCGACACCGCCGGGAGCGGGACGAGCGCGACGGCCTCGTCGCCGGTGTGCGCGACGGCGATCCGGTCGGACGGCTCGGGCCCGGTGCTCAGCGGGTCGACCAGCATCTCCTCCAGCAGCGCCTGCGCGACCGGCCCGGCCTCCAGGTCGGAGTCCGCCCACTCCACCCGCGCGACCACGACCTGCCAGTGCGGGGCCGCGCCCAGGCCGGGCAGCAGCACCGGCGCCGCGACCCGCAGCCGCGCCGCGATCTCGGCGGGCGCCGCGCCCGTCTGGACCAGTTCGAGGACCTCCTGCGCGAGCCGCCGCCGCACGGTGCGCGCGGCCTCCCTGCGGTCCCGCTCGACGGCGATCAGCTGGGTCACCCCGTGCAGCAGGTCGAGCCGCTCCTCGGGCCAGTCCCCGGCGTCCGCGTCCACGGCCAGCAGCCAGTCCGACAGCACGGTCTCCCGCACGTCCCGCCCGCCGTGCGCGCCGCGCGCCCCGCCGCGTACGGCGAAGAGGCTGTACGTCGTCGTACCGAGCGTGACCCGGTGCGGTCCGCGCCGGCCGCCACGGGTGGCGGCCAGGTGGGCGGCGGCGAGCTGGGCGGCGACCTCCGCCGACAGCGTGCCCGCCGCGGACTTCGGGCCGGCGATCAGCCGGCCGGTCGCGGAGAGCACCCAGGCGCGCAGGTCGAGGTCGGAGCCGAGCAGGTCGAGGACGACGTCCGGGCCGCCGCCGGCCGGGCCCGAGGTCATCATCCGCCGGTGCCGGTCGACCACCGCCGCGAGGTCGCCCGCGCGCTCCCCGGAGACCTGCCGTACGACATGCTCGGTGATCGTCGCGAAGGCCACCGACTCGTGCACCGCGAACAGCGGCAGCCGGTGCCGGGCGCACGCGGTGACCAGGTCGTCGGGGATGTCGCCGAGCTCCGCCTCGCCCGCCGCGAGCGCGGCCACCCCGGCCTGGGTCAGGATCCGTACGAACGGCTCGGAGTCCTCGGCGTCCCGCCGCCAGGCCAGCCCGGTGAGCACCAGCTCGCCGCCGGACAGATACCGGCTGGGGTCCCGCAGGTCGGTGGTCATGACGCCGCGGACGGTACGGTCCAGTTCGTCCGCGCCGCCGAGCAGCCGCAGGCCCAGCGCGTCGGTGTCCAGCAGTGCGCGCAGCCGCATGTCGTCGCCGCCGTTCTTTGTCTCGAAATCCACGAGGTGCCGTGGCAGGGGGTGTCGTCCGTGCAAACAGGTGTGGTCGGTGCGGGCCCGGGGAACCGGGCCCTTGGGGCCGCCGCCTGGGCGGGCACGGGCCGCACTCTTCGGTGGCCAGGTGTTTCCCACGTTTCCACAGGAAAACCGAGAGGTTACTGAGGGCCTCCGTTCATACGAATCTACAAGATGCACCGCCTGGCCAGCCAACTCCTTCATGGTTTCGGTGACTGACCCCACTGGAGCACAGCGCGGTGTACTGACCTCACTCCGCGTGAACAGGACATGAACGAGCCGGCCCCGCCGCACACGAACTGGCTCGAACCTTTCGATCTCCAGACGAAGAAGAGAGCCGGTCATGGACTTCCTTCGCCCCGCCAGCTGGGAGGAGGCGCTCGCCGCCAAGGCGGCGCATCCCACCGCCGTGCCGATCGCGGGCGGCACCGACGTGATGGTCGAGATCAACTTCGACCACCGGCGGCCCGACCACCTGCTGGACCTGGGCCGGGTCGCGGAGCTCGGCGAGTGGGAGGTGGGCGAGGAGAGCGTACGCCTCGGCGCCTCCGTGCCGTACTCCCGGATCATGGAGCACCTGCGCGCCGAACTGCCCGGCCTCGCCCTCGCCTCGCACACCGTCGCCTCCCCGCAGATCCGCAACCGCGGCGGCGTCGGCGGCAACCTCGGCACCGCCTCCCCGGCCGGCGACGCCCACCCGGCGCTGCTCGCCGCGGGCGCCGAGGTGGAGGCCGTGTCCGTGCGCGGCACCCGCCTCATCCCGATCGACGACTTCTACACGGGCGTCAAGCGCAACGCCCTCGCCCCGGACGAGCTGATCCGCGCGGTGCACGTGCAGAAGGCCGACGGGCCGCAGCAGTACTCCAAGGTCGGCACCCGCAACGCCATGGTGATCGCGGTGTGCGCCTTCGGCCTCGCGCTGCACCCCGAGACCCGCACCGTGCGCACCGGCATCGGCTCCGCGGCGCCCACCCCGATCCGCGCCCGGATCGCCGAGGAGTTCCTCAACTCCGCCTTGGAGGAAGGGGGGTTCTGGGACAACGGCAAGATCGTCACCCCGTCGGTGGCCAAGCAGTTCGCCGACCTGTGCGCCGCCGCCTGCAACCCCATCGACGACGTGCGCGGCACCGCGAGCTACCGCAGGCACGCGGTCGGCGTGATGGCCCGCCGGACGCTGACCTGGACCTGGGAGTCGTACCGCGGCGCCCGCCACACCACCGAGGGAGCTGCGTGATGCGCGTCAACTTCACCGTCAACGGACGCCCGCAGGAGGCGGACGACGTGTGGGAGGGCGAGTCCCTGCTCTACGTGCTCCGCGAGCGCCTCGGTCTGCCCGGCTCCAAGAACGCCTGCGAGCAAGGGGAGTGCGGCTCCTGCACGGTCCGCCTGGACGGCGTGCCGGTCTGCTCCTGCCTCGTCGCGGCGGGCCAGGCCGAGGGCCGCGAGGTCGTCACCGTCGAGGGCCTCGCGGACTACGCCCGGCAGCGCTCCTGGGGCGCCGCGCCCGGCGCCCCGCTCGACTCCCCTTCCGGTGAGGGCACCGACTCCCTCACCGGCGAGGGTGCCGAACTCGCGCCCATCCAGCAGGCGTTCATCGACGCCGGTGCCGTCCAGTGCGGATTCTGCACGCCCGGCCTGCTGGTCGCGGCCGACGAGATGCTGGAGCACAACCCCGACCCGAGCGACGCGGACATCCGCGAGGCGCTGTCGGGCAACCTGTGCCGCTGCACGGGCTACGAGAAGATCATGGACGCGGTCCGCCTCGCGGCCGCCCGCCAGTCCGAGGGGGTCTGACATGGAATCCGTACGGCCCCCCAAGTCCCCCGGCTTCCAAGGGACTTCACCCGTCCTCGCGCGGGGCGGCGCCCCGAACGGCGTGCCCACCAAGGTCACCCAGGGTTCGCAGACCAAGGGCGGCATCGGCGAGTCCACGCTCCGCCCCGACGGCACCCTCAAGGTCACCGGCGAGTTCGCGTACTCCTCGGACCTGTGGCACGAGGACATGCTGTGGGGCCAGATCCTGCGCTCCCCGGTCGCCCACGCGGAGATCGTCTCCATCGACACCTCCGAGGCCCTCGCGCTGCCGGGCGTCTACGCCGTCATGACCTACGACGACCTGCCGACCGACGTGAAGCACTACGGCCTGGAGATCCAGGACACCCCCGTGCTCGCCCACGGCAAGGTGCGCCACCACGGCGAGCCGGTCGCGATCGTCGCCGCCGACCACCCCGAGACCGCCCGCCGCGCCGCCGCGAAGATCAAGGTCGACTACCGCGAACTCCCCGTCGTCACCGACGAGAAGTCCGCCACCGCGCCGGACGCGATCCTCGTCCACGAGAACCGCGACGACCACCACATCGGGCACGTCTCGCACCCCAACATCGTGCACCGCCAGCCCATCGTGCGCGGCGACGCCGACGCGGCGGCCGCCCGCGCCGACGTGATCGTCAAGGGCGAGTACTACTTCGGCATGCAGGACCAGGCCTTCCTCGGCCCCGAGTCCGGACTCGCGGTGCCCGAGGAGGACGGCGGCGTCCACCTCTACATCGCCACCCAGTGGCTCCACTCCGACCTGCGCCAGATCGCCCCCGTCCTCGGCCTGCCCGAGAAGAAGGTGCGCATGACGCTGGCCGGCGTCGGCGGCGCGTTCGGCGGCCGCGAGGACCTGTCCATGCAGATCCACGCCTGCCTGCTCGCGCTGCGCACCGGCAAGCCCGTGAAGATCGTCTACAACCGTTTCGAGTCCTTCTTCGGCCACGTCCACCGCCACCCGGCCCGCCTGTACTACGAACACGGGGCCACCCGCGACGGCAAGCTGACCCATGTCCGCTGCCGGATCGTGCTCGACGGCGGCGCCTACGCCTCCGCCTCCCCGGCCGTCGTCGGCAACGCCTCCTCGCTCGGCATCGGCCCCTACGTCGTCGACGACGTCGAGATCGAGGCCATCGCCCTCTACACCAACAACCCGCCCTGCGGCGCGATGCGCGGCTTCGGCGCGGTCCAGGCGTGCTTCGCCTACGAGGCCCAGATGGACAAGGTGGCAGGGGAACTCGGCCTGGACCCGGTGGAGTTCCGCCGCCGCAACGCCATGGAGCAGGGCACGATCATGCCGACCGGGCAGCCCGTCGACTCGCCCGCCCCGGTCGCCGAACTCCTGCGCCGCGTCAAGGCGATGCCGCTGCCGCCCGAGCGCCAGTGGGAGAGCAGCGAGGGCGCGGACGTACGGCAGCTGCCCGGCGGTCTGTCCAACACCACCCACGGCGAAGGCGTCGTGCGCGGCGTCGGCTACGCCGTCGGCATCAAGAACGTCGGTTTCTCGGAGGGGTTCGACGACTACTCCACCGCCAAGGTCCGCATGGAGGTCGTCGCGGGGCAGCCCGTCGCCACCGTGCACACCGCGATGGCGGAGGTCGGCCAGGGCGGCGTCACCGTCCACGCGCAGATCGCCCGCACCGAGCTGGGTGTCACCCAGGTGACCATCCACCCCGCCGACACCCAGGTGGGCAGCGCCGGTTCGACCTCGGCCTCGCGGCAGACGTACGTCACCGGCGGCGCCGTGAAGAACGCCTGCGAGCTGGTCCGCGAGAAGGTCCTCGCCCTCGGCCGGCGGCAGTTCGGCTCCTACCATCCGGCCTGGGCCACCGCGGAACTCCTGCTGGAGGGCGGCAAGGTGGTCACCGACGGCGGCGAGGTCCTCGCCGACCTGGTGGACGTCCTCGGCGACGAGGCCGTGGAGATCGAGGCGGAGTGGCGCCACCGCGCCACCGAGCCCTTCGACCTGCGCACCGGCCAGGGCAACGGGCACGTGCAGTACAGCTTCGCCGCGCACCGGGCCGTCGTCGAGGTGGACACCGAACTGGGCCTGGTCAAGGTCGTCGAACTGGCCTGCGCGCAGGACGTCGGCAAGGCGCTCAACCCGCTGTCCGTCGTCGGCCAGATCCAGGGCGGCACCACCCAGGGACTGGGCATCGCCGTGATGGAGGAGATCATCGTCGACCCGGTGACGGCGAAGGTCAGGAACCCCTCCTTCACCGACTACCTGATCCCCACGATCCTCGACACGCCGACCATCCCGGTCGACGTGCTCGAACTCGCCGACGACCACGCGCCGTACGGGCTGCGCGGCATCGGCGAGGCCCCCACCCTGTCGTCGACCCCGGCCGTCCTCGCGGCGATCCGGAACGCGACGGGCCTGGAGCTCAACCGCACACCGGTACGCCCGGAACACCTGACGGGCAACGCGTAACGGGCGGCGTGACCACCGCCGTTGCGGGCAATCGTGCCGCAGGGCGGCACGGGTGGGCGCAACGGCACCCCGACGCCGGGCAACATTGCAACCCTCCCGGCGCCGAAACAACAAGCGTGCACTTCCGGGCCGTCCCCCGGGTCATTGCACTTCCCAAATCCCGTACCGCCGAAGGCATCTGCCCGAAGGCGGTCACGGGTGCCCCTGTGAACCTTGGGAGACGGCACCATGACCCAGCAGTCCCTCGAACCCAGGAGCACGGCCGAAGACGCGGGAGAAGGAACCCGCGTCCCCGCCGGACGCTCCTGGCTCGACCGCTACTTCCACATCTCCCCGCGCGGCTCCAGCCTCGCCCGGGAGGTGCGCGGAGGCGTCACCACCTTCATGGCGATGGCGTACATCCTCCTGCTCAACCCGCTGATCCTGTCCGGCAAGGACGTGGCGGGGGACACCCTCGGCCAGCGCGCCGTGATCACCGCGACGGCGTTCGCCGCCGCCCTCACCACGCTCCTGATGGGCTTCGTCGGCCGCGTGCCGCTCGCCCTCGCGGCCGGCCTGTCGGTCTCCGGCGTGATCTCCTCGCAGGTCGCCCCGCAGATGACCTGGCCGCAGGCGATGGGCATGTGCGTGGTCTACGGCGTGGTCATCATGCTGCTGGTCGTCACCGGCCTGCGCGAGATGATCATGAACGCGATCCCGCTCGCCCTCAAGCACGGCATCACCATGGGCATCGGCCTGTTCATCGCCCTCATCGGTTTCTACAAGTCGGGCTTCGTGCACCAGGGCAAGGCCACCCCGCTCGCCCTCGGCCCGGCCGGTGAACTGACGGGCTGGCCGGTGCTGCTGTTCGCCGGAACCCTGCTCCTGATCTTCATGCTCCAGGCCCGCAACGTCCCCGGCGCGATCCTCGTCGGGATCATCAGCGGCACGGTCGTGGCCGCGATCCTGAACGCCGCGGGCGTCATCGACCCGAAGCAGTGGGCGAACGGCGCCCCCGAACTGCACGGCAGCGCCGTCTCGATGCCCGACTTCTCGCTGTTCGGGCACGTCTCCTTCGGCGGCTGGGGCCAGGCCGGCGCGATGACGGTCGGCGTCATCGTGTTCACCCTGGTGCTCGCCGGGTTCTTCGACGCGATGGCCACCATCATCGGCGTCGGCACCGAGGCCGGGCTCGCCGACGACAAGGGCCGGATGCCGGGCCTGTCCAAGGCCCTGTTCATCGACGGCGCGGGCGGCGCGATCGGCGGCGTGGCCGGCGGCTCCGGGCAGACTGTGTTCATCGAGTCCGCGACCGGCGTCGGCGAGGGTGCGCGCACCGGCCTCGCGTCCGTCGTCACCGGGCTGTTCTTCGCGGCCTGCCTCTTCTTCACCCCGCTCACCGCGATCGTGCCGCAGGAGGTGGCCTCCGCCGCCCTCGTCGTCATCGGCGCGATGATGCTGATGAACGCCCGGCACGTGGACTGGGCCGACCGGGCCACCGCGATCCCGGTGTTCCTCACCGTGGTGCTGATGCCCTTCACCTACACCATCACCACCGGCGTGGCCGCGGGCGTGGTGTCGTACGTCGCCATCAAGACCGCCCAGGGCAGGGCGCGGGAGATCGGCGCCTTCATGTGGGTGCTCACCGCGGTCTTCCTCGTCTACTTCGCCCTCCACCCCGTCAGCGCCTGGCTGGGCGTCCACTAGCGACCCCGCAGGCGACCGAACGCCCTCCGCGCCACCCGTAAGGAGACCGAGATGCTGGACATCGCCGACGAGCTGCACCGGTGGACCGGGCAGGGACGCGACTTCGCCGTGGCCACCGTCGTGGCCGTGGGCGGCAGCGCCCCGCGCCGGCCCGGCGCCGCGCTCGCCGTCGACGCCGACGGCACGGCCGTCGGCTCGGTCTCCGGCGGCTGCGTGGAGGGCGCCGTCTACGAGCTGTGCCGGCAGGCGCTGGAGGACGGCGAGACCGTCCTCGAACGCTTCGGCTACAGCGACGACGACGCCTTCGCGGTCGGACTGACCTGCGGTGGCGTCATCGACATCCTCGTCGCGCCGGTGCGGGCCGCCGATCCGGCCCGCCCGGTGGCGGCGTCCGCGCTGGCCGCCTCCGCACGGGGGGAGGCGGCCGCGCTGGCGCGGGTGGTGTCCGGACCGGCCGAGCTGCTGGGGCGGGCGCTGCTCGTCCGCGCGGACGGCTCCACGGAGGGCGGCTTCGGCGCCCACCCGGAGCTGGACCGCACCGTGGCCGCCGAGGCCGCCGCCTTCCTGGACGCCGGGCGCACCGGCACCGTCGAGATCGGAGAGCGGGGCTCACGCTGTGGAGCACCGCTCACGCTGCTGATCGAGTCGTCCGTGCCACCGCCCCGGATGATCGTCTTCGGTGCGATCGACTTCGCCTCCGCCCTCGTCCGCGTCGGCAAGTTCCTCGGCTACCACGTCACCGTCTGCGACGCCCGGCCCGTCTTCGCGACCCGCGCCCGCTTCCCCGAGGCCGACGAGATCGTCGTCGACTGGCCGCACCGCTACCTGGAGCGCGCCCCCGTCGACGCCCGCACCGTGCTCTGCGTCCTGACCCACGACGCGAAGTTCGACGTGCCCCTGCTCCGGCTCGCGCTGCGCCTGCCCGTCGCCTACGTCGGCGCGATGGGCTCGCGCCGCACCCATCTCGACCGCAACCAGCGGCTGCGCGAGGTCGGCGTCACCGAACTCGAACTGGCCCGGCTGCGCTCCCCGATCGGCCTCGACCTGGGCGCCCGCACCCCCGAGGAGACGGCCCTGTCCATCGCCTCGGAGATCGTCGCCACCCGCCGCGGCGGCAGCGGAGTCTCCCTGACCGGCGCCCACACCCCGATCCACCACGACGAGCCGGCCACACCGGCACGGCGGATCGGGTCGGTGGCCTGAGCCGGTGAGCGGGCGCCCCGCCGAAGACGACCCGTCCGGCCGTCATCAGGGCTTGCGCAGCAGTGCGTTGACCGCTCGGCCGTACATCGCCCGGGACGCCGACCCGACCAGTGGGTCGAAGAGGGACGGCAGCGGTCGTACGCCCAGTTCCTCGCGCCAGATCACGCGGCTGCGGCCGCCGGGTCCCGGGTGTACCTCGATCTCGGCCCAACCGGTCATGATCCGGCCCTGTTTGACCAGACGACAGCGGCCGGGGCCGTCGTCCACGGGGGGCTGCCACACGGTCACCTCCATCCGGTCGTCGAAGGCGAGCGGGCCGAGTCCCGTGCGGGCCACGACGATCGTGCCCTCGTGCGTCGGCGGGGGAGTGACCACGAAGACCCGGGTGAGCGGGGCGACATCGCTGTGCCGGGGCCACTCCGTGAGCCGGCGCCACGCCTCGTCGAGAGGCAGCGGCACCGTGCGTTCGAGAAGGAAGTCGACCACGAAACTGATCTTAGGCCGAGCGGCGGGCGGGGCCGCCGGTTCCCGTCCGGCTCACACAGATGGAGCAGCGGCGCGGCCCCGAGGAGACGTACACCGGACGGCCGATTCACCGGGAATGCGTTCCTCCGCGGGTCCCCGGCCACCGGACCGCCCTACGATCCGGCCAACGGCCCGTCGGGACCCGTCGGCGGGCACCGATCCGGCACCGATCCGGGTACCGGGTCCGGTCACGGGGGAAGCGAGTCGTCATGCCGCTCAAGTCCTACGGCGTCCTCATAGCGAAGGCCGTCGGCGTGCGCCGCGAAGGCGCCGCCCAGACACCGCACTTCCAGATCCATCTGATCGACGAGCACGGCACCCACCACCGTGCCGCCGTCAACGTCAAGTCCCAGCAGGCCCCTTCGGACCTGCTCTATGTCGTCGCCGAGGACTTCCGGCACCCGGTCACCGACCGGCTCGCGGGGCTGCCCGGCGGCTGGAACACCCTGCCGCCCGGACCCGGCGGCGGCCGGCTCGACTTCGTACGCGGCAATCTCTTCGACCCGGCGGCACTGCGGTCGCTGCCGCCGGACGCCGCCGGGCCCGACAACGACCTCGCCGACCTGCTCGACCTGCATGTGCGGCGCGCCGTCGCGGACGACTCCGCGCTGCTGTACGTCTTCGGCGAGCGCTGGGGTCCTGAGGCCGCGGTACGCGACAAGATCTTCGGGTTCCTGCCGGGCAACGGCGTGCACGACGTGCACATGAACCAGGGCAACAGCGGCACGTTCGAGGGCGACGACGGGGTGTGGCAGGACGGCGGGCTGCTGATCCGTTTCCCCGGGCCCGACCGCTGGGTCGCCGTCTTCCTGGCCTTCCAGAGCCAGAGCCGGCACACCGACGACGCCACGGGCCACGCGCTCGGCGGCGCGGGCGGCGGTGCGGGTGGCGGGTGGTCCGGCGCGGGTGACCGGCCGGTGCGGATCGCCGCGGCGCTGGCCGACCCGGTCGGGCCGGCGCCCGAGGCGGAGAGCGTCACGCTGATCAACGCCTCGCCGGACGCGGTCGACCTCACCGGCTGGCGGATCGTCGCCGGACCGGGTGACGGCAGCCCGGTGCCGGCGGGTCCGCTCGCCGCCGGTGCCGCCCTGCGGGTCGCGCTCACGGACGGCGCGCGGCTCGGCAACCACGGCGGCGAGATCACGCTGCTCGACGCGGGTGGTCTGAAGGTGGACGGCGTCTCCTACACGGCGCGGGACGCTTCGCGCGAGGGCTGGACGATCACGTTCTGACCGCGCGGGCTCGGCTGCGAGCCGGCGGGGGCTGGTCGCGCAGTTCCCCGCGCCCCTGGGGGTGGTCCGGCGCGTGGTCGGCTGCGGGTCCGTTACGGCTGGTCGCGCAGTTCCTCGCGCCCCTGAGGGGGGCGGGCCGGGCGCGCCGTTCCGCGCGCCCGTGGACGGGGGGTGGTCCGATCGCGTTCGCCGGCGGGTGCGTCGTGGCCGGTCGCGCAGTTCCTCGCGCCCCTGGACGGGGGCTCCGGCAGTCGTGCCCTGCAAGGGGCGCGGGGAACTGCGCGACCAGCCCCCACCGGCCCGC
>NZ_LAVA02000105.1 GCF_000974985.2 Streptomyces mangrovisoli | reverse complement strand
CCCCGGAAGGTGTGGTGCGGGCCGTGGTTGATCGCGGTGAGGAAGATGATCGGGATGTCCCGTGTCCGCTCCCGTCGCTTGATGTGCGCCGCGGTTTCGAAACCGTCCATGCCCGGCATCTGGACGTCCAGCAGAATGACCGCGAAGTCGTCCGTGAGCAGTGCCTTGAGCGCTTCCTCCCCGGACGATGCCCGCACCAGCGTCTGATCGAGCGCGGAGAGGATGGCCTCCAACGCAAGCAGATTCTCCGGCCGGTCATCGACCAGGAGGATCTTGGCCTTCTGCACCATGGCCCGCCCTCCTCGCCCCGACAGTGCGCCGGGCGCCGCCCCTGGGGACGACTCCCTTGCGCCGCCCGTCCTTGTGCCGGTCATGGTAGCCGCACCCCGACCGTCGCCACACCCTGTCACCGCGATGTCACTGTGCACACAGCAGAAACGCGGCGGGAGATCAGAAGGTTCCCCGTATCCCGCCCTTCTACACGGCGCCTGACGTGCCGCGGGCGCAACTCATGGTGAACACAGAGGTCGGCCGTCATCGCGGTCGGTCATCCTTCCCTCATCCACTGTTCCATCACGGCCAACAGGTGGTCGGGATCGACCGGCTTGGTGACATAGTCGGACGCGCCGGACTCGATCGCCTTCTCCCGGTCGCCCTTCATCGCCTTCGCGGTCAGCGCGATGATCGGCAGCCCGGCGAACTGCGGCATCCGCCGGATCGCCGTGGTCGTCGCGTACCCGTCCATCTCCGGCATCATGATGTCCATCAGGACGACCGCCACGTCGTCGTGCTGCTCCAGGACCTCGATGCCCTCGCGGCCGTTCTCCGCGTACAGCACCGACAGCCCGTGCTGCTCCAGCACGCTGGTGAGCGCGAACACGTTGCGGATGTCGTCGTCGACGATCAGCACCTTCTCGCCGTTGAAGCGGACACTCCGGTGCGGCTGCGGCGCGCCCTGCTCCGGCCACTCCTCACGCTCCAGCAGCCGGCCCTCGCGCAGCGGAGCCTGGTCGCCGCCCGTGACGGCCCGGCGGCGCCGCCGGAACAGCGCCGCGGCACCGTTCTGCGTCTCCTGGTACGACTTCACCTCCGCCGGCGTCTCGATCGCCACCTCGGACAGCTCCGACAGCCCCGCCGCCTGCCCCTCGGACGCCACCAGGTCGCCGGCCTCCAGGGCGGGCGCCGCCTGCTGATAGCCCTGCGGCGGCAGCTCGGTGGGGTGCAGCGGCAGGTACAGGGTGAACGTGGAGCCGCGCCCCGGTTCGCTCTGCGCGTGGATCTCGCCGCCCAGCAGCTGCGCGATCTCCCGCGAGATGGACAGGCCGAGGCCGGTGCCGCCGTACTTGCGGCTGGTCGTGCCGTCCGCCTGCTTGAACGCCTCGAAGATCACCCGCATCTTGCTCGCCGCGATCCCGATGCCCGTGTCCGTGACCGAGAACGCGATCAGCGCGCCCTCCGGATCCGTCAGCGAACCGGCCTCCAGCAACTGCTCCCGGATGCCCCGGGGAACGTCCGTGCCCGCCGGCCGGATCACCAGCTCCACCGAGCCGGAGTCGGTGAACTTCACCGCGTTGGACAACAGGTTGCGCAGCACCTGCAGCAGCCGCTGCTCGTCGGTGTGCAGGGTCGCGGGCAGCTCCGGGGAGACCCGCACCGACAGGTCCAGGCCCTTCTCCGCGGTCAGCGGCCGGAAGGTCGCCTCGACGTAGTCCACGAGCTGCACGAGCGCGATGCGCGTCGGGGAGACGTCCATCTTGCCCGCCTCGACCTTCGACAGGTCCAGGATGTCGTTGATCAGCTGGAGCAGGTCCGAGCCCGCGCCGTGGATGGTCTCCGCGAACTCCACCTGCTTCGGGGAGAGATTGCCCTCCGCGTTGTCGGCGAGCAGCTTGGCGAGGATCAGCAGCGAGTTCAGCGGCGTACGCAGCTCGTGCGACATGTTGGCCAGGAACTCCGACTTGTACCGCATGGACACCGCGAGTTGCTCGGCGCGCTCCTCCAGGACCTGCCGGGCCTCCTCGATCTCGGTGTTCTTCACCTCGATGTCGCGGTTCTGCTGCGCCAGCAGCTCGGCCTTCTCCTCCAGTTCGGCGTTGGACGCCTGGAGCGCCTTCTGCCGGTTCTCCAACTCCGCCGACCGCTCCCGCAGTTGCTCGGTCAGCTCCTGCGACTGCTTCAGCAGCACCTCCGTCTTGGTGTTGACGGAGATGGTGTTGACGCTCGTCGCGATCATCTCGGCGATCTGGTTCAGGAAGTCCTTCTGGATCTGCGTGAACGGCGTGAACGACGCCAGTTCGATGACCCCGAGCACCTTCGCCTCGAACAGCACCGGCAACACGATGACCTGCGCCGGCGGGGCTTCCCCGAGCCCGGAGGAGATCTTCAGATAGCCGCTGGGCGCGTTCTCCACCAGGATCGTGCGCCGCTCCTGCGCCGCCGTGCCGATGAGCGCCTCACCCGGCCGGAACGACGTCGGCATCGACCCCATCGAGTAGCCGTACGACCCCAGCATCCGCAGCTCGTAGGCGTCCTCGCCCTCCGCGGCCACGTCCTTGCCGTCGACCAGCGGCAGCGACAGGAAGAACGCGCCGTGCTGCGCGGAGACCACCGGCGTCAGCTCGCTCATGATCAGCGACGCCACGTCGGCCAGATCGCGGCGGCCCTGCATCAGCGCCGAGATGCGCGCCAGGTTGCCCTTGAGCCAGTCCTGCTCCTTGTTGGCGATCGTGGTGTCGCGCAGGTTGGCGATCATCTTGTTGATGTAGTCCTGGAGCTCCTGGATCTCGCCCGCCGCGTCGACGTCGATCTTCAGGTTCAGGTCGCCGCGGGTCACCGCGGTCGCCACGCGCGCGATGGCACGCACCTGCCGGGTCAGGTTCCCGGCCATCTCGTTCACCGACTCCGTCAGGTCGCGCCAGGTGCCGTCCACGTCACGCACCCGCGCCTGACCGCCCAGCTGCCCCTCCGTGCCCACCTCGCGGGCCACCCGGGTGACCTCCTCGGCGAAGCTGGACAGCTGGTCAACCATCGTGTTGATCGTCGTCTTGAGTTCGAGGATCTCACCACGGGCGTCAATGTCGATCTTCTTCGTCAAGTCACCCTTGGCGATCGCCGTGGTCACCATGGCGATGTTGCGCACCTGGCCGGTCAGGTTGGAGGCCATCTGGTTCACGGACTCCGTGAGGTCCTTCCACGTGCCCGCCACGCCCGGCACGTGCGCCTGCCCGCCCAGGATGCCGTCCGTGCCCACCTCACGGGCCACCTTGGTGACCTGGTCGGCGAACGAACTCAGCGTCTTCACCATCGTGTTGATCGTGTCCGCGAGCTGCGCGACCTCACCGCGCGCCCGGATGGTGACCTGCCGGGTCAGGTCACCGTTGGCGACCGCCGCCGACACCTGGGAGATGTTGCGCACCTGGATGGTCAGATTGCTGGCCATCAGGTTCACGTTGTCGCTGAGGTCCTTCCAGATGCCCGTGACCCCCGGCACGTGCGCCTGGCCGCCCAGGATGCCCTCCGTGCCCACCTCACGGGCCACCCGCGTCACCTGCTCGGCGAAGCTGGACAGCTGGTCAACCATCGTGTTGACCGTCGTGACCAGCTCAAGGATCTCGCCCTTCGCGTCAACAGTGATCTTCTTCGACAGGTCGCCCTTGGCCACCGCCGTGGTCACCTCGGCGATGTTGCGCACCTGGATGGTCAGGTTGTTCGCCATGAAGTTCACGGACTGGGTCAGGTCCTTCCAGGTGCCGGAGACTCCCTGCACCTCCGCCTGACCGCCCAGCTGCCCCTCCGTGCCCACCTCGCGGGCCACCCGGGTCACCTGCTCCGCGAACGACGACAGCTGGTCCACCATCGTGTTCAGGGTGTTCTTCAGCTCCAGGATCTCGCCCCGGGCGTCCACCGTGATCTTCTGCGACAGGTCACCGCGCGCCACCGCCGTCGCGACCTGCGCGATGTTGCGCACCTGCGCGGTGAGGTTGCCGGCCATGCCGTTCACCGAATCGGTCAGATCACGCCACACGCCGGCCACGCCCGGCACCTGCGCCTGGCCGCCGAGCCGGCCCTCCGTGCCCACCTCGCGGGCCACCCGCGTCACCTGGTCGGCGAAGGCCGACAGCTGGTCGACCATCGTGTTGATCGTGTTCTTCAGCTCGAGGATCTCGCCGCGCGCGTCGACCGTGATCTTCTGCGACAGGTCGCCCCGCGCCACCGCCGTCGTCACCTGCGCGATCTGCCGCACCTGAGCGGTCAGATTGCCCGTGATGGAGTTGACCGAGTCGGTCAGCTCCTTCCACGTGCCGGACACGCCGTCCACGCGCGCCTGGCCGCCCAGCCGGCCCTCCGTGCCCACCTCGCGGCCCATCCGCGTCACCTGGTCCGCGAACGACGACAGCTGGTCCACCATCGTGTTCACGGTGTTCTTCAGCTGGAGCATCTCGCCGGAGACGTCCACCGTGACCTTCTGCGACAGATCGCCGTTCGCCACGGCGGTCGTCACCTGGGCGATGTTGCGCACCTGCCCGGTCAGGTTGCGGAACGCCGTGTTGACGGAGTCCGTCAGGTCCTTCCACGCGCCCGCCGCACCCGGCACCTGCGCCTGGCCGCCCAGCTCGCCCTCGTCGCCGATCTCCCGCGCCACCCGGGTCACCTCGGCACCGAACGCCGACAGCTGGTCCACCATCCCGTTGACGGTGTTCTTCAGCTCCAGCATCTCGCCGGCCACGTCCACCGTGACCTTGCGCGACAGATCACCGCTGGCCACCGCGGTCGTCACGGCCGCGATGTCCCGCACCTGCGTGGTCAGGTTGCGGAACACCGTGTTGACGGAGTCCGTCAGCCCCTTCCACGTGCCCGCCGCGCCCGGCACGATCGCCTGCCCACCGAGCTCCCCGTCGTCACCGATCTCCCGCGCCACGCGCGTGACCTCGTCCGCGAAGATCCGCAGCGTCTCGGTCATCTGGTTGATCGTCTCGGCGAGCTGCGCGACCTCGCCCCGCGCCGGAACCGTCACCTTCTGCGACAGGTCACCGTTGGCGACCGCCGTCGTCACCTGCGAGATCCCGCGCACCTGCGCGGTGAGGTTGCCGGCCATCGTGTTGACGGAGTCGGTGAGCTCCTTCCACACCCCGTCGACGCCCGCGACCTGCGCCTGCCCACCGAGAATGCCCTCCGTGCCCACCTCGCGCGCGACCCGCGTCACCTCGGAGGAGAACGACGACAGCTGGTCCACCATCGTGTTGACGGTGTTCTTCAGCTCCAGCATCTCGCCGGCCACGTCCACCGTGACCTTGCGCGACAGATCACCCTTCGCGACCGCCGTCGTCACCAGCGCGATGTCCCGCACCTGAGCCGTCAGCCGCCACGCCATCGTGTTGACCGAGTCCGTCAGGTCCTTCCACGAACCCGACATGCCGCGCACCTGCGCCTGGCCGCCCAGCTTGCCCTCGGTGCCCACCTCGCTGGCCACCCGCGTGACCTCGTCGGTGAACGTCGACAACTGGTCGACCAGATTGTTGACCGTCCGGCCCACCTTCAGGAACTCACCGCGCAGCGGATGCCCGGTGCCGTCCGGCCCCTGGGTGCGCAGCTCCATCCGCGGCGACAGATCGCCCTCCGCGACCGCGGACAGCACCCGGCTGACCTCGGAGACGGGCCGTACGAGATCGTCGACCAGGGCGTTGGAGTTGTCGATGGCGGCCAGCCACGAACCCTCGCAGGCCGACGTCTCCAGCCGCTCGGTGAGCTTGCCCTCCCGGCCGACCATGCGCCGCACCCGCGCCAGCTCGCCCGTCAGATGCAGATTGCGGTCCGCGACCTCGTTGAAGACCGCCGCGATCTCCGACATCACGCCGTCGCCGGACACCGTGAGCCGCCTGCGGAAGTTGCCGTCCCGCATCGCCTCCAGGGCGACCAGCAGCCGGTCCAGGGCGGCCGTGTCGACCACGGTCGTCCCGCTGCGCGGCCGGCGCGGGGACGGTCCGCCCTTCGCGCGCGTCTTCGTGCTCCGCGTCGCTGCGCCAGACTCCACTGTGTCCCTCCCGCAGGGGTCGACCGTTACCGCTGTGCGCGGGTCCTCCCGCTCGGAGTACCCGTTTACGGCTGTGCGCGGGTACTCCTGCTCGAAATACCCGATCCTGATGCGTCTGCCGGCCCGAGCCGATCGGACCCCACCGTGGGTTGCTGCCCGCGATGCGGGAAAGACACTCGGCCTGCCCGGACCCTCACCAGAAGCTTGCCCAGTGTTTCACCCTCGCCGAACCAGGCCATAACAGTTCGGCAGCTTCGCACATCACCCGCACACCCACAGGACGGAAACACTGGTGACCGGCATCCATACGGACGGGGAAGGTAAGTAACCTTGCATGCGGCTGTCCAGCCGCACCGGTCCGTCCGGCAGGGCGGTGGCACGAAACGAGCGGGCACGGAGGGGCGGCCGCAGACCATGACCACCGGAGTGATCCCCGGGGGACAGCCCCCGGAGCCACGGCCGAAGGGCACGCGGATGCCGCAGCAGCGGAGCGAGCCGGCCGGCCGTGGAGCCCTGCATGCCGACAACCGGTCGAGGAGTTCTGTGATCACCGCGCGCGCGGCCGCCAGCTTCGAGCCCGTCGGGCGATCCGTCGCCACCGCCCGCTCCTTCGTCCGCGACACCCTCCAAGGCTGGGGTTTCGCCGACGTCGTCGACGACGCCGTCGTCCTCACCAGCGAACTGGTGACCAACGCCGTGGTCCACGCGGGCACCGCCGCCGACGTCCTGTGCCTGCGCACCGAGGACGGCGTACGGATCGAGGTCGCCGACCGCTACCCCGAACGCGAGGTCCCGCTCCAGGGCTCCCCCGTCAACATGGGCAGCCCCGACCGCGAGGGCGGCCGCGGCCTCCAGCTCTGCGCGGCCCTGGCCGGCCGCTGGGGCGTCGAGTACACGCCCACCCACAAGAACGTCTGGTTCCAGCTCGAACTGCCCGAGCGCCCGGTGGGCACCCGCACCGCGGGCCCCTCGCTCCCCGCCGACCTCCTCCCGCTCGCCGACGGAAGAGTCCGCGTCGCGGTCGTCCAGATCGACCGCACCGGCACCATCACCGCCTGGAACGAGGACGCCGACGACCTCTTCGGCTACCCCGCAAAACAGGTCACCGGCAAACCCCTCACCGACTTCGCGGCCTGGCCGCACACCCCCGGCACCGCCACCGGCATCGCCGAGGCCCTCCAGCTCTCCCGCTGGGAGGGCAGCTACGGCATCCGCGGCGCGGACGGCCGCGTCATCCCGGTCTACGCCTCCCACCTGCGCGTCCGCGACACCGGAGGCGAGCCCTCCACCGTCTGCCTGCTGGTGCGCGAACCCGAGCGCGCCGTCCTCCAGACCCCGACCCGGCTGCCCGCCTCCGACCTCTCCCACTCCGACGGGCCGAGCAGCGACCCCTTCGAGGTGTTCATCGGCTCACCCGCCCCCGACGACCTCGACGGGCTCCTCCAGCGCACCGTCGAACGCGCCCGCGACATGCTCGACGGCGACTCCGCCTTCCTGCTCCTCGCCACCGACGACGAGACCGAGCTGGAGGTCCGCGCCTCCACCGGCCTGCCCTCCGCCCGCCAGCGCTTCGCCCGCGTCCCCGTCGAAGCCGGCCCCGGCCGCTACGGCTCCGCCCGGATGCCCGCCGTCCACGACGACCTGGCCGCCGTACCCGGCGCCGTACCCCTGCTGGACGGCACCGGGATGCGCTCGGTCGTCACGGTCCCGCTCAAGGTCGAGGGCCGCCTCACCGGCTCCCTCGGCGTCGCCGCCGAGTCGCCCGGCAGATACTCCAACGAGGAGGCCCTGCGCCTCCAGTTCGCCGCCGACCGCATCGCCCTCGCCGTCGAGTCGGCCCGCCTCGGCGAACTGGAACGCCTGCGCCGCGGCTCGCTCAGCTTCCTCGTCGAGGCCTCCGACCTGCTCGCCGGCACCCTCGACCGCGACCAGACCCTCGCCCTCATGGCACAGATGACCGTGCCGACCCTCGCCACCTGGTGCGCCGTCTACACGATCGCCGACCAGGCGTCGGATCCGTACCTGTCGTACGTCCTGCACGAGGACGAGGAACTCATCGACGGCATCAAGTCGTTGCTGTCGAAGATCTCGCCCCCGGACCCGGTGCCGACACCCGGCGCGCGCGTCTGGGCCGCCCCCGGCGAAGTGGCGCGCCGCGCCGCCCTGCGCAGTTCCATGCGCAGCCTGGGCCTGAGCGGCGGCCCCACCCACCAGACCGCCTCGGGCCTCGGCCCCACGCTCTCCGTGGCGTCCGCGGTGGGCGGCGAGACCGTCGTCCTGCCGCTGGTCGCCCGCAACCGCGTCATCGGCATGCTGACCCTCGGCAAGCCCACCGACGAACACTTCCGCCAGGAAATCCTCGAACTGGCCGAGGACTTGTCCCGCAGGGCCGCCCTGGCCCTCGACAACGCCCGCCTGTACTCGGAGCGCACGGCCATCAGCCAGTCCCTCCAGCGCAGCCTCCTGCCGCCCGAGCTGCCCCAGATCGGCGGTGTCGAGGTCGAGGTCATCTACCGCGCGGCGGGCGAGGGCAACGAGGTCGGCGGAGACTTCTACGACCTCTTCCCCATCCGCGACGGCGCCTACGGCTTCGCCATCGGCGACGTCTGCGGCACCGGCCCGAACGCGGCGGCCGTCACCGGCCTCGCCCGGCACGCGCTGCGGCTGCTCGCCCGCGAGGGCCTGAACGCCCCGGCGGTCCTCGAACGCCTCAACTCGGCCATCCTCGACGAGGGCGACCGCAGCCGCTTCCTCACCCTCCTCTACGGCGAGATGCGGCCCCAGCCGGACGGCAGCGCGGAGTTGAAGCTGGTCTGCGCCGGCCACCCGCTCCCGCTCCGGCTGCGCCCGGACGGCACGGTCGAGGCGGCCGCCGAACCCCAGCCGCTGCTGGGCGTCATCGAGGACCTGGAGCTCCACGAGCAGACGGTGACGCTGGACGCGGGCGATGTCCTGCTGTGCGTCACCGACGGCGTCACCGAGCGCCGCGAGGGCACCAGGATGCTCGGCGACGACGGGCTCGCCGACGTCCTCACCACCTGTACGGGTCTTACGGCCGGTGCGGTGGCGGCTCGCATCATGCGCGCGGTGGAACGCTTCGCGTCCGACGCCCCGTCCGACGACATGGCGATCCTCGCGATGCGCGTCGCCGGCATTCACCAGGACTGACCGAACTCCACCCACCCGCCGAACTCCCCCACCCGCAAAGGGAACAGGGAGTGCTGCCGGGGAATACGGAAAAGGCCCCGCCCAATTGGGCGGGGCCTTTCGTGTGGAGCCCCCAAACGGAATCGAACCGTTGACCTTCTCCTTACCATGGAGACGCTCTGCCGACTGAGCTATGGGGGCCTGTTGCCTTTTCCGAGGTTTCCCTCGCGGCAACGAAACAGATCATACCCTGAACAGACCCGTGCTCCCAAACTCGTTCAGAAGGCGGGTTGGAGGAGTCCGCCGAGCGCGTTGCAGGCCGTCACGATCCGCTGCATGTCGCGCTTCGTCAACGAGGCGTCCACGGGCAGCGCGAGGGTGTCGTCCGCGGCCTGTTCGGTCTCGGGCAGGGAGACACAGCGCCGGAACTCCGGCAGCCGGTGCACGGGCGCCTTCACCGGCACCTGGCAGTCGACTCCCCTGGCCCGCACCGCGCGCGCGAAGGCGTCGCGGTCCGGCCGCCCGTTGCCGGGCACCCGCACGACGTACTGCTGGTAGGTGTGCCCGTCGCCGCCGTCGGGGGTCCGTACGCCCCGCAGCTTGGCGTCGAGGTACGCGGCGCGCTCCCTGCGCTGCGCGACCTCGTCGTACGGCGCCGTCGACTCCCCCTGCTGAAGCACCAGCAGTCCGTGGCGCCGGCCGATGCCGAGCAGCCGGTCGAGGTCGGCGAGCCGGCCGAAGCGGTGCACGACGACTATCGCCGCGGTGCGCGGTGTCACGGCCGCCTCGACCGCGGAGGCGCTGAGGCAGTAGGTCACCGGATCTATGTCGGCGAACACCGGAAGTGCGCCCGCCAGTGTCACGGCCTGGGCGACTTCCACGGTCCCGAACGCCGAAACGACGACCTCGTCACCGATACCGACACCGGCGGCCCTGAGCATTGCAGCAGTACCCATGCTTGGATGCTCGGCGCGCAACGTGAACTTCAAGTAACGGCAAACAAAAAAGGGTTGGACCCTGAACCGAAGTTCGGGATCCAACCCTTTTCAATAATTGTTCGGCGGTGTCCTACTCTCCCACAGGGTCCCCCCTGCAGTACCATCGGCGCTGTGAGGCTTAGCTTCCGGGTTCGGAATGTAACCGGGCGTTTCCCTCACGCTATGACCACCGAAACACTATGAAACTGTCGAACAATGCCGCACCACACTCCATCAAACCCATGGAGAATGGGGCTGTTCGTGGTTTCAGAACCAACAC
>NZ_LAVA02000104.1 GCF_000974985.2 Streptomyces mangrovisoli | reverse complement strand
ACAGCACCTACAGCCATAAGAAACGACGTCTTAGACGGCGCTCTTCGGCGACATCCGCTCGGGCTGCATCGCTGCCAGAAACCGTCACCCGCTGACCGCTGAGCGGCACCTGACGACGACACCGGGAAGTCTCGGGCGCGGCGACCCCGCCCGGAAGGGAGCAGGCCTCAACACGCAGGAAGCAGAACTCGCACCAGACGTCATCAACGCTGGCAGGATGGCCGGGACGGGGCGCACCGGTCCCCGTCCCCGGGGGAGAGCAAGGGCATGCTGAGAGCCGGAACGACCTGTACCGACGCGATCGATTTCCTGGAGCAGGGTCTCGTGGCCGGGAGCCTCAACGACGTCTCCATCCGGATCCCTCACTCGATGAGAACGGGCGCGGAAGCCGCGGCCGAGATGCGGGCCGTGCGCAAGCGGTACGACGAGTGGACCTGGAAGGCCGCCGAGGAGCTCAACCGGCGGTTCAGCGACCGGGAGATCGCGGGACAGCTCCGCGCGGGCCGCTACCGGGCAATCCTCACAGCACCGCTGGACGAGGCCCGGCTGATGATGTATGTGGAAATCGCAGAGCTCCAGGACTACTTCAGAACCCTGGCGAACCGGGTGCGTGCCCTGCAGGAGCGGTACGGCCACGCCGGTGCTGGCCGGTACGCGGTGCTGGACACGAACACCACGCTGCACTTCACGCAGTTCGACAAGGTCCCCTGGCAGCAGGTGTTCGGGAAGGGCACTGCGGTCATGGTGCCGCACGTCGTGGTCGACGAGATCGACACCAAGAGCTACCAGACCGGGGACAGGAAGATCTCCCGGCGGGCGCGCGGCCTGTTCCGGCTGCTGGAGTTGGTGCTGGAAGGGGCACCCGGGAAAGCGTCCGCGGAGGATGGAACGCCTGTGTTCATCGCGGCCGATGAGCCCGGGCATGCCCGCCTTGCGGTGCCGGACGACGAGTTGGTGGCCTCGGCACTGCGGCTGCACCAGGCTGTGGCTCCCGCGGAAGTGGTCGTCGTCAGCCGCGACATCGGCGTACGGACCCGCACCCGAGCCTGGGGGCTGCCTGCACGGCCCCTGCCCGACACATACCTGATCGAGGGCGGCGAACTCCGCCGGCAGGAACTGGAACAGGCAGCCGCCGAACAGGCGGAGGCGGACCGCAGCAGCCCGAACCGACGGAATCCGCCGCGTCCTCCCCGGACTCGGTAGAACGTCAGGCAAGGAGCGGCTCGTGAACGAACAGAACGGGCAGGACAGGCAGGGTCGCCAGGAGCGTGCGGACGCGGTGGACCGCGAGATGGCCGCACGCCCGCTGCCGGCTCCCGTTGTGCGGGCTCTGGGCCGCTGGTGGGAGACGAATGCGTCGGCATACCCGGACGGGACACCCGGCGCGCACTCCGTCCGCTACACACCCAGCCGATGGGCGCAGATCACCCCGTGGCCCTCCACGCTGGCCTCCACCTCTGCGGACGGTGATGCGGCGGTCAGCCGGGCGGAGGTCGCCTCGGGCGTCGCCGACGCGCTGCAGCGGGAGGCGTTCCGGGAAGCGCTGGTCACGACGTATGTGTGGGGCAAGGGAAAGCGCGGCACTCCCGGCGGCAGCGGACCAGCCGCCCTCCACAAGATCCTGGCCTTCGACGGCCTCGACGCGGCGCTGGCTGCTGCGGTCACCGCACTGCACGAGCACGGTGCACCGCAGGCGTACGCCGCGCTCTATAGGCAGGTTCCCGGGCTCGGGCCGGCCTTCTTCACCAAGTTCCTCTACTTCACCGGCCTCGCGCGGCGGCCCGCCCACGGCGCGCGGCCGCTCATCCTCGACCGCGTGCTGGCCAGACGCCTGAGGCGGATGGCCGCTGCCGTCGGCTGCGAGAGCGGCCACGATGTGGACGGCTCCATCGCCGCCTGGGTCTGGTCGGACAGCAACTGGACGCCCCACCGCTACCAGGTCTATCTCTCCTTCATGCACGCCGCCGCCAACCAGCTAGCTGCAGTTGAAGGATGGCCATCCGAAGTAGCCCCTGACCTGCTCGAATACGCATTGTTCAACGCTGCTACTTGGAAGACATCTGGCTGACGTACCACAGCGCCTGCCGGCACGACCTGGGGTGAGATGCCCGTGGCGCACGGCTTCGTGGATCTGCACCGCTGCCGTGCTGCCTTCGTCGACAGCGCGCACCCCACGCCTGCCTGCAGTCGTGCGGGTGGGTGTCGCGGGCCCGGGTAGGGACCTTGGCCGTCAAAGCTGTCCCGGCGCGGGCGGGGATACAGCGGTGGCGGTCGGCGGTGTGCGTACTGCCGCCCGGCGTCATAGCGGAAACCGGCTGCCCTCCCCGCCAACTCGCGTCTGTTGTCCGGCATGTCGGCGGGCAGCGGCGACCGTCGGCCAGTGCGGGACGCGCGAGACAACTCGGGATCGTAGCCGCGCGCGACAGCGCGGCTACCAATACGCACGAGGACCAGTCCCGTTGCCGGGGCCGGCCCTCGTGTCCGCGGGCACGCGTCACCATGACCTTCGGAGATGTCCCTGTCGCGTCGGTTTGCGGCCAGTAGCGGGTCAGGGAACCCATTGTCCCCGGACCAGTTGGTCCGGTCCCCCTGCACAGCACAGACAACGGAGTTATGACGCAGCATCAATGCCTGGCGGGCCGGGGGCAAGCCAGACTGGAACACCCGCGGACCGGGGGCCGTGGGGCATGGAGGACAAGGTGCTGGTCGCGGCGGGCAAGTGGGCGGCACGCTCGCAGCCGTCAACCGGAGGCATACCTGGAACACCCACGGACCAGTAAAAAGACATAGCGCGCATATGCGCTTTTCCGGTCGAGCGGGGCGGAGACTGGACGTGCCATCCTCTTCAGCACCGGAGGACGACAGCCGTCAACTGTCGCCCGCCTCACCGGTTTTGCGGCCAGTAGCAGCATCTGAATCGGGCCGCCGGATCCCGTTCGCGGACCGGCGGCCCCGGCATACCCCCGTCAGGGAGGATCTCCCATCGTGTCCACGCACCGCCCCGGCGCGCCCGCGCCTCAGTCTGAGCCGTCCCGCACTACGGCCCGACCGCTCACCGCCGCGCAGATCTGCGGCATCACCGTCTTCCCTCTCCTGGGCACCGGCCTCACCCTCGCCGGCATGCCCGTAAGCGACGCGCTCACCCTGCTCGCCGGGTGCGGCGGGATCGGCGCGGCCACCATCGCCGCCGGCGGCGGACGGCGCCTGCGCACCACGCTCGCCGCCGCCGTTGTCCGCGCGGCCGCCGACACCGAGGTCAGGTAGGAGACGGCCGCAATGACTTCGCCCTCGCGTACCTCATGTGCTGTACGCCGCGCCGGCCGACGCCACAACGACCTCGTCGTTTTCCTGACCGCGCTCAAGGACAGCTGCCAGCTCACATTCGCCGAGCTGGCCCTGCGCACCGCCGAGCTCGAGGACACCACCACCGTCTCCGCGACCACCCTCAAGCGCGCCATCGACGCCCGCGCCGTGCCCCAGGAGCGCGTCGTGACCGCCTTCGCCCGCGCCTGCGGCGCCAGTACCCAGCAAGAGCGGGGCGCCTGGGCTCTGTGGCAGGCCGCCCGCGCCGAGCACCGCGGCATCCTCGCTACCCTGCGGGCCCCGTCCGTGCCCAACATCCGCACCCCCCAGGACCTCAACGCCGCCCTCGCCGCCGCCTACGAACGCGCCGGCGCCCCGCCCCTGCGTGTCCTGCAGAAGCGCGCCACCACCGCTACCATCGACGGCACCGTGCTTCTGCCGCTCACCACTCTCTGGCGCATCACCCGCCGCGAGGCCCAGGCCATCACCTGGAAGCAGTGCAAGGCCTTCCTACGCGCCCTTGGCGCTGCCCACCCTTACACCGTGCGCCTCTGGCGCGAGGCCTTCACCCGCGCCCGCACCCCCGGGCCCGCCCCCGCAGACGGCCCACTCACCCAGTCCGCCAAACTCGCCCGCCTGGCCACCATGCACTACTCCACCAAGATCAGCACACAATTCAAAGTACTGCTGAACTGCATGACACCCCACGAGGTCGAGACCGCCCTCACCATCGGCACCGCCTACCTCACCACCGAGAACCTCCACCCCACCAATACTCCCCCCACTTACGACCACATCGCCGACGTCGGCCGGGAACTGTTCCTTCCTCCCTCCCCAGACAGCTCCGGCAGTCGGGAACGCGGCACCGTGGCGCCCGCCCACCAGGCCACGACAGCCGCACTGTCGGACGGCACTGGCACCCCCGCTCGGAAGATCTTTCTCTCTCCAGCCCTCACCCACATCCTCCGCGCCAAGGCTCGCCACAACGGCACCGCACCCGACACCGGCATCGACACCGTAGGCCTCAGCGAAGATGGGGCTCGCCTCCTGCTGCAGATCAAGCACTCCACCGAAACCACCCCATCCGGCACCAGTACCAGCACCGCCAGGCCTCCCGCCCGGCCGCCCAGCCAGCCCCGCGCCCGCCGCCTCTCCAGCGCCGGCTGACCGACCGTCCCGGCTCTACGGAGCAGCACGACGCCGTATGACGAACGCCTCGGCAGCAGCAGGCACCACCGTTGGGCACGCCAGCCAGGTACGCAGCAAGGCGGCTATCTTTCCGTCGGTGCAGGCGGGGTCTAGGAGGAGGTCCTTGAGGGCGGGTTTGACGGGGATGCCGGCGGCTTCGAGGTACATGAGGCCGGCGGCGGCCATGTTGGGGCTCCAGCCAGCGGCAACGGCCCCGGGTGTGCGCGGCCTGATTAGCCAGTGGCAGCGTGGTAGTGGGCGTCGGCCACCGGGACTGGGGTGCGGACCCGTTCCGAAAGATGTTCTGCGGCTCGGGTGGGTGCTCGGTGAGCTGGTTCGTCATCCGGGCCGGTCGACGCCGCCATTCTCTAGACCCACGCGCAGCTCGTGCCCCGCACCGCTGAACGCGTCCGCGAGGAGTGCGCTCCGCTCCTCGATGGCTCTGCCGGCTGGACGGCCCTCCTCGTCGTGTGCGCCGAACTCTTCCAGTCAGCCTCTCGGGGTGATCGCCCCGATCTGACATCCCCGCTCTGAGCCCTGGTCCAGGACGCTACAGCCGTCCGGAGCTGAAGGGTCTACGCGCCCTCGGGCGAGGACACCAGAAAGCGTGCTGCAGGACTCTACGGGCACCCGGGCCGGCTCGGGGATCAGCCCGGGTCCCACCTCATCATGCATCGTCCTGCGGCCGGAGGCGTCTCGTCATCAACAGCGCTGCCAGCAACCAGGCCGCGTGCCAGTGCCACGGGCGCCCGCTCCTTGCCGGGTGTCGCGGCGGCTCCTGCCGCTTTGGAGGTCGCAAAGACGTCCACCGAGCGACCTCTTGAGCCATCAAGCAAGTCGTTCGGATTGACGGTCTGTGCCGCAGGGCAGTTCTCCTTCTTCGGTCTGTCATAGGGGGGCGGATGGCACGCAGAAAGTCTCTGACGGCGCAGCTGCTGCAGGCGTACAGGGATGCGCAGAAGGAGAAGGCCGCTGCTGCCAAGCGGGCCGAGGCAGAACGTGATCGTCAAGCTCGCGCGGCAGAACGAGAGGCTGCTCAACGTGCCAAGGAGGAGGCCAGGCGGGAACGTGAGCAGGCGCAGGCTTGGGCCCGTGCCCAGAAGGAGAAGGAGGTTCAGCGTTCCGCCGAGTCCCGGAGAGCCGAGCAGATCGTCCGGGATCTGGAGAAACGTGAGGCAGCGCGAGCCAGAGAGGCCGAACAGAAAAAGCAGGCCGAGGCACGTGAGAAGGCGGCGGCAGAGCGGCAGGCGAAGCAGGAGGCGAGCGACCGACTGCGTCAGGAGGCGACGGCTAAGACATCCGAGCTGGAGATGCAGGTGGATCGCTTGGCGTCCGTGCTCCATGCGCGGCCTGGTGGTCTTCACGCGTATCGGCCAGAGGTGGAGGAGGCCTTCAGTGAAGGTGGCTCCGAGGGGCTGACCAACTGTGTGGAAGGGGCGCTCGGCGAAGTCCGCTACCCCGATGGCCTCCGCGGTGGACGTCGTGCGGCTTTCGCGCCGGAGGCGAGAGAACTGGTCCTGGAGGTCGAACTGCCTGGCCAGGTAGTGGTGCCGGCAGTTACGCAGTACCGGTTCAAGGCATCGGTGCCTCCGACAGTCGTACCGCAGCCGCGGAAGGAGACCGAGTGCAAGGCGATGTACCGAGACCTCGTCGCACGGTTGTCCCTGAGGGCAATTGCTGAGGCCTTTGCGGTGAGTCCGCCCTCGCTGGTCGACGTCGTGGCGTTCAACGGACACGTCCATGCCAAGGACCGCGCCACCGGGAAAGCCATCCGGCCCTGTCTGATCAGTCTGCGGGCGAGCCGGGAGACATTCGAAGACCTCATCCTGGACGAACCCGAACTCGACCCGGTCCAGACCCTGCACTTCCTCAACGCCATCGTCTCCCAGCACCCCTATGACCTGGAACCCGTCCGTCCCGTGGTCACCTTCGACCTGGCCAAGTACAAATTGGCCGCTGAGCGGGACGTCGTCGCCGGGCTGGACAGCCGGCCCGACCTCGTCGCGCTGGATCCCATCGAGTTCGAGCACCTCATCCGGCGTCTCTTCGAGAAGATCGGCCTCAAGTCGTGGGTCACCCAGGCCTCCCGCGATGACGGGGTCGACGCCGTGGCGGTCAACGAGGAACCCCTCATCGGCGGCCTGTGCATCATCCAGGCCAAACGCTCCAAGAACGCCGTGCCCGCCGAAGCCGTACGCGCACTCGCCGGCGTCATGCACGACAAAGCCGCCGCCAAGGGCATCGTCGTCACCACCGCATGGTTCGGCAAAGCCAGCTGGGACTTCGCCCACCGCACCGGCCGCATGGAACTCATCGACGGCCGCCACCTCAAAGCCCTCCTCCTCGAGCACCTCGGCATCGACGCCCTCATCGGACTGCCCAAACTCCCACCCGGCTGGGAAACCCGCGACCTCACCTGACCCCGACCGGCTCACACACAGGGGGCCTTGTCCGTGCGGGCAATGCCCCTCCGGTCTGGGCAGTCAGCAATCCCGAGGTGCGGGTGCCGATCCGCAGCAGGCAGTCGTCGGCACCGGCCTTTCGGGCCCCGAAGAAGCGAGCAGCGTACGGAGGCGACTGTCTAGGCCGAAGGGCATCTGCCAGTGCATGACCGATCGTTGGCGGCGTGCTTGTTCCACCAGATGTTGTAGCGGTGGATCACGCTGCCCTGCTCCTTGTGGCTGGCGTGGTCGGTGCCGTCCAGGACGAAGTAGCGCAGGGCGGTTGAATTGAGCTTCGATGCAGTCGTACAGGCGCCGGGAGTGGCGTCGGCCTAACGTGTCCGCGGGCGCGGGCGCGCTTGAAGGGCCAGGGCGATGCGGCGGTGCAGGACGCCACCAAAGGACCTGCACGCGGGGTTCTGCGTGCCCGCAGCCGCCAGCGCCATGATCCGGCGTTGTCAGAAGTGGGGCTGATCGGCGCCGTCGTCCGTGTCGTCGTACGCGTTGACGTAGACGAGGCGGAGCTTGGGGCCGCAGTGGCCGCTGTCGCCGTAGAGCCCCTCGTCGCCGAGCACCTGGTGCGCGGCTACAGAGAAAACGCCTTCCGCCGAGCCGACGACTTTGCCCTTCGTGTCGAGGAACTCATACCGGATGTCGTACGCCATGGAGTGCCCGGCGTGGTTGCGCAGCCAGAACGTCAGCTGCGGCGAGTCTCCGACCTCGCAGTTGCTCTTCACCCAGTACAGGTCTTTGACTGGGTGCAGGTAGCTCCGGCTCGGTGACGGGCTGGGCGCGGTGGGCTTGTCCTGCGACGAGGTGGCGGACGAACAGCCGACCGCGGCAATGGCGAGGGCCATCGCGGTGGCTATGTAGCGATATCTCACCAGGTCACATTGGCAGAGACCGAGCAGCCTGACGGTGGTTTCCCGCAGGACTTGCGAGGGTTGGCCGCCCTTGCAGGCAGCAACGGCCCGTTCTTGCGGGCTTGATCGTCAAGGGGTGGCCGAGTTGCCAGCCCAAACGCGGCCGCGTCCAGGACGTCCCACACGATGTCTTCGGCGTGCTCAGGCAGGGTGTCGAGGACCTTCGCGGCAGGTGGGAGCAGCGAATCGCATACGGCTGTCCGGTCATCGGCGTCTTCCTCGCAGTTCCGCCATGTCGATGGTCTCGCTGTCGTCGTAGCCGGAGGCGGCAAACGCGTCGACGGCCGGGGCGTGGGCGAGATGGCCCTGCCAGCCCTGGACGACCTCGTAGAGCGGGGCGAGGGAGAACGTGCGACGGGACTCCTCCAGCGCTGCGGTCCAGTCCCGTTCGAAGGCTGGCACCCACCGGTCCGCGCGGCGGTCGGCGCGCAGCTGGACGAGGAGTTCGGCGGGAGCTCCCGCTGCAGGGGCGTACGGAGTGACGGGAGCGTGGTCGGGTTGCTCGCTCATCTGGTCCTCCCGGCGGGTCGTCACCTCACGGTACGCGCGCCGGGTGACCGTAGATGCGGGCACGGGCAGATCCCCTCCGGCGGGATGAGCCGGCCGATGGCGTGCCGACCGGATGTCAGGCGGGAGCAGCGGAGGGTCCGGGGACCGCAGCGGCCGAGAAGGGGTCGTGAGTCAGGTGACAACCTCGTCGGTCAGATGCTGTAGCTGGTCGCGGATCCGTAGCATCCGTGCCAGGGGGTGTGCCCCCACTACTGGCCCAGGGGGGCCGCCGCGCTGGACTTCTGTGAGGAAGCAGATGTCTGGGTCGAGGACAGCTTCCAAGACGATGCGACGAGCAGGACTGTGATCTGTGCTGGCTGCTCGGAGCCAGGAGCGTCGGCGGCGTGCCAGTGACGCCGGTGAGCTGGTGGGTGTGGTGTGCGGAAGCGAGCGTGGAGACTCTGTCCTTGCTGGCGGCCCGGACACCCGACTGATCCACGGAAGACGTACAGAGCCCGGCTACGCGGCCGCCGCAAGTGGCGCACGAGCACGTCGAGCCCCTGCTTCCGGTTCAGACGCACCGGCGGCTTGCGGAGTGAGTGCGGGGCAGAGGCCTCGGCTGGTCTCGCTCATCATGCCGGAGCAGGGGACGTATTGCGGCGCCGGAGCAAACAAGGGCAAGCAGGGACACGCTTCGGCTCTCACCCATCAAATCACTCGTGTATTCGGATGCCGAAAGTCTGATTGAGACTTTTCGGGCACGGTCCGGCGGCGAGGGTGCCATGTGGGACATTAGTGTGACTCAGGGTGCTAGCGTCATATGCCCAACTGAGTCTGCAAGCGCGTCTGTTCGTCTCCCCGTCTCAGGGGTGCAAGTCGGCGTGCATCATCGACTGGCCGAGGAGACGCGGTGGCTTCCATCCGACGCATGCCCGAACGCACGATCGCCTTCTTCGAGGTCGTGGCGAGCGCTTCTGGGGAGCAGGTGCGGGTGCCTCCCATGGACTGGGACAGCGCTCTGAGCGACCTGGCCACGGCCAGCGTTGAGGACCGGATGGTCGCCAAGGAGGTCACTCTCGTCGGGTCGGTGGCCACCGTGCGCCAGCAGGATCACCTGCTGCTGCACCGGGTAAAGGACGCCACGGAGTGGCTGAGCGTGATGGACTGGGGCACGGGTCAGTGGCAGGAGCTGGAGCAGAACGCCAGCCGTGGTTTCGTGGACACCTCCGCGATCTGCTTCCTGCCGTTCGGGAACGTGATCGGTCTCATGCAGGGCTCCGTGTCGGCCCCGTCTCACAAGGCCTTGGAGACCTGGCTGAACGAGCTGCATCTGTTTCCCGACACGCGGCTGGTGGTCCGTCCCGTGCTCTCGAAGGCCGAGGTGGAACGGTTGGGGACCGCGCAGGGTGCGTCCCGTATCGAGATCCGTATCGGCAGCCATAAGGCCTCGGCACTGCGCGGCCGCAACGGCCGGCTGGCCAGTTTCCTGCGGCAGGCGCAGGAAGCGTACGGGGACATCAACGTCACGATGATCATCAGTGTGCCGCGGGGACGCGGACGGGACGCGGACCGCCAGGCCCTGCTGGCCGATCTGCGGGACATCGCGCCGGTGGCCCCCGATGCGGCCGCTCGCGCCCAGGCCAGGCTGGTGTTCGCGGAAGCCGACGGCGTCGAGCGCAGCCGTTTGGTGGAGCTGACCGAGCATCACATCACCGCGAAGCGGCGGGTCTCGGCGGTCGACAACGACGGCAATTCCATCCGGATCTTGTCAGCGGTGGATGCGATCCTTGACGTAGCGGCCGAGCACGAGAGTGAGCTGCGGGCAGCTGTGGGGGCTGACCTGGGCTGACATGCAATAGGGGGCGATGCGTGAGCGTACGGGAGTCTCTCGTCGACCGATGGTCGGAAGCCGTGTGGTGGGACTACGTGATCGCCCTCGTGGCGGTGTCGGCGCACGTGGCCATTGTGCGGGCCATGGGGCGGGGCGACTGGCTGTCCTGGATCGATTCCGAACAGCGTGTCTCCCTGTACGGGACCGCGGCCGGGGTCGTCTCCGCGATCGGCGGGTTGAGCTCGATCGCGATCTCCATCTACCTGTCAAGCAACGGAGAACGCATCCGCGCCGTACGTCGCCACTACCAGCAGGAACTGCGCCGCAACTGGAAGTCGTTGCTCACCGCGACCGCGCTGATCTGCGTGGGATGCCTCGCCGCGCAGAGCCTGGACAACAAGGCCGATACACATTCGGCGCGCTATCTCTTCGAGGCGGTCATGGCGCTGGCCGTAATCCGGTTTCTGCGCATGCTCTGGCTCCTCGACAGCATGATGACGGTCAACGACCGTGATCAGAGCGATCCCCCCGCTCAGCCGGCTCCGCGGTTCGATCCCGGATGGCGCCGACAACGGCGCAGTCCGTCAGCGTGAGCGGCCGGGTCTCGTCCACCACGGCACCGCCTCGCGGCGCTGTGGTGGACGTCATCGAGGTACGGGCCACGGCCTTGAATTGGGGACCCATGTGCGGAACCCGTTCGAACAGCCGGGTCTCCTTTCAGAGGAGACGCGGCGTTCCACCGGCGGTGACTCAACCTCGGAAGGCCTCCGTCATCATGTTGGACACTGCTCCGTCGAGTGAGTCCTGCCAAATGTCCGAGCGGTCCAGTCCGTTGGTGTGGTTGATCAGTATCTCTGCTATCCCTACGGGTGGCTTTATCAAGCAGTAGCGACGTCGCTTGTCGATGGGTTTGGGAGGCGCCCTGTTCCACGGATGGGTGATGTCGACGAGTTTGGGAGGCACCGGGGTTCTTGCCAGGGCAGCATCGGGATGCTCCTGGTGAAAGGTGCTGGTCATGCCGCGGATGTCGAAGGTCGAGCTGTACGCGGCGATCCGGCGTGACCACCGTGGTGGTATGTCGATGCGGGAGCTTGAGCGCAAGCACGGCGTGACGTGGCGGACGGTGCGGAAGGCGTTGGACTCGTCCTGGCCGGAGCCACGCAAGAAGCTGCCGCCAAGGGCGACCGGAGTGGACCGCTACAAGCCGGTGATCGACGAGATCCTGCGGGCGGACCTGGACGCGCCACGCAAGCAGCGGCACACGGTCACCCGGATCTTCCACCGGCTGGTCGAGGAACACGGCGCCGACGTCTCCTACGGGATGGTCCGCTACTACGTCGCGGCCCGGAAGCCCGAGATCCTGGTCGAGTCGGGCAAGGCGCCGCTGGAGGCGTTCGTCCCGCAGACTCACCAGCCGGGACACGAGGCGGAGGTCGACTTCGGGGACGTGACGATCCGCCTCGCCGGCGAGCTGGTGACCTGCTACCTGTTCTCCTTCCGTCTGTCGTATTCGGGCAAGGCCGTCCACCGCGTGTTCGCCTCCTGCGGCCAGGAGGCGTTCTTCGAAGGCCACGTCCACGCACTGCGGACGCTGGGCGGCGTCCCGCGGAGCAAGGTCCGCTACGACAACCTCAAGGCGGCCGTCGCCCGCGTGCTCGGGCTGAGCAGGGCGAGGGTGGAAGCGGACCGGTGGATCGCATTCAAATCGCACTACGGCATCGAGAGCTTCTACTGCCGCCCAGGCATCGAGGGCGCCCACGAGAAGGGCGGCGTCGAGGGGCAGATCGGGTACTTCCGGCGCAACCACTTCGTCCCGGTCCCCGAGGTGTCCTCGCTCGCTGAGCTGAACGAGATGGTTGAGCAGTGGGACCGGCAGGACGACGCCCGACGGATCGGCTCCAGGTCCCGGACCATCGCCGAGGACTTCGCGCTCGAACGATCGCTGCTGATGCCGTTGCCGGAGGAGCCGTTCGAGACCGGGCGGCTGTTCACCCCGCGAGTTGACCGCTATGGCCAGGTCCCGGTCCGCACGAACCGCTACTCGGTCCCCATCCGGCTGATCGGCAAGAGGGTGAGGGTCATCCTTCACGCCTCTCACCTGGTGGTTTACGACCAGAACGTGGAAGTCGCCCGGCACGAGCGACTGATCGCCAAAGGCGCCGTCCGCCTGGAGCTGGACCACTACCTGGAGGTGCTGGTCCGCAAGCCCGGCGCCTTCCCCGGCTCGACCGCTCTCGAACAGGCCCGCTCGGCGGGCAAGTTCACCCCGGTCCACGACGCCTGGTGGACCCAGGCCATGAAGATCCACGGCGAGCGGGACGGCACCCGCGCACTCATCGAGGTGCTGCTGCTCGGACGCCACATTGTCGTCGCCGGCCTGGCCGCCGCTCTGCGGGCCGGGGCCATGACCGCGGATGCGGTCGCGCTGGAGGCCCGCAAGGCCGCCCAGGCCGAGACCGAGCCCGCACCGGGCGCCCGGAACCTCGGCCAGCCGCCGGCGACGGTGACATCCCTGCACGAGTGGCGGCTCGCGCATCTTCCGCCGGACACCAGGCCGCTGCCCTCGGTGTCTCACTACGACCAGTTGCTCCGACGCCGCCGCACCAGCGGCAGCAGCCACCGTGAGGGAGAAGCGCAGTGACCATGCCCCGACAGCGAGGGTTGACCGAGCAGGCCGCCGACGCCGCGATCGACTCCGCCTGCCGCCTGCTGCGGCTGCCGTCGATCCGCAACGAGTTCTCCGACATCGCCGACCGGGCGATGAAGGACCAAATGACCTACCGCGGCTTCCTCGCTGAACTACTGATGGCCGAGTGCGACGACCGGGCCCGCCGCAGGTCGGAGAGGCGGATCAAGGCAGCCGGCTTCCCTCGGGAGAAGTCCCTGCGGTCCTTCGACTTCGACGCCAACCCGAACATCGACCCGGCCACCATCCACACCCTCGCCAGCTGCGAATGGATCAAGAAGAGCCAGCCGCTCTGCCTCATCGGCGACTCCGGCACCGGCAAGTCCCACATGCTCATCGCGCTGGGCACCGAGGCCGCCATGAAGGGCTACCGCGTCCGCTACACGCTCGCCACGAAACTGGTCAATGAGCTGGTCGAGGCCGCGGACGAGAAGCAGCTGAACAAGACGATCGCCCGCTACGGCCGTGTCGATCTCCTCTGCATCGACGAACTCGGCTACATGGAACTCGACCGCCACGGCGCCGAGCTCCTCTTCCAGGTCCTGACCGAACGCGAGGAGAAGAACAGCGTCGCGATCGCCTCCAACGAGTCGTTCGGAGGCTGGACCAAGACGTTCACCGACCCCCGTCTCTGCGCGGCCATCGTCGACCGGCTCACCTTCAACGGCACCATCATCGAGACCGGCACCGACTCCTACCGCCTCGCCAGCACCCGAGCCCGAGCTGAGGAACCGGTCAGGGCCAGCTGAACCATCTGAGTCCGCCCCGCCTGCGGCGGGGCGGACTCACAGCCAGGACACCTGGGCCAGCCGTGAGATCCTCTCCATCATGTTCGAGAGCGGGCGCAACCAGCGGGCGATAGCAGGCGTCGAGGCCCACGTTCGCGACTTCTTCACCGGCCACATGATCACGGTCAGCGACTACGACCTGGGACCTGAACGAAGGGAAGCGGTTCCCGACCTGCGGATCATCACCGTCAGCCCAGGACCGCGCGCCGACAGCTGGGCCTACATCACCGCCGGCTGCTGGTCCACGGTCGAGACGGCCGGCCACGGCCTCGAATTCGTCCTCACCGCTCCCGTCCGCGACGAACGCTTTGCTGAGCTCCTGGCCATGACCGCCTCCTACCACGCCGATCACCCCCTCGATGTCGAGCACAGCCTGCCCATCGGGGAGCCGTGGCTGCCCGGGTCCCACTGCGACCACCTGCTGATCAGCCTCCCCTACCTCCATGGCCCTGACCTGGAGCACTGCCCGCTGCCGGACGGCCATGCCCGCATCCTCTGGGCCCTGCCGGTCACCGCAGCCGAGATGACATACCGCCGCGAGCACGGTCATGAGGCCCTTGAGCAGCTCTTCGACGAGCACGGGATCGTCCCAACCGATCCAAGGCGTCCATCCGTTGCCTGAACCTCGCGGGCATGGTCCGGGCACGAGCGACAGCCGGGGAGTCCTCCAGTGCCGTCAAAACTCGTCGACATGTTGAGGCACAGCGATCACCGATCGCTGCCCAAAGTCATCGACAAACGCTGTCCGTCTTCATCAGCGAAGCCACTACGGGGTCTGGTTGAGCGGCGGGCAAGCCGCCAGGAGCTTCGCAGGGGAACAACAGGATCTTGCCGAGAATGCTGCGTGTTCGTGGACTCAGTTCCCTGAATGCTGGCTTCGGCCGGATCCCTACCTCAGGCCGGCGGGGGCGGCGTCTTCGGCCGTCCAGTCTCCGTCAAACAGGGTGGCGACCAGGCGAGCGTGTTCCTCGGGAAGCTGGCCGGAGCGGTGCTTGGTGCGGGCCTTGGCCAGCCAGGCGCCGATCTTGACGGTGTCGCTGTCGACGCTGATCTCTTCACGGGCGGCGGGGGCACGATGCTCGCGGTGCAGGAAGTTCTCGAGGATCTGGACGTTCTGCGCGAAGGTGCGTCGAGTGCGTCGGGTCGTGGTCAGCGGATGGGTCCGGGCGTCCAACCCGATGGCGGCGAGCAGGCGCCGCTGGTGGCCGGTGAGGGTGCGCCAGCCGGTGAGCTGGCGATGCAGCCAACTGCCGATCTTCACGGAGCCCAGCACGGTGCTGCTGTCGAGAGCGCGCGGGTCGTTGCCTGCGGCCAGGTGAATGCGCAGCAGGTGGTATTTGCGGTGCCAGTCCGGTCCGTGGGGCAGTTGCCAGTCGGGGTCGATGGCTGCGAGGTCTGTGGTGCGCTCGGGTTCGAGGCGGTGGTGGGCGGCCAGGTGGCGTTGCTCGGCGAGCCAGGCCCCGACGGGGGTGGTGGCCGGGGCGGCGAGGTGGCCGTGGCTTTGGTGGTAGTCGGCGGCGGCGGTGAGGCGGGCGCGCCAGGCCGCGTCGTGCTTGTCCCAGATCATGCCGAGGGCGTCGAGTTCGGCGGTCCACTCGTCGTCGAGGCGGCCGGCTGCTCGGGCTTCGCGTGTGGTGGTGATGAAGGCGCCGAGGGCGTAGCCGGCGGGGTCGCTGTGGTCGGCGGGGACGTCGAGGTGGCCGTAGGCGTCGTGGAAGGCCTGGGCGGCGGCGAGGCCGCGGCGGCGGGCGGTGTTGAGGGAGCCGTGGGGGTTGAAGGCGATGAGGTCCATGGCCCGGGCGATGCGGTCGGGGTGGAGGGTGAAGTCGAAGTGCCAGCGGTGCTGGATGAGGCGGCTGGTCTCGGTGGTCAGGCGGTTGGTCTTGGTGGGCAGGCGTTCGAGGATGCGGTAGTCGTGGCTGGCGAGGGCCGCACTGATGGCCCAGACGGGTTCGTAGGGGGTGCCGAGGATGTCTTCGGGGTCGGCGCCCGGCGGGATGTAGACGGGGACGATCAGGTTGGCGGTCTTGCCGCTGACGTCCAGGCGCAGGGCGCGGCCCAGGCCCTGGACGCAGCGGACGATGCTGCTGGTGGGGTCGGCGAAGACGACGGCGTCGACGCTGGGGATGTCGACGCCTTCGGCGATCACCTTGGCGTTGGCCAGGACGGCTGTCTTGGAGACGGCGAAGCGGGTGAAGAGGTCGGCGCGCTGTTCGGGGGTGTGGTCGCCGTGGACGAAGAAGGTCTCCGGGTCCAGGCCGGGAAAGGCGTCGGGTCGGACGGCGCGTACGCGGCGCAGGGTGTGGCCGAGTTCGGTGGCGAACCGTCGGGCGTCCTCGACCAGGTGGAAGAAGACCAGCACTCTGCGCAGAGTGTGCTGGGCCATGGCGTTGAGGACGGCCAGGTGCAGGGCGCTGGTGCGCAGCGCGTCGCCGGTGTCGGCGGTGGTGGCGGGCTGGTTGAGGCGGGTGCGCAGGTCGGCGTCGGTGATCGTGGGGATGACGATGCGGTAGTCCGCGGCCACGCCGTCGGCGATGGCCTGGGCGAGGGGGTATTCGAAGACCTTCTTGCCGTAGACGGCTTCGTTGTCCATCGAGTTCGCCGCCGCATCGAGGTCGGACGGCGCGCCGGTGCGGGGGCGGCGGGGCGGGGCTGCGGCGCCGGTGAGGTCGGGGGCGGCGAAGCTGCGGGGGGTGGCGGTCATGTAGAGGCGCCGGTCGGCGAGGATGCGGCGGCTGTCGTTGACGGCGGCCCATTTCTTGTCGGGCCGTCCGGCGATGCGGTGGGCTTCGTCCATCACTGCCAGGTCGAACGGGGGGACCGGGTAGCCGGTGTGCTGGGTCGCCTCGATCTTGTCGAGCGAGTCGTAGGTGCAGATCACGGTGAGGGCGGGCAGGTGGTCGGGGCCCTCCCCCACGACCGACATCAGTGCGGCCAGGGACTGGGAGTTGCTGGTTGAGCCGACCCGGCGGGCGGCGAGAGCGCCGTGGGCGGAGGCGTCCATGGAGGACACGATGACCATGTGCTCGCTGTGGCCGTCGCGGCGCCAGGCGAGGGCCGTCTGGGCGGCCAGGTCGAGGGTGGGCACCACGACCAAAACCAGACGTGCGTCGAGGGCGTCCGCGGCGCGGATCGCGACAAGTGTCTTGCCGGTGCCCGTCGCCGAGACGTACAGGGCCCGGCTGCGCGGCCGGCGCAGATGGCGCACGACCGCGTCGAGGCCCCGCTGCTGGTCCGGGCGCAGCTCCGCCTTCCGGGGCGGGCGGACGGTGGCGTCGACAGGCGTGACCATGCATCTCATGATGGCGCAGGAGCGGGTGGCAGTTGTGCGGTTGATGAGGCCAGCGCTGCCTCGGTCCACTCGGAAGGGGTTGCCTGTCGCGACTTGTCCTGGATCTGATCACGGGCTGTCGGGAACCGGTGGCGGGTGGTAATACATCGGTGAAGCGGTTGGCATCGGTACGACCGGGAGATCAATGAGCACATCGCAGCGGTCGTCCGGCCTGCCTGCCCAGTCCACGTTCACCGAGTTGCCGATGCCGTCGCAGGCGCCAGTGACAGTGGTGTCCCCCATGATGGCCCTACCTCCCGCTCTGACGCCGAAGCAGCGCCTGGTGCACTACTCGCCTGATGAATGGGAGGAGTTCATCTATGAGTGGGTGAGGTCGCTCCGGGAGGCCGGTTACGTGGACGTGGTGGGCATGGGGGGATCCAACGACCGGGGCGCGGACATTGCGGCCTTCTTGACGTCGCAGAAGACCGACGGCCGCTGGCACTGCTACCAGTGCAAGCACTACGACAAGGGCCTGGGGCCGTCTACAGCTCATCCGGAGATCCTCAAGATTCACTCCGCTGTGGCGGAGCGGCAGTACACGGTGCTGCCCGAGCGGTACGTCTTCGTGGCGCCACGTATCGGGGGCACGCTCATCCAGTTACTGGCGAAGCCGTCATCGCTGAAGGTGAGCTTCTTCGATTGGGTGAAACGGAATTCGGCCAAGCTCGCCCAGGAGTACGCGGGCGGCCTGCTCGAGCGGGCGCTGGATCTTGCCGACCGTTCCGAGTTCTCCCGCTTCGAAGCCGGCAACCTCGACACGATCCTCGAGCAGCACGCCTCGACCCCTCACCATGTGCAGCGGTTCGGGACACCGCTGCCGAACCGTCCTGCCCAGGAGCCGGCACCCGCCCAGCACGCTCCGGAGGAAGCGCGGTACGTCCAGCAACTGCTGGACGTCTACCACGAGAAGTGGGGCTGCTCTCCCTCCTCCCCAGCCGAGGCCACGGCGCACCCCCGGGCCGGCCGCAATCTGCAGAATCAGCGTGAGGCCTTCTACCGTGCGGAGCAGCTGCGCATGTTCGCCCGCGACAGCGTGCCCGAGGGAACGTTCGAATCCCTGCAGGAGGCGGTGTTCAGCGGCGTGGTGGAGGTCGAGGAGGACGACTTCCCCACCGGCTGGGCCCGGCTGAAGGCCGTGCTCGCGGCGGCCAGGGACATGGAGCTGGGCACCAACGTGCTGCTGCAGGTAGTGGACCCGGACGACCGCAAGGGCATCTGCCACCAGCTCGCCAACCATGACCGCCTGACCTGGGTGCAAGGAGAGGAAGGATGAACCCTCTCAACAGTCCGCTCGAGGTCGGCATGCGCACCCTGATGCTGCTGGCCGCGGCCTTCCCCCAGCCCCTGGACGTGGGGCAGTTGGTGTATCTGGACCATCTCATGCTGCACAGCAGCGAAGTCGACGGTCCGCCCAGCCTGCACCCGACACTGCCGGCGGGACCCGGCGAACTCGCCATGAAACGCGGTCTGATCGAGCAGGGGTTGATCGTGCTGCTGCGCGCGGGACTCGCCGACATCGAGGCCACCGCGGACGGTCTGCTCTACCGGGCCAGCGAGGAGGGCCCCGGCTTCGTGGACATCCTCGCGGCACCGTACGCGGGGGCGTTGAAGGAACGGGCCTCCTGGGCCATCGGTATCGAGGCCCTGCCCGACCAGAGCGTCCGCGCCCAGACGCAGGCCATCACACAGCGCTGGGCCGAAGACTTCGCCTCCCGCCTGCCGACTTCCGAAAGTGACCTCACCCCATGAGGCTGTTGCACCTCACCTTCGCCGGGCACGACCGTGATCCTGCCCAGGTCCTCTTCGACCCGAAGCTCACCGTGATCTACGGGGCCTCCGACACGGGCAAGTCGTTCGTCACCGAGTCGATCGACTACATGCTCGGCGCGCGGAAGCTCGGCATGATCCCTGAGGCGGAGGGATACACGCAGATCCTCCTCGGCGTGGAGTTTCCCGACGGCAGCGTCGTCACGCTGATGCGCGGCCCGCAGTCCAGCAAGGTCAGTGTGTACGACGCCGACCTGCGCAGCCTGATCTACCGCGCGGCCGACCTGGAGCTGAGCGCGCAGCACAGCGCCAGGAGCTCGAAGAACCTCTCCCGCTATCTTCTGGAACGCACCGGACTCGACGGCGCTTTGATCAGCACCAACGACACCGGCGGAACCAAGCTCCTGGGCTTTCGTGACCTGCTGCATCTGTGCCTGGTCAACGAGACCAGGATGGTTTCCAAGGTGCCGCCGGTCCTGCGCGCCACGGGCACCAGCGGGCAGACCGCCCACAAGTCCGTTCTGAAACTGCTGCTGACCGGGCAGGGCGAACCGTCGGGCGAAGGCCGACCGACCCCCGGCCAGCGCCGCGTCCACAAAGGCAAGATCACCCTCCTGGACGAACTGATCCTCGACTTGCAGCGCCAGCTCGACCCGCAGGCCGGCAACGAGGCGGAACTCACCGAGCAGCTGCGCCGCGTACTGGCGCACCTGGACGAAGCCGCCCTCTCCCTGCGGGAGATCACCCACCGGCACGCCGCAGCGGTGGCACACCAGGCGGAACTGTCGTTGAGGCTGGGCCAGTACGACCAGCGTCTGGGTGAAGTCGAAGACCTGCTGGGCCGCTTCGGTCTTCTGCGCAGCCAGTACGAGTCCGATCTCGCCCGCCTGGAGATGGTCGGCGAGGCAGGTAGCCTGCTGGGTTACTTCCGCACCGGAACATGCGTGTTCTGCGGCGCCGAACCCGAGCACCAGAGCGCCAACCACGGCCAGCAGGAGACGACAGCCCTGCACAGCGCCGTCCACGCCGAGAGCGCGAAGACGCAGCAGCTGCTGTCTGACCTGCACCTGACTCTTGACGACCTGCAGATCCAACGGCAGGAGATCTCCGAGGAGCGCACCGCGCACCAGCGGCAGGCGGCGGACGCGGACAACGTCATCGCCCGCGTCGAGGCCGAACTGCAGCCTCTGCAGGCCGAGGCCGCGGACATGATGGCGGCCCGCTCCCGCGTCGAGGCCCAACTCGGCCTGCACCAAAGGATCCAGCATCTCGAGGACGTCCGCGCGGGCCTGGTCGCCGACGGTGCCGTCCCCGGAGGACGGCCCAGCGGCAATGTCCCCGCCAGCGTCATCGCCGAGTTCGACCGCGCCATTGAGCGCACCCTAAAGCACTGGCACGTCAGGCTCCACGACGTGGCCTACGACCAGTACAACGCGGAACTGTTCGTCGGCGACCACGCCCGCTCCGGCCACGGAAAGGGGATGCGAGCCGTGCTCCACGCTTCCTTCGCCGTCTCCCTGGCGGACTACTGCCTGCGGAGGGAGCACCGCCACCCGGGATTCGTCATCCTCGACTCGCCTCTGGTCACCTACCGGCAGCCCGGCGTGCGACACACCGACGACCCCGACCTCCCCGACAGCGTCATCGACTACTTCTACCGCGACCTCTTCCACAGTTTCACCGGCCAGGCGATCGTCGTGGAGAACGACGACCCGCCCCGCGACATCGTCGAACAGGCTCTGGTGTACATGTTCAGCCGCGACCCGGCCGACCACCGCTTCGGGTTCTTCCCCGTACGGCCGGGCGGCCAAGTCGCCCACGAGTAGGGTCCGTTTGCAAGACCACAAGACAGGCAGCTGGAACCGGGTTGCATGCCAGCGGCTCGTCGTACATCGGGAGTACAGCCGGAGCGCGTCGCCCTCGAAGCAGTCACTTCGCCTGTCTGACCGTTCCCACAAGGTGGCGTAGCCATCGGCATCCTCGGGCATACAGAGCGAGCGTCCGTTCGCGTCCTGCATGCGACGGCCCAGGGGGGCTTGATGGGAAAAGGGATCACAATCGTTGCGGCCGCAGTGGCGACCGTTGCCTTGGGGCTCTTCACCAACTGGGCTTCTGAGCCTGGCCCGGACCGATGGTGGTGGATAGCCGCGTCGCTGAGCTGCGCAGCCGTCCTCGGTGCCATCGCTACTCCGGGCATCGCTCGAATCCTGCTTCGACGCCGGCCTGTGGATATGCACATCCAGATACCCCGAATCGAGACGGTACGTGGTGCTGCCCACTGGGCACTGCCCGGTCCCCTTTCGGGCCGGCATCTGGACGAAGCTAACCGTGCTCAAGCAAACAGCGGTGACATCACTGAGTGGGTGTATGCCAATGGCGGAGCTGATGTCGAGGACAGTTGGCGCGTGATCACTTTCCAGGGGGCAGGTCAGCCCACCACGATCACCGGGATGCGTGCCCGCGTCCTGTCACGCACTGAGGCTCTCACCGGCACTGTCATCGTCGCTGGTCTTGGAGGGTCCGATGAGATCGTATGCGTCGGTATGAACCTCGACGACGAGTTCCCTGCCGTCGACCACCTCGTGTCGAACATCATCAACATCGCAGCTGATGAGACGGTCGTTGTCGGTCTTCACGCCACTGCCATGTTGGCGACGGTCACTTGGGATCTGGAGATCGACTTTGTCACCGCCGGCAAGTTGAAGACAGTCACCGTCCGGTCCAAAGACGCGCTCCTTCGCACCACACCGCGGGCGGGGTGTGACGAAGCCGGCCGGGAACCGCCGGGCTATAGCCACAACTTTCACTACGATGTGTGCCTCTACGCGCATCGGGAGCGGCTGGAGCCGTGGATCGACCAGCCACGTGAATAGGCTTCAAGCCCTCCGCCTTCGCCTGCCCGCCCTCCTGCTAGAGGTATGCAGAGGTGAGCTTGTTCCGCTTTGACGGACACCATCGGTGTGGTGGTCAGGCTGCAAGTGCTGTCTCGTATTCGGCCGGACTCCGGTAGCCGAGGCTGCTGTGCAGACGGTGCAAGTTGTACCAGCCTTCGATGAAGTCGAAGATCGCGGTGCGGGCGGCGGCCCGACTGGGCCAGGAGCTCGTGTCGAGCAACTCCCGTTTGATGGTCGCGAAGAACGACTCGGCGAGTGCGTTGTCCCAGCACTGCCCGGTGCGGCCGACCGACAGACGGACTCCCAACCGGCTTGCCAGGAGGGCAAGTTGCTGGCTGGTGTATTGACAGCCGCGGTCCGAATGGAAGATCACCGGGCCGGTGGGGTGACGCTGTCGGCAGGCGGCCGTGAGGGCATCGGCGACCAGATCGGTCCGCAGATGATCGGCCGTTGCCCAGCCCACCACCCGGCGCGAGGCGATGTCGATGACGGTCGCCAGATAGAGCCAGCCCTCCGCGGTGGCGATGTAGGTGATGTCGCCGCACCAGCGGGTGTTCAGCGAGCCGGCGTCGGGCTGGAAGTCCCGGGCGACGAGATCGGGCCGCACCGCAGCTCGCGGATCGGGGATCGTCGTCAGATGCCGTCGTCTGCGGTGTCGGCCCTGGAGGCCGGCAGCGCGCATCAGCCGTGCGACACGGCGCCGGCCGCACCCGGTGCCCTGCCTCTTGAGTTCGGCATGGATGCGCGGGGCGCCGTAGGTTCCCCGCGATCGCAGGTGGACATCGGTGATCTGCCTGGCCAGCTCTGCGTCACGCACTGCCCTCGGGCCGGGCATGCCGGAACAGCGTGCGTAGTAGGCGGTCCGGGAGACCTTCAGCAGCTCACATGCTCGCTTGACGCTGTGGCCTGCACGCTTCTCCGCCTCGATGAACGGGTGCACCGTCACCGGGTCTCCTTCGCGAAGAAAGCCGTCGCACGCTTGAGGACCTCGACGTCCTCGCGCAGGCGGCGGTTCTCCCGCCTCAGTGCGGCCAGTTCCTCGCGTTCGCTGCTGGTCAGGCCGTCACGCTCGCCGGCGTCGACCTCGGCCTGCTTCACCCAGTCGCGCACCGCGGTTTCGGTCAGGTCGAAATCCTTGGCGATCTGACCGACCGAGCGGTCACCACGCCGGCACAGCTCGACGATCTCGGCCTTGAACTCCGGCGTGAACGATCGGCGAGGGCGAGGCTTCTTCTTCCCCATGCTCTCCATGATGGACATCCTCCCGGGGCTGAACCCCTGATCTCGGATGTCCGCCAAAGCGGATCAGGCCCAGAGGAGACCATTCGCCTCAAAGATCGGGTCCTCGCAGGCATGGAACAGTTGCAGGGCCGTAAGAGGTCCTAACAAAGCTGTTGGACGTGTCGGTGGGTGATGAGGCAGGTGGCGAGGCCGAGGAAGGCTTCGTGGATGTCGTCGCGTCGTTCCCAGCGGATGCGTAGGCGGCGGAAGCCGTGGAGCCAGGCGATGGTGCGTTCGACGACCCAGCGGTAGGTGCCCAGGCCGGAGCCGTGGAGGTGGCCGCGTTCGGCGATCACGGGTCTGATGCCGCGTTTCCAGAGCAGGCGGCGGTACTTGTCGTGGTCGTAGCCGCGGTCGGCAAAGAGTGCGTCGGGCCGCTGTCTGGGCCGGCCGACGAGGCCGGCGACGGCGGGGACCTCGTCGAGCAGGGGCAGCAGTTGGGTGACGTCGTTGCGGTTTCCGCCGGTCAGGGAGACGGCGAGGGGGATGCCCTGGGCGTCGGTCAGGACGTGGTGCTTGCTGCCCGGCCGTGCGCGGTCGACCGGGCTGGGTCCGCTTTTGGGCCCCGTCGAGCGGCCCGCACGTGGGAGGAGTCGATCACCGCCCGCGACCAGTCCAGCTTCTTCGCCGCCCGTAGCTTCCTCAGCAGGACCAGGTGCAGCTGGTCCCAGACCCCGGCCTCGTTCCATGCGGCCAGGCGCCGCCAGCAGGTCATACCCGACCCGAAGCCCAGCTCCTGGGGTAGGTACTCCCACTGGATGCCGGTGTGCAGCACGAACAGGATCCCGCACAAAGCCTGCCGGTCCGGGACCCGCGGCCGGCCCTCGACCAGCTTCGGCGCCGGTTCGGGCAGCAACGGCTCGATCAGCGACCACAGTTCATCCGACACGATCCACGGCCGCGACTGACGTTTCCCCACGACCCGACCAACGACCGTCCGCACCGAAAGTCACATGATCAACAACTTCTGTTAGGACCCCTAAGTGATGCCCGCCTGGGCATCCTCGACCCTTGTGATCACATGCGGCCCGGCAGGCGGGCGTGCGGCTGTCACTCATCAACATCTTAGGCCACCGCCAGAGCGCGAGCAGCTCTCGATGTCAGTAGCTCAGGTCCAGGTAGTCGATGTCCTGGATCTCGACATCGGACAGTCCCAGGGCGCGGCCCCCACCGTCTTGAAAGTAGATCTGCTTGAACCCATCGGCGATGATCTGCCGCATCTCCTGGTCGCTGGCACCGGCTTCGCGGGCGTCGAACAGCCGCTGGGCGTAGGCCGGGGTGAGGCGGACGGTGAGGCGGCGGAAGCGTCCGTCGTCGGTGGTTCCAGCGGGGGCGGTGTAGCCGAAGCGGGCGCGGGTCTCGACGGTGACGCCGCTGGTGGCGGCAGCTTGGCGGCGACGGCGTTTGCGTACGCCGGGCTGCCAGCGCTGCCGCACCGCCCGGTCGATCTTTTCTGCGATGTCCGGGCGCGGGTGCTTGCGGGCGCCGCGGCGGTAGCGGTTGACAGAGTCGGCGGTGACCCCGAGTTCCGCGGCCACGGCTTTTGCGCTGCCCAGATGGCGGATCAGGTAGCCGATCTGGCCCTTGAGGGTCTTCGGCGGCTGGCGGGTGAAGGTCTCCCGTTCGGCGCGTTCGAGGGCGTCCTCGATCTCCCCCATGGCGCTACTCGCCTTCCTCGAGGACGGCGTCGGTGCCCTTGATGTGGCGGGCGGGGTTGAGGCCCTGTTCCATCAGGTCGACCGCCCAGAGCATCGGCTGGACGCCCTCCAGTTTAGCCAGTCCGGGGGCGAGTCCGAGGCGGAAGCCGCCGGGCTGGGGCTTGCCGGAGGCTGCATAGGGCAGGAAGGCGAGCGGGCTGTCGCCAGGGCTGGGGTAGACGACGCAGTCGGACAGCACGGCCAGCGGGTACAGGCCGGTCATCTTGGCCATGTTGGTGAGCTTGCGGTGCATGTTGATCCGGGCTCGGGAGATGACGGCGGCGCGGATGTCGGGGCGCCAGGTCGGCCGCTCCAGTGCTGGCCAGCGTTCTCCGTCCTTGTAGTGGCGGCCCTGCGGGCGCTCGCGGAGTTTGCCGACGCCGCCCTTCACCGTCGCCTTGATCGCCGCAAGCACGGCGGCCAGGGCCGGGTCGGCCTCCTTGTGACGCTCCATGGCCGTGAGGAACTCGGTGTCGGTGAGGTCCTTGGTGACGCCGAGATCGGCGAGGGTGTCGACGTAGGCGTTCTTGAGGCGGTCGTGCCACGGGTCCAGGTAGGCGCCGGTCTCACGGCGCAGGTACGCCTCCAGCGGGTGGACGTTGTGGCCGAGTTCCTGGGCGTAGACGACGGTGTGGGTCTGGTACCAGGCCGGGCCCTGGGGGCGGTGGCCGGTCGGGGTGAAGGGGCTGGGCAGGCGTGGGTCGATCTCGATGTGGGAGAGGTCGACCAGCCAGGAGCCGGGGATCTTCGGGTTGAAGTGCGGGGTGTGGAAGTGTTCCGGTGCGGACAGGCCGACGGTCAGGCGGGCTGCGGCGGCGAGGAAGGCGGTGTTGAGGTCCAGGCCGACCGCGTAGGGCAGCAGGCATTCTTCGTCGGTCAGCAGGTCGACCGGCCGCACCCACTGGTAGGCCTCTTCGTCGAGGAAACCGCCCGTCCAGCCCGAGTTGACGACGACGGGGTGCTCGGGGGTGGCCTCCGGCGGTGCCGGGTCCACGGGCTCGGTGCCCAGGCTGCCCGGATTGTGGCCGGGCACCCAGTTCCCGCTCTGCTTGTCCTGCACGGCGCGGGTGGGCGGGCGCAGCGCGGTCATGAGTTCCAGCCCGGACACGGCGGTGGAGCCGCGGGGGGTGATGACGCGCTGGGCGTAGAGGGCGAGGACTCGGGCGATGTCGGCCGGTTCCATGGCGGTGACGCCGGGCCAGGACCGCTCGTCGAGTGCGTCCCAGGCGAGGACGGCGAGTTGCACGCACTGCCGTTCGCGTCCCTGGGCGGTGCGGTAGATGCGGGCCCAGGGGCCGAATCCGCGCTGGGTGAGCTGCCACTTGGCGCGGGTGATCTGCTTGATCACGGGGTGGTCGGCGGGCAGGCGCAGGCCGCGGCGGTCCTCCAGGTGCTCCGGCAGGCCCAGTTTCACGGCGGCCGCGGTGGTGAGGACGATCAGGGGGTCGGCGTCCTTGCTGTGCCGGTGCAGTCTGGTGGCGCCCAGGCCGGACTCGCGCAGCGTCCATTCCACGAGTTCCGGAACGGTGGTGGCCGGGCAGTCCAGCACGATGCCGTCGGCTCCGTAGGCGCTGCCGTCACCGTCGAGGACCGCGAGCGGGCCGTGGGGGAAGCGTGAATCTCCGGCCGGGCGGGGTTGTTCCGCAGCGGCCGGACGGCGCGCCGTCCCCTGACGGGCCGGATCGCGTTCGGTGCCGGCCGTGGACAAGCCGGCGGTCGCCGGTGCGGCATTCTCCGCCTCGCGGGGCTCGGGTGCGGCCGGGCCGCTGGTCGCGGCCGGTTTCTTCGGCTGCGGCGGGGCCGTTGGGGGCGTTGCGGGGACGGCTGCGGGAAGGTGGTGGGCGGGGTAGCGCTCGGTCCAGCCGCGCAACAGCCGCTGATACGCCGACAGTCGCGGTTCTTTCGGTTCGCTGCGGCCGTTCTCCCAGTTCTTCACGCTCTGCGTCGTCGTCTTCAGCGCCGTTGCGAGCCGGGCCTGGGTGACGCCAGCGGCCTCGCGCAGCCGGGCGCGCTCCGCTGGCGCGGGGAGCTGGGGCTCTGCCTCCAGCAGCGCGTCCACGCTCGCGAACAGCTCTTCCTCGGTGGCCATCCCGTCTCCCTTCCTTTTCGAGCCTAGCAGTTTTTAACCTCCTATTTAACCTGAAACGTAACCCAACTTCGCAGTCTCGGGGCCGACTTGCCGGCGTCGCCGGGGGCCGTGGCGAGACGGACCTCCCGAAGTTCCCCAGACGGGGGTTGCCGCCGCTCTGCCGGGGCGCCGTGGCCGCGTAAGCATCAGAGGCTTCCCGGAGGTCACTCTTCGGGGTACGCCCAGGGTCCGCCGAGAACTCGCCCACCAGTTCGGCCGGTCCACTCTCCCGCAGTCGCCCCGCGCCAAAGATGCGGCCGCCTGCCGGCCGGGAGCCGGCGCGCTTCGCGCAGGGCCACCTGCGGTCCGGCGTCAGCGGACCGCGGACCGGCGCGCGTTGCGGCTTCCGGCATGAGGGGTACGGTCGAGCGCGGCACAGGAGCAGGACAGCCCGTTGGCCGAAAGTTGCGTTGTTGTATGCGCCGATATCCAGCGGAGCGCACCCCGGACCCTGGATGATGGGTAACCAGTCAGTGACGGAAAGTGAAGAGGTGGGCGATCGTGGGGGCCGCGATGACCGCACAGGAAACCGATCACACGGGGGGTAACCCTCCGCACTGCTCCTCTCCGCACCATCCAGGCGGCGGACACCGGCACGCGCGCCCTTATGGCGCCCAGGCCCTGTCGTCCGCTGTGTTCATCACCGCGTGCACGGCTTTCGGATTGATCCTTGCGGCTGCGGCAGTTCTCGCCGCCCCCCGTTCCGCGCGCACGATGGTCTTCCTCGCCGTGCAGCCGGGTGCGAGCCTCCTGGCGGTGCTTTTGGGACTGCTGCGCCGTACGCGTCGCGGGCCGCACGTGCCGCCGGGCCTTCAATGGACCGCCCCGAGCGGATACCAGGGACCGGCGGTCAACGGCGGCGCGATTTCCGACCCTAGCTAGCACGGTGACCGCCTCGACGCCGTCCCTGCCGCTGCTTCGCACCGAGGCCGCGGGCGCTGCGGCGGCGGCTCGCAGTCACCGCCCCGGCTCCGCCGAGTGATGTCGCCGTCGTCCCCGTGGCGATCGCCCAGCCGGGGATGCCCACAAAATGAGCCACCATCACGCCTGCGATCAGCAGCGCCGCCGGCAGCGTGACGAGGAACGCGAGCTGGAGCACGGCAGACCACGGCTTGTCGTTCTTCGCGAAGAGCCGCTCCGAAAAGCGGTCCAGAAAATCCAGAAAGCTTTCAGGCGGCGTATCTGAACGGTCGTTCGCCGTATGTGTTCTCTGGACGTAGATATTTGCATCACTTGCAGGAGAGGTGCGTCCCCTCCCCTGCCGCCCCGGACCTCGTCTCCCATCGGGGCGGGCTCCGGTCTGCCGTGGGAAATCCGGCGTTCCGGAACCGGACTCAGGCACGCCCGATGCCGCGGAACGATCTGGCACCTGGAACTCCTGACTCATACACACCGACATGAAGCGCAGCGCGGGCATTCCCCTTGCACCGAACAGCTTCTCAGCCGCTGGTCACGGGCATGATGCAGGCGCACTGGGGACAGCCTGCGACGATCCGTCGGCCGCCCTTGCCCGTCCGCGCGCCGTCCCGTCATCGGCCCTGTGGGACAGCCGCGCACGGCCGGGAAACACAATCTATAGCCATTGGGCTCCCGGCAGGCGCGCGCCCAAAAAATGCGGCACCGATAACCGGAAATCTTTCGCCCGGTGTCCGACAAGAACAAAACCCGTTACATGCCTGTGTGGAGTCCTCGCACCGTCACCAGGTTCCTGAATTGCGCCCGATTCACTCCCGGGAGTGACACTGCACGCCCCCCTTGAACGCGACAAGTTCCCCGCGCCGCTCCGGATGCCGGTGGCGACTCGAAACCGGTACCCCGCCGGCCGGAGTCACAGCACGGTCTTCGCGCAGTCGTGGGCACCGCCGAAGGCCGGGTTCCGTCCGGCGAGTTCTGTTCGTGCTGCACGCCGCCAGGGGCGGGCGTAGCGGAGTGAGACGTGGATGTCCGAGTCGGACGCGTCGAGGTCGATGTCGGTGACGGCCAAGGCTGGACGGTTGTCGCCCGGGCAGCGGGCCAGCCACCGGCCTCCGGGCGCCACGATTCCCGAAGGGACCGTGGCACTGTACTGGGCGGGCACCGCATAGCCGATCCAGTAGCCGTACAGGGCCGCGTACGCCTGGGCGATGACGGCTCGCATGGCGTCGTCGACCATCACCGGCAACAGGACGCAGTCGACGTCCAGGCGCTCGTACTCGGCGAACAGTTCCGGGAAGTGGGCCTCGATGCACACGGCGATGCCGAAGCGGATGCCGTCGATCACGAAGACGCCGGGGGCGGTTCCGGGGGTGTACATGAACGAGGCTTCGGTGTGGGACAGCATCCGCTTGTCGTAGCGGAGAGCGAACTCCCCGGTGTCGCGGACCACGTGGACGCTGTTGTGAGGCCTCAGCGCCGCGCCAAGGGGGTTCGGCGCACCGAAGGCCACCCACAGTCCGAGGTCGCCGGCGAGTGCCGCGATCGACTCCTTCTCTTCCTCCAAGACGCCCCAGGGCATACGGGCCCAGTCCGCTTCAGCAAGGGTGCTGGGGCCTGCCGAGGACATCACGTACTTGCCGGGATAGGTGATCGCGCCTTCCGGGAACTGCACCAGCCGGGCGCCTGCCCGGCTCGCTTCGCGCATCAGAGCCCGGATCTGCGCCCCGCTGGTCCGCAGGTTCCGTGGATCGGTGGGGTCTTCGGGCACGGCGCTCTGGGCCACGGCCAACCTGAGGGTCTTCACCACCAGGGGACAGTACGGGACGGGGCGCGGCCGACCGTGGCGACACTCCAGCTTGCAGAGCGCCGGACGTCTGCCAGCCACGCCCGGTCTCGGCCTTGGTGTGTTCGACGCGGAAGGGCTACCAGGGATCTCCCGCGGTACGGGCTGTGCGCTCCCTCGCGAAGCGTGCGCAGCCTCATGCCTCAGCCGAGCCGGCGGGCGCCCGTTCGCCGTCTCACTGTGCAGTCAGGACAGGCCGAGGCTGCTGAGTGCGGTGGTCCAGTCGGTGACGATGGCCTGCTGCGCGGCTGTGAGCGACACCTTGCCGGCGCAGACTGCGGTGTGCAGCTTGGTCTCGACTGGGTCCTTGAGGTTGTTCACCCCGGATCCCTTCTTGTGGCCTGGGTCTGCGGGTTCCACCCACAGGTTGCGGTAGTCGTTGGGGTCGCCGCCGAGCTGCAGGCTGATCAGGTGGTCGTACTCGGCGTCCCCCATGTTGCCGGTGAAGTTGTAGGAGGCGGCGTTGAGCTTCTTCTCCTTGCCGGTGACGTAGGTGGAGGGGCGCACGCCAGAGGTGTAGCCGCCCTTGCGGCAGATCGTCGACTTCAGGTTCGCCTGGGTCACGGCCGGGGAGATCGCGCCCGGCGTGCATGCCGGGTCCTCCAACGGTTCGCCGTGCTCGTAGCGGTAGTGGCACGAGCCCGCGGCAGGCTGCTTCTGCACTGTGTAGTGCTTCTGCGGGCCGGCCCCCACCGCGATCGCCTCTCCGGAGACGGATGAGGCGGCCGTGCCCGGGGCTCCAGCTGCCGGGCTGCTGCTCTGGGACGACGCCGAGGTGCCCAGCGGGACGGACTTGCAGCCCGCAAGCAGCATGCAGGCGAGCAGGACGGGGGGTACAGCAAGGCGGACTGAACGCATGACGATCCTTCACAGGCGGCGGTGACTGAGCAGATGCTCCCCCATGCCTCATGGGTGGTGTCTCATGGGGATACGGCGCAAAGGCGCACACGGCAGCGGGGATCGGCGCGCCTTCGAGGAAGGCCCGGGAAAGCTTTGCGCCTCGCATGTCCGTTCTTCGTGCTCGGAGTGGACTTGCGAAGCGGCCGGCGCCGGTGAGATCACGGTCGGGCGGCGGGATGCTGATGCGAGCCAATGGATTTTCGCAGCGCATTTGTCGGTGTCCGTCAGAGGTCGGTTGCTGCGACGACGCGCGCCCAGACCATCTTTCCGGAACTCTGAGGGGCTGAGCAGCCCCAGGAGGAGCTGATGGCTTCGACGATGCGCAGTCCTCGGCCCGACTCGCTGAGGTGGCTTGGCTGTTGTGGCTCCGGGGCGCAAGGGTTCGGATCCGCCACGGCGCATATGACGGCGTGCGGTCTGCGGACGAGCCCCAGCCATGCCGTGGGGGCGCTGTCGCCACGGGGTTCGTGTTCGAGAGCGTGGGTGGCGGCGTTGGCGATCAGTTCGCCCACGACGATGACTGCGTCGTCTGCGCAGTGGGAAAGTCCCCATTCTTTCAGAACATTCCGGGCGAATAACCGGGCGTGGTGGAGACCGGTCGAGTCTGCGCTGAAGCGGTGGGCGCTGAACTCGGCTGCGCTGATGCCCAGCAGGAGTCCCCAGTCGCCGTCGCCGAAGAGGTCGGTCATCGTTCCTGCTGAGGCTGCCGGTTCGGCCGAATCGGATGCATCGTCAACATTCTTGGCGTGACACGCTGTAGTCGTGGCATGTGTCGGCACTGCTCATCCCCCCGCAGCCACCTGCTCCGGCGGCTATAAGAATGTCCTGCCCAAACCAGTATTGTCGCTCCGCACCCGTGGATGCAATTGCTTCTGAAATTGCATCCACACGAGGAAGGGGGATGCCAGTCATCCACAGTGACTTCCGACAGCCCGTCAGTAACATCGGAATTCGGACGCGTTAGCGAAAGAAGGCGGCAATGCAGCAGACCGTCAACGGGGTTTCCGCGAACACGCTCCAGAACGTCACCTGGATCAAGAGCAGGCGCAGTGCGATCGAGGGCAACTGTGTGGAACTCGCTGTCCTGCCGGACAGGAGTGTGGCCGTCCGCAACTCGAGGGAGCCGGACGGCCCGGCGCTGATCTACACACGGGCCGAGATGATCGCGTTCCTGGACGGGGCCCGGGAAGGCGAGTTCGACGCCCTGGTGAGCTGATCTCCCTTGGAACATGCATGACTTAGGGGACATTGCGAGCTCCGCGGTGAGAGGCTGGCCTTCGTTTTGACGGTCCCCTGCAGGAGCCCGCATGTTCGCTGCCGAGCAGAATCGGTTGCCCAGGCTGGAACGGTGCCTCAACTCTCCGCGGCACAATCCCACGGCGCTTCGCCTGATTTTGGCCTCACGGCTGCGCCGGATGCGGCTGACCTCGTCATACAGCCCCATAACGGCGAGTGATGCCCTGCGCTGTTCCGACTCCAAGATCAGCAGGCTGGAACGCGGTGAGGTTCCGCTCAAGGAGCGGGACGTCGCCGATCTTCTGCATCTGTACGGCGCCGGTCCGCAGGAACGCGAGGAGTTCGTGGCACTGGTGCGGCGGTCCAACGAGGCGGGCTGGTGGCACTGTTTCGAGGACGTGCTCCCCAAGTGGTTCGGCAAGTTCATCGGCCTTCAGGAGGCGGCGTCCGTCATCCGCAGCTACGAGGTGCTGCTGGTGCCGGGGCTTTTGCAGACTCCGGAGTACGCGCGGGCCGTCGGCGAGGGCAGCGATCTCGAAGACGACAAGGTGCTGGCGAGCCGGCGGGCCGAACTGCGTCTGGCACGACAGGAGCTCCTGGACTACCCCGATCCCCCGCAGTTGTGGGTGGTGCTGGAGGAGGCCGTGCTCCACCGGCAGGTCGCCCGGGGGGAGGTGATGGCGGACCAGATGCGTCATCTGGTGCAGATGGCCCAGCGCCCGGGCATCCGGGTGCAGGTCATTCCCTTTAATGCGCAGGCGTGCGTCACCGGCGGCTTCCCGATCACCCTCCTGCGCTTCGACCCGCCGGAGCTGCCCGAGATCGTGTATCTGGAGCATGTGGCGGACGCCGTCTACCTGGACAAGCAGGAAGATGCCGAGCAGTACCGCAGCATCCTGGACAGGCTCACGAATGCGGCGGAGTGCCCCGAGGCATCCCTGCGGCGGATCCAGGCAGCCGCTGAGCGGTACGCCTGACAGGACGAGGACAGATCGCCCGGCGGCCCTCTGGGGATCGCAGAACCCCAACGACGCCTGCGCGGCCGGCCGGCGACCGGCTGCCCCTGCCGGGCCCGGGACGAGTAGGCCCCGGCAGCCGGCTGAGCCAGCGCACAAAAGAGCGGTGCCCATGCCGGCTTGCCCGCGGACCCGGGGTGCACGGCGTCGGCCGGCCTCGTGCCGGTCATCCTGCGTGAGCAGCCCGCCCTCGATGCCGGGACACGGCTGTGCAGCGGGTACCGACGCCTGCGTGCGGAAGGAGGAAGGTAATCGGCAGCCCTGGGCGGTCGACCTCCCCAAGCCGAAGGTGTGTCCGGGACGTCTGCGGCACGTGTGCCTGGTGGCCGTGCATCTGCCTTCGGCGCCTCGGTCACGACTGTGCGTGCGGGCGGCACCCGGCCGTATGGAGGCCGGGGTGGGCGAGAGCGGAGTTCGACGCCTGTGATCCATCCGGCCCCTCACCGCCGTGTCAACACGGCACGCGGACTGTGTGCTGTCCATCGTAGGGAGCGGCTGCCGCCATGGGCCATTGTCCGGCCGGGACGTGGACGGGAGCGCTAGGGTGGGAAGTTGCCTCTGCCACAGGGGCCGTCGACGACGGTGAGACGGTCAGGTGGCTGCGCCCTCGGGGGCCTGGGAGTCCTGCTGGCGCCGCAGGATGGTGCGGTGGGCCATGCGCAGCTGGCTGGTGATGACGGACTCCTCCACCCCTAGGAGGTCGGCGGCCTGCTCGTCGCTGAGGCACAGGCGGTGGCGCAGGACGACGACGTCGGCCTGCAGCGGCGGAAGGCTCCGGTAGAGGTTGGTGCAGCGGCCGGCGACGGCGCGGGTGCGCACGGCCTGCGCGATGACCGAGCCGAGAATGTCCCAGGCTTCCGCCACGGGGCAGTGACTGGCCAGGATTCCGGTCCAGTTGGTGGCCACGCTGCCCAGCGCGGCTTCGACGAGTCTGCGGCTTAAGGCCGCATCGGCGACGCGGGCACGGGTGTAGCGCAGGTAGCGGTCCTGGTAGTGCATGCAGAAAGCGATGTAGTCCGCGGGCAGGGTGACCTCCAGGCCGCACGGACCGTGCTGGAGTACTGCTGCGCATCGGGGCTGCGGTGGGGACGGGGGCATGTTCCGCAGGGACGGCCTGGGCGGCGTCACGGTGCTGCCGGATCCGGGGCGGATCCCTCTCATGGCTGCTCGTTCCGGTTCTGGTCCTGGTCCTGGTCCTGGTGCACCATGCGGCCGCCGCCTGCATTGAAGGGCGGTGGCAGCGGGGTGTCGCCGTCGCCCGGGTCGAGGAAGACGAGAAAGGCGTAGTGCACGGCCTCCCACAGGGGGCGGATGTCCGTCGGTGTGCCGCCGACGGCCTGGATGAAGGTTGCGGTGGTCTTCCAGTCCGGGACGGTGCGTCCCTCGAGGATGTCCTTGATCATGCGCACGGTGAGCGTGCAGCCGCTGGCGTCGTGGATGCGTGCGGGCGAGGGCGCCGCGGCTGCCAGGTACAGGCCGCGCAGTGCGGCGTTGAGGCGGGCGGCCGCGTCGGGCAGCGGCTGTCGGGCCGGCGGGGTCATGCCGTGGGCGTTCTCCCACAGGACGGTGAGTTCGTCCGGGTCGCCCCGGAAGAGGTCGGCGAGCATCGCCACCGCGGACCAGTTCGGCAGCCTTTCACCGGACATGATCCGCGACACGTAGGACGGCGACAGGTCGGTCGCCGCGGCCACCTGCCGGATGGTGAGACCGCTGTTGCGGTGCAGGTGGGACAGCGCCGCGGCAAGCTTGCTGGCGGAGCGGTCGCTGGGCTGCACCCGGCTCTTGCCGTCCGTGCGCGGCGGGACGGGCAGAGTGACCGGATCACGCTGGCGCAGCTCCAGCTGCTCGGCCGCGCGCCTTTCGAACCGGCGCCGTACCTTCCTCTCCGCCCAGCGGGAACGGGCTGTGGCGGCGCTGACGGAAGCGGCAGCCGCGACCTCTTCCCAGCTGGTCCCCTTGCGGCGCGCGTCCTGGACCGCCGCGCATATGTAGTACTCCACCTCCCGCGTCAGCTCGCCGGCCTGGCGCAGCAGCGACTCGAGATCCTGCTCGCCGTAGTCGGACGCCAGCAGCGTCTGCGCCAGTGCCTGTACGGATTCGGCGATGTTGCGGGCCAGCGGCAGCGGGTTCACCGTGGCGGGGGCTGCGACATGGCTGCGTTCACGCTGTGCTTGGCGACGGCACTGCGGGGTGCAGTATTCCTGCCGTCGTCCTGGCTTGCCGGAGCGTTCGAAACGCCGTCGGCAGCGGCGGCACTTGCCGTACTGAGGGCCGCTGAGCGGCATTGCTTCCTCCAGGGAGGCACGAGGGGCGTTTCTCTCCGGGCCACCCGCAGACCTTCATCGCTCCGTGGTGACGTCACAGAGCCGGATCCGGCTCCGGGTGGTCGTGCTCTGCACCGTGGCGGCCGGCTGCCGAACTGGGCGAGCCGGCCGCCGAAGTGCCCTCAGTGGATGCGAACTCGCAGGTGACGGATGTGAGATCGGCGCGCAGCGGCACAGGACGCGGCGAGTGCCGCAGCGGCTTCGGGGGCCTGCCGGGCCCCCGTGATGAGGATGAGAGGCAGCACAAGCAGGGCGAGGAACGCGCTGAGCTGCAGCGTGCCAGCCCAGGCACTCAGTCGGCGGGTTTGGGCGCCTTGACCGTGCGGAATGTTAGCGTCGTAGCCCGATTCCGGCTTCTTAATCGAGCCGGAACGGGAAAGGAGACGGATCACTGAGAGGCCTCTGTTTCTCTTGCTGGTCGGTCAACACCTATGAGGGACCCCGGAGTTGGTTAGCTGCCCACCCGGGGTCTTCTCGTGTTCAAGGACGCTAGCGGCTGAAGGTGACCTTCCGCCATCAGGTTCAGTTCATAAAGCAAATCTCGCGTCTCCGGAAAGACGAATGCGACGGCGGCCACGCACGACGCGCTCCGAATGCAATTGCAGCCCATTCATCGCCGCCACAGAATCGGTCGGAACCGGTCGCTTCGATTCATGAAGTCGCCGCCATCGGTTCATATCGCGCTGCTGGGCGTCGAGTTCGGGTCATCGGGGCGCAATCACAGCCACTGACGGGGGTGTTCCACTCGGCAGGCAACAGGGCGGCGCGGGCCGCCGCATCAGGTATCCTTTCGCGCCCCTCCCCCACCACCGGCGCACAACTTGTTCGCCATGCACATGCAAATGGACTGTCCGTCGGGCCGAGCGAACACCACAGACGGGCGGCGACCACGGCAGAAGCGCCGAAGGAGCGGCACTCCTCCTTGCGGCCGGCATCCCGCCCGGGAGACGGATCTTCATCGGGCTCGAGGGGCGCGCGGCCGGCCGCTGAAGCTGCAACGCGTCCTGTCCTGTGCCCTGTTGTGTGTCGGCTGCCGCCGCCGGGGAGCCGTTCGGGGCACGTGGATGCCGACCGGGTGTTTCGTGAACATCGAGCCGGCGCGACCAGGCCGGGATGGACACCACCCGCCGCGACCCGCACGGACCGGACGGGGCCGGTCCGCCGGCTCGCTGTCGTCCAGCAGGCACGAAAGGGTGAACATCCGCAGGCTCATCCCAGGGTGATGACGCGCTGCCTACCCTCACCGGCGTGGAAGTCGAATACCTGCGCCAGGGCGTGCCCTTGGCGGACTACCAGCTGACCAAGGCGGACCACCGCCGGCAAGAAGAGGCCGTGGAAGCCCATGAGTGGGTTCAACGCCATCTCGCCAAGGCGCCTCCCTGGTCGGAAGAGCGTTGGGAGCAGATGCGGGGGCTCCTGGGATCTCCGTCTCCCGCTCGGGAATACCAGCGGTGGCGGCTGCGCCTGTACTGCGGACACATCGTCGAGGCCGCCCGCCCCCGGACAGCTCCGCGACCCGACGAAGGCATGTGCAACAACGAGGCGTGCTCGCAGTGCGGTCTCGACCCGTCCGTGATCGTCGCCTTCGAGCCCTTGGGCTCGCTCTCGGATCCACCGCCGAAGGAGCGCCAGCAGAGACCGGGCCGCTCGCCGCACAAGCCGCGCGTTGACCGGCGCAGCAGAGCCGAACTGGCAGCGGAGAACGCTGCGCTGCGCGCGGAACTCGAGGCCCTGCGCCATCAGACGTAGGGCCTTCCGCGGCTACCCGGACTGCCGATGAACTGTCCAGGCCGAACGGGTGCAGGCGGGACGCCTGCAGTCCCTCGGGACGTCATACAGGCGCAGCCCGGTCCCGCACCTCCGGCCGTGCCTGCAGGTCTTCTTGGGTGGCACGGACGTCGCCCGCCGTAGCCGCTCACAGCAGCTTCAGCGACCAGTGCGGCGATGCGGACTCTGGCCCCCGACAACGTGCGGTGGCTGCCGCGACCGAGGCATCAGCTCGTTCGAGATCCCTGCGCCTCTCCCGCCGCTTGGGGGCCGTCGGCCGAGCGGAGCATCCAGTACAAGTCTTCGGAGTCCGGGCAGCTCCACCACGCCGTAAGCAGCCCGGACGCTCGCAACTGATCCAACAACAACATGAGTTGCGCCGTCGAAAGGCCGATGGCTCTCGCCATCTGGTCGTGTTCCTTCCGCCCCTCGCCGGATGGGTCGGCGTACGCCGCGAGGTATGTGGCGGCCAGTTGCTCTAGCGGGCCGTTTCCTTCGGTCCGGGGCGAGCGGCCTACACGCATGGCCCAGTCCGCGGCCCGGCGCCGGTCCGGGCGTGCCGGAGCCTGGCCGAGCAGGGCGGTGTCGAGGAGTCGGGCGGTGATCTCGCGGGTGGTGCGCGGGGCCGCGATGTGGAGCCAGTTCGCCCGCTCCAGGTCGCACCAGGGTTCTGGGGCGTCGAGGCGGAGGCTGCGCAGTACGCCTCGGGGCAGGCGGACGTGCAGGGTAGCGTCCGCGCGCAGCGCGCATTGCAGGGCGAGCAGGCGCGCCGAGGGTGGGTTGTTGTCGGGGAGGGTGGCGGCCAGGTAGCTGAGCATGTCGCGGACGCGCGTCTTTTCGTCAGGCCCTTTGGGCCGTCGCCGTCGGCGGGGCGTGGCGGTGGGCGGTGACGGGACGAGGGCGGTGTCGGGGACGAGGGCCGCCTGGGCTGTTGCTGCGGCGCAGGCGGTGCAGGTGTCGGCGAGTCTCCAGATCCGTCCGCCGTGTTCGCTGGCGAGGAGGAGGCGGATGGGGCCGTTGCAGCCGCGGTGGCGGGGGTGCCAGCGGCAGCCGCGTTCGCGGCACTGGCAGATGCGCAGGTGAGGCGGTCGGAGGTCGCCGCGGGCGTGCCGTGCGAGGTGGGCGAGGGCGGCCGAGCGGGCGGAGACCGGGGCGATCCGGCGGTAGCTGTGGGGACATTGACGGCAGACCAGGGCGAGGCCGTCAGGGTACGGGCGCAGTTCGACGGTCCAGGTGCGGGGTGGTGCTGGGCATGCTGTGCGCAGCCTCATGGGCGCGTGGTCCTCCTGCTTGTGCGCGCCGGTCTTCTCGCGGGGGTGCGGGGCGGCGGCCACCTTAGTGCAGACCTCTGCCCTTACGGCGGTGGGTGCGACCTGCGGAAATAGGGCAGAGGTCTGCACTGACAGGGCATGGGTCTGCACCGTCGGATGGACGGGTGACGATCTTGCCGCCCGATCCGGACCTCAACGCGCTGCGTCTGGAGCTGGCGCGCCTGCGGGCCGCGCACGGATGGACGTACGACGAGCTCGCGGCCCGCAGCGGCCTGGCCAGGCGCACTCTCATCGAGATCGAGCAGGGCCGGACCGTCGGCACCCTGAAGACCTGGCACGCGCTCGCCCACGCCCTGGGCACGCCTCTGGACGAGCTGTTCAGCACGCTGTGCCACGGGCACGACCTGCCCGGCGCAGCCGACGACTGACCTCGGGCCGCACAGCTGCGGCAGACCACCCGAACCGGTGAGGGCCACCGAACACGCGGCCGCACGCTCGTACGTCCGTCTCATCGGATGCGGCCGGCCGGGCGATCGTCCGGCGGCGCCGGCGCGGATCGGGCGTGTCGGCTGGCAGGTTCGCCCGCATGCGCTCCACACCCCCTTCCCCGGCCCGGCACTGGGACGGCAGCCCGCTCACCGCGCGCCGTCTCCTGCAGGTCTCCGTCGATGGCAGCAGCCGCCCGCTGCGCTGCGCCCAGCGCGACCGGTGCTCTGAATGCGGCAGCCTGATCGAGTGGTACCCCTGCGGCGCCGGCCCGCACCGGCGCCCTGTCCGCCTCCATCCCGGCGAAGTGTCCGCCGCCCACGTGCCCGGCCCGTGCCGCTGGCACGTCAGCTCCAGTGTTGCGTTTCCGGCCGGTGGCAGCAGCAGCTGGTGCCGCCTGCCGCACGCCGTCGTCCGGCCCTCCCGCGCAGCCGCCGGGGCGCCCCGGGCTCTGGCGGGACTGCGCAGGTCGCTGGCGGTGCGCACGCGCCGCCTGATCGATGCCGGGGCCTTCACTCCTCCCCCGGACTCGCCGAAGAGCCAGGCCCTCGAGGCAGAGGGCGCCCGGGGCTGCCGTCCACATCGGCCCGTCGTGCAACGGCTGTACGTGCGCTACCTCGCATCCCGGTTGGTGGAGGAGATCCGCTGCATCGCACAGGCCCGGCGCCGCAGCCGCTGTACCAGCCCGGTCCTCATCTCGGATACCCCGGCAGGTGCGTGGAAGCTGATGGCCGCCACCGGGGCGGGCGGCCAACTGGCGCTGCCCGCCGAGGCGATGGCCGTCTGCGACCCGGGCCGCGCACCGTACGCCGAGCAGCTGCGCTGGCGCGCCCAGCGCTGCCCTCAGCACGTCGTCACACCTGCGGCCGCCGATCTGGTGGTGGCCGACTGGGAGCTCTTCGATCTGCTGCGTCATCACGAGCACGTCCGTACCCGTCTGCCCGATCATGCCAGGCGTCCCGGGCCTGCCGTCCGCGCACGCAGGGCGGTACGCCCGTGAGGTCGTGCCACGCGGTCGAGATCGTCCTGACCCGGCCGGTCGCCCTCGACGAACTACGGCGGCTGGGGCGCGGCGTTCCCTTGGCCGCGAGCTCGGACCGCACCCGGCTGATGGCGGTGCAGCCCGCGCGCAGCGCCGCTGCCGCCCTGCGGGGGCTGCGGCGACGGCTGGAGGGGCGGCTGCCGGTCGATGTGCTGCACACGCACTACCCCGACAGTCAGGGGCTGTTGCTGCTCGATGTCGACCTCGGCCCGGACGCCGAGCAGGTCCTGTCCATGGCCGCGGCCGCCAGCGGCTTTTCCGTCGCAGAGGTGCTTCGCCGGCGCGTCCTGGCGGCGCTGGCCCGCGTGGAGGACGAGCGGGCCCGGCACCTGCAGGAGAACCTCGACTCTCTGCTCACCCGACACTCCCCCGAAGAAATCCTCGTCTGCATGGCCGCCCGCTGTCTGGGACGCAGCGCTGCGCAGACACCCTGACCGCTCCCTCCCCGCGCAGGCGCACCTGCCCGGCCGCCTCCCGCACGGACGCGCCCGGTGTTGCGTCGCTCCCTGTGCCTTCTTCTCTTTCGGAGTCTTCGTGCAGACACCCACCGACGAGCAGGCCCACGCCGCCGAGGTGTTCCAGGACGGTCAGCACCTGGTCCTGCAGGCCGGGGCCGGTACCGGGAAGACCAGCACGCTCGAGCTGCTGGCCGCCGGTACCCGTCGGCGCGGCCGCTACCTGGCCTTCAACAAGGACATCGCCCGGGATGCCGCTGGTCGTTTCCCGCGCACCGTGGTGTGCCGGACCGCCCACGCCACCGCCTACGCCGCGCTCGGCCACCGCTACGCGAGCCGGCTCAACAGCCCCCGCGAGCCAGCTTGGCGGACCGGCCAGGCCCTCGGCATCACCCGGCCCGTCCGCATCGGCCCGCACGAGATCAGTCCCCGGCTGCTCTCCCACACCGTGCTGCGCACCGTGACCCGCTACTGCCATTCCGCCGACCGCGACCTGGCCGACCACCACGTGCCCGGCGTGCGCGGCCTGGACGGCCCGGGCGCACAGAAGCAACTCGCCCAGACGGTGCTGCCGTTCGCGTCCAAGGCCTGGGGCGACCTGCAGTACCCCGATCGCGGTGCGGTCCGTTTCGAACACGACCACTACCTGAAGATGTGGGCCCTGACCGGGCCCAGGATCGAGGCCGACTTCCTCTTCCTCGACGAGGCGCAGGACACCAACCCCGTCCTCGAGGAGGTCTTCGCCGCCCAGCGCGACCACGCCCAACTCGTCATGGTCGGCGACTCCGCCCAGGCCATCTACGGCTGGCGCGGCGCCCGGGACGTGATGACCGGCTTCGACGCCACCCCTCTCGCTCTGACCTGCTCCTTCCGCTTCGGCCCCTGCATCGCCGCAGAGGCCAACCGGTGGCTCGCCCTCGCCGATGCGCCCATCCGCCTGACCGGCAGCCGCGGCCTCGCCACCGAGGTCGGTGCCCTCGCCCGGCCCGATGCGGTGCTGTGCCGGACCAACATCGGCGCCATGGCCGAAGTCCTGCGACTGCTCGCCGCAGGCTGGCGCGTCGCCCTCACTCGCGGCGGGCACCAGCTGACCCAACTCGCCCTCGCAGCCCGCGATCTCCAGAGCGGTCGCCGCGCCACGCACCCCGAACTCGTTCTCTTCCCTTCCTGGGGCGAACTGCAGGAATACGCCGCCTACGACCCCGCCGGACGCGACCTCCAGCCCTTTGTCGACCTCGTCGATACGCACGGCACCGACACGATCCTCACCGCTGTCCGCCAGCTCACCGACGAAGCGAGCGCTGATGTCATCGTCACCACCGCACACAGCGCCAAGGGCCGCGAATGGCCCACCGTCCGCATCGGCGACGACTTCCCGCCGCCCAAAAGCACCGACCAGACCGACATGCAGGGACGCCCCGTCCCCAAACCTGTCAGCGACACCGACGCCCGCCTCGCCTACGTCGCCGTCACCCGCGCCCGCCGACACCTCGACCTCGGCGGCCTGAGCTGGATCAACAACGACCCGTGGCCTGGCTAAGGGATGTCCCGCAAACGCTGGCTGGGCCGTGCACCGGATGCTGAACGGGATACTCGCGAGACTCTGACACAGCAGCTGTGGCAGCCTGCGGACATGTCAGAGCTGCGCGTTCATGCAGGCCGTCACTACGCCCTCCAGTTCCACTACGCCTTGCCGGACGATGCCTGGTGTGTGGAGCTGAGCGAGGCTGTCCCGGCGCCGGCCGCGTGGGCTGAGATTCCCAACGCAGAGACACACATGCCTGGAGCTGCCTTCCTGGTGGCCGTGATACCCGACGAGGATCCGGACCTGGAGCCGACCGTCCACATCCACAGCCACGACGAGCACGTCATCCCCTACGAGATCATGCGCTGGTTCATGGAGCAGGTGGCCGAACAGGTCGAACGCTGCCGCATCGCGTTCGAGCAGGGAGGACCCGAAGCAGTGGAATGATCACGGAACGACCGGTGTGATCACGGCGTCGGAGCCGTCCTGGATAACCCCGTTGCGGACTGAGCCCACGGCAGTTTGGCAAGCTCACCACCGCGCTGCGGCGCGAGGGCGCAGATCCGGTGTGCAGGGGCCGGCCGTGGAGCCTTCCGCTGGAGGACCGGGTGCTGCTGGTTGCCGCGTACTGGCGGACCAACCTGACCCTGCACCAACTGGCGCCGCTGTTCAGGGTGTCCAAGTCTGCAGCCGACCGCATCATCGACCACCTCGGCCCCGCGCTCGCCCTCCAGCAACGCAAGCGATTCCGCAAGGACACCGTCCTGATCATGGACGGCACCCTGGTCCCCACCTGCGACCACCAGGTCGCCGAGCAGTCAAAGAACGACCGGTACTCCACCAATCACCAGGTCGTCACCGACGCCGACACCCGGCTCGTCGTGACCGTCGGCCGACCACTGCCCGGCAACCGCAACGACCGCAAGGCGTGGGAGCTGTCCGGCGCGAAGGGCACCGTCGGCCGCACCACGGTCATCGCTGACGGTGGCTACCGGGGCACCCGCCTGCTCATCCTGCACCGCCGCAAACGCAGGCAGGACGAGCTCCCGCTCTGGAAAGAGGAACACAACCGTTCGCACCGCAAGGTCCGCGTCCGGGTCGAGCACGCCTTCGCTCGGATGAAGACCTGGAAGATCCTCCGCGACTGCCGCCTGAAAGGCGACGGTGCCCACCACGCCATGCTCGGCATCGCCCGCCTCCACAACCTCACCCTCGCCGGGTGACCGGGAAACGACGCTGGTCAACCAGCATGCCGTAGATCAGGACAGCGCTTAGTACTGCAACGGTGCTTGCCGTGACTGGTGGCCAGCTGGGTCGTTGGTCTGGTTATGGGTGGGGACCTTGCTGATGTCAGGTTGTGGGCGGGTGAGCTCGAAGCGGTGCATGAGCGGTTCGTGCACCGGTTCAGCCGGGAGGAGCCGCGTCAGTCGGCGCTGGCCTATATGCGCGGGCTGGTCGCGCCGCTGGAGCGGAAGAACGGCTGGACACTGGCGGAGGAGGCCGGTCATGGCGGTCCCGATCGCATGCACCGGCTGCTGAACCGGATCGAGTGGGACGCCGACGAGGTCCTGGACGACGTACGTGACTACGTCGTGGAACACCTCGGTGACGGGGATGCCGTGCTCATCGTCGATGACACCGGCTTCCTGAAGAAGGGTGTCCGTTCGGCCGGGGTCCAGCGGCAGTACTCCGGCACCGCGGGACGCACCGAGAACTCCCAGATCGGTGTCTTCCTCGCCTACGCGACGGGCCGCGGACGCACACTGATCGACCGGCGGTTGTATCTGCCCACGTCGTGGACGGATGACCGTGAGCGATGCCGACGGGCGGGCATCGACGACGGTGTCGCCTTCGAGACGAAGGTGGCGATGGCCAAGGCGATGGTCCGCAAGGCCATCGCCGACCGTATCCCGTTCGGCTGGGTGACGGCGGACGCTGCTTACGGCTTCAGCAAGGGCTGGCGGTTCGAGCTGGAGCAGGCCGATGTCTTCCATGTCATGGCCACCACTCGGCACGACACCGTGGTCACCCGCTGGTCGATCGACCACCCCGTCCATGATCTGTTCCCCGCTCTGCCCCGGCAGAAGTGGAAACGCCGTTCCTGCGGTGACGGAGCCCACGGCCGGCGGATCTATGACTGGGCCCGCGTTGAGGTGAGGCCCTGGCATCGCGAGGACCGCCGGCACTGGGTGATCGCCCGTCGCAGCGTGAGCAGGCCCGAGGAGATCTCCTACTACATCGCCTACTGTCCCGCCGACACCACGCTGGACGAGTTGATCCGCATCGCGGGCAGCCGATGGGCGGTCGAGGAGTGCTTCCAGACCGCGAAGCAGGAGTGCGGACTGGACGACTACCAAGTCCGCCGCGGTCGTGTCCCTTGTCGTGGTGTTGGGGATCAACTGGTGGGCGTGTTCGGAGTATTGGGTAGCGCCGGGGCGCTTTCGGGGAGTTCGCGGTAGATCTCGCCCATGCTGCCTTCGGGGAGGTAGCGGCGGGGGAAGGCGATCCATTCGTCGTGCATCTCGAAGAGCACGGCGGTGACCAGCCGGATCAGCGCGTCGTCGTTGGGGAAGACCTGGACGACGTCGATCCTGCGCTTGATCTCCCGGTTCACCCGTTCCAGCGGGTTCGTGGACTGGATCTTCTTCCAGTGCCTGGGCGGGAAGTCCGCGAACGCGGTCAGATCCTCCTTCGCCTCCGACAGCATCGCTTTGACCTTGGGGAACTGGGTGCCGAGCATGTCGGCGACGGTGTCCAGCTGAGCGCGCACGAGGCCGGCGGTGGGCTGGGTGAAGACCGTGCGGATCGTCGCGGCGACCATCTCGCCGGAGTCCCGGTGTCGGCGTACGGGCTTTTCTCCCCAGTTGAGTACGGATCAACGTCCCCAGATCTGGTCGCGGGCAGCGACAGCGGATCTCGGTTGAGATCGCTGTCCCGAGCAGGGACACTCGCGCGATGAGCCGCAGCACATCATCTGAACCGATCGAGCGAGGGTGGGACGAGCCCTGGTATCGGGTCTGCATGGAGGACTTCGAGGCGTCGTTCCTGCCCAGTGACGGCGAGGACTTGGACGAGGTCTGCAACGTCGATGTCTTCGTGACTCTGAAGGATGGATCTCGTTGGACCGCGACCGTGTTCACCGTCGTGGAAGTCGAGCGCCTGATGAAACTCTGGGCAGGGACCGACGAGGCCCTCGGAGGCCGGTACTTCTGGGTCTCTGACGGCCTGATCGTCAGGGATCCCGGCGTCGACAACATGACCGCCGTGATCGCCGGGCTGATCGAGAACGGTGAGTTCTCCGAGATCTTTCAGCGGGTGATCAACAACTGATCAAACGCTCGGTCGCAGGAAGCGACGTGGGTGGTCAGGCCACGTCGTTGTCCCGCTCGATGGCCTTGAGGCGGTTCTTGAGCCGGTAGCTGGGGCCGTTGACGGAGATCACCTCGCAGTGGTGGAGGAGGCGGTCGAGGATGGCGGTGGCGAGGACCTCGTCGCCGAAGACCTGGCCCCATTCGCTGAAGGTCTTGTTCGAGGTCAGGATGATCGAGCCCTTCTCGTAGCGTTTGGAGATGACCTGGAAGACCAGGTTCGCCTCGGCCCGTTCGAGGGGCTGGTAGCCGACCTCGTCGACCACGAGAACGCTGGGCCGCAGGTAGGTGCCGAGCTTATTCGTCAGGCGACCGGCGGCCTCGGCGGCTTTGAGGTTGCGGACCATGTCGTCGAGGCTGGTGAAGTAGATCGAGTAGCCGGCCCGACAGGCCGCGACCGCCAGAGCGACGGCGATGTGCGTCTTGCCGACTCCGGGCGGCCCGAGCAAGGCGGCGTTTGACTTGCCGTCGACGAACGAGAGGGTGGCGAGGTCCTTGACCTTGCGCGGGTCGAGGTCCGGCTGGAAAGAGAAGTCGTACTCATCGAGCGTCTTGTGGTGCGGCAGCCGGGACAGCCGCAGGCCCTGGCGGAAGCGGCGGTCGTCACGGACGGCGAGTTCCTCGGATAGGACCAGGTCGAGGAAGTCGAGGTAGCCCATCTTCCCCTCGTCGGCCCGACGGGTGTACTCGTTGATCGTCTCGGCCAGGTGGGGCAGGCCGAGCTTGCCGGCCGTGTTGCGGATGCGGGTGGAGACCAGCTCGCTCAAGACGTTTCCCTCGTGCTCGGGTGGGTGGTGAAGGGGCGGGTGCCGGTCAGCTCGTCATAGACCGACAGCGGACGGCGGCCGACCTCGACGCGGGTGGCCGCGGCCCTGTTCAGCAGGGCCTGCAGAGGCCCTGCCTCCTCGCCCCGAGGGCGCTCACGACGGGGCTGTGGCAGGACATCGCCGGTGGTGGTCCGGCGTCCCTTGCCCGTGGGCAGACCATCCCAGTGGGACTCTTCGACGACTCGGACCCCGCGGCCGATCGCCCGGGGATGCGTGGCCAGCAGCGTCTCGCCGTCGGTGCCGGTGACAGTGGAGTGGAGCATGATCTGCGACTTCGTGGCCCGGATCTCCACCAACTGCCGGGGACGGACCTTGCGGGCGGGCACCGAGTAGAGGTTGCCGGCGAAGGCGACCAGGCAGTCCTTGCCGACTGGCCGCAGGTGCCGCTCGGCCACCAGATACGGGATCGACGGCAGAGGCTTGAGGGCCACGTGATCACGGGCCGCCCGCTCTCCGATGATCTGCTGATGGGTCCTGTGGGCCTGGGCCCGCCGGTGCGGGACCCAGGTGGTGAAGGCGGCGTCCATCTCCTCGACGGAGGAGAAGGATCGGCCGGACAGGACGTGGTCGCGGACGATGAGGACCTGCCGTTCGACACGACCTTTGCCGGTGGGCCGGTAGGCGGCCAGGACGTCGATGTCGAAGTCATAGTGGCCGGCGAAGCCAACCGCTTCCGGATGCAGCGGGACCGCATCGCCCGGGGCGACGTGCCGGCGGACGACGGTCTTCGTCCGGTCGTAGACAATCGTCATCGGGACGCCGCCGAAGTGGGTGAACGCGCGACGATGGCACTCGAAGAACGTCTGGAGGTCCTGGCTGGTGGTGAAGCAGCAGAACGGGTCGCGCGAGTACGACAGCGTCATATGGAACGAGTAGACCTTCGCAATGCCCATGTGGGCGAGGATCTTGCCCTCGTCGCCCCAGTCGACCTGGGCCTGAGCACCCGGGATCACCTCGAACCGGCGGTGCATGCCCGCGAGTTCCTTCGGCGTGATGCCAAGTTCCTCGGCGACCCTCGGGCGGGCTTCCTGAACGTAGAGCTTGACGCGCTGGTAGTTGCCGGTGAACCCGTACTCCGCCACCAGCCGCCCGTGGATCACCGCGGCCTTCATCAGGATCTCCGCCCGCAGCATCGAGTCGACCAGCGGCGCGTACTCGTCGATCACCCTCGCCTTCGACCGCCCGTTCGGCGACCGGCGCGGCGGGGTCGCCGGCCCCGGCGCTGACAGATACTTGCGGACCGTCTTGCGGTCCAGCCCGGTCTCCCTCGCGACCTCCGACAGGCTGATCGCCCCAGATTCCAACAGGCTTCGAAAACGTCGAAGTTCCAACCAACGACGCGGATCCAAGACCACTGCCGACCGCCTTCCGCCACCTCTCGCCGACCAGGCAGAAGAGTGCCGAGCAGCAGGTCTCACCGCATCAACATCTGTCCCTTTTCATCCGTACGCGGGTGGGGACGTTCACTTGTACGCCGACACCCGGTCGATCACGCTGAAGACGTTGCGCAGGAAATGGAGCTGTACGGAATTAACTTGGTGGATCCTCCTGTTGGGGAACGGCAGCCATGAGGGCGCCGACAGTTCGGTACTTCCTTGGGGCTGGTTTGAGGTGGAGTCCGTCTTCCTCCAGGAGTGGGCGCACGTCGAGAAGTGCGTTGCCGATGGTGCGGCGGCTCACCTGGAACATTTCGGCCAAGACCTCGCCTGTGCAGACCCGGCGGTGGAAGAGCACGGCGGCCAGCACACGCTCCGCGTCGCCGATCTTCTGGGGGAAGACACCGCCGCGGGTGCCCGGCTGGCGAGGGCCGCCTCGTTGTTGGTGGCGGCGCCGTTCCACTCGGGCGGCCTGTCGCAGCGCGAGGCGGTCAACGAGCACGGCGAGATCCGTGCGGCTCATGCCGGTCAAGGCAGGGTCGGACAAGATCTCGGGCAGCGGTTCGCGGCTGCGGGATGCCAGCTGTCCGGTGCGCAGGAAGGCCAGTAGCTCGTCGGGGGTGCTGAAGAGCAGGGCGGTCGGCTCGATGCTGACCTTGTGCTCTCGCAGCAGCAGGCGGGTGTCAGTGACGACTTGGCTCATGGTGCGGTCGTTGATCTCCAGCATCTCGCGCAGGACGCGCTGCGAGCAGACGCGCCGCAGGTAAAGAAGGGTGACGAGGATGCGGTCGCGCCCGTTGAGCAGGGGCTTCTTGCCGTGTATTGCGGGGCGCTGGCGGCGTGGTCCACCGCGCGCTTCGTATCGTTGCTGTTCCCACTGGGCCCGCTGGGCTGTGGCCAGCTTCTCGGCCATGGCGTCGAGATCACCGCCGGTCATGCCGGTCAGACGCGGGTCGTCCAGCATTTCCAGCACCGCGGCCCGTGACGTGGTCCCGGAAGCGGCTGGTGCGGCTGCCTGGTCGGTTGGTGCCGGGCGCAGGGTGTAGTTCCAGGTGCCGCGCACGAGGTGCGGGTCGATGGGCAGGGCCTGCATCCGTGCCTTGCTGATTGCCACGCCGAGCGGATAGGCGCCTGGGTCCAGCTCGGCGTGAACACGCAAGCCGGCGCGGGTGGTGGTCGATGCGATCGTGTTGACGACGACTTCGTGGCTGGTCAGCGGCCTGCCTCGCCAGTTCATCGTGATCTGGGAGAACAACCGGTGCTCGATCTTGTTCCACTTCGATGTCCCCGGAGGAAAGTGGCAGACCGTGATGGCCAGACCCGTCTCGGCGGCCAGGGCGGCGAGTTCCGCTTTCCAAGCCCGGTAGCGGTAGCTGTTCGAGCCGCCCGCGTCGGCGGTGACCAGCAGTCGCGTCGCGGCCGGATAGTCGAGTCGGCCGCGTGCCTGCCACCAGCGGCGGATCGTGGCCACCGCGAAGGCGGAGGTATCGTGATCGACGCCGACGCTCACCCAGCCGGCATCGGCTGTCAGGTCGTAGACGCCGTAGGGGATGGCGGTCTCGCCCTTGGGGCCAGTGAAGAAGCTGTGGTCCTCAACCTCGGCCGGCTCGCCTTTGGGCCGCCACTCTCGCCCGGCGTTCGGCAGCCGGCCAAGCATCTCCTTCTTCTTCGAGTCGACGCTGATCACCGGTTCGCCAGCCGCCTGGAATCCTTTGACGTGCTCGTTGATGTAGTGGAACTGGGCGTCTCGGTCCGGGTGTTGCTTGCCTTCCAGAGTCTTGGCGGTCCCTTGCAGGCTGAATCCGCTCGCCCTCAGGAGCTTGCCCACGGAGCCCGGAGAGACGGGGTGGCCTTGGCGGGTCAGCTCGGCGGCCAGCTTGCGCAGCGACTTCGTGGTCCAGCGCAGCGGCGACATGGGATCACCTCGTTCATCCGGCTCGACCAGGGCCATGAGCGCGGACAGCAGGCGCGGATCACGCTCCGTCAGGCGCTTGCGGCCACCTCCCCGTCTGCGGACACGTCCCCCGCCCAGAGGCGCACAATCCGCTTCCAGCTCGAGCAGGCCCCTGCGGACGGTGGTCTCGCTCGCTCCGGCAACCCGCGCGACGGCGCGGACGCCGCCATGGCCGAGCAGGCCTGCCTCCGTTGCCAGCATCAGCCGCCGCTGCCGCTCGTTCAAGTGCGGCAACAACACGTCGAAACGCACGGCAAGTTGGTGCCGTACCCCCTCCTTGATCCCCATGCCAGATCAACGATCTACATCGCCGAAAGCCACACCTTGATTCCGTACAGCTCCAAATGAACCCTGCACCGCTGCCAGGCCGCACCGAGCATCACCTTGCGGACCGCGGCGACCAGTCCGGCGTGCTGGTCGGTGACGACCAGGCGGACCCCGGACAGGCCGCGCTCTCGCAGCGAGCGCAGGAACTCCTTCCAGAACGTCTCGCTCTCGCTGTCACCGACCATCAGGCCCAGGACCTCGCGGTTGCCGTCCTCGGTGATGCCGGTGGCGACCACGACGGCCCGCGAGACGATCTGGTGGTTCACCCGCGCCTTGCAGTAGGTCGCGTCCAGGTAGACGTAGGGGAAGCGGACGTGGTCCAGCGGGCGGGTGCGGAACGCGGCCAGCGGCTCGTCGAGGGCCGCGCAGATCCGCGAGACCTCCGACTTCGAGATGCCGCTGTCCCCGCCGAGGGCTTTGACCAGGTCATCGACGCTGCGGGTGGAGACGCCGTGCACGTATGCCTCCATGATCACCGCGTAGAGGGCCTGGTCGATGCGGCGCCGTCGCTCCAGCAGGCTGGGGAAGAAGCTGCCGGTGCGCACCTTGGGGATCTCCAGGTCCAGGTCGCCGGCCAGCGTGGTCAGCACCTTTTCCCGGTGCCCGTTGCGGACGTTGGTCCGCGTCGGCGTGTGCTCGTTCCACTCCGCGCCGATGTGGGCACTCGCCTCGGCCTCGATCAGCTCCTGCACCATGCGCTCGGCGACGGCGCGGACGAGCTCGATTCCGTCGGTCGAGCGTAGTGACTCCAGCAGCCGTATCAGGTCAGACTGGGACAGGGCCATCGCGTACTCCTCGTGGTTGAACTGGGCGTTCACCAAGGAGAGTTACTCGATGGCCCGCCTCCTGTTCAGGGAGTGGCACGCACCCGTGGAAGTGCGCCCCGGGCAGACGCCCGCGCACTCCCGGCCGCTGATCCCGTACACCACGACGAGGGACACCATCTCCGCCGCTATCCCGGCTGGCACCGCCACATGACTCTCGCCATGGCCGCCCATGCCTGCCTGACAGTGCTGCGGGCCCGTCAACTGGACACGGACAAAGCAGAAACGGATCCTCCCAGCTCATCCGCCTGAGCCTTGCCGAGATCCGACGACTGATCACCCGGCTCACCGACCGCCGTCCCACCCCGGTCGAGCACATCCTGCATTGGTCGACATGGCGCCGCAGACGCCAACACCAAGCCCGCCTCAGTCACTACAAACGACGGGGCCACAGTCCCTGAAAACTGCCCAGCAATCAGAACAAGCACCGTTGCAGTACTAAGAGGTCGTTTCTTATGGCGTGATCGGTCGT
>NZ_LAVA02000103.1 GCF_000974985.2 Streptomyces mangrovisoli | reverse complement strand
GGGGGGAGGGCGGGAGCGGGGACAGGAGCTGGGGCGAGGGCGGGGGTGGTCGGGGTCTGCGGGATCACCGCGGGGAAGGCGGGTGTGGGCACGGCGGCCGAAGCCGCCGGGGTGGCCGGAGCGGCCTGACTTGCCAGAGTGGCAGGGGCGGCCGAGACGGCCTGAGTGGCCGCGGCGGCCGAAGGGGCCGAGACGGCCGGAGCGGCCGGGAGCGCCTGGGTCGCCGTGAGCGGAGCGGGCGGGTGCGGGGCGGCCAGGAGCGCCGAGGCCGCCGGGAGCGGGGCGACCGGAGGGATCGGTGCGGCCGGAGGGATCGGTGCGGGCGCCGGGAGGTCCGTCGTGCCCGTCGCCGTCCGCAGCCAGTGCCGCGCCAGGTTGACCGGGCGGGCGTCGGCGAACACCTCGTCGAGGTCGAGCTCGATGCCGAGCTCGCCTTCGAGGTCGGCCACCAGCTCCACCGCGTGCACGGAGGTGCCCCCGGCGTCGAAGAAGTCGGCGTCCGGGGCCAGCCGGCCGCCCGGCACATGGCGCCCCGCCACGGCCGCGATGGCGGCGGCGAGTCCGTCGACATCGGGCACGACGGACCCGTCCGGCCCGGAGCGCACGACCGGCCCGGAGGGCTCAGGGGCCTCGGGGGCCTTGGGCGCGACGGGGGCACCTGGTGCCACCGGCGTCTCCCCCGCACCCCCCGCCACCGGACCCCCCGCCACCGGTGTCTCCCCCGTCGCCGTACCCCCCGTCGCCGAGGACACGACCCGTGCCAGCAGGTCCTCGACGCTCAGGCCGCCGCCTCGTTCTATCGACTCGGCCGTGGCCCGCTGGTCGGCGGAGGCCGTCGCCGTCGTCACCTCGTTCACGTCACGCATGAGAGCCCTTCACCAGTTCCGCTTCCCTTCCGGATTCCTTCGTCGGCATGTCGCTTTGTCGCTGAGTCGCCCGACCGCCACGCCTCCCGCCACCGGACCGGCTCACCGCCGCCGCCAGGACCGGAACGCCCGCAGCTGCTCCGGGGTGGCGACCACCTCCAGGCGCGCGTCCTCCGGGTCGGCGCCGCCGAGTGCGGCCAGCAGCCGTCGGGCGGGCGCGTTGCGCGCCGTGCGCTCGGCGGTGAACCGGACCTTCTGGCAGCCCAGTTCCTCCGCGCGGTCGGCGAGCGCGGTCAGCAGCCGTTCCTCGACGCCCCGGCCGAGCGCTCGGCAGCTCATCAGCCAGGCAAGGACGTCCAGTTGGTCGTCCTCGGCGCGCACGGCGAGCAGCGCGATCTGGCCGTAGTCGCCGAACCGGTCCCGGGCCGCGGCCGTCCAGACCTCGCCGCGCTGCCGCCAGCGGGCGAGGTCGCCGCCGTCCGCGGACCGGGCGCGGAGGGTGAACTGGTTGGTGCGGCGGACGAGTTGCTCGGCCCGCTGGACGTCCCCGTCGGACACGGGCCGGATGTCCACCTCCAGACCGAGCCGGTCGAGGAACTCCTCGAACCCGGCCGCGGCCCGCACGGCGTCGCGTTCGCGTTCCTGTGCGTAGAAGCCGGCCCGCAGGGCGTCCTCGGCGGTGACCGCGGCCGGCACCAGGGGCCACAACCGGTCCAGGAACGGGCCGAGTTCCCCGGCGGGCGGGCAGGTCACCGAGAGGACCTGGGGATGCGCGGCCCGCATCTTCGCGATCTCCGCCGGGTTGTCGTCCAGGAAGAGGAAGCTGTCCAGACCGAGGTTGAGCGTGCGGGCCGCGTCCGCGAGGCGCAGCGGCTTGGGCTCCCAGGCGGCGGAGATCACGCTGAAGTGCTCTGCGCCGAGAAGGCTTTCGGGGCGGTCGAGGACCGCGCGCACGGTCGCCTCGTCGTTGTTGCTGACGAGCGCGAGCAGCGCGCCCGCCTCGCGCCAGCGCAGCAGCCGGCGGGCGAGCTCCGCGCGCGGGCCGCTCAGGTCGACCGCGTCCGGGCCGCTCTCCCCGGCCACCCCGCCCCACAGGGTCTCGTCGCCGTCGACGGCGATGACCTTGGGCGCGGGCCGGAGCGCGGCGCGGACGACCTCGGTGAGGCGCAGCGCGACGGCGGCCTGGAACGGCGTGGTGAACGGGAGGTGGGCGAGGCGTTCGGTGCGCTCGTCGAAGGGGTCACCGGTGGGGTGGCCGTGCGGGGTCCAGTCGTCGGGGCCGAGCACGGCGATCCCGGGCCGGCCGGTGAGTTCGCCGGCGATCTCGCGTTCCCAGCGGCGCAGCCGTTCGTCCTCCCGCGCGCTCGGCGGGAAGCCCACGATCAGCGGCTTGCGGGTGCGTTCGGCCAGGGCCCGCAGCGCGGCCGGGTAGGCGGTGCGCAGTTCGGCGAGCAGGGTGTCGTCCACCGGGCCGAAGCGTTCGAGGTCCGTACCGCGCAGCAGGGCCACACCGACCGCGGTGGCCGGGTCGGCGAAGACCCCGGCCGGGTCGCGCAGGGCGGCGAGCACGTGGTGGTACGGCGCCTCGGCGACGGGCCGACTCGTCTGCTCACGGCCGCCGGTGAGGCCGCCGTCCGGCTCGGTGCTCGCGGCCAGCGCGGCGCCGGCGAACTGCGGCAGGTGGCCGAGGGCGAAGGTGGCGGCGAGGGCCAGGGCGGCGCGGGGTGCCCGCACCGGGTGGGCCGGGTCCTCGGCCGTTCGGTCCAGCAGGCGCAGGAAGTCCTCCGCCAGGGCGGTGACGCTCCGGTCGTCCAGGATGTCGAGGTTGTGGTCCAGCCGGATGCGCCCCGCGTCGGGGGTCATGGTGATCATGAGGTCCAGGTCGGACCATCCCGTACCGGCCGGGAGCACCTCCAGCGCGGCCAACCGCCCCGCCGCGCGGACGTAGTTGAAGTAGACCTCGACCAGGGGTGCGGCGGCGCGGTGCAGACCCTGCCCGGCCAGGGCGGCGAGCGCGTCGGTGAAGACGGCGCCCTTGGCCACCACGCGCCGGAGCCGTTCGTCGGTGCGCAGCAGCACGTCCTCGACGCGTTCGTCCGCGTCGGCCCGCGCGGGGAACGGCACGGGGACGCCGAAGAACCCGACCGCGTCGTAGGCGTCGGCGTGGATGCGGGTGTCGACGGGCACGGCGAGCACGAACCGCTCACGGTCCCGGGCGCGGGCCAGCAGCACGGTGAGGGTGCCGAGGCAGAAGGCGGCGGGGGTGACCGCGAGCCGGCTCGCGGTCGCGGCGACCCGGTCCATCAGCCCGTCCGGGATCGTCACGGTGACGCTTCCGGCCCGGTAGGAGCGGCTGTCCGGGCGGGGCCGGGCAAGGGTCAGCTCCAGGCGTTCGCTGCCCTGGAACGCCTCGCGCCACTCGGGGTCGGCGCCGGCGCGCGGGCCGCCGTCGGCGGGCTGCGCGGCGGCGAGGAGGTGGATGTCGCGGTTGGTGCGGGTCCCGTCGAGCGGGGTGCCGGACAGTTCGGTGTCGAGTTCGCCCGCGACGAGCAGCAGGGACTGCAGGTCGCTGACCGCGTGGTGGGCCCCGAGGAGCAGGATCTGGCCGCGCTCGGCGGCGTCCAGCAGCTCGAACCGCCACAGCGGGGACTCGGTCAGGTCGAACGGCGGCTCCAGCAGGGCGCGCAGCCGGTCGGCCGGATCGAGCGCGGCGTGCTGTCCGAGGGTGGTGCAGCGCAGCGGGGACCGCGCGGGTTCCCGGTCCACGCGCAGCAGACGGCCGCCCTCGGCTCCGGTGACGACGGCCGTGCGCAGCGCCGCGTGGCGGGCGGTGAGGCGGTCGACGGCGGCGCCGAGCGCCTCGGGCGTGGTGGGTGCGGCGAGGCCGAACGCGAGGCCGACGCCGTGGGCCGCCTGCGGCATGTCGGCGGGTGCGCCGCGCAGCAGTCGTACGACGTCGCGGGTGGCGGGCAGGAGTTCGGTCCCGGGCACCTCCCGCGGGGCCGGGGCCGGCTCCGCGGCGGTGGCCTGTCGTTCGGGGAGCGCGGTCGCCAGGGCGCGGGCGAGACCACGGATGTCGTTGGCGGAGAACACGTCGGCCGCGGGGAGTTCGGCGCCGAGGTCGCGGGCGAAGGCGTTGCGCAGCCGCACCAGCATCAGTGAGTCCAGGCCGAGTTCCTTGAGCGCGGTCGTGGCGGAGGCGTCGACAGTGCCGCCGGAGACCTCGCCGACCCGGGCCCGTACATAGGTCTCCAGCCAGGTGGTGCGCTCGTCCTGGGTGGTCGCCGCGAAGACCCTGCGCACCAGGTCGTCGGTGGCGCCGCCGCCGGTCGGGGCGGTCACCAGGTCGGCGAGGACGGGGCGGGTGCGGATCGTGTCGGGGTCCAGGGCCAGCAGTTCCCAGTCGAGGGCGACGGGCGCGAGCTGCCTGCGCCCGCTGGTGAGGACGCGGTCGAACAGTTCCCCGCCCTCCTCGGGCGTGAAAGGCACGAGGCCGGAGCGGCCGGTCTGCTCGGCGCGGACCCCGGACCCGGCGACCATGCCGACGCCGGTCCAGGCGCCCCAGTCGAGGCTGAGGGAGCGCCGTCCGGTGCGGCCGAGGTGGTGCGACCAGGCGTCGAGGAAGGCGTTGGCGGCCGCGTACGGGGCCTGTCCGGCCGAACCGACGAGTCCCGCGACGGACGCGAACAGGATCAGGTCGTCGGCTTCCGGCACCAGTTCGGTGAGGAGTGCGGTGCCGAGCACCTTCGGAGCGAGGACCCGCAGGACGCGTTCCTCCGTGAGGTTCGCGAGGGTGGCGTCGTCGAGCACACCAGCCGTGTGCACGACGGTGGTGATACGGCCTGCTTCGTGTCGTACGGCTGCCAGGGCGGCCGTGAGCGCCGCGCGGTCGGCGACGTCGGCGCGGGCGTGCAGCACGGTGACGCCCCGCTCGCGCAGCCCCTCGATCCACCCGGCGGCGTCCGCGTCGGGTGTGCCGCGGCTCAGCAGGGCGAGGATGCGGGCGCCGCGCCGGACCAGCCGTTCGGCGACGACCCGGCCGAGGCCGCCGAGACCGCCGGTGATCAGGTGCACGCCGTCCGTCGTCCGCGCGGCGGCGGCGCCGTCGTCGTCCGGCCGGGTGCGGGCCAGCCGCGGCACCAGCCGCTCGGCGCCGCGCAGGGCCACGAGCCGTTCGTCGTCGGCGTCGCGCAGCGCGGTCCACAGCGCGTCGGTGCCGCCGGTGGGCGGCAGGTCGATCAGGGTGGCCGCCAGCTCGGGGTGCTCCTGCGCCACGGTGAGGCCGAAGCCCCAGGCGAGCGCCTGCTGCGGCCCGGTGACGTGTCCGCTGTCCCCGGCGGCCTGGCTGCCCCGGGTGACGACGAACAGGCGCGGGGAGCGGCCACGGGGCCGGTCGGTGAGCTCCCTGACCAGGTGCAGGGTGCTCAGGCAGCACAGCCGGGCGGCCAGGTCGGCGGTCGCGGTGCCGTCGACCGGCGGGGCGTCGAGCGCGGACAGCTGCACCACGCGGGCGGGCGGCGCGTCCGGGAACGCCTCGTCGAGCAGGCGGCGCAGCTGCGCCGGGTCCGTGGGGTCGAGGACGTACCGGCCGGGGCCCTCGGTGGCGTAGGAGTCGCCGCGGCGGGCGACGACGTGCGGCGCGGACTCGCCCAGACGGGCGGCGAGTTCGTCGGCCACGCCGGTCCCGTCCGCGAGCAGCAGCCAGCCGCCGTCCTCGGCGTCCTTGCTCCGCGCGGGGGCCGGGCGCGGCTGCCAGCGGGTCTCGAACAGGGCGCCGTCGAGCGGGGAGAGGGCGGCGAGGCGGAACTCGGCGAGTTCGAGGACGAGTCGCTCCTCGGCGTCCCACAGCCGGATGTCGGCGGTGGCCGAGTCGCCCTGCACGGACCGCAGTTCGCAGCTCGCCCAGACGGGCGTGGTGCGCCGGCCGGTGAAGTGCAGGCGTGCCGCTCCGGCGGGCACGAAGGCCCGGCCCTGGGGCGCGTCGCCGGGCAGGGCGGTGGTGTGCAGGGCCGCGTCGAGGAGCGCCGGGTGCAGCAGGTGTCCCGCTCCCGGCCGTTCGGCGAGCCGGGCGAGCGCGGCCGTGCCGGTGCGCGCGGCCTCCTCCAGGCCGCGGAAGGCGGGGCCGTAGTCGATGCCGAGGGCGGTGAGGCGGGTGTAGACGGCGGCGAGGTCGACGGGGTCCGCGCACGCGTCGCGCAGGGCGGCGACCGGCCGGGGCGGCGCGGCCGGCTCGCTCTCCGTGGTCGGCACGAGGGCCCGGCCGGTGACGTGCCGGGTCCACGGGGTGCCGTCCGTGCGGGCGGCGACGGTGAACTCGCGGGCGCCGTCCACGGCGGGCCGCAGCACCAGTTGGAGCCGTACGGGCCGTTCGGCCGCCAGCCGCAGCGGCTGGAGGAACCGTATGTCGTCCAGGTGCACGGCGCCGTCTCCGTGCACGGCGCGGACGGCCTCCAGGGCCAGGTCGAGGAAGGCCGCGCCGGGCAGCCAGACCTCGCCGGTCACCTGGTGGTCGGTCAGGTAGCCGAAGCGGCTGTCGCGCAGGTCGAGTTCGCTCTGGAAGAGGTGCCGGTCGGGCTCGTCGCTGGCCTCGACGTGGGTGCCGAGCAGCGGTGAGGACCCGGCCGCGCCCGCCGGGGCGGGGGCGAGCCAGTGGCGCTCGCGGTCGAAGGCATAGGTGGGCAGGGCGGTACGGCGGCCGTCCGGGAACAGCGCGGACCAGTCGGGGGCGTGCCCGGCCTCGTACAACTCGCCGACCCGGCGCAGCAGTACGCCGTGGCCGCCCTGCTCGCGGCGGAGCGAGGCGATGCCGACGGCGTCCACGCCCGCCTCCGCGGCGACCGCCTCGACGGAGGGCAGCAGCGAGGGGTGCGGGCTGAGTTCGACGAAGTAGCGGTAGCCGTCGTCGAGCATCCGGCGCACGGTGTCGGCGAACCGGACGGGCCGGCCGAGGTTCGCGAACCAGTAGGCGCCGTCCAGCCGGTCGCCGTCGACGGGCTCGGCGAGGACGGACGAGTACAGCGGGACCGGCGCCCGTGTGCCGCGCACCTCGGCGAGCCGGTCCAGGAGCTCGCCGCGCACGGGGTCCATCAGCGGGGTGTGCGAGGCGAACGGCGTCGACAGGCCGCGGACGGTGATCCCCTGTTCCTCGAGCCGCTGCCGCAGTGCGGCGAGCGCCTCGGACTCCCCCGACACGGCGGTGGAGCGGGGGCTGTTGACGGCGGCGACGAACAGCCGCCCCCGGTACGGGGCGAGCAGTGAGTCCACGTCGGCGGCCGGCAGCTCCACGGAGATCATGCCGCCCTTGCCGGTCAGGGGGGCGACCGCGCCCGCCCGCCCGGTGACCACGGTGACCGCTTCGTCGAGGGTGAGGGCGCCCGCGGCGTGGGCGGCCGCGATCTCCCCCAGGCTGTGGCCGAGGACGGCGTCCGGCGCGACGCCGAGCGCCCGCCAGGCGGCGGCCAGGGCCGCGTTGACGGCGAAGAGGCAGGGCTGGAGGTACTCGGTGCGGTCGAGCGGGGAGAACTCCTCGGGCGCGCGCAGCACGTTGAGCACCGACCAGCCGACCCGGCGTCGTATCGCCTCGTCGATGCGGGTGAGCTCGGCGCGGAACGCGGGCGACTCGTCCGCCAGTTCCAGCCCCATGCCGGGCCACTGGCCGCCGTGCCCGGCGAAGACGAAGGCCACCTTGCCCGCCTGCTCCTCGCGCGGCACGGGCAGGGTCCTGCGGCCGCTCGCCAACGCCTCCAGGAAGGGCAGGAGTTCGTCGCGGTCCGCGGCGGGGGCCGCGGCCCGCCACTCGAAGTGGCTGCGGTGCCGGGCCAGCGTGCGGGCGACGTCCGGCAGCGCGGCGCCGTCGCCGAGGTGGGCCAGCAGGCGCGCCGCCTGCCCGCGCAGGGCGGTCTCGCTGCGTCCGGAGAGCACGAACAGGCGGTTTCCGGGGGCCGGTTGGGGCGGGGCGGGCCGTGCCGCCTCGCTCGCCGCCGGGTGCCCGGCGGGCTCGGGTGCCCCCGCGTCGGCCGCCCGTGCCGCGGCCGGGGCCTCACGTGCGGGCGCGGGTGCGGGTGCCGGCGCGGGTGCCTCCTCCACGATCACATGGGCGTTGGTCCCGCTGATCCCGAACGCGCTCACCCCGGCGCGCCGGACCCGCCCCTCGCCCGGCGACCAGTCCACGGCCTCCTGGAGCAGTTCGAGACCGCTGTCCGCCCAGTCGACATGGCGGCTGGGCGTGGCCACGTGCAGGGTGCGCGGAAGGGTGTCGTGGCGCAGCGACTCGATCACCTTGATGAGTCCGGCGATACCTGAAGCGGCCTGCGTGTGGCCGATGTTGGACTTCAGCGAGCCGAGCCGGAGGGGCCGGCCGTGCGGGCGGGGCCCGCCGAAGACCTCGCCCAGGGCGCCCGCCTCGATGGGGTCGCCGAGCGTGGTGCCGGTGCCGTGCGCCTCCACGAAGTCGATGTCCTCGGGGCGCAGCCCGGACAGGTCCAGCGCCCTGCGCAGGACCTGCACCTGGGCGGGCCCGTTGGGCGCGGACAGGCCCTGGCTGCGGCCGTCCTGGTTGACGGCGGTGCCGCGCAGCACGGCCAGCACCTCGTCGCCGTCGCGGTGCGCGTCGCCCAGCCGCTTCAGTACGACCATCCCGGCGCCCTCCGCCCAGACGGCGCCGTCGGCGTCGTCGGAGAAGGAACGGCAGCGGCCGGACGGGGAGAGACCGCGCAGGCGGCTGAACTCGACGAAGGTCTGCGGGGTCACCATCAGGGTCACCCCGCCCGCGAGCGCCAGGTCGCACTCCCCGGCGCGCAGCGCCTGCGCGGCGAGGTGCGTGGCGACGAGCGACGACGAGCAGGCCGTGTCCACGGTCAGCGCGGGCCCGTGCAGGCCCAGGGCGTAGGCGAGACGCCCCGAGGCCACGCTGGGCGCGGAGCCGGTGCCGACGTAGCCGTCCAGCTGGTCGAGCCGGGAGCCCGCGAGGTACTCGCTGCCGAACATGCCGACGTAGACGCCGGTGGTGCTGCCGGCGAGCGTGGCGGGCACGGTCCCGGCGCGCTCCAGCGCCTCCCAGGCGGTCTCCAGCAGCAGCCGCTGCTGCGGATCCATCGCCGCGGCCTCCTTCGGGGTGATGCCGAAGAAGCCCGCGTCGAAGGACTCGATGTCGTCGAGGAAGCCGCCCTCGCGGGCGTAGGACTTGCCGGGGGCGTCGGGGTCGGGGTCGTAGAGCGACTCGACGTCCCAGCGTCCGGCGGGGAAGGGGCCGATCGCGTCGCGGCCCTCGGCGACCAGGCGCCACAGCGCCTCGGGGCCGTCGACGCCGCCGGGCAGCCGGCACGCCGTGGCGACGACGGCGATCGGCTCGTCGGAGGGGACCTGGGTGAGGGGGGCGGGCGCGGCGGCGGGCGTCGCGCGGTCGGCCGTCGCGAGCGGTCCGGCGAGCAGATGGGCGGTGACCCGGTCGGCGGTGGGGTGGTCGAAGAGCAGGGTGGCCGGGAGTTTCACGCCGACGCGGCGGCCGATGCGGTTGCGCAGCTCGACCGCGGTCACGGAGTCCATGCCGAGGTCGCGCAGCGGCTGGTCGGGGCGGACGGACGCGGCGGAGCGCAGGCCGAGGGCGCGCGAGATCTCCTCGCGGACCAGGGTCAGCACGCGTTCGGCGCGCTCGGGTCCGGGCAGCGCCGCCAGCCGGTCGGCCAGGCCGCGGCCGCCCTCGGCGCCGGTGCGGGCCGCGGGCAGCAGCGCGCTCCACAGCGGTCCCGTGGCCGACTCGCGCAGCCGGGGCAGGTCGAGCGACCAGGCCACCAGGTGGGGGCGGGCGCGGCGCAGGGACAGGTCGACGAGGTCGCGGCCCTGTTCGGGGGTGAGGGCGCGGTGGCCGAGCCGGGCCATGCGCGCGAGGTCGGCGTGCGCGGCGGCGAGACCCTCGCCGGCCCAGGCGCCGAAGGAGACGGACACCGCGGGCAGACCCATGGCGCGCCGGTGATGGGCGAGTTGGTCGAGGAAGACGTTGGCGGCGGCGTAGTTGCCCTGGCCGGGGCTGCCCGCGACACCGGCGGCGGAGGAGACCAGCAGGAACAGCTCCAGCGGCCGGCCGGCGGTCAGCCGGTGCAGATGCGCGGCGCCGTCGGCCTTGGGCCGCAGCACCGTCTCCAGGCGCTGCGGGGTCAGTTCGGTGACCACGCCGTCGTCGAGGACGCCCGCGCAGTGCACGACGCCGCGCAGCGGCACGCCGTCGAGGAGTGCGGCGAGCGCGCCCGCGTCCGCGACGTCGCAGGCCGCCACCTCGGCCTCGGCGCCCAGCGCGGCGAGTTCGGCGATCGCGTCGGCGGCGCGGGGGTCGTCCCCGCCCTGCCGCGAGGTCAACAGCAGTCGGCGGGCGCCGTGTTCGGCCAGCAGACGCGCGATGTGCAGACCTACGGCGCCGAGTCCGCCGGTGACGAGGACCGTGCCGTCGGTGGGGACGACAGGGTGGCGGGCCCGGGTCGCGGAGGCCCGGCTGTCGTTGTCGGGGGACGCGGGGGGCTGCGGGGTGCGGGCCCGGATCAGGCGGGGTGCGAGCGGTGTTCCCTCGCGGACGGCGATCTCGGACTCGTCCGGCAGGCCGAGGGCGGCCACGAGGGAGGCCGGGTCCGGGTCCGCCCCATCGAGGTCGAGCAACGTCAGCCCGAGATCGGGGTGTTCGGCGCGGGCGCTGCGGGCCAGCCCCCACAGGACGGACTGCGCGAGCCCAGGTACGGCGTCGCCGTCGGCCGCGCCGACCGCGCCGCGCGTCACCCACACGGTCCGGGCGGGCGCCCGGCCGGCGGGCAGCGCGACGAGCGCCTGCACCTCGGCGAGGGCGGTGGCCGCGAACGCGCGGACGGCGGCGGGCAGTTCCTCGGGCGCGTCCCGCCCGGGCGGGCACGCCGGGTCGGGCCAGAACCGTACGACGGTCCCGGCGCCGTCCGCCGCGACGGTGCGGACGCCCGCCGCGTGCAGGCCGGGCACGAGCCCGTCCGGCACGTCGCCGACGACGGCCCACTCGGCGGGCGGTGGCGCGGTGGCGGTCACGGCCGTCCAGGCCACCTCGTACAGATGGCGTGCGCTGCCCGAGGCGGCGCTGAGGTCGGCGGGGTCCGCGGCGCGCAGCCGTACGCCTTCGAGGTGTCCGGCCGGGATGCCGTCGGTGTCCCACAGCGTGACGTCGAGGGTGAGGTCGCCGTCCGCACCCGTGTCGCGGCGGACGGCCGCGACGAGGTCGGTGGCGCCGCCGGGCGGCAGCACGCAGCGGGCCGCGGCGACCGGGAGCAGCACCCGGCCGCCGTCGTCGAACGCGGCGGCCGCGTGCAGCGCCGCGTCCAGCAGCGCCGGGTGCAGGGGGTAGGGGTCGGCGAGGTCGCGCGCCGCGGTCGGCAGGGAGAGCCGCGCCAACAGGGTGCCGTCACCGGTCCGTACGGCCTCGCGGACGCCCTGGAAGGCGGGTCCGTAGGTGAGCCCGAGCGCGGCCAGCCGTGGGTAGGCGTCGGCGGTCCAGGCCTGTTCGGCGGTCCGCGGCCACTCCGGGGGCGGCTGGGTGCGCGGGGCGGCGGGTGCAGCCGCCGACGCGGTGGCGTGCAGCGTCCAGCCGTCCGCCGCCTGGCCGCGCGGGCGGCTGTGCACGGTGATCTCGGGTGCAGCCGCCTCCGTGACCACGTCCACCGACACCTCGACCGTGCCCGTGGCGGGCAGTACGAGGGGCGCGAGGATCAACAGGCCGGTGAGGTCGGCCGGTTCGTCGGGTCGGGCGACGGCGAGGGCGGCCCGGCACAGCTCCATGAGGGTGGTGCCGGAGACGACGGTCCGGCCGTGCACGGTGTGGTCGGGCAGCCAGTCGGCGGTGGCCGGGGACCACTCGTTGCGGAAGGTCCAGCGGGAGTCGTCCGCCGAGCGCAACTGGACGCCGAGCAGCGGGTGCGCGGCCCGGTCGAACAGCCCGGGGTGCGCGGTCGTGCGCTGGGGTTCGATCCAGTGCCGTGGCGTCTCCCAGGCGTAGGTGGGCAGTTGCGCGGGCGCGGTGCGGGCGACGAGCCGACGCCAGTCCAACGACCGACCGTGGACGTGGAGTTCGGCGGCGGCCCGGTCGAGGCAGGCGGGGCCGTCCGCGTCCCGGTGGAGCGATCCCACGGCGACGACGTCCTCGTCGACCGTGCGCAGGGCGGTGAGCAGCGACGGGTGCGGGCTCAGCTCGACGAACCAGCGGTAGCCGTCGGCCGTCATGCGTTCGACGGTGGGGCCGAAGCGGACCGGCTCGCGCAGATTGGCGTACCAGTACCCGGCCTCCAGCTCCTCGGTGACCGGCGCGCCGGTGACGGTGGAGTACCAGGCCACGGCGGTGGGCGTGGCGAGCACGCCGTCCAGCTCGTCGAGTACGGCCGCGCGGACCGGCTCGACCTGGGCGCTGTGGGAGGCGTAGTCGACGTCGAGGCGGCGCACGAAGACCTGCTCGCGCGCGAGTTCGTCGATCAGCGACTCCATCGGTGCGACGTCTCCGGCGACGACGGTGGAGCGGCCGCTGTTGACGGCGGCGACGCAGACCCGGCCGTCGAGCGCGGCGAGACGGGGCTCGACCTCGGTGTGCGGCAGGCCGACGACCGCCATGGCGCCGGTGCCGGACAGCTCGGTCAGGGCCTGGCTGCGCAGGGCGACCACGGCGGCGGCGTCGCTCAGGCTGAGCGCCCCGGCGACGCAGGCCGCGGCGACCTCGCCCTGGCTGTGCCCGATCACCGCGTCCGGCCGCACGCCCCGCGCCCGCCAGACGGCGGCCAGCGACACCATCACGGCGAACAGCACCGGCTGGACGACGTCGACCCGGTCCAGCGAGGGTGCGCCCGCGTCGCCGCGCAGCACGGCGGCGGCGGACCAGCCGGTGAAGGGGCGCAACGCGGCGTCGCAGCGGTCGAGTTCGTCGGCGAACACGGCGTCGTGCGCGAGCAGGTCGCGCGCCATGCCCGTCCACTGGCTGCCCTGGCCGGGGAAGACGAAGGCCAGCTTGCCGACGGGCGCCGACCGCAGCGGCCCGGTGAGGTGCTCGGGCCCGTCGCCGTCGTCGCCCGTCGCCAACGCGTCGAGTGCGGCGAGGAGTTCGTCCCGGTCGCCGGCGCGTACGACGGCGCGGTGCTCGAAGTGAGTGCGGTGGTGGGCGAGCGTGGCCGCGACGGCGGGCAGCGGGGTGCCGGGGTGCGCGCGGAGCTCGTCGCGCAGCCGTGCGGCCTGCTGCCGCAGGGCAGGCAGGGAGCGGGCGGACAGCGGGAAGAGGGCGGGGGCGGCCACCGGGGCGGAGGACTCGGCCACCGGGGCGGAGGACTCGGCCGCCGGGGCGGCAGCCGGGTGGGCCGCCTCGGAGACCGGAACAGTCCCCGGGGCGGACGGCTCGGAGGCCGGAGCGGTCCCCGGGGCGAACAGCTCGGCCACCGGAGCCGACAGTTCGGTCGACGGGACGGCAGCCGCGTCGGACACCGCGGGCACCGGGGCCGGCCTCGGTGCCTCCTCCAGGATCACGTGCGCGTTCGTGCCGCTGATCCCGAACGCGCTGATCCCGGCCCGGCGCACGCGCTCCTGGTCGTACGGCCACGCCTGCGCGGCGGCCAGCAGACGCAGTCCGCCGCCCGCCCAGTCGACCCGCGGGGTCGGCGTGTCGGCGTGCAGGGACGCCGGGACCCGCTCGTGTTCCAGTGCCAGCACGGTCTTGATGACCCCGCCGATGCCCGCGGCGGCCTGGGTGTGCCCGATGTTCGACTTCAACGAGCCGACGCCGAGCGGCCGTCCGGCCGGCCGTCCGGGACCGAAGACCGCGGCGAGCGCGCCGCCCTCGATGGGGTCCCCGAGCGGGGTGCCCGTGCCGTGCGCCTCGACATGGTCGATGTCGCCGGGGCGCAGCCCCGCGGCGTCGAGCGCCGCCCGCACCACGCGTTCCTGCGCGGGCCCGCTCGGGGCGCTGAGCCCCTGGCTGCGGCCGTCCTGGTTGATCGCCGAGCCCTTGACCACGGCGAGCACCCGGTCGCCGTCGCGGCGGGCGTCGGCGAGCCGTTTGAGGAGCACCAGACCGCACCCCTCGGCCCACACCACGCCGTCGGCGCCCGCCGAGAACGGGCCGCACGTGCCGGTCGGGGACAGCGCCCGCAGCCTGCTGAACTCGACGTGCCCGCGCGGGGTCACGAGCAGGCTGGCGCCGCCCGCGAGCGCGAGGTCGCACTCCCCCGCCGCGAGCGCGCGCGCCGCCAGGTGCAGCGCGACCAGGGACGAGGAGCACGCGGTGTCGACGGTGACGGCGGGACCCTCCAGGCCGAGGGTGTAGGCGATGCGCCCGGACGCCACGCTGGTGGCGGACCCGGTGCCGGTGTGCCCGTCGAGCCCGGCGAGCGGGGCGCCGGCCAGGTACCCGCTGTCGTAGAGGCCGACGTAGACGCCCGTGGAGCTGCCGTTCAGCGTCCCGGGGACGATCCCGGCGCGCTCGATCGTCTCCCACGCCGTCTGGAGCAGCAGCCGTTGCTGCGGGTCCATGGCGTCGGCCTCGCGTGGGGAGATCCCGAAGAAGGCGGCGTCGAAGCGGTCGATGGCGTCGAGATAGCCGCCGCGCAGGGTGTAGGCGGTACCCGCGGCGGACGGGTCGGGGTCGTGCAGGCCCTGGGTGTCCCACCGGCCGGCGGGCACGTCGGAGACGGCGTCGGTGCCCGCGTCGAGCAGCCGCCACAGCGCCTCCGGGTCGTCCGCGCCGCCGGGAAAGCGGCAGGCCATCGAGACGATCGCCACGGCGTCGTCGGGGCGTCCGCCCGAACCCGCCGCCCCGGAGGGCGCGTTGCCGGCCGGGACCCGCGCGGACCGGCCGGGCTCCCCCTCCGCCAGGACGGCGCTGGCGATGGCGGCGACGGTCGGGTGGTTGAAGACCAGGGCGGGTTCCAGGGGGCGGTCGACCCGTTCGGCCAGCTCGGCCACCAGGGTGACCAACTGGCGCGACCCGAGGCCGAGTTCGGCGAGCGGACGGTCAGGGGCGACGGACGCCGGGTCGAGTCCGGCGGCCGCGGCGACGGCCGACGTCAGCCAGTCGCGCACGCCGTCCTCCGTCATGACGGGAGTCTCGGAAGTCTGGTGCGGGATCTCGTGCGCAGGCATCGGAAGGTGTCCTCGTGAACTCGGTCTCGGAAAGGGTCCGTCACGCCGCCGGGCGGACGCCTCCGGACCTTCGGCGGTCCTGGGGTCCGCCGATCGGCGGGGCCTTGGCTCTACGGCTTCGGGGCGGCGGGGGCGGTGGGGCTGATCGGTGCCGGGGCGGCGCGGTGCCGGGGTGGCGCGGTGCCGGGCGCGGGGTCGCCGCCGCGAGGCGGCGCGGAGCGCACGGCCGGGGCAGGTGCCGCCGCGAGGGGTGGGCACGTGGCGCCGGGCGCTCCGGGCTCCGTACCCGAAGGGGCTCGGGCGGCCGCGGCCGACGCGGCACGGCGCGGCCGTGGGGACCGCTGGACTTCGCTCCCCCGACCGGCTTCGCCCCCCGGCCCGCTTAGCACCCGACCGGCTTCGCCCCCCGGGCCGCTCGGCACCCCCGACCGGCTTCGCCGCCGGACGCGCCGCGCCGCCGTCAGCCCGCGACGGGTACGCCGACCGCCGCGAGGCCGCCGGTGAGGTAGGCCGCCCGGGAGGCGTGCCGCTGGATCTTGCCGCTGGAGGTCTTCGGGATGGTGCCCGGCTGGACCAGCACGACGTCGTGCAGCGGCAGTCCGTGCGCCTCTCCTACGGCGCTGCGGATCAGCTCGGTGATCGCCGCTGCCTCGCCCGCCACATCCGGCGTCAACTCGGCTATGAGGACGGGCTGTTCGCCGTCGATCCCGCCGTCACCGCCGTCACCGCCCGTGCCGCCCCCGTCGACGGAGAACGCGGCGGTGCAGCCGGGCCGCAGCGCCGGGTGGGCGAGTTCGGCCGTCAGCTCCAGGTCCTGCGGGTAGTGGTTGCGGCCGTCGACGACGATGAGGTCCTTCAGACGTCCGGTGACGAAGAGTTCGCCGTCGCGCAGGTGGCCGAGGTCGCCGGTGCGCAGGAATCGCCCCTCGTGGCCGGGGAGTTGCGCGCGGAAGGTCTCGCGGGTGGCGAGGGCGTTGCGCCAGTAGCCCTTCGCGACGCTCGCACCCGCGACCCAGATCTCGCCGGTCTCGCCGTCGGGCAGTTCCTCGCGCCGCTCCGGGTCGGCGATCACGACGGTGAGTCCGGGAGCGGGCCGGCCGCAGCCGACGGCGGCGGCGTCCGGGGAACCGGCGTGGTCGGGCTGGGTGGCGGCGAGCGTGGGCGCGGTGCCGGGTGTGCCGCCGGTGACCATCAGGGTCGCCTCGGCGAGGCCGTAGCAGGGGTAGAGGCTCTCGCGGCGGAAGCCGGCGGGGGCGTAGGTCTCGGCGAAGCGGCGCAGGGTGGCGGCGCGCACGGGTTCGGCGCCGTTGAAGGCGACCCGCCAGGAGCTGAGGTCGAGGGCGGCGACGCTCTCGGGCGTGGCGTGCTTGAGGCACAGCTCGTAGGCGAAGTTGGGGCCGCCGCTGGTGTGCGGGCGGTAGCGGCTGATCGCGGACAGCCAGCGCTGCGGTCGCTGGAGGAAGTGCAGCGGGGAGAAGAGGGTGCCGGTGGCGCCCAGGTAGAGGCTGTTGAGGACCGGGCCCATGAGGCCCATGTCGTGGTAGACGGGCAGCCAGCTGACCATGAGTTCGTGGCCGTACGCGGCGACGGTCTCGGGGGTGTGGCCCATCCGCTCGGAGATGACCCGCTCGTTGTCCAGCAGGTTGGCGTGGGTGACCATCACGCCGCGCGGGGCGGAGGTCGAACCCGAGGTGTACTGGAGGAAGGCGACGGCGTCGGCCGCGATGCCGGGCTCGCGCCAGGCGTCGGCGGCCTCGTCGGGTATGTCCTCGGTGGCGATCCTGGCTATGTGGTCGAGTTCCGGCAGATGCTCGGCGAGGGCGCCGAGCGCGGCGATCACCTCGCGGCCGCCGAGGACGACCTTGGCGTCCGCGTCGGCGATCAGGCGCTTCATGCGGTGCAGCGCGCGATGGTTCTGGGCGCGGCCCTGCGGGGGCACGCCCGGTACGGCGACGACGCCCGCGGCGAGGCAGCCGAGGAAGCCGGAGACGAACTCCAGGCCGGGCGGGTACAGGAGCATCGCGCGGGAGCCGGCGAGGCCATGCTCCTGGAGCCAGGCGGCGACGGCGCGGGTGCGGCGCAGCAGGCGCGCGTAGGAGATGTCCTGGATCTCGCCGTCGCAGTCCCCCGTGACGAGATGGCGGTAGGCGGTGCGGTCCGGCTGGTCGGTGGCGTGCGCGGTCAGTAAGTCGACCAGATGTCGAGCCATGGGCGAGTCTCACCTGTCTGGATAGGTGGGGGATGAACTCTTGTTCGAGGGCCGCGTGCACGACGCGCAGAAGCCGTGGCCGAACCGGCACCCTTGCCGGCCGTCCTTCTCGACCCCCCACGCGAGGAGTTGCGTCTCCGCGTCCCCCGACTCCCCGCGCTCCCCGTTCCGTTGCTACCGGTCGCCGTTCGATTGCTACCGGTGAGTAGCACCATAGCAAGCCACCACAGGCCGACATGCCGAAGGCGTGTAAACGGTGCGTGTCCAACAGAGTTGGCCGATCCGGCACCCTTCCGCCGATGTCCGTCACGGCTCCTCGATACGCTCTGCCGCGCACCGCGGCCGTGCGGCGCCACGAGCGGGAACGCCGAGCCGACGGCCGAATCGGAACGGTCCCTCCCGGCCGGTACGGCCACCCGGCGGCCCGGTGCGAGCTCCCGGCCACAACCCGCGACGGCGAATTCCGGTCAGAGCGCCATGACCGCCCCTCTGTCGCCTTTGATCCCAAATGCCCGATCACCGATTCGGCCCTACCGTTGTCCTATGGAGCACGCACTCAGTCCCGCGACCCTTGCCGAGCTGCGCCGCCCGCGCCCCTATCCCGCGGTGTCCGTGCTGACGCCCACGCACCGCCGCGAGCGCAGCAGCGCCCAGGACGCCGTTCGGCTCCGCAATGTGCTGGCCGACGCCAAGAAGCAGCTGGAGTCCGATCCGGCGGTGACCCGGGACCGCAGGACCGATGTCGAGGAACAGCTCGACCGGGCCCTCGCCGAGATCGACCTCGCGCACGCCGAGGACGGACTGGTGATCTTCGCCGCGCCCGGCGAGCACCAGGTGTGGTCGCTCGGCCGCACGGTGCCCGAGCGTGTCGTGCTCTCCGACACCTTCCTCACCCGCAACCTCGTCTCCGCCCAGGCCGCGGAGCGCCCGTTCTGGGTCGCCTCGCTCTCGCCCGACCGGGTCACGCTGTGGGACGGCGGGGCCGACCGGGTCACCGAGCACCACGGCGACGGCTTCCCGATGGCCCGGGAGCCGCGCAACTTCGACCCCGAGCGCCAGGAGCGGATCGGCGACACGCCCAGCGCCTTCCGGGACGAGGACACGCGGCACTTCCTGCGCGAGGCCGACGGCGCGATCGGCGCGATGCTGCGCGACGACCCGCGGCCGCTGTACATCACCGGCGAGCAGGCCGCGCTGTCCCTGCTGGACGAGGCCGGCAGCGCGACCCGGAGCGCGGGCGCGGTGCACATGCCGCACGGCGGCCTCGCGCACGGCACCCCCGAGGCGGTCTGGCAGGCCGTACGCCCGTACCTGGACGAGGCCACTCGCGAGAGCGCGGCCGCGGTGGCCCGGGAGCTCGAATCGGCGCGCGGGCGCAAGAAGTTCGCGGCGGGCGTGGACGAGCTGTGGCAGAACGCGCGGGAGGGCCGGGTGCGCCTGCTCGCGGTCGAGGAGAACTACCGCGTGACCGTCCGCGACGACGTGGGCGACCATCTGATCCCGGCCGAGACCGGCGACATGGACGCCCGCGAGGACATCGTGGACGAGATCGTCGAGCAGTGCCTGGAGACCGGCGCCGATGTGCGCTTCGTCCCGGACGGCGCCCTGGACGGCATGGACGGCATCGCGGGGGTCCTGCGGTACTGAGCCCACGACTCCGGCACCCCTGATCGCCGACGGCCTGCGGGCGGCGCCCGAAAAGGGCTGATCTACGCTGGCGGGAAGTCTCGGCGACAAAGGAGTGCGCACGTGGGTGACCTGCTGGGCGTTGCGGTACTGGGCGCGGGCCACATGGGGGCCGATCACATACGGCGGCTGGACCGGGTGGTGAGCGGCGCCAGGGTCGCCGCGGTGGCCGACCCCGACGGCACACGGGCGAAGGAGGCGACGGCCGGCATCGAGGGCGTCTCGGTGCACACGGACGTCGAGGCCGCGCTGGACGCGCCGGGCGTGGACGCCGTACTGATCGCCTCGCCCGGCCCCGCGCACGAGGACGCCCTGCTCGCCGCGTTCGCGCGACGGCTGCCGGTGCTGTGCGAGAAGCCGATGGTGCCGGACTCCACCGGCGCGCTGCGGGTGGTGGAGGCCGAGGCCCGGCTCGGGCGGCGGCTGGCGCAGATCGGGTTCATGCGCCGCTACGACGCCGAGTACCGGCAGCTCAAGTCGCTGCTGGACGGCGGCGATCTGGGCCGGCCGCTGATGCTGCACTGCACCCACCGCAACGTCTCCTCGCCGCCCGGCTTCACCAGCGCCATGCTGATCAACAGCTCCGTCTCGCACGAGATCGACGCGGCCCGGTGGCTGCTGGGCCAGGAGCTGACGGCGGTGACCGTGCTGCGGCCGCGCTCCTCGGCGGGCGCGCCCCAGGGCCTGACCGACCCGCAGTTCGTGCTCTTCGAGACCGAACGGGGCGCCCTGGTGGACGTCGAGGTCTTCGTCAACTGCGGCTTCGGGTACGAGGTGCGCTGCGAGGCGGTGTGCGAGCAGGGCAGCGCCAGGATCGGCGACACCCGCTCGATGGCCGTCACCCGCCGGGGGCTCGCCGGGCAGGAGGTGCCGCAGGACTACCTGGTGCGGTTCGCCGACGCCTACGAGCGCGAGGTGCAGGACTGGGTGGACGCCACCCGGCGGGGCGAGGTGACCGGCCCGAGCGCCTGGGACGGCTACGCCGCCTCGGTCGTCGCCGAGGCGGGGGTGCGGGCGCTGGAGACGGGGGCGCGGACCCCGGTCGAGCTCGCCCCGCGCCCGGAGCTGTACGCGGCACCGACCCGCTGAGCCGGCGCCGGGGCCGCACCGGAGCCCCCGGCGCCGTACCGCCTCACACCGTCCCGAACAGCGCGCTCAGGCCGCGGTCGACCTCGGCGGACACGTCCTCGTGGCCGGCCGGGAGGACGGCGTAGGACCGCAGCAGGAAGCGGCGCAGGGCGGCCGTGTCGAACTGGAGCAGGGCGAGTCCGTACGGGGAGTGGAACTCCACGACCGTACGGGCCCGTCCGCACGGCCAGATGTGCACGTCGCCGCTGCCCGCGGGCCCTTCGAGGCCCGCGTCGAGGAGGGCGCGGCCGAAGGTCCAGGTGACCGCCTCGCCGTCCAGCGTGACGTCCGGCGGGAAGTCGAGGTGCACGGCCAGCGGGTCCGCGGGTGTGTAGCGGAGGACGGCGGGCACGGACAGCTCGCACTCGTCGGGGGTCACCAGACGGGCACGGGTGGGCTGTTCGAGGGTGAGATCCATCGTCGGTCTCCGCTGAGGGTGAGGTGGGCCGGTTTTCCGGTGCGCTGTTACGACTCCGTGGGGGCCCGTCGGATTACGCGAAAGCCGCCATCAATCCATGTGACCTGCATCACTTGCCCCCGCCAGAGGGACGAATAGAACAGACGCACCCGGAACGTCCGCCCGACCGAATCCCGAACGCCGCCGCATGATCCATCAACCCGCGTACCCCGCCTACGACTTGCGGAAGTCCCCGGGTACGCCGAACGGGCCGGGTGATCACTCCGGATAGACGCTGGCATATGTCAGAAGCACCACCGGATCGGGTGTCGCCAAATCCCTTACAGCGCGTCGCGGGCTGTGCAACAGTCGTAACGGTCCTTCCGCCCAGAACCTGGCCGTACCGTCCCCGCATCGGAGTGCGTCATGTCGTCCCACCCCTCCGCGGACCACCCAGCCGCCCAGCCGCCGGGTCGCGGCCCGGTCGACGCCCTGATATCCCAGACGCGGCGACTCAAGGTGGACATGGACGCGGTGCTGCGGGACACCCCGAGCGAGGGAACGGACCCCGAGGAACGCTGGCAGCGTGCGCTGTGCGACCTGGCGCTCCATCAACTCCACGATCTCGACGCCCATTTGGCGCAGCTCAGGGAGGGGCCGCCACCGGTCCTCGAACCACCGTCGGCCCTCGAACCCACGGCGCCGCCCACCCCGCCCGCCGCCGCACCACGCTCCGGCTCGCTGCTCAGCCGGGTCGGCAGCGCCGAGTGGAACCTCCTGACGGACGAGGCCAGTTGGTCGGGCGAGCTCTACCAGATCCTCGGCCGCGCGGCCTCCGCGCCCCCGCTCACCCTGGACGAACTGCCCTCCGTCGTGCTCGACGAGGACCGTCCGAGACTCACCGCGATGGTCACCGACTGCCTCGTCGACGCCAAGCCCATCGACGGCGAGTTCCGTGTCGTACGGCCCGACGGCGTCGTACGCACCGTGCACATGATGGGCGAGCCCGTGCTCGACGCCGACGGCGGCACCGCCTCGATGTGGGCCGTGTTGCGGGACGTCAGCGAACTGCGGCGCAGCCAGCGGACGGTGGACGAGACCCGTGACTCGCTCCACCGTCACCAGGAGCGCGCGCAGACCGAGCGCCGGCTCGCGGTCGAGCTCCAGGAAGCCGTGCTGCCGCCCTGGCGCGGCTCCCTGCGGCTCCCGCACCGGGGCCCCCGAGCCCTCGACGTGGCCGCGCACTACGTGCCGTCGTCGAGCGGCGCGCTGATCGGCGGGAACTGGTACGACGCGCTGGAACTGCCCGACGGCGACACCCTGCTCAGCGTCGGCGACCTCACCGGCCACGGCGTGAGCGCGACCTCGGGCATGGCGATGCTGCTGGGCGCGCTGCGCGGCATGGCGATGGCGGACACCGCGCCGGGCCGACTGCTGCGTCTGCTCAACCAGTTGCTGGACGCGACCACACAGCCCGCCCTCGGCAGCGCCGTCTGCTGCCGCTACCGGCCGGAGTCCCGCACGCTTGTCTGGGCGCAGGCCGGACACCCCGCCCCGGTGCTCTTCCGGGACGGGGTGGGACACGCTCCGGCCGCACCGCACGGCGTCCTGCTGGGCGCGACCTCGGGTGCCGTCTACGGCGAGGCCGAGGAGACCCTCGAAGTCGGCGACCTGGTGGTGCTGTACACCGATGGACTCGTGTCACGGCACGAGGGGACGACGGCCGCGGGCCGGCTGCTCGGGCTCGCCCCGCGCCTCGCTCACGCGCGCACCGCGCAGGACGCGGTGCGCACCGTGATCGAGGAGTTCGACGAGTGCGAGCGCCAGGACGACACCTGCGTGCTCGTCGCGCGGGTGCAGGAATGACCGCCGCGCCGGTGCACAAGTGACGGCGCGCGACAGCAACCGGCAACGGATCTGGTGCAGTTAAGAACCAACAACGGGCGTCGGTGATACGGACCCCCTATACCCGTGCGCTGTTGCCGCCCCTGCCCTTCTGCTTGGGCAGCCTGGGCAGAGCGAGCTTGATCTCCTCCCGCAGCTCGTGGATCTTCGGATAGCTGGCGTACTGCGCGGTGAGCCGGTACATCTCGCGCAGCCGGTCCCAGGTGCGGTGCGAGGAGTTGGACCCCATCGACACCAGCGCCAACCGCGCGTAGCGGGCCGCCTGTTCGGGGTCGTCGGCGATGAAGCAGGCCGACGCCATGGACAGGAAGTCGAAGATCTTCGACCGCTGGCGCCCGTCGATCCGCAGCGCCAGCGCCTTCTCCGCGAAGTGCTGGGCATGCGAGGCCGCGCCCGGCTCGTGCTCGGCGAGCGTCCGGTAGGCGAGGGCCTGCATACCGAACAGATCCTCCTCCTTGAACATCTGCATCCAGCTCGGCGGCGGCACGTCGCCCTTGTCGGAGACGAAGAGGTCCTCCGCCTGGCCGAGGGTGCGGCGCATCGCCTGCCCCTTGCCCATCGACGCCTGCGCCCAGGCCTCGATCGTGTAGAGCATGGCCCGGGTGCGCGGCAGCACCTCCTCACCGGAGCCGGACTTGGCGAGATTCATCAGATCGAGCGCGTCGTCGGGCCGACCCAGGTGCACCATCTGGCGGGCCGCGCGGGAGAGCGCCTCCCCCGCGCGAGGCCGGTCGCCGCCCTCGCGCGCGGCATGGGCGGCGATGACGAAGTACTTCTGGGCCGTGGGCTCCAGGCCGACGTCGTGCGACATCCAGCCCGCGAGGACGGCGAGATTGGCGGCGACGCCCCACAGGCGCCGCTGGAGATGATCGGGGTGGCGGTAGGCGAGCATGCCGCCCACCTCGTTGAGCTGGCCGACCACCGCCTTGCGCTGGAGGCCGCCGCCACGGGCGGCGTCCCAGGCCCGGAACACCTCGACCGAGCGCTCCAGTTCCTCGATCTCCTGCGACCCGATGGGGGCGGCCTCATAGCGGTCGTACCCGGCGGGGTCGGCGTGCAGGGGATGGTCGAGGTCGGGGGCGTCGGCCCGGAGAGTCGGATCGGTGTGCAGCCAGTCGTGTATGGCGCCGCTGAGTGCGGATCCCGCGGCGAGCGCGGCACCCGCGCCCACCAAGCCGCGTCGGTTGAGCATGAGGTCCATTCCCGTGAATTCGGTGAGGACCGCGGCGGTTCGTTCGGGCGCCCACGGCACACCGTCGGGACGCTCCATGCTCCCGCCGTCCTGCCGTTTCCCCGCACGCCCGTGCCGTACCAGACCGAGGTCCTCGATGGTCACGACACGGCCGAGACGCTCGGTGAACAGGACCGCCAGCACCCGCGGCACCGGATCGCGGGGGATCTCCCCCATGTCGATCCACCGCCGAACCCGTGAGGTGTCGGTCGACAGCTGGGGGTGGCCCATGGCCGCCGCCTGCCGGTTGACCAGCCTCGCGAGTTCCCCCTTGGACCAGCCGGCCAGGCCGAACAGGTCCGAAAGGCGGGTGTTGGGTTGTCCGCTCACGTCAAGCCCCCAGGTTCTCGGCTGAGTTGACAGTAGCCCTGGGAGACATGCCGGGCGACTATTCGCCAGGGTTCGCCAGGGTGCGCCAGATGGTGTGCCAGTGCGCCCCGGGTGTCGAGTAGGAACGCGCCACCCCGACCCGGTCACCGCCCCGGACGGAACCCGTGGATTCCTTCCTCGGGCATGTGCGGGCCGGACTTGCCAGAGGAACATTCCCCAGGATGTCCCCTCCGGGGCCGGGTCGGGCAGGCGCTGAATCGCAGGCACACGAAGGGATCTGTCTCGCCCATGTACGCAGCATCGTCCTCCGTGTCCGCCCCGCCCCGGCCGCTGCGCCCCCGCCCGGCGGGCAGCGGCCCCTACCTCGACCCGGTGCGTCCGCCGGCGGCCCCCGTGCTCGGTGCGGGCAGGGCGCGGCGCGTCCCGGGGCCCGGCACCCAACCGCTCAGCGGGAGACTCGACCTGTCCGGTCCCCAGGGGGCCCAGCTGCGCGCGGCGATCGCCTCCGTGCACCGGATCTGCCCGGAGTTCGCACCGGTGCAGGTGCTGCGCCGCAGCGGCCGGTCCGTGCTCCTCGTCGGAACGACCGGGCGCAGCACGGCCGTCGCCAAGTGTTTACTCGACCAGTCCCCAGCCTGGGCGGAGCGGATCCGCCACGAAATAGCCGCATACCGCTCGTTCGTCCGGCACCGCCCGCCCGTGCGGGTGCCCCGGCTGATCGCGGCGGACCCGGAGAACTGCACGCTGGTGATCGAGCGGATGCCGGGCCGGGCCGCGGCGCTGCAACGCCACCCGGTCGAGGCCCCGTCCCGCACGGACATCAGGACGGCGCTCGGCGCGGTGTGCCGGCTGAACGCCTGGCGGCCCCCGGCGGGCACATTCGACGCCCCGCTGGACTACGCGGCCCGCATCTCCCGCTACCACGAACTGGGTCTGCTCACCGACCGGGACCTGGGCGACCTCCAGAAGCTGCTGCACGGCATCGCGCACTCGGCGGGCCGCCAGGGCATGGGCCAGTTCTGCCACGGCGACGCCCTGCTGTCGAACATCCTCCTGTCCCCGGCCGGTCCAGTGCTGGTGGACTGGGAGCACGCCGGCTGGTACCTGCCCGGCTACGACCTGGCGACGCTCTGGTCGGTCCTCGGGGACGCCCCCGTGGCGCGCCGGCAGATCAGCCAGATCGCCCAGTCGGCGGGCCCGGCGGCCCGGGACGGGTTCCTGGTCAACCTGATGCTCGTCCTCACCCGTGAGATCCGTACGTACGAGATGGCCGTGCAGCGCTCGATGCACGACGCGGCCCCGGCGGCACCGGGGATGGCCCACCCGAGCGCCGCGCCGTCCGGCGAGGAACAGCGGCTGCTGCTGCGGCGGTTGCACGACGACTGCCAGCTGGCCCGCAAGGCCGTGCGCGCGGCGGTCGGCACTCGCTGACGGGGACGGAGGCCCGCGGTGCGCCCGGAGTGGCGGCGCACCGCGGGCCTTCGTGCGTCGACAGGGCCGAGCAGCCGTACCGCCGAGCAGGCCTGTCCCACCGGGCCGTACGGCCACCCATTGGTCTAGCCCACTGACGCCCCGCAGGCCCGCGGGATGTCGCCCCGAAACTCGCCGAACCCTCGTGTGACATGGGAATTCACGCTTCCCTGGGCATGATTGACGGATCGTCGGCAAGCCGGTACCACTGAGCTGCGCTCAGCCCCGCACGCCCCGGCACGACCGCCCGTCACAGGAGGCCGCATTGCGAGGATCTGCCACCGACCCCACCCGCACGCCCGGCCACAGACGCGCGCGCCGCACCGCGGGGGCCCTCGCCTCCGCGGCGCTGCTGCTGCCGCTGCTCGGCGCGGCTCCGGCTGCCGGCGCCGACGCGGCCGCGGGGGGCTCGCTCCAGAGGGCGTTCGCCTCCGCGGCCGCCGAGTACCACGTACCGCAGAGCGTCCTGCTGGGCGTCTCGTACCTCCAGTCCCGCTGGGACACCCACGCCGGTGCCCCGAGCGTCAGCGGCGGCTACGGTCCGATGCATCTGACGGACGCGAGCACCGCGCTCGCCCGCGCCGCCTCCGACGAGGCCGGTGACGGCGGCGCCGGGGACGCCCGCGGCGACTCCGCGCGCGCCGCCCTCGCCCCGACCGCGGCCGTGCCCCAGGACTCCGCGCTCCCGGACCGGCTGAAGACGCTGCCCCGGGCGGCCGAGCTGACCGGGCTGCCGGCGGCCGAGCTGCGCGAGGACGCGGCCGCCAACGTCGAGGGCGGCGCGGCCCTGCTCGCCGCCGCGCAGCGGCGGCTGGGCGAGCCGCTGAGCGCGGACCCGGCCGCCTGGTACGGAGCGATCGCCGAGTTCTCCGGCGCCGACGACTCCGCGACGGCGGCGGCGTACGCGGACGATGTCTACGACGTGATCCGCGGCGGCGAGGAGCGCACCACGGACACGGGCCAGCAGGTCGTCCTCGCCGCGCAGCCGGATCTCGCGCCGCGGACCGGGCAGCTCGCGGCGACCGGTCTGCGCACGGTCTCCGACGACGGCACGGAGTGCCCGAAGTCGGTGTCGTGCGAGTGGATCCCGGCGCCGTACCAGGAGTTCGGCGACAACGACTACGGCAACCACGACCTCGGCGACCGGCCCGCCTCGCAGAGCATCAAGTACATCGTCATCCATGACACCGAGGGCACCTGGGACGGGGTCCTCAACCTCGTGCAGGACCCGACGTACGTGTCGTGGAACTACACGATCCGCTCCACCGACGGCCTGATCGCCCAGCACGTGAAGGCGAAGGACGTGGCCTGGCACGCGGGCAACTGGTACGTCAACGCCAAGTCGATCGGCATCGAGCACGAGGGCTTCCTGACCTCGCCGGACGCCTGGTACACGGAGGAGATGTACCGCTCCTCGGCCCGGCTGGTGCGCTATCTGTCGGCTAAGTACCACATCCCGCTGGACCGGCAGCACATCCTCGGGCACGACAACGTGCCCGGCCCGACGACCTCGACGATCAAGGGCATGCACACCGACCCCGGCCCGTACTGGGACTGGGCGCACTACTTCGAGCTGCTCGGCCGGCCCTTCCACGCCACGGCGGGCAAGCACGGCGGGCTGGTGACGATCCTGCCGGACTACGCATCCAACCAGCCGGAGTACACCGGCTGCGTCACCGCGGGCGTGGCCTGCGCGGCGCACGGCTCCAGCGAGGTACGCCTGTACTCCGGGCCCGGGGAGTCGTATCCGCTGATCCAGGACATCGGTCTCGGTACGACCGCGACGACGGGCGTGAACGACCTGTCCTCGCGGGTCTCCACCGGGCAGCAGTACGCGGTCGCCGACCGTCAGGGCGACTGGACGGCGATCTGGTACCTCGGGCAGGAGGCCTGGTTCAAGAATCCGAAGGGCGAGCGGACCGCGGTGAACGCGGCCGGGTTCGTGGTCACGCCCAAGGACGGCCTGGACAGTGTGCCGGTGTACGGCCGCGCCTACCCGGAGGCCTCGGCCTACCCGTCCGGGGTACCCGTGCAGGCGGTCTCGCCGCTGCCGTACAAGCTGCTCAAGGGGCAGAAGTACGTGATCGGCGACCGGGTGCCGGGCGAGTACTACTACGCGGTGACGTTCACGACGGACTCGCACGCGGTGGTCCGCGGTACGGACCTGTACTACGAGATCCAGTACGGCCACCGGGTGGAGTACGTGCGCGCGGCCGATGTGCAGGTGGAGCCGTCGCTGTCGTAGCGGGCGGCGGGGGCCGGGTCGCCGTCGTGGCGGCCCGGCCCGCTCTTCTCAGCCCTGCTGGAAGAGTTCCGCCGGGAGCGGCTTGAGCAGGGCGTACAGGTCGTCGGTGATGGGGCGGTCCCAGGCGGCGATGGTCACCAGGACGTTGTCGCTGCGGTCGAACTGCACGCAGGCGATGCGGCCCTCGGACAGCTTCAGACGCCGCACGATCAGCAGGTTGTCGCCCTGCATGACCGGCACGTCCTCGATGCCGACGACCGTCACCTCCTCCTCGTTCTCCAGCGCCAGCAGCAGCTGGGCCACCTCGAACGGCACGTGTCCCTCGGGGACCTCCCGGGCCGGGGAGCCCTCGGGGAGGTTGCCGATGATCATCGCGGGGCCACGGCCGCCGAAGAGGTCGTAGCGCAGGAACACGCCCTGGCAGGTGCCGTCCGGGGCGGGCAGCAGGCCCGCGCCGAGATTGCCGGGCCAGTCGCCCGGGTCCATGGCCAGTACGTCGAAGTCAGGGCCCGCGGGAGTGGCACTGCGGCGGCGGAGGAACGACATGCCGCCATGGTACGTGGCCGCGGCCGCGGACGGCCCGCAGGGGCGCCCGTGACCGCGGGCCGGCCAGGCCGTCACCCATGACCCCGCTGCCGCGACACCCCTCAGGGGCGCGGGGAACTGCGCGAGCAAGCCCCACCGGCCCGCGGCCGGGCCACCGGCATGTGCACCCCCGCGGGCGCGTCGTGGCCAGTCGCGCAGTTCCCCGCGCCCCTTGAGGGAGCTGCGAGGACCCTCGCCGGATGGCGCCGGTGGCGGTCAGGCCGGTTTCAGGTCGGCCGCGAGGCCGGAGCTCTCCGTGCCGACCTTGCGGTAGACGGCGGACAGCAGGCGGACCACCGCCGCCTCGTCGACCCCCAGCTCCGCCGCGATCTCCGCCTCGCCGTGCCCCCGCGCGGCCAGCGCCGCGGCGCGGCTCTCGCGGGCGGTGAGGGCGTCGGTCTCCGTGCTGTGCAGCCGGCGCGGCCGCAGTCCGGCGGCGGCGAGTTCGTCGCGCGCGGTGTCGACCAGGCCGTCCGCGCTGCACTGCACGGCCACGTCGAGGCCCCGGTAGAGCTGCTCGGCGGCCTCCTTGGTGCGGCCGGTGAGACGCAGCTCCGTGCCGAGTTCGACCAGGGCGCAGGCCAGCTCGTAGGCGGCCGGGGAGCGCTCCAGATGGGTGACGGACTCCTCGAGGTACTTCACCCGCGCGGAGCCCGAGGACACCGCGGCGAGCGTACGCAGGGCGTGCCCGATGGTGGACGGCGCGCCGAACTGCCGTGCGCGGGCGAGGGCTTCCTGGGCGGTCGCGAGGGCCCGGTCGGGCGCGTCGTGGCTCTCGGCGCGGGCGAGCAGCAGCTGCCAGGGGCACCACGCGGGGTTGCGGATGCCCCGCGGGTCCAACCGGCGTCCCGCGGCGGCGAGTTCGGCGGCCGCTTCCTTGGTCAGGCCGCGCGCGAGCAGGAGTTCGCCGTGCACGGTCTGCGCGTCGGGGAAGACGACGGCGGCCGGGAAGGGCGGCCCGAAGCAGTACTGGTCGCCGATCTGCGTGGCCTCGGCGACCCGCCCGCGGGCCAGCAGCACCTGGATGAGGCTGCCGACGGCGTACCAGTGGGCGGGCGTGCCGGGTCCCACGCGCTCGGCAAGCCGGAGGCCCGCGCGGACGAAGTCCTCGGCCTCGCCGAGCCGGCCGCGGCGGTAACGGAGGTAACCGAGCAGGGTGTGCGCGAAGGAGAGGTGGCCGCCGCGCCAGCCCTGCTGCTCGTAGTCGGCGATGCCCGCGGCGAACAGTTCCTCGGTGCGGGCGGGCCGGTCGGCGTACATGAAGGCGAGGGCGACCAGGACGGGCACTTCGAAGCCGCGGTCGGGCTCGGCCCAGCGCAGCCCGCCGGCCAGGGCCCGCTCGGCGTGCCGGAGGGCGACCTGGGAGGGTTCGCCGCGCTGCACGGCGTCCCAGGCGCGCAGGCCGATGATGTAGCGCTCGGTGAGGTCGCGGCCCCTGAGCCGGTCGGCGAGCTTGGCCAGGCGGCGGGAGCGCGAGGGGTGGTCGGGCTCGTCGGCGCGGAACGCGTCCCACATGAACTGCTCGGAGACCAGGCGGATCTTGACGCGGGCGTCGTCGGTGCCGCGGATCTCCCGGGCGAGCAGGTCGGACGACTCGGCGAGGCGGTCGCTGTGCGCGAGCACCTGGGAGAGCCGGTAGACGATGTGCTGGCGCAGCGCCGGGTCGGCGATGGGCTCGGCGAGGGCGGCGCGCAGATGGTTGACGGTGGTGGCGGGCTCGGTGAGCAGGGACGCGCTGCCCAGTTCGTAGAGCACGGCCGCCCGGTCCTCGGTGGGCGGGGGCTCGCGCAGGGCGCGGGCGAGGTAGCTGCGGGCGGCGTCGGGGGCGCCGGCCCGGAGGGTCTCACCGGCGGCGGCGCGCAGTTGCTGCACCACCCAGGGGTCGCCCTCGGGGTGGGTCTCCAGCAGATGGCGGGCCGCGGCGGCGGGGCCCTGTCCGTCGTCGAGGACGCACCAGGCGGCCTGGCCGTGCAGGGCGACGCGGACGCCGGGCTTGATGGCCCGGTAGACGGCGGTGGCGATCAGCGGGTGGATGAACTCCAGGGTCTCGGCGCCGACGAGGATGCGCGCCCCGCGCAGCGCGTCGGCCGCGTCGGCGGCCTCCTCGGGGCCGAGTCCGGCCACCGAGGCGGCGAGCGCTGGATGGATCTCGGTGCCGAGCACGGCACAGGCCCAGGCGAACCGGACGGTGGAGGGGCCCAGGCGTTCGAGGCGTGAGATGAGCCCGCTGCCCTTGACCGCGGCGGCGAGGTCGCGCAGCAGCGGGGCGCCGTCCTCGGTGGGGCTGAGGCCGCGGTCGCTCACCTTGGCGGTGAGTTCGACGGTCTCGAAGGGGTTGCCGCCGGTGACGGCCCAGGTCTCGCGGCAGAACGCGTCGTCGGCGTGGCCGCCGAGCGCCTCACGCACCAGGTCGGCGACGGCGGCGGCGCTGAGCGGCTCCAGGTCGAGGGGACGGCCGCCGGCGCGGCCGGGCAGTCCGCGGAACGATTCGGCGTGGTCGGGGAGTTCGTCGGGCCGGTAGGCGACGACGGCGAGCATGGGGAGTTCCTCGGCGCGGGGCGCGAACGCGGCGAGCCAGCGCAGGGATTCGGGGTCGGCCCAGTGCGCGTCGTCGAGGACGAGGACCATCGGGGCGCGTCGTACGGCGAGATGGGTGAGCACCCAGTCGAGCCCGTCGGCCAGGCCCTGCGGGTCCGGGGGCGCGCCGTCGGTGGGGGCGCACAGGCCGAGGGCCGGGCCGACGATGTCGTACCAACTGCCCAGCGAGGCCCGGACCTCACTCTCGGGGACCCCGGCGAGCTGCGGCTGGAGGAGTTGCCGGGCCACGTGGAAGGCGACGCGCTGTTCCTGGTCGCCGCCGCGCGCGGACAGCACCGTGCAGCCGAGTTCGGTGGCGCGCCTGCGGACCTCGGCGAGGAGGGTGGTCTTGCCGATGCCGGCGCGGCCCGCGAAGGCGAGCAGCGCGCCACGGGGGCGCCGCGTCGGCTCCACCCCGTCCGGACGCAGGCCGGTGAGGTCGCCCAACGCCTCTTCGACCGCGGCCAGTTCACTCTCCCGCTCGAAGAGGGTTCGTTTGCCCCGTGCCGCCTTCTGCACCATGACCCACCCCCTGCCACGGCCGGCGCTCGCGCGGGGAGCGGGCGCGCACCGTGACTACAGGCACCTCAGCGTACGCCTCCCGCTGGTCCGGCGCGGGTCATCCGGGCCGGGTGAACCCGTTCGGATTCCGTTGTGTTACCCACGAGTTCGGCCGGTCGTCCCGTTCGCCGGTCCGGTTGTTCGTGTCACCGGCGCCGGGGGCCCGACGGAGGGCGTGCGGGCTGTTCTCGGACCCGGCCGGAAAGGCCCCGTTGGGGCCCGCCGGGAGGGCGGGCCCGCGGCGGTGCGCTCAGGTCAGGTCGAACTCCCCTTCCCGTGCCCCCGACACGAAGGCGCCCCATTCCGCGGGGGTGAAGATGAGCGAAGGGCTCTGCGGGCTGCCGCTGTTGCGCATCGCGATGAATCCCTCGACAAAGGCGATCTGCACATCGCCCCTGCCGCGGCTGCTGGACTGCCACTCGGCGTTGCTCAGGTCCAGCTCCGGCTTCTCCCAGCCCACCGGCGCGTGCTGGATGGTGCTCTCGGCCACGTCCGTGCTCCTCCCGATTCGTCGTCCGCGGCCAGCCTAGCGATCGGTCCCGACGGCCGACAGGCCACGTGAGGGGGACGTTTCCCAGGGCTTTGCGGGGGTTGGTCCGGGGCGCAGAACGGAGGCCGGGCCGGTCAGGTCTGCGGCGGCCGGTCCCCCACCAGCCACATGGAGAAGAACTGCGATCCGCCGCCGTAGGCGTGTCCGAGCACCCGGTGGGCGTCCGGCACCTGGTGTTCCCCGGCCTGGCCGCGCACCTGGAGCGCGGCCTCCGCGAACCGGATCATGCCGGAGGCGCCGATGGGGTTGGTGGACAGGACCCCACCGGACATGTTCACCGGCAGTTCGCCGTCGAGTTCGGTCACGCCGGACTCGGTGAGCTTCCAGCCCTCGCCCTCCGCGGCGAACCCGAGGTTCTCCAGCCACATGGGCTCGTACCAGGAGAACGGCACGTACATCTCGACGGCGTCGATCTCCCGGCGCGGGTCGGCGATGCGGGCCTGCCGGTAGACGTCGGCGGCGCAGTCCTTGCCGGCCTGCGGCGAGACGAAGTCCTTGCCGGCGAAGAGGGTGGGCTCGCTGCGCATCGCGCCGCCGAGCATCCAGGCGGGCGGCCGGGGCGAACGGGCCGCGCCCGCCCGGTCGGTGAGCACCATCGCGCAGGCGCCGTCGGAGGAGGGGCAGGTCTCCGAGTAGCGGATGGGGTCCCAGAGCATCGGGGAGGCCTGGACCTTCTCCAGGGTGATGTCGTGCTCGTGCAGATGGGCGTAGGGGTTCTTCAGCGCGTTGCGCCGGTCCTTGTAGGCGACGAGGGAGCCGACCGTGTCGGGGGCGCCGCTGCGCCGCATGTAGGCGCGCACGTGCGGGGCGAAGAAGCCGCCCGCCCCGGCCAGCAGCGGCTGCTGGAAGGGGATCGGCAGGGACAGGCCCCACATGGCGTTGGACTCGGACTGCTTCTCGAAGGCGAGGGTGAGCACGGTGCCGTGCACGCGGGCGGCGACCAGGTTCGCGGCGACCAGGGCGGTGGAGCCGCCGACGCTTCCGGCGGTGTGCACGCGCAGCATGGGCTTGCCGACCGCGCCGAGGGCGTCGGCGAGGTAGAGCTCGGGCATCATGACGCCCTCGAAGAAGTCGGGGGCCTTGCCGATGACGACGGCGTCGATGTTGGCGTACGTCAACTCGGCGTCGTTGAGGGCGCGTCGGGCCGCCTCGCGGACGAGCCCGGCGATCGACACGTCGCGGCGGGCCGCGACGTGCTTGGTCTGGCCGATCCCGACGACGGCCACGGGCTCCTTGCTCATCGCGGATCCCCTTCGAGTACGGCGACCAGGTTCTGCTGCAGGCACGGTCCTGAGGTGGCGTGGGCGAGGGCGCGGTCCGACTCGCCGCGGTGGATGCGCGCGGCGGCCTCGCCGATCCGGAGGAGCCCCGCGGCCATGAGGGGGTGGGCGGCGAGCGCGCCGCCGGAGGGGTTGACGCGGACGTCGTCGCCGAGCCGCAGCGCCTTGCGCAGGACGATTTCCTGCGAGCTGAAGGGGGCGTGCAACTCCGCGGTGTCGACGGGGCGTTCGTAGGCGCCGGCGTGTTCGGCGGCGAGCCGGGCGGACGGCGCGTCGGTGAGGTCGCGCACGCCGAGGCCGTGCGGTTCGATGCGGTGGTCGATGCCGCGGATCCAGGCGGGGCGTTCACACAGTGCGCGGGCCCGGTCGCCGGCGGCCAGGATCACGGCGGCGGCGCCGTCGCCGACGGGCGGGCAGTCGCCGGTGCGCAGCGGCCGTACGACGTAGTCGCCCTGGGGCCGTGCGCCCCGCAGCTGGGCGTGGGGGTTGGCGTCGGCGTCCGCGCGGCTGCGGGCGGCGACGGCGGCGAGGGCGGGCTCGTCGGCCTCGCCCGCGTCGATCAGGGCCTGTGCCTGGAGGGCGGCGAGGCTCACGGAGTCCGGCCAGAGCGGGGCCAGGTAGTAGGGGTCGAGCTGCCGGGTGAGGACGTCGCGGACCCGGCCGGGCGAGGACTTGCCGTAGGAGTAGACGAGGGCGGTGTCCGCGTCGCCGGTGAGCAGTTTGGTCCATGCCTCGTAGAGCGCCCAGGCGCCGTCCATCTCCACGTGGGACTCGGAGATGGGCGGCCAGGCGCCGACGCCGTCGAGGGCGAGGGTGAAGGAGAAGGCGCGGCCCGCGAGGTAGTCGCAGGAGCCCGAGCAGGTGAAGCCGATGTCGGCGGTGCGCAGTCCGGTGCGCTCCAGCACCTCGTGCAGCACCGGCATGAGCATCTCGACCTCGGACAGCTCGTCGCTGGTGCGCCGGTGGTCGGTCTGCGCGAACGCCACCACGGCGATGTCCCGCGTCACAGCAGCTCCTTGAAGGTGTCGTAGTCCGCGTCGGGTTCGCCGGTGGGGCGGTAGTGGTCGGGGAAGCGGGCGTCGTCGGTCCACACCGGCTCCACGCGCAGGCCCATGCGCACCTGGTCGTAGGGGATGCCGCCGATCCGGCCGTGCAGCGCGAGTCCGGCGCCGTCGAGGGCGATGTGGGCGTAGACGTACGGGACTTCGATGTCGAGGTTCTTGGCCTTGATGTTGACGATGCAGTACGTGGTCACGGTGCCGCGCGGGCCGACCTCGACCTGTTCGGTGGTGGCGACGCCGCAGGTGGGGCAGGCGCCGCGCGGCGGGACGTAGACCTTGTGGCACTCGGGGCAGCGTTCGCCGACCGTGCGCCGGTCGGCGAGGGCGTGGATGTGCGCGGACTGGGCGCGGCCGGGCGAGTAGACGTAGTCGAGGCGGGCCTCGGCGACGATGCCGGTGACCGGGTCGGCGAACTGACCGTCGTGCGGACGTGGTTCGCTCGTGACGGCCGCCGGGCCCTCGCGCCCGTCGAGGTCCGGCCCGGCGTACGGCTCGAAGCAGGCGATGTCGGTGATGGCGCCGGTGCGCTCGGCCGCCCAGCGGACGCGGACGCGCATCCCGGTGCGCACGGCGTCGGGTCCCGGCGCGTCGAGGGCGTGCAGCAGGGCGGTGTCGGCGCCGTCGAGGCGGACGAGGGCCCAGGCGAAGGGGGTGGCGAGCGGCTGGCCGCGGCGGGGGGCGGGGTTCCAGGCCCAGGTGGTCACGGTGCCGGTGGGCGCGACCTCGACCAGGTCACGCAGGTCCTCGGCGGTCACCGGGTCGTACTCCATGGGCGGGACGAGGACGCGGCCGTCGCCGGTGCGGACGCCGAGGACGACGCGTTCGCGCAGGCCGGTGAGGAAGGCGCTCTGGACGGGGCCGAGGGAGCGGGTGAAGGGGAACTCGACGACGAGCGGGGCCTTGAGGACTTCGGGCATGGCCGGTCTGCTCCTTCGGGTCAGGCGCGCTTGTAGACGGGCGGCCGCTTCTCCGCGAAGGCGCGGGCGCCTTCCTTGGCGTCGGCGGTGTCGAAGACCGGCCAGCCGCGGGCGAGTTCGGCGGCGAGGCCGTCGGTCTCGGTCAGCTCCGCGGTCTCGTACACCGACGCCTTGACGGCCTCGACGGCGAGCGGGCCGCAGGAGTTGACGAGTTCGGCGATCTCCAGGGCCTTGGTGAGGGCGGTGCCGTCGGGTACGACGTGGCCGACCAGGCCGATCGCCGCGGCCTCGCGGGCGGCGTAGGGCCGCCCGGTGAGCAGCATCTCCAGGGCGTGGGTGCGCGGGATCTGGCGCTGGAGGCGGACGGTGGAGCCGCCGATCGGGAACAGGCCGCGCCGGACCTCGAAGAGGCCGAAGGTGGCGGACTCGCCCGCGACGCGGATGTCGGTGCCCTGGAGGATCTCGGTGCCGCCGGCCACGCAGTGGCCCTCGACGGCGGCGATCACCGGTTTGCGCGGCCGATGGTGGCGCAGCATCGCCTTCCAGTGCAGATCGGGGTCGGCCTTGAGCCGGTCGCGGTACTCCTCCCCCGCCATGCCCGCTCCGGCGAGGGCCTTGAGGTCCATGCCCGCGCAGAACGCGCCGCCCGCCCCGGTGAGCACGATCGAGCGGACCGTGTCGTCCGCGTCGGCCTCCAGCCAGCCGTCGTACAGGCCGACGAGCATGGGGAGCGAGAGCGCGTTCCTCGCTTCGGGCCTGTTGAGCGTGAGCACCAGGGTGGCGCCCTCGCGTCGCACGGTGAGGTGTTCCGTCCCGCCCATGGGCGTCTCCCCTCTCGAAGAACGAGAACAGGTTGCAGTAGCGGGGACGGCACTTCAAGGGTTTTCTGACAGTCAGTCAGATTTGTTGGCCGCGGGCCCTTCACAGTTGCGGTGCCCTTTGCTCTGATGACCGGCGGACCGGCAACCGAGGCACGCCCGGGGTCAGGAGGAGCGGTGGAGTACAACATTGCCGACCTGTTCGAGTCGGTCGTCGACGTGGTCCCCGACCGCGAGGCGCTCGTGTATCTCGACCACCCGGGCACCGGCGCGGAGCGCCGGCTGACCTACGCGGAGTTGGACGCGGCCGCCAACCGCGTCGCCCATCACCTGCTCGACAGCGGTATCCGGCCCGGCGAGCACCTTGGCCTGCATCTCTACAACGGGATCGAGTACCTCCAGACGGTCTACGGCTGCCTCAAGGCGCGGATCGTCCCGGTCAACGTCAACTACCGCTACGTCGAGGAGGAGTTGGTCTATCTCTACCGGGACGCGGACCTGGTGGCCCTGGTCTTCGACGCGGAGTTCGCCGACCGGGTCGCCGCCGCGCTGCCGAAGGTCCCCGGCCTGCGGCACCTGGTCCGGGTCGGCCCGCCCGCCCCGGAGGTCCCGGGCGCGGTGCCCTTCGCCGAGGCGGAGGCGGGCGGCTCGCCCGAGCGGGGATTCGCCCCGCGCTCCGGGGACGACCAGTTCATCATCTACACCGGCGGCACCACCGGGATGCCCAAGGGCGTGATGTGGCGCCAGGAGGACCTGTTCTTCTCCGGGCTCGGCGGCGGGGCGCCCACCGGCGAACCGGTCAAGGCGCCCGAGGAGCTGGCCGAGCGGGTGGCGGCCGGCGGCTACGGGATCACCTTCTTCCCGACCCCGCCCCTGATGCACGGCACCTCCACCCTCACCGCGCTCATCGGCTTCGACTTCGGTCAACGCGTCGTGCTGCACCGCAAGTTCGTGCCGGAGGAGGTGCTGCGCACCATCGAGAAGGAGAAGGTCACCAGCGTCTCACTGGTCGGCGACGCGATGCTGCGCCCCCTCATCGACGCGCTCGAAGGGCCGCTCAAGGGCACGGACACCTCATCGCTGTTCAGCGTCTCCTCCTCCGGCGCGATCATGTCGGAGACGGTACGGCGGCAGTTCGGCGCGCTCGTCCCGAACGCGATGCTGCTGAACAACTTCGGCTCCTCGGAGTCGGGCTTCAACGGCACCGCCACGGAGGACTCCGGGCCCGAGCGGGGCTTCCGCATCCGGGTCAACTCCCGCACCCAGGTGGTCGATCCGGCGAGCCGGCTGCCGGTGGCCGACGGCGAGGTGGGCCGGATCGCGCAGTGCGGCCATGTGCCGCTCGGCTACTACAACGACCCCGCGAAGACCGCCGAGACCTTCTTCGAGCGGGACGGCGTGCGCTGGGTGCTGCTCGGCGACATGGCCACCGTGGACGAGGACGGCGTGGTCACCGTGCTCGGCCGGGGCTCGCAGTGCATCAACACCGGCGGCGAGAAGGTGTACCCGGAGGAGGTCGAGCAGGCGCTCAAGTCGCACCCCGACGTGTACGACGCGCTGGTGGCCGGGGTGCCGGACGCCACGTGGGGCCACCATGTCGCGGCGGTCGTGCAGGTGCGCCGGGGGGCCGCGCACCCCTCCCTGACCGACATCCAGAGCCACTGCCGCGACCGTCTCGCCGGGTACAAGATCCCCCGCCAGCTCGTCATCACCGACACGATCCAGCGCTCCCCGAGCGGCAAGGCGGACTACCGGTGGGCGCGGGAGGTGGCGGCCTCGGCGGACGGGTGAGCCACGGCAGTCGCCCCCGGACGGGCGGTCACCCGGGACCGCGCCCCATGACGGCGCACCCGTCCCGCCGAGGAACCGGCCCACTCGCCCGGTGAACCACGCGGGGTCGTCCGGCCACGGATGGTGACCGGCGCCCGGCTGCGCGCCGACGTCGGCGCGCGGGGACGCGTCGGCGACGCGACCGCGGGCAGGGCCCGCCGGCGAGCTCTCCGGCCGCACCCCTGGGGCGGGGTGGGCGCGCCCCTTCAGGGGCGCGGGGAACTGCGCGAACGGGCACCACGGAGCCGCGCGGGGGCACTGTGCGGTGTGTACGGCTGCGGGCCGGTGGGGGCTGGTCGCGCAGTTCCCCGCGCCCCTTGGGTGGGTGGGCCTGGGCCCCGTCGGAGAGGCCTGGGGGGCAACGCCCCGAGTGCCGAGGCCGTCGACGCGCGGGCCCGCGCCACGCGCGTGGGGTGGCGGGCGGCGTAGAGCATCGCGAGGCTGCCGCCCGCCGAGTGGGCGAGCAGGTCGATCCGGTTCAGGCCGAGGTGCGCGCGCAGCGCCTCGACGTCGCCGACCAGCCGGTCGCAGCGGTACGACGCCGGGTCCGCCGCGGCCGCCGAGTCACCGGTACCGCGCAGGTCCAGCAGGATCAGCCGGCGGTGCGCGGCGAGTCCTCCCAGGTCGCCGAGGTAGCGGGCGGCGCGCATGGGGCCGCCGGGCAGGACGACGAGCGGGGCGCCCTCTCCCGCGGCGCGGTAGGCGAGCGTGGTCCCGTCGGGCGCGCAGAAGGTCGGCATGGCGTCGATCCTCCGCCGCGTGCCCGCCGCCCCGCAACGGAAAAACACCCGGCCCCACCCCTTGCCAGCAGGCGGGACGGCCTGAATTACTGGCCCCGGAGAACTCGACCGAATGATCGGTCGCCCGTATTGGCACGGTTGGTGAGGGAGACATGCCCATGGCGGACGCGACGGAGCTGCTGGACGCGGGCGAACGGCTCGGCCTCGACGAGCTGCGCGAGCTCCAGCTGGAGCGGCTGCGCGCCTCGCTGCGGCACGCGTACGCGAACGTGCCGTTCTACCGGGACTCCTTCGACAAGGCCGGCGTCCACCCCGACGACTGCCGCTCCCTCGCCGACCTGGCCCGTTTCCCCTTCACCGCCAAGGCGGACCTGCGCGAGAACTACCCGTACGGCATGTTCGCCGTCCCCCGGGACCAGGTCCGCCGCATCCACGCCTCCAGCGGCACCACCGGGCGCCCCACGGTCGTCGGCTACACCGAGAACGACCTGTCGATGTGGTCCGACATGGTCGCGCGCTCCCTGCGCGCGGCGGGCGCCCGGCCGGGCGACATCGTGCATGTGGCGTACGGCTACGGCCTGTTCACCGGCGGCCTCGGCGCGCACTACGGCGCCGAACGGCTCGGCTGCACGGTCGTCCCCGCGTCCGGCGGCATGACGGCCCGTCAGGTGCAGCTGATCCAGGACCTGAAGCCTGGCGTCATCATGGTCACCCCCTCCTACATGCTCACCCTGCTCGACGAGTTCGAACGGCAGGGCGTGGACCCGCGCGGGACCTCGCTGCGGGTCGGCGTCTTCGGAGCCGAGCCCTGGACGCAGGAGATGCGGCGCGAGATCGAGGAGCGGTTCGCGATCGACGCCGTCGACATCTACGGGCTCTCCGAGGTGATCGGCCCGGGTGTCGCGCAGGAGTGTGTGGAGACCAAGGACGGGCTGCACATCTGGGAGGACCACTTCTACCCGGAGGTCGTCGACCCGATCACCGGCGAGGTGCTGCCGGAGGGCGAGGAGGGCGAGCTGGTGTTCACCTCGCTCACCAAGGAGGCCATGCCGGTGGTGCGTTACCGCACCCGCGACCTGACCCGGCTGCTGCCGGGCACGGCCCGTACGTTCCGGCGCATGGAGAAGATCACCGGCCGCAGCGACGACATGGTCATCCTGCGCGGGGTCAACCTCTTCCCCACGCAGATCGAGGAGATCGTGCTGCGCACCCCCGGTGTCGCCCCGCACTTCCAGCTGCGGCTGACCCGCGAGGGGCGCATGGACGCGCTCACCGTCCGGGCCGAGGCCCGGCACGGCGCCGGCCCGGAGTCCCGGGACGCCGCCGCGCGGGCCATCGCCGCGGCCGTGAAGGACGGCATCGGGGTGTCCGTGACCGTCGAGATCGTCGAACCGGAGTCGCTGGAGCGGTCGGTGGGCAAGATCCGCCGGATCGTGGACCTGCGGCCCCGGTAGGCCAGGCCCACGTCCGCCCGCCGGCTACGCCTCGCCGAACCGGTCCCGCAGCTCCCGCTTGAGGATCTTCCCGCTCGCGTTGCGCGGCAGCTCGTCCACGAAGAGGATCCGCTTCGGCGCCTTGAAGTGGGCGAGCTTCTCCTTGGCGTGGGCGAGGAGTTCGGCCTCCGTGACCTCGCCGCGGGGCACCACCACCGCCGTGACGGCCTCGATCCAGCGCTCGTCGGGCAGGCCGATCACGGCCGCCTCCGCCACGCCCTCGTGCGTGTAGAGGGCGTCCTCCACCTGACGCGAAGCGACCAGCACACCACCGGAGTTGATGACGTCCTTGACCCGGTCGACGACCGTGAAGTAGCCGTCGGCGTCGCGCACCGCCAGGTCGCCCGAGTGGAACCAGCCGTCGCGGAACGCCTCCTGGGTCTCCTCGGGCTTGTCCCAGTAGCCCTCGCACAACTGCGGTGAGCGGTAGACGATCTCGCCCTGGGTGCCGTCCGGCACCGGCCTGCCGTCCTCGTCGACCACCCGGGCGTCGACGAACAGCACGGTGCGCCCGCAGGAGTCCATCCGGCCCTTGTGCTCGTCGGGCGCGAGCACGGTGGCGAGCGGGCCGATCTCGCTCTGCCCGAAGCAGTTGTAGAACGCCAGCCCCGGCAGGCGTTCGCGGAGCCGCTCCAGGACCGGCACGGGCATGATCGACGCGCCGTAGTACGCCTTGCGCAGCCCGCCGAGGTCGCGCTCGGCGAAGTCGGGGCGGCCGGCGAGGGCGATCCACACCGTCGGCGGCGCGAACAGGCTGTCCACCCGGCCGGCCTCGACCAGGTCGAACAGCTCGTCGCCGTCCGGCTTGTCGAGAACGACGTTGGTCGCGCCGACCGCGAGATAGGGCAGCAGGAAGACGTGCATCTGGGCCGAGTGGTAGAGCGGCAGCGCGTGCACCGGCCGGTCCCCCGCGCTCAGGTCGAGGGCGGTGATCGCGCTCAGGTACTCGTGGACCAGGGCGCGGTGCGTCATCATCGCGCCCTTGGGCAGGGCGGTCGTACCGGAGGTGTACAGCAGCTGCACGAGGTCCTCGCCGCGCGGTTCGGGCCCGTCGTACGGCTCCGCGGCGGCCAGCAGGTCGAGCAGCGAGCCCTCGGCGTCGCGCAGCGGGACGGCCCGCACCCCGGCGGGCAGCCGGTCCGCGAGGCCGGGGTCGGCGAGGACCACCTCGCTGCCCGACTGGCCGACGATGTAGGCGAGATCGTCCCCGGTCAGGTTCTGGTTGACCGGCACGTGCACAAGGCCTGCGCGGGCGCAGGCGAGGAAGCCGATGAGGTACGCGTCGGAGTTGTGGCCGTAGGCACCCACCCGGTCGCCGGGGGCGAGGCCCAGGCCGAGGAGCGCGGACGCGGCGCGCGAGACGGCGTCGTCGAACTCCTCGTAGGTCCAGGTGCGGTCGCGGTACTCGACGGCGACCCGGGCGGGAACGCGCCGGGCGCTGCGGCGCAGCACCCCGTCGACGGTGCTGCCGTGTTCAGGCTTCATGCCACATGATCCTCGGACCGGCGCGGGGAGCGGTCAAGCCACCGAGCCGTATCTCCGCACCCTCCCGAAAGGGATCGAATCTGACCGATTGTGGCGGAATGCTGCGTTGAGGTGGTCTCGTCCCCCATGCTGAGGCCCTGGAACGGCCGGTGGGGACGAATGGGTGAGCCGCATGGGGTGGTTGCGGTGGTGGGGACGCGGTGGGCGGGCCCCCGAGACGCTGCGGACGGGCACGGAGAACCTGTTCAGCGGGGGCACCGCGGGAGTGGTCTTCCAGGGGCGCGACATCACGGTGCAGCTCCCGGCCACGCTTCCGGCGGCGGTCGCGGGACTGGACCCGGTGCCGCCCGCGTTCGCCGGGCGCGAGGAGGAGCGGGACCGGCTGGTCGCCCTCCTTGCGCCCGACGGCGGCGAGGGGACCGGGAGCGGCGGCTGCGTGCCGGTCAACGTCACCGGGCTGCCGGGCGTCGGGAAGACCGCGCTGGCGCTCGCGGCGGCGCACGCCGCGGTGGCGGCCGGCGCGTTCACCGGCGGCGCCATCGCCGTCACCGTGCACGGCTACGACGACGAACGCACGCTCACCGCCGGGCAGATCCTGGAGTCGCTGCTGCGCGGCCTCGGCATCCCCGGCGAGAAGATCCCGCCCACGGAACAGGACCGGGCCCGGCTCTACCGCGATCTGCTCCAGAAGATGACCCAGCAGGGCCACCGGCTGCTGGTCCTGCTCGACGACGTCTCTGCCGCGGAACAGGTGGCGCCGGTCCGCCCCGCCGACGACCGGCACGCGCTGCTCATCACCTCGCGGCATGTGCTCAACTCCCTGGTGGGGACGACCGTTCCGCTGGCGGAACTGTCCGGGGAACCGGCCGTCGAACTGATGGCGCGCACCCTGGAGCAGACCCGCCCGGGCGACCGGCGCATCCGCCGCGAGCCCGAAGCCGCGGCCCGCGTCGTCGAGTTGTGCGGCGGGCTGCCGCTGGCCCTGCGCATCACCACCGCCGTGCTCGCGGGCTCACCGGAACGCTCGGTGAGCACCCTCGCCGACGAACTCGCCCGGACGGACGACCGGTTGGCGCTGCTGGCCGACGGGGAGCGCGCCGTCACGGCGTCGTTCGAGCTGTCGTACCGGCATCTGCGGCACTCCGGCGGCGACGGCGCGGCACGCCTGCTGCGGCTGCTGACCGCCGACTGGGGCACCGACCTCTCCACGGCGGCCGCCGCCGCGCTCGCCGGCGAGCAGCAGGTGCGCGTCAAGCACCTGCTGTCGACCGTGCTCGCGCGCGCCCATCTCGTGGAGGAGGTGGAGCCGGACCGCTGGCGGATGCACGACCTCGTACGGCTGTACGTCACCTCGCTGGCCGAGGACCGGGCGACGGCGGACGCGGACGAGCGGGGCGCCGCCGTCGAGCGGCTGCTGCAGCACTACGCGTCGCTGGACGGGCCCGGCACCGGCCACACCGAACATCTCACGCCGGCGCCCGCGCACTGGCTGCCGCTCGGCCGCGAACACGCGGGGCTCAGCGGCGCCTTCGCCCACGCGGTCGCGCGCCAGGACCACGCGCTGGTGCTGCGGCTCGCCGGGCGCGCCTACCGGGCCGCCGTCATCAGCGGCGATCCGGCGCGCGCCCAGGAGGTGGCACGGGCCGGCTTCGTCGCCGCCCGGCGCCTGGCCGACTTCGACGCCCAGGGCCACATGCTGATGTTCGAGGGCACGGCGTACGGCCTGCTGGACCGGCCCACGGAGGCGATCCGCAGCTACCGCAGGGCGGGGACGAACTTCCGCAAGCGGGGGGTGCACGCGATGGAGGGGGTGCGTCTGCTGCGTTCGGGGGAGACACATCTGCGGGTTCGCCAACCCTCTCAGGCCTGTGCGGCCCTGCGCCTGGCCGTGCGGCTGGCCCGGCGCGCGGAGGACCGCCGCCTGGAGGCGCGCTGCCTCGACGTGCTGGCCCGGGCGCTCGACATGGTGTCCGACGACCTCTCCGTCCCGGTGCGGCGAGCGGCGCTGCCGCTCCTGGACGCCCTCGGGGACACGCCCGCCGTGGCGGAGACCCGTGCGGGGCTGGCCGACAACCTGGGCAATCTCGGCCAGTGCGCGGAGGCCGCGCACGAGGCGCAGACCGCGGTGGAGATCGCCCGCCGCACGACGGACCGGCACGCGCTCGCGACGGCGCTGAGCAGCCTCGGCACGGCCGAGACCCGCTGCGGCCGCCACCGCGCCGCGACCGAGGCCCATCGCGAGGCGCTGGGCCTGTGGCAGGATCTCCGGCTGCTCCGCGACAGCGCGAACTCCCAGGGCGACCTTGCGCGTGCGCTGAGCCTCTCGCGACGGCACCACGAGGCGCTGCGGCATTTCAAGGACGCCGGATCCCTGCTGCGGGCCGTCGGTGACGCGCACGCCGAGGGCAGCCTCCTCATCGGGCTCGCCGACACCCTCGTACGCATCGACCGCTCCCAGGAGGCCGTCCGGACCTGTCGGCTCGCCCTCTCCCGGATCCGCTCCCGCGACGGCGGTGGCGGCTGCGTCAGATGCGAGGTGCTCGGCCTCGAGGGCCTGGCCGAGGCGCTGGCGTCGCAGAACCAGCACGACGAGGCTTTGCGCCACTGCGACGAGGCGGTCTCCCTCGCGCGCAGACGCAGTCTGGCGGCCGTCCTGGCCGATGTCCTGAGCACGAGAGGCGACATCCTGCGGCAGGCGGGACGGCCGGACGAGGCCCTGCCCGTGCTGCTGGAGGCGCGCTCCGATCACCGGAGGCTGGCCGACGCCCACGGCGAGGCACTCGACACCGTCCGTGTCGGGAGCGTCCTGTGGCGTCTGGACCGCCGGGAGGAGGCACGGGGCGAGATGGCCGCCGCCGTCTCGCTCAGCGAGGCGCTGGGCGCCGAGTATCTGCACGTGCTCGCCGGCAAACGGCTGCGCGAGATGAAGGCCGCCGGCCCCGACGGGGGCAGCCACCAGGAGCCGAAGCGGGTGCCCGTGACGCCCGTGGACTTCGTCCCGAACCAGAAGGGCATCCGCGTCCGGCTCGGGTGCGCCTGAGCCCCGTCCGGCCTCCAGGGGCCGGGTGCTGGGGGCCAGGTGCCGGCTGTGCACGCCCGGGGCCGGGTCGGGGGCCCCGGGGTCGGCGGGCCCGGGGTCGGCGGGCCCGGATCAGCGGGCCCCTGGGGCGGCCGCGACCCGTTCCAGTACTGCCTCGAGGTCCGTGCGCGACCACCAGGAGCCGTCCCGCAAGACGCCCGCGATGGCGTGCAGGGCGGTGTGGTCCGCCAGCGGGTCCGCGTCCAGGAGCACCAGGTCGGCCGGGAGGTCGGGCGCGATCCGGCCGAACGCGCCCTCCTCGCCCAGGAACCGGGCCGCCTCGGTCGTCGCCGTGCGCAGGACGGTCAGCGGGTCGAGACCGGCCTCGGCGAGGAAGTCGAACTCGTCGTGCAGGGCGAAGCCGGGAACGATGCCCGCGGCCCCGCACGCGTCGGTGCCCGCGACCATCGGGACCCCCGCGTCGGCGAACGTCCTCGTCATCCGCAGCTGCGCGTCCCAATGCCCGCGCAGGGCGCGACGGGTGGCCTCGGGCAGCCTGGCGAACCTGCGCACCGACCGGTCCCAGGACCGCAGTTCGGCGGGCGCCATGTAGCGGCGCCGCGGGTCCGCCGTGTGGACGGGCGCATCGGCGAACTGCTGCGTGTGCACCCGGATCAGGGTCGGGCACTGCCAGGTGGAGTGCCGGACGAACAGCGCCGCGAGCTCCTCCGCCTTCTCCTGGTCGTAGGAGGCGTCGGCGAGTTCGTAGGCGTCGGCCTCCACCGTGGAGGTCTTCGTGGCGGGGTTCACCACCAGGCCCTTGATGAGCTTCGTCGCCAGCCGGTCCGCGCCGGGGAAGGTGACCTTCGGGATCGGCGGCAGCCTGCGGGTCGCGTTCTTCGCGCGGACCTCGGCCTCGCGGGCGGAGGCCGCCGCGAACACGGTGACGCCGGGCCCCAGATGCTCGATCGACCACACGCCGCCGCGCGCCGCCTCCCGGGGATCGAGATCGGGCGGCAGATGCCCGCCCAGCCGGATGCCGAGCCGGTTCGCCTCCGCCAGGGCCGCCATGAACACGTCGCCCGTGGTGAGGCCGGCCTTCACGAAGTCGGCGCCGTCCGCGTGCTGTTCGCGTACGGCACGCACCGCGCCGTCGGCGGTGCTCGCGTTCAGCGGGGTCAGCAGGTCACCAGCGGTCGCCTTCAGCGCGGGCGCTCCGGTCGGCGCGGGCAGCCGGCCCTCGCGCCGGGCCTTCAGCAGCGCCCTGTTGCCCGACATCTGCCGGAACCCGGCGACACCGTTCGCGAGCATCAGCGCGTAGGTTCCGTCGACGTCGTCCGGGGTGTTGAGGGCGTGCAGATGCATGTCCATGAAGGCCGGGACGGCGAACCGGCCGCGCCCCTCGACGACATGGGCGCCCTCGGCCGGTCCGCCGGTGGCGGTCACCGAGGTGATCCGGTCCCCCGCCACGAACACGTCCTGCCCGGCGGTGGCGCTGCCGTCGAACGGGTCGATCACGATGACGTCCCGCAGGCAGACCCGCCCGGTGATCGCGGACGGCTCGACGTACCTGCTCATGTGGCTCCTCGGGGTGCGCGCACCGTGCGGTGCGGGGTGGTCATGCCGGGTCGGCGGTGAAGAGTCGGCGGGCGTTGCGGGTGGTGAGGCCGCGCCAGGTGTCGGTGGCGGACGGCTGTTCGGCGGCGTCCACGGACGCGGTCTGGGCGAGCACGGCCACGGCGGGCGTCCAGCAGTAGTCGCTGCCGTAGAGCAGCCGGTCGGTGCCGAACGCGGCGCTCAGCGCCGGGACCTGGCGCGGGAAGGGGGTGCCCGCCATGTCGTACCAGAGGCCCCCGAGCTGCTCGACGACGCCCGGCGCGTCCGCCGGGCCGCCGCCCACCAGGGCGCGGAAGAGTTCCATGCGGTCGGCGAGGAGCGGGAGCGCCCCGCCGCCGTGGGTCAGGATCCAGCGGATCCGCGGGTAGCGGGTGACGACTCCGCGGAAGAGCAGGTCCGCGGCGGCGCGGGCGGTGTCGAAGAGGAACTCCAGCATCGGCCGCGGCCGGCCGGCGGTCAGGTCGTCGGCGTGCGGCGGCGACGTGGGGTGCACAAAGACGACGGCACCGCGGCGGTCCAGCTCCGCCCAGAGCGGCTCGAAGCGGGGGTCGCCCAGGTAGTGGCCGTGGTGGTTGGTCTCCACCGCGACTCCGTGCGCGCCGAGTTCATCGAGCGCGTACGCCGTCTCGACGAGCGCGCCCTCGACGTCGGGCAGCGGCAGGTTGGCGAAGTGACCGAAGCGGCGCGGGTGTTCGGCGCGCACCGCGGCGGCGAACCCGTTCACCTCACGGGCGAGGGCACGAGCCCGGCCGTCGTCCCCGAAGTGCACTCCGGGCGAGGAGACGGAGAGGTACGACGTCTCGATGCCCGCGCGGTCCATCAGGTCGACGTGCTGTTCCGCGCTCCAGGTCGGCCAGCCGGGCATCCCGTCGGGGTGCTCGACACCGGCGGACCGGGCCGCGGCGACATAGCCGTCGGTGACGAAGTGGGCGTGTACGTCGACAAGGGCGACGGGTGCGGTCATCGCGGGCTCCTGGGATGCGGGGGGCTTACCCGCGTCACCGTAGGAACGGGGGCCATGGAACGGCACGGGCGATTTCATTGAATGGAACAGCTTCCTCAGGAGCCCGCCGGGCGGCCGGGCCGGCCCCGGAGCCAGCACAGGGTGTCCGCGTAGAAGGCCGCCGTCCGCTCGGGGCGGTCGTCGCCGAGCAGGTCCCCGGCGACGTCGTAGCCGCGCCGGGCCAGATGCCAGGCCAGCACGGCGTACGGCGCCCGGTGCGCGGCGAGCTCCTCCGGCGGGACCACGAGCCGCCCGCCGGGGTGGGCCGGGGTGAGGGTGTCGCGTTCGTACACGCAGTCCAGCGCGACGATGCCCCAGCGGCCCGCGCGCCGTTCGAGGCGGTGCACGATCCGGGTGTGGGAGACGAGGTCGGCGAGGACGCCGTCGACGCGGGTCCGCACCTCGATGCGGGCGGGCGTCTCGGCGAAGGCCCGGCCGCCGGCGACGTGCACGACGGGCGGGGACAGACGGTGGACACTGCTGTCCCCCCGGCCGGACATGGCCTCGGACGCGTCCACGAAACCGGGGCCGTCGCCGCGGTACCAGCTGAGGGTCACCGTCGAGTCGGGCCAGTAGCACGCCCGCATCTGGTCCCACCAGCCGCGGTCGCGGCCTTGGCGCTCCAGCAGCACGGTTCGGGTGACGTGGGCGATCGCGGTGAGGTCGGCGACATCGGCGGCAGCGGTGGTGTCGGCGATGGCGGTGCTGTCGCTGTTCTCGATGGAGGTGAAGGGCGTGCCCGGGTTCGTCATGGATGTCTCCTGCGTTGTCGACGCCGTAGGTGTGCCACGATGCGAGGGGCAGCACGGTGAACCGGTATGAGTGATTCCGATGGGTGGCCGGTCGGTAGGTGACCATGAGTGACCAGTCGATGGGCGACGAGTCGGTGGATGAGGCGACCGGCGTGCCCGGTACCCCGCGCAGACGCGGCGGCAAGCCGTCCGAGGGGCAGCCGGTGATCGACCGGGCCTTCGCCCTGCTCGGCGCCTTCGACAGCGACCACCGCGCGCAGTCGCTCGGCGAACTCGCCCGGCGCAGCGGCATCCCGCGCAGCAGCGCGCTGCGGCTCGCCCGGTCGCTGGTGCAGGTGGGCGCGCTGGAGCGGCTCGACGACGGGCGCTTCGTCGTCGGACTGCGGTTGCTGGAGACCGCGTCGCTCGCGCCGCGCGGGCATGGGCTGCGGGCGGTGGCGATGCCGTACATGGAGGACCTGTTCCATGTGACGCGCCAGCATGTGCTGCTCGCGGTGCGGGACGGGGGCGAGGCGCTGCTCGTCGAGCGGCTGTCGGCGCTCGACGCCGGCCCGGTGCGCTACCGCGTGGGCGGCAGGCTGCCGTTGACGTCCACCGGCGTGGGGCTGGTGCTGCTCGCCTTCGCGCCGACGGCCGTCCAGGACGAGGTGGTCGCCGCGTACGAGCCTGCCCAGGGCCCGGACGAGGTCCGCACGCCGGACGATCTGCGGCGGGTGCTCGCGGAGGTGCGGCGCGGTGATCACGTGTTCGGGCGGCAGGGCCGGCCGTGGCCGGTGAGCACGGTGGCGGCGCCGGTGCGGGGTGGTGGGGAGGTGGTGGCGGCGCTGTCCGTGGTGGCGCCGACCACGGGGTTCGCGGACGCGGGGTACGGGCCGGCTGTGCGGGCGACGGCGCGGGCGATCTCCCGGCGGTTGGAGGAGGAGGGGCGGCGGGCCGGGGCTTGACGGGGTGCCCTGCGGGGTGCCCTGCGGGCGGCTGGCGGTGTGCCCGGCGGGCTTGCCGGTTGCCTTGCGGGCGGCTGGCGGTCTCGTTGTGGCTGAGCGCGCAGTTCCCCGCGCCCCTGAGGGGGTTGGCGGCGCCCGGGATGGAGATCTTCCGTTCTCCTCGGCGGACGGGAGCTGTCTGGTGGCGGTTCGGAGGTTTCCCCAGGGGCGCGGGGAACTGCGCGATCAGCCACGACGAGACGGGAGGCCGGGCGGGCGGGGGCATCAGATGCCCCACCAGTCGAACGGGTGCGTCGGGGTGTGGCGGGCGGTCGCCGGGTCCAGGCGGGACAGGCGGCCGCGCTGGAAGACCAGGGGGCCGCGTCGGCCGTCGGCCGCCTCCGGGTGGCGGACCCGGCCCACCACCGCCAGGTGGTCGCCCGCCGGGTAGCTGTCCTCGACGTCGCACTCGAGCCAGGCCAGCGCGCCGTCGAGGCGCGGTCCCGCGGGCGCCGCCAGATCCCACGTGCCGGTGCCGAACCGGTCCGCGGCACGGCCCGCGAAGGCCGCACACACCTCGTGCTGGTCCTCCGCGAGCACGTTCACCCGGAACCGCCCGGCGTCGACGATCGCCCGCGCGCTGGCCGAGCGCAGGCCGCCGTAGAAGACCACGAGCGGCGGGTCGAGGGAGACGGAGGTGAAGCTGCCCACCGTGACGCCCACCGGGCCCCGCGCCGTCGTGGTGGTCACCACGCAGACGGATGTCGGGACATGGCCGAGCACATGGCGGAACGCGGCCGGGTCGACCTGGCCGGCGGGCGGGTCGCCGAGCGGGTCGGTCGGCGGGTCGGTCGGCGGGTTCATCGTGGCGGGAGCGGGCGCGGGAGCGGGCGCGGGCACAGTGATCTCCAGGGGTGACGGGGCCGGGATCCCGCGCCGACGGTGGCGGGAGGCCGTACCGGCGCGGATGTCGCCCCAGTGAAACGGCGGCCGCGGCACCGGGCATTGGGCCGGGCGGCCAAACCCGGCGCCCGGTGTTGGGCGCCGGGCCCAAGCCGGTGCCCGACTGGTCCGCCGGCCCAAACCGCTCCGTGTTTTCTGCGTTCCCGGAACCAAGACAGCACGGCGGACCCGGCGTGGAATCCCGGCAGCGGCACCTCGCCCCACGAGGTGCCGGCACGAGCCGCACTCCTGGAGGACCCATGACCACGCCCACGACCGCCCCCGCGCAGCGCACGGCCGCCGCCCTCAAGGAGAGCGCGGCCGCCCTGGTACCGCTGCTCCAGGGCAACGCGGCCCGGACGGAGGCCGACCGCAGGGTCGCCGAGGAGAACATCGCGGCCCTGACCGAGGCCGGCCTGTTCCGCCTGACCGTTCCGCGCCGACTCGGCGGCCACGAGGCGAACTTCCGGACCTTCCTGGAGGTCACCACCGAACTGGCCCGCGGCTGCGGATCGACCGCCTGGGTGACGACGCTGGTCAACGTCTGCAACTGGATGGTCGGCCTCTACCCCGAGCGGGCCCAGCGCGAGGTGTGGGGCGAGGACCCCGACGCGCGGGTCTGCGGGGTGCTCGCGCCGAGCGCCACCAGCCGGGCGGTCGACGGCGGCCTGGTGGTCACCGGCCGCTGGGGCTTCGCCTCGGGCAGCCTGCACGCGCAGTGGGCGACGCTCGGCATCCCGGTCGTGGACGCGTCGGGCCGGCAGATCGACCAGGGCGCCGCGCTGATCCCGATGAGCGAACTGACCGTCGAGGACACGTGGTTCGTGGCGGGGATGCGCGGCACGGGCAGCAACACCCTGGTCGCCGACGAGGTGTTCGTGCCCGAGCACCGCATCCTGTCGGTCACCCGCGCCGTGCAGGGCTCCTACGCGACGGAGCGGGGGGCCGAGACGCTGTACCGGTCGGCGCTGGTCCCGGTCCTCGCGCTGGTGCTGGCGGGCCCGTTGGCCGGGCTCGCGCAGGCCGGGATGGAGGTGGTCACCGCCTCCCTCGCCAAGGGCAAGGGCATCTCGTACACGTTCTACGAGCGCGCGTCCGAAGCACCCTCCACGCAACTCCAGTTGGCCGAGGCGGCTCAGCTGGTCGACACCGCGCGGCTGCATCTGATGCGGGCCGCCGACGACATCGACGAATGGGCGGCGCGCGGCGCGTACATGCCGCTGGAGACGCGGGCCCGGGTGCGCATGGACACCGGCTACGTCGCCCGCCGGTCCCGCGAGGCCGTGGATCTGCTGCTGAGCGTGCAGGGCGCGGGCAGCTTCGCGGAGGCCAGTCCGCTCCAGCGGATCTGGCGGGACCAGGAGACCGGCAGCCGGCACGCCGTGATCAACCCGGCCATCGCCGGCGAGCTCTACGGCCGGGCCCTGCTCGGCATCGCGGAGCAGGTCACCCCGCTGATCTGAGAAGCGGGACACCCCGCAGGTCCGGGGAGCGGGACACCTCGCTGATCCAAGGAGCGGGGTGCAGCGGACGGAATGCCTCAGGTGTCGTGGAGGGGATCGTCGTGAACACCGTCGCCCTCGGGCCGGAGCACCGCCGTGCCCAGGGTCCCCGCGGCCTCCAGGGCCGTGAGGACCTCGGGCAGCCGGGGTGCCAGGTCGTGGCCCAGCAGCTCCTGGGCGCGCTTGACCCGGTAGGTGACCGTGTTGCGCGCCACGTGCAGCCGCGCGGCGGCCGCGGTGAGGCTGCGCTCGTTGCGCAGATACAGGTACAGGGTGCGGCGCAGCTGCTCGGCGTGCGCGCTGTCCGCGGCCAGGGCGCCCAGTTCGTCACCGACGAAGCGGCGCAGCGCCGGCAGGTCGGCGCAGAGCAGGGCCGCGAGTCCGACGCCGGGATGGTCGACGACGGGCCCGGTGCCGCGCGGGTTGAGCCGCATGACCCGCGCGGTGTGCCCGGCGTCCTCGTGGGACTGGCGGAAGCCCGCCAGTCCGTGCCGGACCGCGCCGCAGGCGAACCGGATGCCCTGGGGGTACGGCGGCCCGCCGGAGGCCGGGGCGGAGGTCCCCGTCCGCGGGTCTCCCCACGCCCATACGGTCGTCCGGCCGACGGGGACGACCAGGGTCGCGGCGCAGCCGCGCCGGTGCAGCAGTTCGGCCGCCGCCCGCTGGAGGTCGCCGACGGCCTCGGCGGCCGGGCTGTCGCACCAGGCGATGACGGCCAGGTGGTGGCCCGACAGGCGGTAGGCGAGCAGCTCGCTCGTGCTGTCCTGGCGGACCGGACGGCCGTCGAGGACGGCGCGGACGGCCTCCTCGCGGGCCGCGGCGCCCCCGGTGAGCCACCGGTCGTGCTCGGCGAGGTACTCGGCGGTCATGCGGGAGGAGAAGTCGTCGATGAACCCGAACAGCAGCTCCGACAGGCGGCGGAAGTGCTCCGCGCGTTCGGCGGGCGGCACGAGGTCCTGGCAGGCCGCCATCAGGGCCCGGGTAAGGGCGGCGTGCGCGACACGGATGCCGCGCAGCACCTTGTCCAGACCGAGCCGTCGCCGGGCGAACTCGCGGTCCCCGAGCAGGGATTCCTCGGGCGCCGTACGGTCGTCGGTGGCGCCGGCGAGCAGCAGCAGGGCGTGCAGTGTGGCCGCCTCGGTGCCCATGCGCAGGGTCTCGAAGGGGACCGGTCCGCCGCCCAGTTCGGGGACCTCGCGGATGATGACGCGGGCCAGTTCGGCACCGGCGGCGACGGCCCAGGCCACCGGCTGGGGCCGAGCTGTCCGGTCGCCTCGGCGAGGGTGCCCGCGAGGCTCGCGGGCGCCTCGGGCACGGCCGCGGGGTCGGGGGCGAGCCGGTAGATCCAGCCGGAGGGGCCGTCGCCCGCGCGCCCGGCCCCATGCAGGCCGTTCCGGCCGGAGGGGTCGTCGGCCGCGCGCCCGGCCGCATGCAGGCCGTTCCGGCCGGAAGGGCCGTCGCCCGCGCGCCCGGCCGCATCCCGGCGGTTGCCGGGGCTCTCGGCCGCGTCCGGGCGGTTCCGGCCGGAGGGGCCGGCATCGTGTCGAGCGGTCATGGTGCCGTCCTTGCCGTCGTACCTGCCGGGAGCACGGGCGCCCGGGCGGACCTGCCCGACAGACCCCGCACCGCCGTCGGACCTGCCCGACAGACCCCGCACCGCCGTCGGACCTGCCCGACAGAGCCCTACGCCACCGTCGCCGGGTCCGCCCCGATCACCTCGCGCAGGGCCTGCGCGGTGCGGTCGAGATGGCGGCCGAGCAGCTCGGCGGCCGCGTCGGCGTCCCTGCGCAGTACGGCGTCGACGATGCCCTGGTGCTCGCCGGCCACGTCGCGTTCGGTGTCGTGGCCCACGGGCAGCGCCCACCGGCGGTACAGCGTGGCCGCTTCCCGCAGGCCGGTCGCGAGGGCCAGCAGCCGCGCGTTGCCGCAGCCCTGGAGCAGGGCGTGGTGGAACTCCTCGTGCACGGCGAACCACTCGGGGTTGACCGAGCCGTCCGGCCGCACGACGGTGACGCCGGAAAGATGGTGGTGGGCCGCGACCACGGCCGCCTCCCATTTGAGATCGCCGCGTTCGATCGCCCGGCGCAGCACCAGGGTCTCGATGTCGACGCGGGCCTCGGTCAGTTCGTTCAGGTCGTCCAGGGACAGGGCGACCACGCGGAAACCCTGCTGGGGCGCGGCGCGGACGAGTCCCTGCTCCGACAGGCGGGTGAGGGCCTCGCGCACCACGGACTGGCTGACCGAGAACCGCTGGGCCAGCTCCACCAGCCGCAGCCGCTGCCCCGGCTGGAACACGCCTTCGAAGATGTCCTCGCGGATCAGCGCGTAGACGATGCCGCCCCGGGTTGCCTTCTCACCTGCCATGACCCCAGACGCTACCAGTAAAACGCCAACCCAAAAAAATATCGTTAATTCATTGCTTCCTAGAGATTCGCGGGGAAGACTGCTCGCGCAGACACCCCGCACAGCACGCACGGAGGGCCACATGCGCCTGGCAGACATCGACGGACGACTCGTCATCAGGGGTCCGGAGGGCCATCTCGACGTGGCGGAGGCGAGCGGCGGACGCTTCGGTCCCGACGCGCAGACCGCGCTCGACCGGTGGGAGGAGTTCTCCGCCTGGGCCCGGCAGTTCCTCGCCTCGCCGGAGGCGGTGAAGGCGCCCGTGGTCGCCACGGCCCCCGGCACGGTGTGGGGGCCGCCGGTCCCGCGCCCGGCGCAGATCTTCGCGGTCGGCCTCAACTACCGCGACCACATAGCGGAGTCGAAGCTCGACGTGCCCACCGAGCCCGCCGTCTTCACCAAGTTCCGCACGTCACTGACCGGCCACGACCGGCCGGTCGTCCTGCCGGAGGGGTTCGTCGACTGGGAGACCGAACTCGTCGCCGTCATCGGGCGGCCCTGTCGGCACGCCACCCGCGAGACCGCGTGGTCCTACGTCGCCGGGCTGACCGTCGGCCAGGACCTCTCGGAGCGGCGGCTCCAACTGACCGGCCCGGCACCGCAGTTCTCGCTCGGCAAGTCCTACCCGGGGTTCGCCCCGCTGGGCCCGGAACTGGTCAGCACCGACGAGTTCGCCGACCCCGACGACCTGGAGCTGGGCTGCCGGCTCGAAGGCGGCGAGGTGCTCCAGAAGAGCCGTACCTCCGCGATGGTCTTCGACGTGCCCGAGCTCGTCGTCCGCCTGTCGGCCGTGTGCCCGCTGCTGCCCGGGGACCTGATCTTCACCGGCACCCCGGCCGGCGTGGGCGGCGCCCGCACCCCGCAGCGGTTCCTCGCCCCGGGAGACGTCCTCGTCACGTGGATCGAGGGGATCGGGACGCTGCGCAACCCGATGGTCGGCAGCTGACCGCCCTTCCCTCAGCCCGCCGGCTCCCCCCTTCCCCTCGCCCCGCCGGCTCCCCCCTCGCGAAACCCCGCCGAACCGAAGTACACCGAAGCAGACCAACACAAACAGAAGCAGACCTGAGCAGACCTGAGCAGCCCCACCGCCGATCCGAAAGAGCCGCAACCATGTCACTGCACCGACTGACCCAGATCGTCATGGGCGTGCCGCATGTCGAGCAGACGGCCGCCTACTACGCCGAGTTCGGCCTCACCCCCGTCGCGGCCCCCGACACCGCCCTCGGCACCGCCCCCGAAACCGCCTCCGCCACCGCCGCCACGACGGCGGCCGCGCGCCCTGCGCACACCCTCGCCACCGTCGACGGCGGCGAACAGCTGCGGATCGTGCACTCCGCGCGCCGCCGCCTGGTCGAGCTGGGCGTGGGCGCCGACGACCCCGACGACCTCGACCGGATCGCCGCGTCCCTGACCGCGCTCGACGTACCCGTGCACCGCGCGGACGGCTCGCTCACCGCCATGGACCCCGGCACCGAGGTCGTGGTCCGCGTGGAGATCGCCCCGCGGCTGCGCCAGACCCCCACCCCGGCGCCCGTGTTCAACTCCCCCGGCGCCGACGCGCGGCTCGGCGAGCGCGCCCCCGGCATCCTGCGGGACGGACCGGTGCGCCCGCGCAAGCTGGGCCATGTCGTCCTCGGCTCCACCGACCAGGAGACCTCGCAGCGCTTCTTCCAGGAGGGCATCGGCTTCAAGGTCAGCGACACCGTCAAGGGCCTGGCCGCGTTCATGCGGTGTTCCGGCGACCACCACAACGTGCTGGTGCAGCAGGCCCCGGTGTCCTTCCTGCACCACACGTCCTGGCAGGTCGACGACGTCGACGAGATCGGGCGGGGCGCCACGTCGATGCTGGAGGCGGACCCGGGCCGGCATGTCTGGGGCCTCGGCCGCCACTACATCGGCTCGAACTTCTTCTGGTACCTGAAGGACCCGGCCGGCAACTTCTCCGAGTACTACTCCGACCTCGACTGCGTGGTGGACGACGCGCTGTGGAAGCCGGGCGACTTCGAGGGCGCCAAGTCCCTGTACGCGTGGGGCCCGCCGCCGCCCCCGTCGTTCCTCGCGCCCGAGGACCTCGCGGCCCTGATGACCGGCGCGCACGCCGCGGCGAAGTGAGGAACGCCGCCATGTACGAGCAGCCCGTCCCGCACCACGAGCCACAACCCGGCCCGCACCGGCACCACTTGCCCGCCGACACCCCCACCGACGCCTCCGCCGGCGCCCTCGTCGACGTCCTCGTGGTCGGGGCCGGTCCGACCGGTCTGACCACGGCCCTCTTCCTCGCCCGCGCCGGCCGGCGGGTGACCGTCCTGGAGCGCTGGCCCCACCCCTATCCCCTGCCGCGCGCCGTGCACTTCGACGACGAGGTCGCCCGGCTGCTCGCCGACGCCGGACTCGGCGACCTGCTCGGCTCGCTGTCCGAGCCCGCCGACACCTACGAGTGGCGCAACGCCGACGGCGAGACCCTGCTCGGCTTCGACTGGTCCGGCTTCGGACCGTCCGGCTGGCCGCAGGCGAACATGACCTACCAGCCCGATCTGGAAAGGGCGTTGGCCGAGGCGGCGCAGGAGCACCCGAACGTGACGGTGCTGCGCGGCCACGAAGCCGTCGCCCTGGCCGAGAGCGCGGACGACGTCACCGTCACGGTCCGCGACTCCGCGGACAACTCCCTTGAACTGAAAGCCGCGTGGGTCGTCGGCGCGGACGGCGCGAACAGTTTCGTACGCCGCCACATGCCGACCCGGATGACCGACCTCGGCTTCTTCTACGACTGGCTCATCGTGGACGTGCGCCCGCACACCGAGCGCGACTGGAACCCGGTCAACCTCCAGATCTGCGACCCGGCGCGGCCCACCACCGCGGTGTCCGGCGGGCCGGGCCGGCGCCGCTGGGAGTTCATGCGGATGCCCGGCGAGAGCGCCGAGGAGCTCAACACCGAAGCCGCCGCCTGGCGGCTGCTCGAACCGTTCGGGATGCGGCCCGACACCTGCGCGCTGGAGCGGCACGCCGTCTACACCTTCCAGGCCCAGTGGGCGGACGTCTGGCGCGCCGGGCGGCTGCTGCTGGCCGGCGACGCGGCCCATCTGATGCCGCCGTTCGCGGGACAGGGCATGTGCTCCGGGATCCGGGACGCGGCGAACCTGTCCTTCAAGCTCGACCTGGTGCTGCGGGGCGCGGCCGACCCGGCCGTCCTCGACACCTACGGCACCGAGCGCGGCGCCCATGTCCAGCACGCCATCGGCATGTCGGTGGAGCTGGGCAAGGTCATCTGCGTCACCGACCCCGGGGAGGTGGCGGCCCGCGACGCGTTCATGATCGGGCACGGGGCCGACCCGGAGCGGATCCTGCCGCCGCTGCCTCCGCCGGTGCTGACCGACGGGCTCCTCGCCCAGGGGCGGCCGGGCACGGCCGGACACCTGACCCGGCAGGCCAGGATCACCTACCGGGGGCGCACCGGCCGGCTCGACGACGTGGTGGAGCGCGGGTTCGTCGTCGCCGCCGCCGAGGACCCGCGCACGCTGCTCCCGGCGGACCGCCTCGCCTTCCTGGAGAGCATCGGGGCGCGCCTGCTGCACCTGGTGCCCTCGGCCGCGCGGGACGCCGACGAACAGGTGGCCGCCGTCGACGTCGACGGCTTCTACCTGCCCCATCTCCGGGACGAGGGACAGGCCGCCGTGATCATCCGCCCCGACCACTATCTCTTCGGCACCGCGGCCACCCCCGAGGGGCTGGCCGGGCTCGTCGACGACCTCGCGGGGCAACTCGGCGCGCCGAGCCGCCGTACCGCGAGGACCCCGGTCCCCCTGCCCGTGCCCACCCATGGAGGTGAGGGGTGAACGCGCCCACCGCGTCCGTCCCCGGCGAACCGGCCGCCGAGCCGATCTGGCGGCCCGATCCGGCCGAGGCGGCGGGCTCGCACCTCGCCCGGTTCACCGACCTCGTCGCCCGCCGTACCGGCCTCGCGCACGCCGACTACCCGTCCCTGTGGGCGTGGTCGGTGCGTGACCTGTCCGGCTTCTGGTCGGCCGTGGCCGAGTACTTCGACCTCCGTCTCGGCGGCTCCTGGGAGCAGATCCTCGACGACGCTCCCATGCCGGGCACCCGCTGGTTCCCCGGCGCCCGGGTCAACTACGCCGAGCACGCCCTGCGTTCGGGTAGTCCGTCCGACCCTGCGCTGATCTCCGTCGGCGAGGACGGGACCACCGTCCGCACCACCTGGGCCGAACTGCGGCAGCAGGTGGGCGCGTTGGCCGCGTGGCTGCGCGGGCAGGGGGTGCGGGCCGGGGACCGCGTGGCCGGCTACCTGCCCAACACCGCCCACGCCGTGGTCGCGTTCCTCGCGTCGGCGAGCATCGGCGCGGTGTGGTCGGCCTGCGGGCAGGACTACGGCGCCGACGGGGCCGCGAACCGGTTCGCGCAGCTCGAACCGGTCGTGCTCGTCACCGCCGACGGCTACCGGTGGAACGGCCGGGAGCACGACCGGCGCGCGGAGAGCGCCGCGCTGCGGGCCGCGCTGCCCACCGTGCGCGTCACGGTGCGGGTGCCCAACCTCGGCCTGCCGCCCGACTCCGCCCCGGACACGGTGAGTTGGCAGGAGGCGCTCGCCGAGCCCGCCGGGTGCGCCTTCGCGGACCTGCCGTTCGAGGCTCCGCTGTGGGTGCTGTTCTCCTCCGGGACCACGGGCACGCCCAAGGGCCTCGTGCACGGCCACGGCGGGGTCCTGCTCGACCACCACAAACTCCTCGGCCTCCACCTCGACCTGCGGCCCGGCGAGCGCTTCCTCTGGTACACGACGACCAACTGGATGATGTGGAACATGGTCGTCTCCGGCCTGCTGGTCGGCGCCACGATCGTGCTCTACGACGGCAGCCCCGCCCATCCGGGACCCGGGCGGCTGTGGGAGCTGGCCGCCGAGCACGGCGCCCGGGTCCTCGGCGTCAGCCCCGGCTACCTGCAGGCGTCCGCCAAGGCCGGTCTCGAACCCGGCCGCGATCTCGACCTGTCCGCGCTGCGGGTGCTGGGCTCCACCGGTGCGCCGCTGCCCGCGGCGTCGTACCACTGGGTCCACGACCATGTGGGACCCCGCGTCCAGGTCGCCTCCACGAGCGGCGGCACCGACGTGGTCAGCGGTTTCGCCGGCGGCAGCCCGCTCACCCCCGTGTGGCCGGGCGAGATCTCCGCGCCGCTGCTCGGTGTCGGTCTGCGGGCCTACGACGGCGACGGGCGGCCGGTCGTCGGCGAGGTGGGCGAACTCGTCGTCACCCGGCCGATGCCGTCGATGCCGCTGCATCTGTGGAACGACCTCGACGGCAGCCGCTACCGGGAGACGTACTTCGGCACCTGGCCGGGGGTGTGGCGGCACGGCGACTGGATGACGGTGACCGCGCACGGCAGCGTCGTCGTGTCCGGGCGCTCCGACTCCACGCTCAACCGGCACGGGGTACGGCTCGGCAGCGCCGACGTGTACGCCGTCGTGGACGTGCTGCCCGGCATCCGCGAGAGCCTCGTCATCGGCGCCGAACTGCCCGGCGGGGGCTACTGGATGCCCCTGTTCGTGGTCCTGGAGCCGGGCCACGAACTGACCGACGACCTGTGCGCGGGCATCAGGAGGGCGATCGCCGCGCAGGCCTCGCCGCGGCACGTCCCCGACACGATCGTCGAGGTGCCCGCCCTGCCGCACACCCGTACCGGCAAGAAGCTGGAGGTGCCGGTCAAACGCCTGCTGCAGGGCGCGGCCCTCGACGAGGTCGCGGGCCGGGAGGCGGTGGACGACATCAAGGCGCTGGAGTACTTCACCCGCTTCGCGCCGTCCGCGCAGCCGACAGCATCCGGGCCACCCGCGCAGCCCGCACCGTCCGCGCCGTCCGCGCAGCCCGTGCCGTCCTCGCAGCTCTCGCAGCCGACACCGTCCGCGCCGGCCCCGCCGGAGTCCGGCGTCCGTCACACGGGCCTGGTCCGCCCCTCCCAATAGGGCTCGCGCAGGCGCCTCTTGTACAGCTTGCCGTTGGGGTCCCGGGGCAGTTCGGCGACGAAGTCGACGCTCCGGGGCCGCTTGAACGCGGCGAGTCGCCCCGCGCAGTGCTCCAACAGGGCCGCGGCGAGGGCCGGTCCGGGCTCGTGGCCGGGGGCCGGCTCGACGACCGCCTTGACCGCCTCGCCCCAGTCGTCGTGCGGCACGCCGAAGACGGCGGCGTCGGCGACGGCGGGGTGGGCGAGCAGGGCAGACTCGATCTCGGCCGGGTAGATGTTGACCCCGCCGGAGATGATCATGTCGATCTTGCGGTCGCGCAGGAAGAGATAGCCGTCCTCGTCGAGGTAGCCGAGGTCGCCGACGGTGAAGAAGTCGCCGATGCGGTTCTTGCGGGTCTTGGCCTCGTCCTTGTGGTAGCTGAAGCCGCCGGTGTTCATCTTCAGGTAGACGGTGCCGAGTTCGCCGGGCGCGAGCCGCTCGCCGTCGTCGTCGAAGACGGCGAGCTCGCTGATCGGCCAGGCCCGGCCGACGGTGCCGGGCTTCTTCAGCCAGTCCTCCGCGGTCGCGAAGGCGCCGCCGCCCTCGCTGGCCGCGTAGTACTCCTCCACCGCGGGCCCCCACCAGTCGATCATCGCCCGCTTCACATGGTCCGGGCAGGGCGCGGCGCCGTGGATGGCGTGCCGCATGGAGGTGACGTCGTAGCGGGCGCGGACCTCGGCGGGCAGCGCGAGCAGCCGGTGGAACTGGGTGGGGACCATGTGGGTGTGGGTGCAGCGGTGGGTGTCGATGAGGCGCAGCATCTCCTCGGGCGTCCACTTGTCCATCAGCACCAGCCGGTGCCCGATGTGCAGGGACGCGCCCGCGAACTGGAGGACCGCCGTGTGGTAGAGCGGCGAGCAGACGAGGTGCACGTTGTCGTCGTAGGGGGGGATGCCGAAGATGCCGAGGAAGCCGCCGAGATACGACTCCTCGGGCACCTTGCCGGGCAGCGGGCGGCGGATGCCGCGGGGGCGGCCGGTGGTGCCGGAGGTGTAGTTCATGACCCAGCCGAGTTCGCGCCCCTCGGGCGCCGACTCCGGCTGCCCGTCGAGGAGCTCGGCGTAGGGCCGGAAGCCCTCGACCGTGCCGACGGCGTACCGGGCGACGGCGGGCAGGCCGGCCTCGTCGGCGGCGGCGCGGGCCTCGTCGGCGAACCGCTCGTGCGCGATCAGCGCCTTGGCGCCGGAGTCGGAGACGATCCAGGCGATCTCGGCGCCGACCAGGTGGTGGTTGACGGGCACGAGGTAGAGACCGGCCTGCGTGGCGGCGAGGTAACTGGTCAGCAACTCGACCCCGTTGGGCAGGACCACGGCGAAGGCGTCGCCGCGCTGAAGGCCCGCGGCGCGCAGGCCGTGCACCAACCGGTGGGCGGCCGCGAGGAGGCGCCCCGCGGTCCAGGTCTCGCCGTCCGGGGCGACGAGCACGGTGCGTTCGGGGTCGGCGGCCGCCTGGGCCCAGAAGCCGACGGGAGGTGTGCTCATGGCTGTTCGCTCCTTCCCGCGATGCGGTTGATGCGGTCCACGGCCCTCTCGAAGCCGCGGGTCAGGTCGTCGACGACGGCCTGGACGCTGCGCTCGCTGTTCATCCGGCCGACGATCTGGCCGACGGGGGTGCCGAGCAGCGGCTCGACCTCGTACTTCTGGATGCGGGAGATCGCGTCGGCGACGAGCAGCCCCTGGAGGGGCATGGGCAGGGTGCCGGGTCCCTCGGGTCCTTCCCAGGCGTCGGTCCACTCGGTGCGCAGCTGGCGCGCGGGCTTGCCGGTCAGCGCGCGGGAGCGGACGGTGTCGCCGGAGCCCGCGGCGAGCAGCTTGCGGGTGAGGGCGGGCGAGTGCAGGTCGGCCTCGGTGGTGGTGAGCCAGAGCGAGCCGAGCCAGACGCCCTGCGCGCCGAGGGCGAGCGCGGCGGCCACCTGTTCGCCGCTGCCGATGCCGCCCGCGGCGAGCACGGGCAGCGGGCCGACCGCCTCGACGACCTCGGGCGTGAGCACCATGGAGGCGATCTCGCCGGTGTGGCCGCCCGCCTCGTAGCCCTGGGCGACGACGATGTCGATGCCGCCGTCCCGGTGCTTGACCGCGTGCCGGGCGCTGCCCGCGAGGGCCGCGACGAGCACGCCCTGCTCGTGGGCGCGGGCGACGATGTCGGGCGGCGGGGAGCCGAGCGCGTTGGCGAGCAGCCGGATCGGGCGGTCGAAGGCGACGTCGAGCTGGCGGCGGGCGACCTCCTCCATCCAGCCGGTGATGCGCCAGCCCACGGCGTCGCCCTCGGCCAGCTCCGGCACGCCGTGCTTGGCGAGGGTCTCGGCGACGAACCGCCGGTGCCCCTCGGGGATCATGGCCTCGACGTCGGCCTCGGTGACGCCCTCGACCTTGCGGGCGGGCATCACGACGTCGAGGCCGTACGGGCGTCCGCCGGCGTGTGCGTCGAGCCAGTCGAGGTCGCGTTCGAGTTCGTCGGGGGCGGTGTAGCGGACCGCGCCGAGCACGCCGAACCCGCCCGCCCGGCTGATGGCCGCGGCGACGGCGGGGAACGGCGTGAAGCCGAAGAGGGCGTGCTCGACGTGCAGTTGCTTGCTCAGCTCCGTCTGCATGGGCGCAGGATGCCGCAGTCCCCCGCACGACGGAAGGCTTTTTCTGACGCTGCGTCAGATCCATCAGGTCGACCTGACGCCCCGCCAGACCGACCTGCTCGATCCAACGGGGCGCCAGGGCCGCTTCAGAAGCCGTCCTCCAGCACCGCCATCGCCGCGTTGTGCCCCGGCACCCCGCTGACCCCGCCGCCGCGCACCGCGCCCGCGCCGCACAGCAGCACGTTGGCGTGCGAAGTCTCCACTCCCCAGCGGCCGGTGCCCTCCTGGGCGTAGGGCCAGGACAGTTCGCGGTGGAAGATGTTGCCGCCGGGCAGCCGCAGGTCGTGCTCCAGGTCGAGCGGGGTCTTGGCCTCGATGCAGGGCCGTCCCTCGGCGTCGGTCGCGAGGCAGTCGGTGACCGGTTCGGCGAGATGGGCGTCGAGCTGCGCGAGGGTCGCCTTCAGCAGCTCCTCGCGCGCGCCGTCGTTGTCGGCGTCGAAGAGCCGGGCGGGGGTGTGCAGGCCGAACAGGGTGAGCGTCTGGTAGCCGCGCGCCACCAGGTCGGGCCCGAGGATCGTCGGGTCGGTCAGGGAGTGGCAGTAGATCTCGGAGGGCGGCGCGGAGGGCAGCCGCCCGGCCGCGGCCTCGGCGTAGGCGGTGGCGAGTTGCTCGTATCCCTCGGCGATGTGGAAGGTGCCCGCGAACGCCTCGCGCGGGTCGACGGCCGTGTCCCGCAGCCGGGGCAGCCGCTTCAGCAGCATGTTCACCTTCAGCTGGGCGCCCTCGGCGGGGGCGGGCGCGGCGTCGCCGGTCAGCTCGGCGAGCGCCTGCGGGGAGGCGTTCACGAGGACGTGCCGGGCGGCGACGGTGCCCTCGCCGTCGGCGGTCCGGTAGGTCACCTCGGCCTGCCGGCCGTCGGTCTCGACACGGACGGCCTCGTGGCCGGTGGCGAGGACGGCACCGGCGGCGCGCGCGGCGCCGGCCAGTGCGTCGGTCAGGGCGCCCATGCCGCCGACCGGCACGTCCCAGGCGCCGGTGCCGCCGCCGATGACGTGGTAGAGGAAGCAGCGGTTCTGCGCGAGCGAGGGGTCGTGGGCGTCGGCGAACGTGCCGATCAGCGCGTCGGTGAGGACGACCCCGCGCACCAGGTCGTCCTCGAACCGGTCCTCCACGGCGACGCCGATCGGCTCCTCGAACAGGGCCCGCCACGCCTCCTCGTCGTCGACGCGGCGGCGCAGCTCCTCGCGCGCGGGCAGCGGCTCGGTGAGGGTGGGGAACACCTTGCGGGCGACCTCGCCGGTCATGCCGTAGAACCGCCGCCACGCGGTGAACGCGCGGTCCGAGCCGGTGAGTGCGGCGAACGCGTCGCGCGTGCGCTCCTCGCCGCCGCCGACGAGCAGGCCGGTGGCGCGTCCGTGCCGCTCGACGGGGGTGTACGAGGAGATGGTCCGCCCGCGCACCGCGAAGTCCAGGCCGAGGTCCCGCACGATCTTCGACGGCAACAGGCTGACCAGGTACGAGTAACGCGACAGGCGGGCGTCGACCCCCTCGAACGGGCGGGTGGAGACGGCCGCCCCGCCCGTGGTGGCGAGCCGTTCCAGGACCAGGACCGACCGTCCGGCGCGGGCCAGGTAGGCGGCGGCGACCAGGCCGTTGTGGCCTCCGCCGACGATGACGGCGTCGTACGCGCGAGATCCCTCGTGTGCAGGCATGGTCCTTCGTAACACGGGATGATCTACGGCGGCCAGGGGTGCGCGGCCGTGCCTCCTTCGGCGGGTCCGCCTTCCGGCGCTCCGTTCTCCGCCGCCGGGCCTTCCGGTGCCCCGGCTCCCGGCGCTCCGTTCTCCGTCGCCGGGCCTCCCGGTGCCCCACCTTCCGGCGCTCCGTTCTCCGTCGCCCGGCCGTCCGGTACCCCGCCTCCCGGCGCTCCGTTCTCCCTCGCCCGGCCGTCCGGTACCCCGCCTCCCGGAGTCCCGCCCGCCGTCGCCGTCCACTCGGCGCCGGTCAGCTCCCGGTAGGCGCGCACCCCGGCCTCCAGCGTGGGGAAGAAGCGGGCCGGGTCGGGCGGCCGCGCCGGTTCGTAGTGCTCCAGCTTGCGCCGTACGGGGTCCTTCAGCTCGGCGAACATCAGCCGGACGTGCCGTTCGGCGAGGTCCTCGTCGAGGTCGGCGAGGACGTCCGCGGCGGTGGTGTCCACGTCGGTGACGGGCTCGGCGGCGAGCAGGATCCAGCGCGGCGGCGGGTCCTGGCGGCTGAGCCGCAGCACCCCGTCGCGGAACGCCTTGGCGTTGGCGAAGAACAGCGGTCCGTCGAACCGGTGGATCACCAGTCCGGGCAGCCGGGCGGCGTCCGGGTACGAGCGGATGTCGTGGTACCCCTCCAGGCCCGGCACCCGGCCGAGGACCGTGCTGTACGGCCACCACGCGCGCCGGAACACGTTGAGGATGGACAGGCCGACGGCGACCGCGATCCCGTTCAGTACGCCGAGCAGCGCGACCCCGAGGAAGGCGGCCATGCACAGCCAGAACTCCGTACGGCGCTGCCGCCACAGCCGTGTAGTGCCGCGGATGTCGGCGAGCGACAGGGAGGCGGTGACGACCACCGCGGCGAGCGCGGGCTGCGGCAGATTGCGGAACAGGCCCGGCAGCAGCACCAGCATCAGCACGATCAGCACCGCCCCGACCACCCCGGTGAGCTGGGTGCGGGCCCCGGCGCGCTCCGCGACCGCCGTACGGGAGCCGCTGGTGGAGACGGGGAAGCCCTGGAACAGGCCCGCCGCCACGTTCGCGGCGCCGATCGCGGCCATCTCCTGGCCGCCGCGCACCTCCTGCCCGGTGCGGGCGGCGAACGCGGAGGCGTTGGAGATGGTGTCGGCGAGCGAGACCACGGCGATGCCCAGTGCTCCGGCCGCGAGCGGCCCGAGGTCGGCGAGGCGCACGTGCGGCAGGGTGAACGGCGGGAAGCCCTTCGGGAGGGTGCCGACCAGTCCGACCCCGTGGGCGCCGAGGTCGAACAGCGAGGTGGCGCCGATCGCGAGCACGACCATCACCAGCACCGCGGGCACCTTGGGCAGCCGGCGCTGAAGGGCCAGGACGAGCACGATCCCGGCGCCGCCGACCGCGATCGCGGCGGGCACCGCCTTTCCGTCGGCGAGGCCGCGCACGAACGCGGCCGCCTCGCGGATCAGCCCGTCGGCGTCGGTGGAGAAGCCGAACAGCTTGGGCAGCTGACCGACGAGGATGGTCAGGCTGAGCCCGTTCATGTAGCCGATCATGGTGGGCTTGGAGATCAGGTCCGCGACGAAGCCGAGCCGGGCCACGCTCGCCAGGATCGTGATCACGCCGACCATCAGCGCCATCATCGAGGCCAGCGCGACGGCGCGGGCGCTGTCCCCACCGGAGGCGACCAGCGGCAGCACGGTCGCGGCGATCATCGGGCCGAGCGCCGAGTCCGGCCCCAGCACCAGGATCCGGGACGGGCCGAGGACGGCGTACGCCAGCAGGCACAGCACCGACGTGTACAGGCCGGTGATCGCGGGCAGTCCGGCGAGTTCCGCGTACGCCATGCCCTGCGGCACCAGCAGGGTGGTGAGCACCACCCCGGCGACGACGTCCTTGACCAGCCACTCGCGGCGGTACGACGACAGCGTGCGCACGCCGGGGGTCCGGCGCAGCGCCCGCAGCGCGGCCGGACCCCTCGCGTCGTCGTCGGAGGTCATGTCCGTCCGGTCAGCCCTCCGCCGCGGCCGGGCCGCTGCGGGAGCGGGCCACGAGTTTGCCGAGCTCCCACAGCAGGAGCAGGGCGATGGCCGGCAGCAGCGCCCAGCCGAACTGGCGCAGTGTCAGCGGCGTGGTGTCGAGGATGCGGTTGAAGGCGTCGGTCTGGGTGGCGAGGACGGCGAGCACGAACTCGCCGAGCATCGTCCAGTTCAGCTGCCTGCTGTCGAAGGTGGAGAGGGCGAAGACCGTGGACCGCTCGCTGCGGCACTCCTGGGCGGCGACGATCAGGCAGAGCGCGAACGACGTGAACGCGATGGAGTTGCCGATCTCCTCGCTGCCGAAGTGGTCCTTGCCGAGCTTGATCATCAGCAGCAGGCCGACGGCGATCGCCAGCCCGGCGAGGCCGACGGTGAGCATCAGGGCGCGGGTCATGACGGGTTCGCCGCGCGGCCGCGGCCGGCGCGCCATCAGCCCCGGGCTGACCCGGTCGAAGCCGAGGGAGAAGCCGAAGGCGGCGTTGACGACGAAGTGGATCCACAGCACCTGCGCGGGCGTGAACGGCTCGCCGCCCGCGATGTTGAGCAGGGTCGCGCCGAGGAAGGTCAGCACGAACACGACCAGCAGGACCAGCACGAAGCGGATGTACTTGGTGAGGTTGTCGTAGATCTTGCGGCCCTGCTCGACCGCGAAGACGATCGTGGCGAAGTTGTCGTCGGACAGGATCATCCGCCCGGCGTTCTTCGCGACCTCCGTGCCGGAGCCCATCGCGATGCCGATGTCGGCGGCCTTGATGGCGGGGGCGTCGTTCACGCCGTCGCCGGTCATCGCGACGACCTCGCCCTTCTTCTTCAGGGTGTCGGCGAGCAGCACCTTGTGCTCGGGGGCGACGCGGCCGACCACGCCGATCCGGTCGATGCGGTCGAGGCGTTCCTCCTCGGACAGCGCCGCGAAGTCCGCGCCGAGGATGGCCTCGCCCTCGATGCCGACCTGTTCGGCGATGGCGGCGCCGGTGACGACGTCGTCGCCGGTGACCATGCGGACCCGGATGTGCGCGGCCTGCGCGCCCGCCACCGCGGCCTTGGACTCGGCGCGCGGCGGGTCCTCCATGGCCACCAGGCTGGTCAGCCGCAGTTCGGTGATCAGCGCCAGCAGGTCGTCGCCCGCCGCGGCGAACGCGTCCGGGTCGAGGTCGCGGGCGGCGGCGGCCATCACCCGGCGCCCCTCGTGGCCCATCCGGTCCATCGCCGCGTCGGCCCGTGCGTTCAGCTCCGCGGTCCAGGGGACGGTCTCCCCCTCCGCGAGGGCGGTGGCGGTGCGGCCGATGACGGCCGGGCCCGCGCCCTTCACGAAGCAGCGCACGACCGGGCGGCCCCGCTCGTCCTCCGTCGAGTGGAAGGTCGCCATCAGCTTGTACGACGGGTCGAAGGGCAGCGTGGCGAGGCGCGGCAGCCGCTCGCGGGTGGCCTCGACGTCCAGCCCGGCCTTGTGCCCGAGCACCAGCAGGGCGCCCTCGGTGGGGTCGCCGACCACCCGGCCGTCGACCAGCCGGGCGTCGTTGGCGACGACGTACGGCAGGATCGCGTCCTCGACCCCGGCGGCCCGGCCCGCCGCGTGGTGGACGCGGCCCTCCAGGCCGTAGCCGGTGCCGGAGACGGTGTACCGGTCGACGGGGTCGACGACCTCGACGACGGTCACCTGGTTCATGGTCAGGGTGCCGGTCTTGTCGGAGTTGATGGCCGAGGTGAAGCCGAGGGTCTCCACCGACGGCAGGTCCTTGACGATGGCGTGCCGGTGGGCGAGGTCCAGGCTGCCGATGGACAGGATGGTCTGCGTGACGGTGGGCAGCGCCTCGGGGACGGCGGCGATCGCGAGCGAGACGGCGCTGATGAACAGCACGTCCCAGGACTGGTCGCGGCTGCGTCCGAGGGCGAACATCACGATCATGGTCAGGCCGGCCGCGCCGACGATCCACAGGGTGAGCCGGTCCAGCTCCCGGGTCAGCGGCGACTGTTCGCGCTCGGTCGCCGAGAGCATCCCGGAGATCTTGCCGAGTTCGGTGCCGGTGCCGGTGGCCGTGACGATCATGACGCCGCTGCCGTGGGTGACGGGCGTGTTCATGAACGCCATGTCGCTGAGATCGCCGGGCGCGAGGCCCTCGCCGCGCACGACGCCGGGCTCCTTGCCGGCGGGGGTGCTCTCGCCGGTCAGCGCGGACTCGTCGATCTGGAGGGCGCTGGCGCTCACCAGCCGGCCGTCGGCGGGCACCTCGTCGCCCGCGGTGAGCAGCACGACGTCACCGACGACGACCTCCTCGGCGGGGATCTCGCGCTCCGTGCCGTCGCGGCGCACCCGGGCGGTCGCCTGCATCATCGACTTCAGGGCGTTCATGGCGCTCTCCGCCTTGCCCTCCTGCCGCATCCCGATGACCGCGTTCAGCACGGTCAGCACGGCGAGGACGACCGCGGTGCCCCACTCCTGCACGGCCAGCGACACCACCGCGGCGCCGACCAGGATCAGCTGCATCGAGGAGCTGTACTGCGCGAGGAACCGGCGCCAGCCGGGCGGCGGCTGTTCCTCCGGCAGCGCGTTGGGCCCGTCAGCGGCGAGCCGTGCGGCCGCGCGTTCGGCGCTGAGGCCGACGGCGGGGTCGACCTCCAGGGCCGTCGCCACCTTGCCGGGCGGCATGGCGTGCCAGGGGGTCTCGCTCCGTTCGACTGCGGGCGCGCTCATCGCTTCCGCCTCCGTTCCGCGTCGGCCGAGGACGCGTAGGGGTCGGGTGGCGCCCCGGCGGGCGCCTCCTTCACCAACTGCTCCCTGGCCTGCGCCAGTTCGCGCCGGGCCGCCTCGCCGACATCCGGGTACCTGGGGTCGATCTCGATCAACGTGTGCACGAGTACGGCGGCGGCGCACACCCGGGCGAACCACTTGCGGTCCGCGGGGACCACGTACCAGGGCGCCCAGCGGGTGCTGGTCGCCGACAGCATCTCGGAGAAGGCCCGCTGGTAGTCGTCCCAGTGGGCGCGCTCACGGACGTCGGCGGCGGAGAACTTCCAGTTGCGCTCGGGCACGTCGATGCGTTTCAGGAAGCGGGTGCGCTGCTCCTCCTTGGAGAGGTTCAGGAAGACCTTCACCACGCTGTACCCGTTCTCGGTGAGGTACCGCTCCCAGTCGTTGATCTGCCGGTAGCGCCGCTTCCAGACGCTCTTGTGGCCGCCGGGGTCGGGCAGCCGCTGCCGGTCGAGGAGTTCGGGATGCACCCGCACCACGAGGACCTCCTCGTACTGCGACCGGTTGAAGATCCCGATCTCGCCGCGCCGGGGCAGCCGGTTCGCGTACCGCCACAGGTAGTCGTGGGCGAGTTCCTCCGGAGAGGGCACCTTGAATCCGGCGACGTGCACGCCCTGCGGGTTGACGCCCGTCATGACGTGCCGGATGGTGCCGTCCTTGCCGCCGGCGTCCAGCGCCTGGAGGCACAGCAGCACACCGCGGGTGCCGTCGGCGGCGAGCCTGCGCTGCAGTTCGGCGAGCATGTCGACGCCTTCGCGCAGCAGCCGCTGCCCGTCGGTCTTCTTCTTGATCCCCGCCTTGTAGCGGGGGTCGAAGTCCCTGCCGAGGTCCACCTTCTCGCCCGGGGGCACCCGCAGCGGCTCGATGAACTCCGCGATACGGCGCGCCCGCCGGGTCAGTTCGTCCGCCATGGGTTCCTCCCTGATCGACGGTGCGCCGATCTCCCTCGCCCGGCGCGTCCGGCATCGCTGCGGCTGCCGGCTGCGGCCGGGCACGGCTCCTCGATTCGAGTGGCTCACGGACAGCCGGGCCGCGTCGTCACCCCCGGGGGGTGACTCCGGGCGACCGCCCGCCGCCCGGCGGTCGTCCGTCGCCCGCACCGGGCCCGCCGACCACCCGCGGCGGGTGATGCGCCGGCCGATACGGCGGGACGCCCGGGCTCCGGATGTCATCCTGCGGGTTCGCCGGGGCCGGTCGCGCAGTTCCCCGCGCCCCTGACGGGGCACAGGCAGGTCGCCCCAGGGCCGCGCGGAACTGCGCGACCCGCCCCCCTCAGGGGCGCGGGGAACTGCGCGAACAAGCCCCACGCACCCGCACCCGCAGATCCAGCGGCCGTGGCCGGCCCCTTCAGGGGCGCGGGGAACTGCGCGACCGGCCCCCACCCAGCCGCACACGCACCCGCAAACCCAGAAGCCGGGACCAGCCCCTTCAGGGGCGCGGGGAACTGCGCGAACGAGCCCCATCCGCCCGCACCCGAACGCGCACCCGAACCGCCGGAGGCCGGCGTCACGGCGGGTCGTAGCGGACCGCGGTCGACGTGAGCAGATCCTGGAGCGAGGCGTCCCGCCTGCTGAAGGGCACCCACAGCAGCCCCCACGGGAACGTCACGCACAGCACCGCGCGCAGCAGGGCACGGGGGATCTTCACAGGCCGCCCGGTACGGCGGGCGACCCGCAGGCCCATGAGCCCGGTGCCCACCGTGCGGCCGACCATGGCCCACCCCGCGGTGAGGTAGAGGACGGCGATGACCCAGCCGCCCAGCACCGTGGCCCAGCCGGGCAGGTCGGGCATCTTGAACGGCGGCCCGGTGAACGCCATCCGCGCGCACCCGGCCGCGAGTTCCAGGGCCAGCCCGAGACCGGTCGCCACCAAGAAGTCGACCACCGCGGCCAGGCCCCGCGAGACGATGCCGGCCGTGTCGCCGCGCAGGTCCGCCCTGCCGTACCAGCCGTAGGCCTGGGTCACGGCACCCGCCCGGGGGCCGTACCGGGCTCGTCGCCCGATGCCGGGGCGACCCGGTGCAGCAGGCGGTCGGCGACGCGGTCGATCCTCCGGTCGGCGCGCATGCTGCGCGCCCGGAAGGCGTCGACGGTCTCCCCCGCCATGCCGCCCCCGGTGTCCCGGACGATCCGGCCGAGGTCGATCTCCTCCAGCACCTCTTTGGCGAGTCCGGCGAGGTCGATACGGGCGATCACGGCGTCGATGTCGGCGCGGGAGACGATCCGGTCGACGTCGACCCGGTCGGTGATCCGCGCCAGGTCGACGCGGTCGGCGACCCGGTTGACGTCGATCCGGTCGGCGACCCGCGCCACGTCCACGCCGTCGGCGATGGTGTTGACGTCCACCCGGCCCGCGACCCGGCCGACGTCGACCCGGTCGGCGATCCGGTCGACGTCCAGGCGGTCGGCGATCGCGTCCAGGTCGAGGCGGTCCATGATGCGGTCGATGTCGACGCGGTCCACGATCTCGTCGACGTCGACGCGGTCCACGACCCGGCCGACGTCCACCCGGTCCACGATCCGGTCGATGTCCACCCGCTCGACGGCACGGTCCAGGTCGACGCGGGCGACGAGGCCGTCCAGGTCGATCCGGTCGGCCACGGCGTTCGTCGCGGTGCGCAGCAGCGCGTCCGCCACGCCCGCCGCGGTTCCCAGCGCGAGCCGGCCGAGGCTCGCCACGGTGTGCACGGGTCCGAGGACTCTCAGCGCGATCATGCCGTCCAGCAGACCAGGGGCGGCGGCCCGGCGCATCATCCGCGGCGGGTGACCCGGTGCCGGGTGCCCGGCGGCGGGCGGTCCGGAGCCATCGCCGGGTGCGGCCACGTCGTGGCTGGTCGCGCAGTTCCCCGCGCCCCTTCAGGGGACGTCCGGTCCAGCCCCCCCAAAGGGGCGCGGGGAACTGTTCGAGCGACCACGACGGACCCGCACAGCCCCCGGCGACGGGGTCAGTGGTCGCCGTACGCCCGCTGCTGGCGCAGGACCGCCACCCGGCGGTACAGCTCGACCGCCTCCGCTCCGCGGCCGAGCTGTTCGAGGCAGTGGGCCTCGTCGTTGCGGCTGGCGAGGGTGTCGGGATGCTCGGGGCCGAGCACTCGTTCGCGGGCGGCGGCGACGCGGCGGTACTCGGTGAGCGCGTCGGCCCAGCGGCCCAGCCAGCCGAGGCCGACGGCGACCTCGCGGCGGCTGACGAGGGTGTCGGGATGTTCGGGGCCCAGCACCCGTTCGCGGATGGCGCACACGTCGCGGGACTCGGCGAGCGCCTCCTCCCAGCGCCCGAGCCGTCCGAGGTTGACGCCGAGGCCGTGCCGGGCGCGCAGGGTCTCCGCGTGGGTGGGACCCTGCACCCTCGTACGGTCGTCGACGAGGTCGCGGTAGAGCTGGAGCGCGTCCGTGCTGCGGCCGAGCCGGCCCAGGCTGATGCCGACCTCGTAGCGGGCGGCGAGGGTGTCGGCGTGGTCCGGGCCGAGGGTCCGCGCGCGGGCCTCGGCGACCTCGCGGTAGGTGCGCAGGGCCTCTTCCCAGCGCCCCAACTGGCCCAGCGCGTAGGCGACTTCGTAGCGGGTGACCAGGGTGTCGGGGTGGTGGACGCCGAGCACCCGGGCGCGGGCCGCGGCCACTTCGCAGGCCATGCGGTACGAGTCCTCCAGGCGCCCCAGCCGGCTGAGGTTGAAGGCGAGGTTGTGGCGGCAGCGCAGGGTGTCCGGATGGTCGGCACCCATGGTCCGCTCACGGGCGGCGAGCACCGAGCCGTACGCCTGGTGCGCGTCGAAGTGCCGGCCCAACTGCCCGAGGACGTACGCCATTTCCTGTCTGGCGGCCAGGGTGTCGGGATGGTCGACGCCGAGCAGCCGCTCGCGGGTGCGGGCCACGTGGGTGTACTCGCGCAGCGCGTCGGCGGCCCGGCCGGTGCGGCTGAGGGTGAAGGCGACCTCGTAGCGGCTGGCGAGGGTGTCGGGGTGGTCGGGGCCGAGCAGCCGCTCCCGTTCGGCGGCCACGGCGCGGTGGATCTCGCCGGCCTCGGACCAGCGGCCGAGCCGCCCGAGCGTCAAACCCGCGTTGTGGCGGCCGGCGAGGGCGGTGGCGGCCTCGCGGTCGGGGGCGGGCGGCGCGGCGGGGGCGGGGACCCGGGCGGTCGCGCCGGCCGGGCGCGGGGTCCAGTCGCCGGTGAGCCCGGCACCCGGGTCGGGCGGGACGGCCGCCATGCCCGCGGCGGCGCCGGCCTTGTGCCCGGTGGTCATGCCGCGGGTCCAGGAC
>NZ_LAVA02000102.1 GCF_000974985.2 Streptomyces mangrovisoli | reverse complement strand
GTCTGAGGGTCGTCCTCGGGCCGGTGGGGGGTGTTTGCGCAGTTCCCCGCGCCCCTTTTGGGGGTGGGCGGGGGATGGTGGGTCAGAGGAGGCCGTGGCGGGGTGGGAGGGTGCCGTTGAGGACGTAGCGGCCGATGTGCTGGATCTTCCAGCGGGGCGGGTCGTGCAGGGTGTGCGTGCGGGCGTCGCGCCAGTACCGGTTCAGGTTGAGCGAGGTGAGCGCGGAGCGGGTGCCGGACACCTCGAACAGCGCGCTCGCCACGTCCACCGCCGCACCGGCGGCGTGCACCTTGGCCGCGGCGACCGCGACGGACGCCTCCGCCGCCGACGCGTCGGTGAGCCCGGCGCGGGCCGCGTCGACCGCGCGGGCGGCCTCCCGCAGCAGCGCCTCGGACGCCCGCACCTGGACGGCGAGTTCGCCGAACCGCTGGATCAGCAGCGGGTCCTCGGCGGCGGTGTCCAGGCCGCTCTCGAACCAGGGGCGGCTGCTGGTGCGCACGAACGCGGCCGCCTCGTCGAGCGCCCCGCCCGCGATCCCCACATCGATGGCGGCGTGCAGCAACTGGGCCACGGCGCCGTGCAGTTGCGGGCCCTCGAAGGTGAGGTGGTGCGGCAGCACGCGGTCGGCGGGCACCGCCACGGCGTCCAGGCGGACGGTGCCGCTGGCGGTGGTGCGCTGGCCCATGCCCTCCCAGTCGTCGACGACCGTCACACCGGGCGCGTCCCGGGGGACGTAGGCCACGTGCAGCTTGTCGTCCGCGGCCCGGGCCAGGACCGGGATCCAGTCCGCGAACAGGGCGCCGGTGGAGTAGTGCTTGACGCCGGTCAGCAGGTGGGAGCCGTCGGGCTGCGGGGTCAGCCGGGTGCGGATGTCCTGCACGTGCCTGGTCCCGGCCTCCGACTGGGCGTTGCCGAAGCGGCGCCCCGCGAGCAGTTCGGCGAAGAAGAACTTCTGCTGTTCGGGCGTGCCTTGACGGCGGATCACATTGACGTAGACGAAGTGGCTCTGCGGAATCTGGGCGAGGCCGGCGTCCGCGGCGGCCAGCAGCCGGAAGATCTCCGCGAGGGTGAGGGCGTCGACGTCGGCGCCGCCGTGCTCGGCCGGCACGGTGACGGCGAGCAGTCCGGACGCGGACAGCCGCGCCACTTCCTCGCGCGGCAGGCGGCGTTCGAGGTCGCGCGCCGAGGCCCCGGTGCGGAACTCCGCGGCGAGGGCGGCGGCGACGGCGAGCGCCTCGGCGGCGTCGGCGATCACATGGGCGGGCACGGCGCTCAGCTCGCCGCGGCCAGGAACGGCGTGCGGCCGAGGGCCGCGGAGAACTGGTCGACCACCTGGGCGAGCGCCTCGTCGGCGGCCGGGCTGACCCCGATCGTGCCGTCGTCGTGCACGGTGATGTCCTTGTCGAGGGTGAACCAGCCCTGCACGATGTGCGCGGCGCCCATGGAGTTGAGCACGGGCCGCAGCGCGTAGTCGATGGCCAGGACGTGGGCGACGGAGCCGCCGGTGGCGAGCGGCAGCACGGTCTTTCCGGTGAGGGCGTACTGCGGGAGCAGGTCGAGCAGCGCCTTCAGCACCCCGGAATAGGAGGCCTTGTAGACCGGGGTGCCGACGACCACGCCGTCCGCACGCTCGAAAAGTTCGGCCGCCTCGACGATCGCGGGGTGCCGGAAGTCGGCGCCGAGCAGGGCCTCGGCGGGGACGGTGCGCACGTCGAGCGGGATCACCTCGTGGCCCTGGGCGGTCAGCCGCCGGTCCAGGTGGCGCAGCAGGCGGTTGGTGCGGGAGGAGACGGAGGGGCTGCCGGAGACGGAGAGGACGGTGGCCATGGGTTCACTTTCGGGACGGCGGGGCGACGGGAGGGTGACGGGACGGCGGGGCGGCTGGGTCGGGCGGGCGTGGGCCGGTCAGGCGTGGGTCGCGGTCGGCTCGAACTCGGGTTGGGCTGCCTCGAGTTCGCGGACCAGGGGCAGTACCCTCCGGCCGAAGTACTCGACCTCTTCGTGGTAGTGCAGGAAGCCGAGCAGGAGCAGGTCGACGCCGAGCCGGCGGTAGGCGACGATCCGTTCGGCGATCTGCTCGGGGGTGCCGATGAGACCGGTGCGGAAGCCGTCGTTGTACTGCACGAGGTCCTCGAAGGTGGAGTCCTCCCACATCCCCTTGCCGTCGCCGGTCGACCGGCCCGCCTGCTTGACCGCGGCCCCGAATCCGGCGACCGCCTCGGTGTCGGCGCGGGCGACGATCTCGCGCAGGGTGTCGCGGGCCTCTGCCTCCGTGTCGCGGGCGATGAGGAAGGCGTTGAGGCCGAACCTGGGCGCCGTACGGCCCGCCCGGTCCGCGGCCGTGCGGACGTCGGCGATCTGCTCGGTGACGCCGTCGAAGTCGCGGCCGTTGGAGAAGTACCAGTCGGAGACGCGGCCGGCCATCTCGCGGGCGGCGGTGGAGTTGCCGCCCTGGAAGATCTCCGGGTGCGGGCGCCCGGCCGCGGCGAGCGGCTTGGGCTTGAGTGAGAAGTCGCGCAACCGGTAGAAGTCCCCGGCGAGTTCGGCGTGGTCCTCGGTCCAGATGCGGCGCAGGGCGGTGATGAACTCCTCGGAGCGGCGGTACCGCTCGTCGTGCTCCAGCCAGGGTTCGCCGAGGGCGGTGAACTCGCCCTTGAACCAGCCCGACACGACGTTCACGGCGAAGCGGCCGCCGGACAGGTGGTCCGCGGTGGCGCCGAACTTGGCGAGGACACCGGGGTGCCACAGACCGGGATGGACGGCGGCGATGACCTTGAGCCGCTGGGTGGCGAGCAGCAGGGCGAGGCTGAAGCTGGTCGACTCGTGCTGGTACTCGGCCCCGTAACTGGCCATGTAGCGGACCTGGCTGAGCGCGTACTCGAAGCCGTTGTTCTCGGCGAGCACGGCGAGTTCGCGGTTGTAGTCGTAGCCCCAGTCGGTGCGCTGCTCGATCCGGCTGGTGACCAGTCCCCCGCTGACATTGGGGACCCAGTAGGCGAATTTCACGGGTGCGGACATGCGGAACTCCTGTCGCGGGCCGATTTCGGGCGCACGGAATCGCACCGGGTGCCGGGCGGCGGTGAATTCAGGCGGCGGCCGAATGGGAAGGGAGGAAGAAATGCTGCGGTGCGGCGGGCCGGGGCACGGCTGTGCGTGCGGGAAGGGGCGCGGGCACGACTCGGTCCGGGGAACGACCTGCGGAAGGACGTGCCAGAACGCGGCGGATCGGGGGGATCAGGCCGCGGCGCGACAGGAGGCGCTGGAGACACGCGCGAGGTCGACGTGGCGTCGCCGCGTGAGGTCCAGTCGCATCGTCATGCCGTCGATCGTGGCAGCCGCCGGGGAAGGCAGTCAAGGAAAACCCGACCGGTCTCGTATCGCGGACCATTGAATTTCACGAAGGTGTGACAGGGAATCCCTTGAACCGGGCGTCTTCGCGGCCGCATTCTCCGGACATGCGGACGGAACAGCTGGAATACATCGCGGCGGTGACCCGGCTCGGCTCGCTGCGCCGCGCCGCGGAGGAACTGCGGCTCTCGCAGCCCGCGTTGAGCGAGACCGTACGGAACCTGGAGCGCGAGCTGGGGGTCGACCTGCTGGAGCGCAAACGGTCCGGGGCCACGATGAGCGCGGCGGGGCGGGAGTTGCTGCCGCGGATCGCCGACGTGCTGGACGCGGTGGACCGGCTGCGGGCGGCGGCGGGCGAGCAGCAGCGCATCAGCCGCATGGTGCGGGTGGGCACGGTGAACGCGGCGACGGTTCCGCTGCTGATCCCCGTCGTGCGGGAGTTCCGTGCCACGCACCCGCTCACCCAGGTCGAGGTGGTCGCCGCGCAGCAGACCGACATCCACCGGGGACTGGCGGAGGGCGGTTTCGATCTCGGGCTCGTCAACCATCTCGACGGCGACGACCATCCGGCGGGCTTCGACTCGACCGAACTGCTCGACGGGCGCCCGGTGGTGTGCGTGCGCCCCGACAGCCCGCTCGCCGCGTCGGCCGAGGTGACGGTCGACGATCTGCTCCGGGTGCCGCTGATCGCCATGCGGTCCGGCTATGTGATGCACCGGTACGTCCACCGGCTGCTGGCCGGCCGCGCCCCGGCGTTCTCCTACTCCACCGACGGCGCCGAGATGGGCAAGCTGATGGTCGCGGAGGGGCTGGGGGCGACGGTGCTGCCCGACTTCAGCGTGGTCGGGGATCCGCTGGAGCGGCTCGGCGCGATCGTGCACCGGCCGATCGCGGGGGACGCCACGCGAGTGCGGCTGATGCTCCAGCGGCGGCGGGCGGAATCGGTGCCGCGGGCGGCGGGGGATCTGTACGAGGCGTTTGTGCGGCGGGGCGCGTCCGCTGGTTAGGGAGTGTGTGCGCAGTTCCCCGCGCCCCTGAGGGGGCGGATCAGCCGGCGACGGGTATGTCAGGTCACTTGCCGTCGTGGGGTGGTACGACCACCAGGAACGCGTCGCTGTCCAGGTCCATCACCACGGTGGCGGGCTGGCCCTCGGCTCGGCGGCGTGCCGCGTACTCCTCGGCCGGCCACGACCCGCGCGGAGCTCCCGCCGGGAACCGCTGCAACACCTTCACGCCCATGGCGGCGCCACCTCCCACACCGTCTGCGTACGGAGAACGAACCGTTCGGGATTCGTGGGGTTCGTCTGCCCGCCCGGCGGGCGATCATGTCCCCCGCGTGCGACTCTTCTCCGCGCGGGGTGACGGGTGCATGACCCCGGACGGGAGGACCCGGTGGCCGCATCCGCCGGGCCCGCGCCCGCGGAAGCGTTCCCGGGGAGGGACGGGAGAGCGAGACAGGGACGGGGGCCGGCGTACGGCGAGAGGCGTGAGCGATGAGCGGTGACGGGCTGCGGCGGCCGCTGCGCTGTCTGGTGACCGGCGCGACGGGGTACATCGGCGGCCGGCTCGTTCCCGAGCTGCTCGACGCCGGCCACCGGGTGCGCTGTCTGGCGCGCTCGCCCGAGCGGCTGCGCGACCACCCCTGGACGGGCGACGCCGAGGTGGTGCGCGGGGACGTCACGGACGCCGCCTCCCTCGGCGCCGCCCTCGAAGACGTCGACGTGGCGTACTACCTCGTGCACGCCCTGGGGTCGGGCCCCGACTTCGAGGAGACCGACCGCCGGGCCGCGCGGATCTTCGCCGAGCGGGCGCGGGCGGCCGGGGTACGGCGCATCGTCTACCTCGGCGGTCTCACCCCCGCCGGAGTGCCCGCGGACCGGCTCTCCCCGCATCTGCGCTCCCGGGCCGAGGTGGGGCGCATCCTGCTGGCCTCGGGCGTGCCGACCGCGGTGCTGCGCGCCGCGGTGATCATCGGCTCCGGCTCGGCGTCCTTCGAGATGCTGCGCTACCTCACCGAACGGCTGCCGGTGATGGTCACACCGAGCTGGGTGCACACCCGGATCCAGCCGATCGCCGTACGGGACGTGCTGCGGCTGCTGGTCGCGTGCGCCGACCTGCCGCCGGACGTCAGCCGGACCTTCGACATCGGCGGTCCGGACATCCTGACGTACCGCGAGATGATGAGCCGCTACGCGGCCGTCGCCGGGCTGCCGCGCCGGATCGTGCTGCCGGTGCCCGTGCTCACGCCGGGTCTGTCCAGCCACTGGGTCGGGCTGGTGACTCCGGTGCCTGCGTCCATCGCCCGGCCGCTGACCGAGTCGCTGCGGCACGAGGTGGTGTGCCGCGAACACGACCTCGCCCGGCTCGTGCCGGATCCCCCCGGGCATCCGATCGGCTTCGACGAGGCCGTACGGCTCGCGCTCCAGCGGGTGCGCGAGGCGCGCGTGACCACCCGCTGGTCCAACGCCTCGGTGCCGGGCGCGCCCAGCGATCCACTGCCCACCGACCCCGACTGGGCCGGCGGCAGCCTGTACGAGGACTGCCGCGGGCGCGAGGTCGGCGCGCCGGACCGCGCGGTGTGGCGGGTCGTCGAGGGCATCGGCGGGGAGAACGGCTGGTACTCGTTTCCGCTCGCGTGGGCGCTGCGGGGCTGGCTGGACCGGCTGGTCGGCGGGGTCGGGCTGCGGCGCGGGCGGCGGGACGCGCAGCGGCTGCGGGTCGGCGACTCGCTGGACTTCTGGCGGGTCGAGGAGATCGAGCCGGGGCGGCTGCTGCGGCTGCGGGCCGAGATGCGGCTGCCCGGCCTCGCCTGGCTGGAACTGCGCGTCGAGCCGGACGGCACCGGCCGCGCCCGCTACCGCCAGCGCGCCCTGTTCCACCCCCGCGGCCTGCTCGGCCACGCGTACTGGTGGTCGGTGTCCCCCTTCCACGCCGTCGTCTTCGGCGGCATGGCCCGCAACATCGCCCGCGCGGCAGAACGGGAACCGCTGCGCGAGGGCTCGGCAGGGTAGGGACGGTGCGCGTGGGCGGACTCGGCCGGGGGGACGCGGCACGTCGGCGGACCCAGCCGGGGGACGCGGCACGTCGACCTGCGTCGGCGGGGGACGCGGCGCGCCGGCTCGGCGACGGACGCCCCACGTCGGCCGACGCGGGCGAGGGACCCCACGCCTCGACCGACGGCGCGGGGGACACCGCACGCCGACCCGGCCGGGTACGGGACACCGCGTCGGCCCGCTCGGGGCGCAGCCCACTGGGCGCCTCGGAGCGGCGAAGCCCGCCGTGCGTCGGCTCACGGCGCGCACCGACGTCGGCATCGGCTCTCGCGGGCCGGCGCGTCGCGCGGGCCCGTCCGAGGAAGCTCGCCTCACCTCGGCCGCCGCATGTCGGGCGAGAGCCGGCGGCGCGGAGCGGAGGGCGCGCCGCCTCGACTCGGTCGGGCCGGCAACGGGACCCCCGGGCCGGCCGGACCCACCCGCGCACCGGCCGCGCCGGCCGCAACGCCCAGCCCCGGCGGACGAGCCGCCCGCATCCGGGAACGGGGTTGGGCCCGAAACAGGTCGTCGTCCGTACCGTCCCGACCCGGAGTCGCACCATGAACGTCTCGGTCGTCCTGTTCACCGCCGATCTGCGCCTGCACGACCATCCGCCGCTGCGGGCGGCCGCGGGCGGTGGGCGGCAGGTGGTGCCGCTGTTCGTGCGCGACCGCGGGGTGGCGGACGCCGGGTTCGGCTGCGCCAACCGGCTGGCCTTTCTGGCCGACTGTCTGGCCGACCTCGACGCGGGTCTCAGGGAGCGCGGCGGGCGGCTCGTCGTGCGCTCCGGCGACGTCGTGGACGAGGTCGCCAAGGTGGTCGCGGAGACGGACGCGGACGAGGTGCACATGGCGGCCGACGTCAGCGCGTACGCGCACCGCAGGGAGGAGCGGCTGCGCGCCGCGCTGGAGGCGGACGGGCGGCGCCTGCACGTGCACGACACGGTGACCACCGCCGTCGCGCCCGGCGCGGTCACCCCCGCCGGGTCGGACCACTTCGCCGTGTTCACGCCGTACTTCCGGCACTGGGACCGGCATCCGTCGCGTGACGTCCTCGGCGCGCCCCGCGCCGTGCGCGTGCCGGACGGCGTCGGCTCGGAGCCGCTGCCCGCCCGCGAGGACGTCTCCGGGACCTCCCCCGGTCTCGCGGCGGGCGGCGAGCGGGAGGCCCGCAAGCGGCTGACGGCCTGGCTGCGCGACGGGATCGGCGCCTACGAGGACCGGCACGACGACCTCCCGGGCGACGCGACCAGCCGGCTCTCCCCGCATCTGCACTTCGGCACGCTCTCCCCCGTCGAGGCCGTCCACCGGGCGCGCGAGGCCGGCGGTCCGGGCGCCGAGGCGTTCGTACGGCAGCTCGCCTGGCGCGACTTCCACCGCCAGGTGCTCGCGGCGCGGCCGGCGTCGTCCGCCGCCGACTACCGCACCCGGCACGACCGTTGGCGTTCGGAGCGCGACGCCCGCGACGACATCGAGGCGTGGCGGGAGGGCCGTACGGGATATCCGGTCGTGGACGCGGCGATGCGGCAACTGCGCCACGAGGGCTGGATGCACAACCGCGGCCGACTGCTCGTCGCGAGCTTCCTCACCAAGACGCTCTACGTCGACTGGCGCGTCGGTGCCCGGCACTTCCTGGACCTGCTGGTGGACGGGGACGTCGCCAACAACCAGCTGAACTGGCAGTGGACCGCAGGCACGGGCACCGACACCCGGCCCAACCGGGTCCTCAACCCGGTTCTCCAGTCCAGGCGTTACGACCCCGACGGCACGTACATCCGCCGCTGGGTGCCCGAACTCGCGGGCCTCGACCGGGCATTCGTGCACGAGCCGTGGAAGCTGCGCGGCCTGGACCGCGCCGCCGTCGACTACCCGGACCCGATCGTCGACCTCGCGGAGGGCCTCGAACGCTTCAAGCGGGCCCGCGACCGGGACTGAGGGGAACGCACGTCATGGCCGCCTCGGGACACGACGCACCACGACGCCGACCGAGCACCCCACACTGGCTGTTCGGGGACCAGCTCGGCCCCCACTTCCTCACCGCGGGCGACGACGGGGGCCCCGGCCGGGACGCCCCCGTCGTGATGGTGGAGGCCCGCTCCGTCTTCCGGCGCCGTCGCTTCCACCGCGCCAAGGCACACCTGGTGCTCTCCGCGATGCGGCACCGCGCCGCCGAACTGGGCGACCGCGTCCGCTACATCGAGGCCGAGACCTATCGGGAAGGGCTGCGGAAGGCAGTGGGCGACGGTCGGTTGACGGTGTGTCACCCGACCTCGTGGGCGGCGCTGCGGCTGGTGCGCTCGCTCGACGGTGTCACGGTCCTGCCCCCGCGCGGCTTCCTCGTCGGTACCGACGCGTTCCGCGCGTGGGCCCAGGAGCGCTCCGGCGGTCGGCTGCACCAGGAGGACTTCTACCGCTGGGTGCGGCGCGAGCACGACCTGCTGATGGACGGCGACGCGCCCGCGGGCGGCCGCTGGAACCACGACCACGCCAACCGCGAACCTCCGCCCGGCGACGCGCCCACGCTGGGCGCGCCCGCGCCCTACCGGCCCCGCGAGGACGAGATCGACGAGGAGGTGCGCCGCGACCTGGACCGCTGGGAGCGGGAGGAGGGCATCACGTTCGTCGGCCGGGACGGCCCGCGCCGCTTCCCCGCCTCCCGCCGGGAGGCGCTGGCCGCGCTGCGCCGCTTCGTCGACCACCGGCTCGCCGGGTTCGGGCCGCACGAGGACGCCATGCTGGCCGCCGACCCGGTGATGCGGCACAGCCTGCTGTCGTCGTCGCTCAACCTCGGCCTGCTGGACCCCGCGGAGTGCGTCGACCGTGCGGAGGCGGCCTGGCGGGCGGGCCGCGCGCCGGTGGAGAGCGCCGAGGGGTTCGTCCGGCAGATCGCGGGCTGGCGGGAGTACGTGTGGCAGCAGTACTGGTGGTTCGGCGACGGCCACCGTGACCGCAACGCGCTGCGGCACCGCGCGCCGCTGCCCGAGTGGTTCCTCGAACTCGACGCGGACGCGGTGGGCGCCCGCTGCCTGTCCACCGTGCTCGCGCAGGTACGCGACACCGGCTGGACCCACCACATCCCGCGGCTGATGGTGCTGGGCAGCCACGCGCTCCAGCGGGGCTGGGACCCGCGCGCGGTGACCGACTGGTTCCACCGCTGCTTCGTCGACGGCTACGACTGGGTGATGGTGCCGAACGTCATCGGCATGTCCCAGTACGCCGACGGCGGCCTCGCCACCACCAAGCCGTACACGTCCGGGGGCGCCTACATCAACCGTATGAGCGACTTCTGCGGGACGTGCGCCTACCGGCCCGACCGGCGGGTCGGCGACCGGGCCTGCCCTTTCACCGCCGGCTACTGGGCCTTCCTGCACCGCCATCGCGCGCGCCTGGAGCACCATCCGCGCATGGCGCGAGCGGTACGGGGCCTGGACCGGCTCGCCGACCTCGACGAGCTGCTCGACCAGGAGGCCGCACGCGGGGCCGGTCCCCCGTGAGCCGTCGCCGGGCCGCCGATCGCGGGTCGGCGGGTCAGCGGGCGGTACGGCCGTACAGCTCCGACAGCAGCGTGAGCGCCGAGCGCAGATCGGCGGGGCGCGGCATCGCCGGGGTGGGCCGGCCGGCCCAGCCGGGTCCGCCGAGGACGACCAGGGGCCGGCGGCGGGCGCCCTTCACACCCCACTGCGTCTCGGCGACGTGTCGGGCCAGTCCGGGGTTGGCCGTGGAACGGGCCTGGGCCCACAGCACGACCGCGGCGGGGCCGAGCCGCTCGACCGCCGCCGTGAGCGCCTCCGCGGGTACGGCGGCTCCGAACATCCTGGTGGCCAGGCCGAGTTCGGCGAGGCTCGCGTTGAGCGCCTCCATCGGAAGGGTGTGCTGTTCGCCCGGGAGGCAGGCCAGCAGGACGGGACCCCCGGTCAGGGAGTCGTCCTGCGCCCGGGCCGGCGCGGTGCAGCGGCGCAGGGCGGTGGAGACGTGCCACGACAGCAGGTGCTCCACCTCGACATAGCGGTCGCCCGACGATGCCCACTTGCGGCCCACGGCGTGCAGCGTGGGCATCATCACCTCGTGCCAGGCGGCGACCACGCCGTGTTCCCCGACGGCCGTCGTCAGCAGGTCCTCGACGGCGGGGGCGTCGAGGCGTACGGCGGCGCGGGCGAGGCCGCGGCACTCCTGGCGCACGTCGCCGAGCGGAAGGGTGCCCGCCGCAGCGGAGCCCGCGGCGCGCCCGCCCCGGCCCGGCCCCGGCAACGAGCGGTCCGGCGCGGACGACCGCTCCGGCCCGGACGAGCGGTCCGGCGCGGACGAGCGGTCCGAGCCCGGCGAGCGGCCGGATCCGGTCGAGCGGCCCGACCCCGGCGAGAACGCCGGTTCCGGCACGAGACCGGGCTCCGCGACGCCCTGGCCCCGGGCGGCGCGGGCCGCCTCGGCAGGCGGCACCCCGGCCGCGGTGAGCCGGCACATCGCCTCCAGCACCGCCACGTCCCCGGAGGTCCAGCGCCGGTGCCGGCCGTCGGGGCGCACGGCGGGGCCGATGCCGTAGCGGCGGTCCCAGGAGCGGATCGTGGTGGGCGACACGCCCAGCCGGCGGGCGAGCGCGCCGGTCGTCAGCCCCGCCTCCCCCTCGGCTCCGCCCGGCGTCCGTTCCTCGGTGCCACGCCGGTCCGGTAGAGCGTCCATGACGCCGACTCTACGCCCATACGACGCAGAAACGATGCGAGTTGAGACGGTTGCCCGGGCCCTCGCACGATGGCGGCGCCGGGGGGTGACCCGGCCCCGTCGACGGCATGTCGGCCCGCCGCGCGAGCGTCCGCGGCAGGTCGGCCGCCGCGCGGGTCGGTCGCCGCCGGGCCCCGCCCGTCCGGACGGACCGCTTCCGATCGCCGAGGAGCCCGCCATGAGCCCGCAGCCGGTCACGCAGTCGCCCGCGTCGCTCCCCGACGAGGACCTCGCGCGCGGGCTGATGGCCGGCGACGACGCCTGCCTCACGGCCGCCTACCAGCGCTGGTCGACCCTGGTCCGCACCCTCGCCCGCCGCTCGCTCGGGGACGCCGAGGAGGCCGAGGACGTCACCCAGCAGGTCTTCGTCGGCGTATGGCGCGGGCGCGGCGGCTACCGTCCGGAGCGCGGGCCGCTCGCCGGGTGGATCGTCGGCATCACCCGGCGCAAGATCGCCGACGCCCTGTCCGCGCGCACCCGGCGCGGGGAGCTGGTCGCGGCGGCCGGTGCGGTCCTCGCCCTCGCCGGTACGGCCGCGGGCCGCACCCCCGAGGCGGCGGTGGACCGGGTCGTCGTCCGCGCCGAGCTGTCCCGGCTGCCCGCACCGCAGCGGCGCGTCCTGCGCCTGGCCTTCTACGAGGACCTCACCCAGACGCAGATCGCCGACCGGACGGGATGGCCGCTGGGCACCGTCAAGAGCCACGCCCGCCGGGGGCTGCACCAGCTGCGCGACCGGCTGGACGAGGAGACGGCCACGGACGGGGAGCCGCGCCACGCGGTCGTCTGAGGCCGGCGCCGGGGGCCGCCGCCGCGTGGACCGGACGGTGCGTCAGTACGGCGTCCCCCCTCCCCCGCCGCTTCCCCCCGCTCAGCCCCGCAGGGCCCCCGCGTCCGGCTCGGTCGCCGTCGTCGTCTCCGCGGCGATCTCCTTCGGCCCGAACGGCCACACCTTCTCCAGCCGCGCCCAGACCGCGAAGGCGACGCAGCCCAGGGCGACCCAGGCCAGGGACCACTCGATGGGGTGACGGCCGGGGGAGTTCTTGTCGGCGTACCCGTAGATCACGCACCAGCCCGCGAAGGCGACGACGCTCGGCAGCGGATAGAGCCACATGCGGTACGGCCGCGCCAGGTCGGGCCTGCGCCTGCGCAGCACGGACAGGGCGACGATCTGGGCCAGCGCCTGCACGATCACCATCACCGTGGTGAGCAGCTGGATGAGGGTCGCGAGGTCGGTGTGGCGGCCGACGAGGAAGCCCGCCGCGGTGATGACGCCCATGGTCGCAAGTCCCAGCGTCGGGAACCGGTGCCGGGGGTGCAGCCTGGCGTACGGCCGGAAGAACACGCGGTCGCGGGCGGCGTCGTAGGGCACCCGGGAACCGCCGAGCAGGCCGGTGAAGACGGACGCGAAGGCGGTGATCAGGATGAGCACGGTGACGGTGTCGGCCGCCCCCTTGCCCCAGGTCTTCTCCAGCACCGCCGAAGCCACCGAGGTGGCGGCGACGTCGGCCGGGTCCGTCATCCGGTGCCAGTCGATCACGCCGAGGGTGCCGATCTGGAGCAGCAGGTAGATCGCCATGATGCCGAGGATCGAGTAGAGGACGGAACGGGGCAGGACGCGGCCCGGGTCCTTGATCTCGGCGCCCATGTAGGCGGTGGTGTTGTAGCCGAGGTAGTCGTAGATGCCGATGGTCAGGCCGCCCGCGAAGCCCAGCCAGAAGTGGTTGCTCGTCAGGCCGAAGGCGTGCGCCGGGTAGGTGAAGGCGAGGTGGGCGCTGAAGTCGGTGGCGGCGGCCACGATCACCAGGAGCACCGAGGCGATCATCACCGCCCACATCACGGCGGTGATCCGCGCGATGTGCTCGATGCCGCGCCACAGCAGGAGCACGACGAGAGCGATGACGCCGAGGCCGACGAGGTCGCCGGAGGCCTGGCCCAGACCGGGTGACAGGTAGCCCAGGTACTGCACGAAGCCGACCACGCCCGTGGACATGATCAGCGGGATGAACAGCATCGCCGTCCACACGAACAGGAACGGCATCAGGCGGCCGGTGCGGTACTGGAAGGCCTGGCGCAGATAGACGTAGCTGCCGCCGGAGCCGGGCATCGCGGCGCCCAGTTCGGCCCAGACCAGGCCGTCGGCGAGCGCGAGGACCGCACCCGCCAGGAAACCGATGACGGCCTGCGGGCCACCGAACGCGGTGACCATCAGCGGGATGGTCACGAAGGGGCCGATGCCGCACATCTGGCTCATGTTGATGGCGGTGGCCTGGAACAGGCCGACACGGCGGACGAAGCCGCCCTCGGGCGGCGGACTTCCGGACATGGATCCTCCACGGGGCTGGCTGGCCGACCGGGCGCCGATAAAGTTAAGGACCCTTACTTGAGGCGTCAAGGGGGCGGGGGAATGCGTGAGAATGGTGTGATGCCCGCCAGCGACGCCATAGAGCAGCAGGAACAGCCGTGGAGCCCGCGCCGGTTGCGCCACTCCAACGAGCGGCTGCTCCTGGACCGGCTGCGCGCCTCGGGCGCCGCCTCCCGCGCCCAGCTCGCGCGCGAGACCGGGCTGTCCAAGCCGACCGTGTCCAGCGCGCTGGCCTCGCTGGCGGCGGCGGGGCTGGTCCACGAGGTGGGCACGCAGGCGCCGGAGCGCGGGCGGGTCGCCGTGCTCTACGCGCCGGACCCGGCCGCCGGGTACGCGCTCGGCATCGACATCGGCCGCGGCTGGCTGCGGGTGGCGGTGGCCGACCTGGACGGCACGGTGGTCGCCCGCGCGGACGTGCGCAACCGGGCCCGTACCTCCGCCGCGATGGCCGACCTCGTGGTGGCCACCGCGCACCGCGTGGTCGCCGACTCCGGCGTGGGGCCGGGCGACGTGGTGCACGCGGTGGTGGGCACGCCGGGCGTGTACGACGCGGAGCGGCGGCGGGTGCGCTACGCGATGCACCTGCCGGGCTGGGGGCGCGCGGGTCTCTTCGACCGGATGCGCGAGGAACTGGGCGTCCCGCTGGAGGTGCACAACGACGCCAATCTCGCGGCGCTCGGCGAGTACACCTACGGCGTGGGCGCGGGCAGCCGGCTGTTCGCCTACCTCCTGATCGGCACCGGTCTGGGCATGGGCGTGGTGAGCGAGGGGCGGCTGTTCACGGGGGCGCACGGGCTGGCCGGAGAGATCGGCTTCCTGCCGTTCCCGGGGTGGCGGGGGCCGGAGCGGCTGGAGGACGCGGTGTCGGGCGAGGCCGTGGTCGAGGCGGCCCGGCGGTTCGGCATGACGGGCCCCCAGCTCACCGCGAAGGCGGTGTTCGACGCGGCCCGGCAGGGCCAGCCGGCCGCGGCCCGGGCGGTCGCGCTGGAAGGCGAGCGGATCGCGCACACGGTCGCGGCCGCGGCGGCCGTGCTCGACCCCGACCTCGTGGTCCTCGGCGGGGGCGTGGGCCACAGCGTGGACCTGCTGCTGCGGCCGGTGCGGGAGAACCTGCGGGCGCTCACCCCGCTGCGGCCGAGGATCGTGCCCGGCCGGCTGGGTGAGGACGCGGTGCTGCTCGGCGCGGTGGCGACGGCGCTGGGGACGGCCCGGGACATGGTGTTCGAACGGCGGGCGGCGGGGGCCGCGGACGGCTGACGCACCCGGCCCGCGGCGCCCGCACCGCCGCTCCCGGCCCGCCGCGGCAGGCGCGGCAGGCGCGGCGGGCCGGGAGCGGCGGTGATTGACAGTGCCCTTGGGCGTCCCTAGCGTGAGCCGAGTTAGTAAAGTTTCCTAACTTTACCGAGGCCGGAGACCACGTGTTCCCTCGCCCCGCCCCGCACTCCCGCCCGGAACGCCTCAAGGGTTCCCGCCCGGCCTCCGCCGGCGTCGTCCTCGCCCTGCTGCTGGGCTCTCTCGCCACCGGCGCCTGGGCGGGTTCGGGGGACCCGGCCCGCTCCGGACCGCGCGGCCCCGTCCGGGTGACGCGGGTGCCGGACACCGCGGGCAGCACGACACCGCTCGCCGGGTTCGCCGTCCAGTCGTCGGCGAAGGTGCGGGACACCCCCGCCGCGGTCTCCTCCCCCGGCTATCCGGCGGACGGCTGGTACCCGGCCGGCCGGCGCTCCACCGTGCTCGCCGCGCTGCTCGCCGACGGCGTGTACCCGGACCCCTTCCGTTCGACGAACCAACAGCTCATCCCCCGGGCGGACTTCCAGGTGCCGTGGTGGTATCGCGCGGACTTCACCGTCACGGACACCGCGCGACGCACCTATCTCGACATCAGCGGGGTCATGTCGGCAGCGGACGTCTACGTCGACGGCCGGCGGGTCGCCACGGCGGCGGAGGTCACCGGCGCGTACACCCGCCACGAACTTGACGTCACCTCGCTGGTGCGGCCGGGCACCAACACGGTCGCGTTCCGGGTCCGGCCCAACGATCCGAACAAGGATCTGACCATGGGCTGGCTCGACTGGCTCCAGCCGCCGCCCGACCGCAACATGGGCATCGTCCGCGATGTCGTGGTCCGCCGCGGCGGCCCGGTCGCGCTGCGCGACACCCACGTGGTCACGGCACTGGACGTGCCCTCCCTCGCCTCCGCGGACCTCACCGTCAGGACGCGGGTCCGCAACGACTCCGGCGCGCCGGTGACGGCCAGGGTCTCCGGCCGGGTCGCGGGCGTGTCGTTCGCGAGGTCCGTCGCGCTCGCCGCGCACGAGACGAAGGCCGTCGCCTTCGGGCCCGCCGACGTGCCCGGTCTGCGGCTCTCGGCGCCCCGGGTGTGGTGGCCGGCCGGCCTCGGCGGCCAGCCCCTGTACGACCTCGGTCTCACGGCGTCGGTCGCGGGGACCGCCTCCGACACCGCCCACGAGCGCTTCGGCATCCGCGAGGTGACCGCCGGTCTGGACGCGGACGGCGCCCGCCGCTACCGCGTCAACGGCCGGCCGCTGCTGATCAGGGGCGGCGGCTGGTCGCCGGACGAGTTCCTGCGCTGGGACCGCACCTACACCGAGGACCGGCTGAAGTACGCCCGGGACCTCGGCCTCAACGCCCTGCGCCTCGAAGGGCACATCGAGCCGGACGACTTCTTCGACCTCGCCGACCGCTACGGCATCCTCACACTGCCCGGCTGGGAGTGCTGCGACAAGTGGGAGGGGCAGGTCAACCCCATCGGGTCGGGCGAGAAGTGGACCGCCGCCGACCACCGTACGGCCACCGCGTCGATGGCGGCGGAGGCGGCGAGGCTGCGCGACCACCCCAGCGTCGCGTCCTTCCTCGTCGGCAGCGACGCCGCTCCCGACGCGACCATCGAGAAGGAGTACCTCGGCGCGCTGCGCTCGGCCGACTGGCCCGATCCGGTGATCCCGGCCGCCTCCGCCAACTCCAGCCCGCAGCTCGGCCGTTCGGGCATGAAGATGACCGGCCCGTACGACTGGGTACCGCCCGGCTACTGGTACGCCAAACGCGAGGGCGGCGCCACCGGCTTCAACTCCGAGACCAGCGCGGGCCCCGCCATCCCCACCCTCGACACCCTGCGCAGGATGATGACCTCGGCCGAACTCGCCACGCTCTGGCAGGACCCGGCCGCCCGTCAGTACCACCGCTCGCCGTCCCCGGTCTTCGGCACCCTGAAGGTCTACGACGACGCCCTCACCGGACGCTACGGCGCCCCGTCGGGCCTCGCCGACTACGTGCGCAAGGCCCAGCTCGCCCAGTACGAGGCCGTACGCGCCCAGTTCGAGGCGTACCGCCGCAACGCGACCGACGCGCACCGGCCGTCGACCGGCGTGATCCACTGGATGTTCGACAGCGGCTGGACGTCGCTGCACTGGCAGTTGGTGGACCGGTATCTCGACCAGGGCGGCGCCTACTTCGGCGCGAAGAAGGCCGGTGAACCGCTGCACGTGCAGTATGCGTACGACGACCGCTCGGTGGTCGTGGTGAACGACCGCCATGCCCCGGCCGCCGGACTCACCGTCCGCGCCGCGCTGTTCGCACCGGACGGCACGCGCCGGTACGACGCCGCCGCGACCGGCGTGACGGTGGCGGGGGACGGCGCGCACCGCACGGCGCTGACCCTGCCCGCGAAGGTGTCCGGGCTGCCGAGGACGTATCTGGCGCGCCTGACGCTGACCGACGCCGCGGGCCGGGAGGTGAGCCGGAACGTGTACTGGCTCTCCACCGAGCCGGACACCCTCGACTGGGCGCACACCGACTGGTGGCACACGCCGACCACGCACCGCGCGGACCTCACCGGGCTCGGCTCCATGGCCCGGGTGCCGGTCGCGGCGACCGCCTCGACGACGACGTCCGGCGCCACCTCCACGACGACGGTGACCCTGCGCAACACGGGGAGCGGCCGGACGCCGGTGCTGCTGACGGACGCGCATCTCGTCGACGCGCAAAACCGTCCGGTGCTGCCGGTGCGCTGGTCCGACAACCAGGTCGGCCTCTGGCCCGGCGAGTCGGTGACGCTGACCGCCACCTACCGCACGGCTGACCTGCACGGCGCGCGGCCACGGGTGCGGGTCAGCGGGTGGAACACTCCCGAGCGGACGATTCCGGCGGGGTGATCCCCCTGGGCGCCCGGACAAACGCGGGCGGGACCCGGCGGGTTGCGCGCGGGTCCCGCGGAACTGCCGTGCGGGGCCCGGGGGATGCCGGGCCCCGCGAGGGTCAGCTGACGTTCAGCGCCGTGTCGTCGATCACGAACGACGTCTGGAGGGTGGAGCCCTCGGTGCCGGTGAACTTCAGCGTGACGGTCTGGCCCGCGTAGCTCGCCAGGCTGAAGCTGCGCGCCACGTAGCCGCTCGCCGCGTTGAGGTTGGAGTACGTGGCCAGGGTGCTCAGGACGGTGCCGGAGCTGTTGAGCACCTGGACCTTGAGGGTGTCGTAGGCCGTACTGGTGGTGGTCTCCGCCGTGTCGATGTGCGTGTAGAAGCTCAGGGCGGCGGTGGTGCAGCCGGACGGAATGGTCACCGACTGCGACAGGGTGTCGGTCGTGGCGGTGCCGTAGCCGTCGAGCCAGGCCTTGTACGAGCCGGTACGGGCCGCCTCGCTGCTGGAGTTGGTGATGACGCCGCTGGTGGCGGTCCAGACGGTGTTGCCGGACTCGAAGCCGTTGTTGCCGAGCAGCTGGCTCGCGGTGCAGGTGGTGCTGCCCCCGCCGCCTCCGCCGCTGGTGCCCGTGCCGGCCAGCCAGGCCGTCGCGTTGAGGGCCAGGGCGGCGTTCTGGGCGCCGGTGTCGTTCCAGCCGTCGTAGAGCGTGTTGCCGGACTGGCCGGTGCCGTCGTCGACCGGCGAGCTGTCGCCCCAGAAGGCGACGCGGCCGCTGCCGAAGGTGCTGGTGGCGAAGAACGCGCCGGTGTTGCCGGAGTAACCGGTGCGGTAGACCAGGCCCTTGACGGCGGAGTTGTCGGACGGCTTCAGGGTGACGGTCGTACCGTCGGCGATCAGGCTCTTGGAGACCTTGCCGAAGGAGCCGTTCAGGACCGCGTTGGTGCTGTCGCTGATCGCGGTCGGGTAGTCCGAGCTGATGTCGAGCGAGTCGATCGAGAAGCCGAACGGGTCGGTGGAGTCGACGCTGTTGTTCGTCATCAGGTCGTTGAAGATCTCCACCGCGTCGTATCCGTCGCTGTTGCGGTCGGATCCGGTGTGGTCGGAGATGATGAACAGGCCGCCGCCGTTCTTCACGAAGGTCATGATCGCCGTCTTCTCGGCGGTCGTGAACAGCGTGTTGGGCTCGGGCAGGACCAGCGTGTCGAAGTTCGCGAGGTCGGTCGTCGAGGAGCCGCCGTAGCTCAGGGCGGAGCCCGAGGGCAGCGTCTTCAGGCTGTAGCTGCCCGTCTGCTGGAGCGCCACGCCCCAGGAGGACAGGGCGCCGGTCCAGGAGGTCTCCGACGTGGGGTTGGAGTTCTGGCTCAGCGGGTCGGGCTGACTGGTGGAGATGATCCAGTCCGCGTTGCCGGCCGTCTCGGCGTGCGCGTTGTCGAACAGGATGCGGTGCGTGGTGGCCGCGTGGGCGGGCGCTGCCCCGGTGCTCACCTGGAGGGCGGCTCCGGTGACGAGCAGTCCGAGTCCGGCCAGGGCGGTGGTGAGTCTGTGGCGGGACCTTCTTGATCCAAGCATCCGGCGAAACCTCCGTATGGGGTGGGGTAGAGGCGGAGCGGGAGCCAATCTGCGCGCGTAGATTGCGAGTTCAGATTTCTACACGCGTTGATTGATTGAAAGGTACATGGCATGTCCGCCGGGTGAACAGAGGATCCCGGCCATAACCGGAACAGGACTGACCGCGCCGACAGCGGGCAAAAGGACGTCAGCGGGGATCCGGACGACAAGGGGCGGAGATGGAGATCTCGGGCATCATCAGTGCCATCCTCATCGGCATCATCATCGGCGTGCTGGGGCGGCTCGTCGTACCCGGCCGCCAGCACATCGGCATACTGTTGACGATTTTGGTCGGCATTGTGGCCGCACTGCTGGGCTCGGCCCTCGCCGCCGGCTTCGGCGTGGCGAACACCAACGGGATCGACTGGATCGAGTGGCTGATTCAGATCGGCCTCGCGGCGCTCGGCGTGGCCGCGCTGGACCGCTCGCGGGTGCGCCGCTGACCCACCGACGGGCGGCCGCGGGAGCCGGCCGCAGGCCTTCGCCGCACCGCGCCGCCGGGCCTTCAGCGCGCCGCACCGCCGGCCTTCACCGCGCCGTGCCACGGCCCGAACAGGGGCCGTGGCACGGCGCGTTCCGTGGGCCAGGGTGGTTCAGCGTTCTCGGGTGGTTCAGTGTTCTCGGGTGGTCCAGCGCGTGCCGGGGTCGTTCAGTGCGTGCCCTGGTCGTTCAGTGCGTGCCCGGGTGGATGTACGGCGTGGTGGTGGTCAGCGGTACGAAGCCGAGGCGCTGGAGGATGGGGCGGCTGTCGTCGGAGGCGTCCACCTGGAGATGGCGGTAGCCGCGCGCCACGGCGATCCGGGCGCGATGGGCGATCAGGGCGCGATAGAGGCCGCGTCCACGCCAGTCCGCCACGGTGCCGCCGCCCCACAGGCCCGCGAATCCGGTGCCGGGCACCAGTTCCATCCGCGCCGAACTGACCGGCGTCTCCCCCGCCATGGCCACCACGAGCACCAGCGAGTCCGGTTCGGCGACGAGCCGGGCGCGCAGCGCGTTCCCCAGCCGGGTGCCGTCCGTCCCGAACGCCTTCTCGTGCACGGCGACGGCGAGTTCCACCTGTTCGGCTTCGGTGACGGTCAACAGGCTCACGCCCTCGGGCAGTTCGCCGCAGTCGGTGAGCGTGGCCGCCTCGCCCACGAAGACGGTCTCCGCCGGCTCGGCGGTGAACCCGGCGGCCGTCAGCCGACGTCCGAGGTCGGCGGGCCGGTCGTGGCCGTACAGCTTCCACTCGAACTCCCGGCCCAGCGCGGTGAAATGGGCCACCTGCTCGGCGATCGCCGCGTCCGCGCCGGTCTCGTCCAACGCGGACCACACCACCCCGTTCCAGCCGTCGGCGTCCCCGGCGACCTGCCGTACCACGTCGCCGGTCCGCTCGACGCGGGCGCCGGGACCGTCGGGGCGGGCGTGCTCGCGCAGGAGGCGGTCGTGCAGGTCGAGCAGGGCGTCAGGTTCCATGGCGATCACTTCACCATTCGGCGGAGGCGTGGGCAACGGCGTTTTCGCGGCCCGACGTCCGGCGTCACCTCGCGACGGGGCGGCGGTCCGGGGGTGCGACGGTCCGGTGGTCCGGATCGGGGCGCACGGCGGACAGGTACGCGGCCAGCCGGTCGCGGTTACGGGCCAGGCAGTCGATACGGGCCTGGATGCGGTCGATGTGCCCGCTCAGCAGGGCGGCGGTCTGCGGGGTCACGCACGCGGCGGGCGGGTGCAGCACCTCGGGCCCGGAGAGGTACGGCAGGATGACGCGGATCATCTCGGTGGTCAGGCCCGAGTCCAGCAGGCCCCGGATCTGCTGCACGTCCTGGACAGCCGACTCGGGATAGGAGCGGTAGCCGTTCTCGGCGCGGTCGGGGTGCAGCAGGTCCTGCTCCTCGTAGTAGCGCAGCAGGCGCGTGGGAACGCCGGTACGGACCGACAGCTCACCGATCTTCACGCTCACACACCTCCGGGAAGCGGCTTGCCTTCACACTGATGTCAAGGTTCCACCATGGTCGCATGTCCACCTCCTCATCGGGCGGGGACGGCGGCGGCGCGCCCTTGCGGCTGCCGTGGTCCGGGCTGCTCGCGCTGTCCACCGCCGCCTTCACCGCCGTACTGACCGAACTGCTCCCCGCCGGGCTGCTGCCCCGGATGGCGCCCGCCCTCCACGTCTCCGAGGCCCGGATCGGCTTCCTCGTCACCGGGTACGCGGTCGCCTCCTTCCTGGCCGCGATCCCCGTCACCGCGGCCCTGCGCGGGCTGCCGCGCCGCACGGTCCTCGCGGGCGCGCTGCTCGGCTTCGCGGCGAGCGACGCGGTCGTCGCGCTGTCGTCGTCGTACGGCGTCACGTTCGCGGCGCGGCTGCTCGCGGGCGTGACGGGCGGCACGCTGTGGGCGATGCTCGCCGGGTACGCGGCGCGGATGGTGCCCGAGGAGCGGCGCGGGCGGGCGATCGCGGTGGTGCTGGCGGGCATCACGCTGGCGCTCTCGCTGGGGGTCCCGGCCGGGACCGCGCTGGCCGGGGCGGTCGGCTGGCGGACGGTGTTCGGCGCGCTCGCGGTGCTGGTCGGGGTGCTGGTGGTGTGGGTGCGCCGGCGGGTGCCGGCCTTCCCGGGCGAGCCGGCGCCCGCGCGCGTGCCGCTGCGCCGGGTGGCCGCACGGCCGGGGATCCGGCCGGTGCTGTCCGTGACGCTGTTGCTGCTGCTCGGGCATCAGACGCTGTACACGTACGTCGCCCCGTTCGCGGCGCACGCCGGGTTCGCGCGCACGGACCTGCTGCTCGCGGTGTTCGGGGCGGCGACGGTGGCCGGGATCTGGCTGACGGGCCTGCTGATCGACCGCCGGGCGCGCCAGGCGCTGGTGGGCGCGCTCGCCCTGTTCGCCGTCGTGCTGCTCGCGCTCGGGCTGGGGGTGCGGCAGCCGGTGGCGCTGGTCGCGGCGGTCGCGGTGTGGGGTGTCGCGTTCGGGGGCACGCCGACGCTGATCCAGACGGCGCTGGTGGGTGCGTCGGGGGCGGCGGACGCGGACGTGGCGACGTCGTTGCAGACCACGGTCTACAACGCGGGGATCGCCGCCGGTTCGTTCACCGGCGGCGTGGCCCTCCAGGCGTGGGGCCCCGGGGCGCTGCCCTGGACGGCGCTGCCCCTGGCGGTGGGCGCGCTGACGGTGGTGACGGCGGCTCGGCACCACGGGTTTCCGGGGCGGGGGGCGCTGGTACGTTCTGGCGGACGCCCCCACGCACCCCGGCTGCCGGCCGGCCGGGGCCGATCGCGCAGTTCCCCGCGCCCCTGAAGGGGCACCACCCCCAGCACCTCGACTACCGGCCGGTGGGGCCTGAGCGCGCAGTTCCCCGCGCCCCTGAAGGGGCACCTCGCACACCCCTCAGGGGGCGCGGGGAACTGCGCGAGCAACCACGACGGACCCGCGCAGGGGCACCACCCTCAGCACCCTCAGGGGCGCGGGGAACTGCGCGAGCAACCACGACGCGCCCGCACAGGGGCACCACCCCCAGCCCCCCAGGGGCGCGGGGAACTGCGCGAGACCGCCCAAGCAGCCCGCCAGGGCCTAGCCGAGTTCCAGGGTGGTCACCGCGTACACGCGGTCCTCGGCGTGCGGGCGGACCGGGCCCGTGTACATGCGGGCCGTCTCGAAGGACGGCGTGAGGCCCGCGTCCTCGGCGAGCGCCATCGCCGCCTTGTTGGGTTCGGGCACGTCGACCGCGATCTCGGCGCCGGACGCCTCGGCGGCCAGCGCGGCGAGGAGGGCGCGCGCGTCGTCCGCGCCGTCCGCGAAGAGCGGGCCGACCCGCAGGCCCTCGCGGGCGGGCCGCAGCACGGCGTATCCGCTGACCCGCCCTCCGGTACGGCGGACGACGGCCCGGTGCCCGGCGCCGGTCAGCCACGCGGTCAGGAAGCGCGGCCGGTCGGCGGGCAGACAGGCGGCGTCGTAGGCGAGGATCTCGTCGAGATCGCCCGGCCCGACGGGTCGGACCCCGGCGGGCGCGTCCGCGGCGGGGGCGGTGCCGGTGAAGCGGACGGTCCGGTGCGCGGGGGCGAACCCGGAGCGGCGGTAGTTGTCCTGCTGCGCCACCACCCCGTCGAGGCCGACGGTCCGCGACCCGGCGTGCGCGAGCGCGTGGTTCCAGGTGGCGAGCCCGTGACCGCGGCCCCGCAGGTCGGGCCGGACGAGGTAGCAGCCGAGGAAGGCGTAGTCCGCACCGTAGGTGACGACGGAGACGGCCGAGACGGGCTCGCCGTCGATCCGCCCGAGGAAGAACCCGCGGGGGTCCTGCGCGAAGAAGGCGGCCCCGTCTGCGAGTCCCGGGTTCCACCCCTCGTCCGCCGCCCACCCGCTGATCACCGGCCAGTCGTCGAGCGTGGCCCGGGTGACGACGAGGTCCGCGGGGGCGGAAGAGGACATCGGTGCGCTCCGATCGGTGGGGGGGTGAGCGTGCGGCGCCGCGCGCGAGCGCACCCGCAGCATCCTTCCGGATCACCGGCCCGTCCCGCTACGGCGTGATCAAGCCGCCGGTCCGGCCGCAGAAACGTGCCGCCGAGGCGGCCGGGACATCACGGTTCCGGCCCCCTCGGCGGCTCTCCGCACTCGGCGCTCAGCCGCCGGGTCAGCGCCCCGACTGCGGGCGCGCGCGCCGCATGAGGATCGCGCCGGCCAGGACCAGGGCCGCGCTTCCGGCGGCGGCCGGCAGCGTCAGGTCCGCGCCCGTGTGGGCGAGGGTCGCGGCCGGGGCCTCGGGCGCCTGCTGGTCCGGCGTGACGGGCGACGCGGGGATCGTGCGCGGCGACGCCGGGGCGGACGGGTGCTGGACCGGGTGGCGCGGCACCTCACGGACCGGGGCCGGCTCGTCGTGGCCGGAGGTGTTCACCGAGGTGTTGCCGAGGGCCGGGTTGAGCACCCCCACGACGCTCACGGAGTTGCCGCTCACGTTCACCGGCAGGTCCACCGGCAGCTGGACGCCGTTCCCGGAGATCACGCCCGGGGAGCCCTCCTCGACACCCCGCGCGTGCGCGCCGCCCCGCGTGTGCGAACCGGACCGCGTGTGCGTGTCCGTCGCCCGCGTGTGCGTGTCCGTCGCCCGCGTCCGCGCACCGCTCCGGACGTGCCCGCCGCTGCGCGCGTCCTTGTCCCCGGACACGTTGGCGCAGGTGTTGCCCGCGGCCGGGTTCAGCAGCCCCACGACGTTGACCGTGTTGCCGCACACGTTCACCGGGACACTCACCGGAAGCTGCACCGTGTTGCCGGAGATCGCACCGGGGGAACCCGCCGCGACTCCGTCCGCGGTGGCGCCGCCGTCGGCCGCGAAGGCCGCGCAGACCGGCATCGTGACGGCCATGGCGCCGGAAGCGGCGATGGCGATCACACCGTTTCGGGTAACCCGTTTCATAGGCTCCTGCCTTCCAGTTTCGTCACGGGCAGTCGCCCGCACCGACTAAAACGCAGGCGAACCATCAGAGTTATGGCCTAGTCATGGCCAAACGGTCTTTCACCCCATCGGGGTCATGAGCCGCGATTGGCTGCCACTGCTCACATAACCGTCTTTTGTACGGAGGGGACACGGGCAGCGCAGCGGCAACGCGGAGCACAGGAGTCACGGCGGGCGGAGGGGGTCCGGGAGGCTCTTCCCGGGCCCCCGCTCCGGGCCTCCTGGGCCCCCTTCCCGGGCCCCCGGCGCCGGCCCCCTGCGCGCGAACCCCCGTATGCCACCCCGCACCGCCGCTCCGGAGGCGGCCCTTCGACGGCCCGCCTATCGTGATCGGGAACCCCGGTTCCCGGACCGCAGCCGGGCGTCCCTGGAGGCATGCATGCTGCCCAAGCTGTCGACGCGGCCCGCGGCCCGGCGCTGCGCGTGCGCCGGTGCCCTGACGCTGGCGCTGCTGGGGGCCGGGCTGCCCGTGGCGGCCGGTGCCGGGCGCGCCGACCACGCCCCGCTGGCCCGTTTCTACGACCAGAAGCTGAAGTGGGCGGCCTGCGACGACATCGACGCACCCAAGGACCTCCAGTGCGGCAAGGTCACCGTGCCCCTGGACTACACGAAGCCGCGCGGCGCGACGCTCGACCTGGCGCTCGCGCGCTATCGCGCCTCCGGCCGCTCGCGCGGCTCGCTGGTGCTGAACTTCGGCGGGCCCGGCGGCCCCGGGGTCCCCGAACTCGCCGCCGACGGCGCGGAGTTCATGGACCTCACCAACAACTACGACGTCGTCACCTTCGACCCGCGCGGCGTAGGACGGTCCTCCCCCGTCACCTGCGGCGACGGCGCCGACGGGGCCTCCCAGGCCGCGGTGGGCACCGTGACCGTGGGCGATCCGGCCGCCATGCTGCGGCAGTTGAAGTCCGTCGCCGACCTCTGCGCCCGCTACTCCGGGCCCGTCGCGGCCCATATCGGCACCACCGAGGCCGCCCGCGACCTCGACGTGCTGCGCGCGGCCCTCGGCGACAAGAAGCTCAACTACCTGGGATTCTCCTACGGCACCCGGCTCGGCGCGGTCTACGCGGCCGAATTCCCGCACAAGGTGGGCCGGATGGCGCTCGACGGCGTGGACACCCTGACCGAGCCGCTGTCCCGGCAGGGCCTCGCGGGCGCGGAGGGCCAGCAGACCGCGCTCGACGACTTCCTCGACTGGTGCGTCCAGGACATCGCCTGCCCCTTCGGCGACGACCGGCGCCAGGCCGGCGACAACGTCGTCCAGCTCGTGCGCGACCTCGACCGGCAGCCCGTGGCGACCGGTCTCGGCGGACAGCTCACCGGACAGGAGCTCGTGGGAGCCATCGGACAGGCGCTCTACAGCAAGGAGCTGTGGCCGTCGCTGGAGCGCGCGCTCGCCTCCCTGGTCGACGACGGCGACACCCGCGGCGTGGAGGCGTTCTCCGCCGACGGCCTGACGCTGCCCTACCGGGGGCGGCCCGCCCGCGGATCCGCGGGCCGACTCGTCGACCCCGACGACGTCCCGGCGGACAACCTCCCGGCCGCGCTGATGGCGATCAACTGCGCCGACGACCCCGACCGGCCCGGCGCCGCCCGGCTGACCGGCGACGTGCGCCGGCTGGCCGCCGCCTACGAGCACGCCTCGCCGGTCTTCGGGCGCTACCGGCTGGCGCAGCAACTCATGTGCTACGGACGCCCGAAGGGAACCGACTTCATCCGCCGGAAGGTGAAGGACGTCGACTCCGCCCGACTGCTGCTCGTCGGCACCCGGGGCGACCCGGCGACGCCGTACCGCTGGACCGTGGAGACGGCCCGGCGGCTCGGCCCGGCGGCGGTCGTGCTCGACAACAAGGGCGAGGGGCACACGGGTTACGGCTCCTCGCGGTGCGTGCACCGCAAGGTCGACGACTTCCTGATGTACGGCACGCTGCCGCCGAACGGCAGTTCGTGCCTGGCGGACGAGGCCTGAGCCGGCGCACCGGACGGCGGGCGGGACCGCCGTCCGTCGCACGCGGGGCCCCCGCCGGTCGCGCGCGGGGGGCCGCCGCCCGTCGTGCGCGGAAGGCCGCCGTCAGTCGCGGGCGGGGGTCCGCCCGCCGAGGAAGTCGGTGAGCGCCGCCGTCAGCTCCGCGGGCTTCTCGACGGGCAGTTCGTGCCCGGCGTCGATCATGCGGACCATCGCGTTCGGGTAGGCGGCGGCCATCCGCAGCATCTGCTTCACCGGGAGCTGGATGTCGTGGACGCCGTGCACGAGCAGCGTGGGCGCCTGGATCTCGCCGACCCGGTCAAGGACGTCGAAGGCGCGCATGGCGCCGTACAGCGTCATCACGACCTCCTTGGGGGTGGCCGCGGACGCCTCGATGTAGCGGCGCACCTCCTCGCGGGGGTGGCCGGGGGCGAACGCCCGCTGGATGTTGGCGGCGACGAAGAGCTTGTACGGCACCAGCGTCGACGCCCCCATCAGCCAGCCGCGCCCGCGGCTGTAGGTCATGCGGCTGATGGAGTCCACCAGCACGAGCCGCTCCACCAGCTCGGGGCGGGCGAGAGCGATGGTCTGCCCGATCATGCCGCCCATGGAGTGGCCGATCAGCACGCACCGTTCGACCTTCAGGTGGTCGAGCAGGGCGAGCACGTCGTCGGCCAGCTCCGCGATCGTGCGCACCCCCGCCCCCGTGCTGTCGCCGTGCCCGCGCAGGTCGAGCCGGATCACCCGGCGGCGCTCGGCGAAGTGCGCCACCTGGTGGTCCCAGCGGTGCCGGTTCGCCGTCCAGCCGTGGACGAACACCAGGGGGACGCCGCCGCCGTCGCGCGGGCCCTCGTCGTCGTACGTCAGGGCTGCGCCGTCGACTTCGAGCTGCGGCATGGGTGCCTCCTGGAAAGGTCCGGTTACTGACCGGTACGGTAGCCGCGCACCCCGGCTCCCGTCACCGTCGTTCGTCGAGGAATTCGAGGATGTGACCGAACACGTCCAGGGCGGCGCCGCGGCCGAGGAACGTGTCGAGGTGGCCGTAGCCGGGGATCTCGGCGTACCGCACGTCGAGCTGCGGCTGCCGGCGGGCCAGCACCTCGTGGCACAGCTTCTGGGAGTCCAGCCACAGCCCGTTCTCGCTGCCCGCGAGGAGCAGGACCGGGGTGTCGATACGGCCGGCCGCGTCCAGGGCGTTCGGCGGCAGCGACCGGTAGCGGAGGTCGGTGTCGTGCCAGCGCACCACGGTGCGGGCCAGCTCGATCCGGCGCAGGTGCGGCAGGATCCACAGCGGCGCGGGGCCGAGGAGTTCGGCGAGCCGGGCGTGCGTGGCGGCGGACAGGTTCTCGTGCACGAACAGCGAAGCACCCGTGCCCCAGGCGGAGTTGTGCAGGATCTGGCAGGTCGGGTCCGGACAGTCGGCCTTGCGGGCGGCGAGCGCGAACAGCGGGGTGTACTTCGACCACAGGCCGACCTTGGCGAAGTCGACCGGGATGTGGTCGATCCGGGTCTTCAGCAGCTCCCCGGCCACCGTCATGCGCAGCGAGGTGCGGCCCGCGAGCTTCGGGGTGAGGAACACGCCCTGCGAGACCACGCCCGCCAGGCCCGGGACCAGTCCGGCCGCCAGGCTGAGGGAGAGGGTGAGGGAGCCGATGCAGTGGGCGACCACGAACAGCGGCCGGTCCCCGATCCGCGCCCGCACGGCGGCGACGGCGGCGGGAATGTCGTAGAGCGCCACGTCGTCGTAGGTGTAGCGGCGGCCCGTCTCGTTGTACGGCAGCCGGCAGCTGCCCCGCCAGTCCAGCAGCCAGGGCTCGTGACCGGCGTCGAGCAGGACGTCGACCAGGTTGCGGGTCTCGGGCTGGAGGAACATGTCCGCCGAGGCCGTGTGCCCGTGCAGCAGCAGCACGGCGGGGCGGTCGGCGGACCCGGTGTCGACGCGGGTCAGCCCGAGGCGCGTGCCGTCGCCCGCCGTGAGCGGGATCTCCTCCACCCGTGCCGGGTCGAGCCGGTGGTACAGGGGCCGGAGGCTCTCGGTGGTCCTGACCCGGCGCAGGGCCGGCCGGGTGCGCGTGCTGGCCTTGAAGATCATCGCTGGTGCTCCGTGAGGGTGGGGGTGCGGCGCAGGTCGAGCAGGTCGGCGGCGGCCCGCGTGAACGGGGCGAGCAGTCCGCGGCCCATCTCCAGGCCGAACCACGCGAGCCAGGTCAGCTTCGCGGCCCGCTTCTCGCGGTCGGTCAGGCGCGGGTCGACCCGGATGCCGTCGATCTGGTCGCGCACATAGCTGTCGGCGGGGACGACGACCTCGCCGCGCAGCGCGGCGGCTTCGCCCTCCGGACCGATCTCGACGCTCAGCGCGCGGGTCTGCCGCCACAGGTCGCGGCGGGCGCGGGCGTGCTTGCGGCCCTCCAGCCACCACCGGCCGCCGTCCTGATCGGTCAGCGTGAGCCGGTAGGTGAGGAGTTGGTGACGCATTCCGTGCTGGAGCGGGATGCCCTCCTCGGGGCGCACCCAGATGTCCCCGCGCTCGACGGTCAGCGGGGCGGCGTGCACCGCGGCACAGGTGACCGTGCCCGTCACGTCCACCCGGCGCTCACGCACGAGTTGGTACATGCTCGCGATGGACAGGGTGAGGGCCATCGAGCACTCCGTGTCCGCTGCGCCGCCCACCGGGCCGACGGCGCCCTCGGTGGTCTCCTGGAACCAGAGGTAGGGCTGGTCGTCCCCCCGCGGGAGCCGGGCCAGACCGTCGTCGGCGAGCCGCTCGAAGGTCTTCAGCTGGGCGCGGGAGTCGTAGCGGGCCGCGGGCGGCAGGCCGAGGGCCGCCACCAGCCGGTCCGTGCGCGCCGCCTCGGCGGCCGGTCCGCGCAGTGTGGCCTCGCACAGCTTCAGCGCGGTCGGGCTCTGCAACACGCGCGACAGGAAGGCGAGTTCGGGCACGGGTTCGGCGTCGAGCCGGGCCAGGGTGTCGGCCCGCCACTCGTCCCAGTCCTGCACCCGTACATGCATTCCGCCGAACGCCATGTCGCGTACGACGTCGTCGAGGGTGTTGGGCACGCCGGTGAGGTTGTAGTCGAAGCCCCAGGCGTCGGGGGTGCACACGGCGGCCACGGCGACCCGGCTGACCCAGTCGACGGGGGCCGCGTTGAGGTAGCGGAACGCCGGTACGGTGCGGAAGCGGCCGAAGGCGGAGACCAGCCCGCTGCTGAGGTCGAGCGGGTTGTACGCGCCCGTCCTCGTGTGGCCGCTGATCCCGCCCGGCCGCAGCGCGGTGACCACCAGCCCGTGGTCGCGGGCGCGGCGCAGGGCCACCTCGGCGGCCCACTTGCTCTGGTCGTAGCCGGAGACGAGCCGGTCGACGTGGGCGAGCGGGTCGTCCTCGCCCATCGACGGGATGCCGACCTCGTTGAACACGGCGACGGAGGAGATGTGGTGCAGCGGCTTCGGCCGCCCGGTGGCCGCCAGTTCGGCGAGCGCGAGCGTGCCGAGGACGTTGCTCGCGCGCAGCGAGCGGTAGCCGCGCAGGAAGTCCACGGCGGCCCCGACGCCGACCACGCTGTCCACCTCGTGGGCGAGGGTCGTCCACCGCTCCTCGGAGAGGCCGAGCCGGGGTTCGCGCAGGTCGCCGGGGAGCACCGTCACGCGGCGGCGGACCTCCGCGGACCACGGCAGCCGGTAGGAGCGCAGCTGCGCGCCGAGCCGTTCGACGGCGGCCGCCTCGTCCTCGGCGCGGACCAGGCACACGACGTGCGCGTCGCTGTGGCGCAGCAGGTCGAGCAGCATGTGGCCACCGAGGAAGCCGGTGGCCCCGGTCAGCAGGATGCGCCGGGGCGGCACCGGTTCGGGCGCGGCGGTGAACGGCAGCCGGTCCGCGAGCGCCAGATCGGCGAGGATCTGCGCGAGGTCCTCCGGGCGGGCGGTGGAGTGGGGGGCGGGGGT
>NZ_LAVA02000101.1 GCF_000974985.2 Streptomyces mangrovisoli | reverse complement strand
GACTTCAAGTCCGATCAGGAAGTGCGCTGGTGCCCCGGCTGCGGTGACTACGCGATCCTCGCCGCCGTCCAGGGCTTCCTGCCCGAACTCGGCCTCGCACGCGAGAACATCGTCTTCGTCTCCGGCATCGGCTGCTCCTCACGCTTCCCGTACTACATGAACACCTACGGAATGCACTCCATCCACGGCCGCGCCCCCGCCATCGCCACCGGGCTGGCGGCCTCCCGCCGCGACCTGTCCGTCTGGGTCGTCACCGGCGACGGCGACGCCCTCTCCATCGGCGGCAACCACCTCATCCACGCCCTGCGCCGCAACGTCAACCTCAAGATCCTGCTGTTCAACAACCGCATCTACGGCCTCACCAAGGGCCAGTACTCACCCACCAGCGAGACCGGCAAGATCACCAAATCCACCCCGATGGGCTCCCTGGACGCCCCCTTCAACCCCGTCTCCCTCGCCCTCGGCGCCGAAGCCTCCTTCGTCGCCCGCACCATCGACTCCGACCGCACCCACCTCACCGAGGTCCTGCGCGCCGCCGCCGCCCACCCCGGCACCGCCCTGGT
>NZ_LAVA02000100.1 GCF_000974985.2 Streptomyces mangrovisoli | reverse complement strand
ACCAGCGCACTTCCTGATCGGACTTGAAGTCACGTGCACCGAGGGAGACTTCGCTTCTCGGCACCAGGGACAGCGGGTCAGTGGGCATGAGGAGCCTCCTTGAAAGCCTCTGCGAGCTGTTCCGCCTTGAACGGCATGCCGTTGACCTGGGTGTGGGACTCCGCGTCCACCAGGTACTTCGCGCGGACCAGCGTGGCGAGCTGGCCGAGGTTCATCTCCGGCACGAGCACGCGGTCGTACGAGTGGAGGATGGTGCCGAGGTTGCGCGGGAAGGGGTTGAGGTGGCGCAGGTGGGCCTGTGCGATCGACGCGCCGGCCGCGCGCAGTCGGCGTACCGCGGCGGTGATGGGGCCGTAGGTGGAGCCCCAGCCCAGGACGAGGGTGCGGGCGTCGTGGGGGTCGTCGACGCTCAGGTCGGGGATGTCGATGCCGTCGATCTTGGCCTGGCGGGTGCGGACCATGAGGTCGTGGTTGGCGGGTGCGTAGGAGATGTTGCCGGTGCCGTCCTGTTTCTCGATGCCGCCGATGCGGTGTTCCAGGCCGGGTGTGCCGGGGACCGCCCAGGGGCGGGCCAGGGTCTGCGGGTCGCGCAGGTAGGGCCAGAACTCCTCGCCGCCGTCGGCGGTGGTGTGGTTGGGGGCGGTGGCGAACTGGACGCGCAGGTCGGGCAGTTCCTCCAGCTGGGGCACCCGCCAGGGTTCGGAGCCGTTGGCGAGGTAGCCGTCGGAGAGGACGAAGACGGGGGTGCGGTAGACGAGTGCGATGCGGGCGGCTTCCAGGACCGCGTCGAAGCAGTCGCCGGGCGTCATCGGTGCGATCACCGGGACGGGGGCCTCGCCGTTGCGGCCGTACATCGCCTGCAGCAGGTCGGCCTGCTCGGTCTTGGTGGGCAGGCCGGTGGAGGGCCCGCCGCGCTGGATGTCGACCACGACCAGCGGCAGCTCCATCGAGACCGCCAGCCCGATCGTCTCCGACTTCAGCGCCACCCCCGGCCCGCTGGTGGTGGTCACCGCCAGGGAGCCGCCGAACGCCGCGCCGAGGGCGGCGCCGATCCCGGCGATCTCGTCCTCCGCCTGGAAGGTGCGCACCCCGAAGTTCTTGTGCCGGGACAGCTCGTGCAGGATGTCGGAGGCCGGAGTGATCGGGTAGGAGCCCAGGAACAGCGGCAGGTCCGCCTGCCGGGACGCGGCGATCAGACCATAGGCCAGGGCCAGGTTGCCGGAGATGTTGCGGTACAGGCCCGGCGCGAACGCCGAGGAGGCGGGGGCGACCTCGTAGGAGACCGCGAAGTCCTCCGTCGTCTCCCCGAAGTTCCAGCCCGCCCTGAACGCCGCCAGGTTCGCCTCCGCGATCTGCGGCTTCTTCGCGAACTTCGACCGCAGGAACTTCTCCGTCCCCTCGGTCGGCCGGTGATACATCCACGACAGCAGGCCCAGCGCGAACATGTTCTTGCTGCGCTCGGCCTCCTTGCGGGAGAGGTCGAACTCCTTGAGCGCGGTGACCGTCAGTGTCGTCAAAGGCACCGGATGGACCCGGTAGGCCTCCAGCGACTCGTCCTCCAGCGGGGAGGCCGCGTATCCGACCTTCGCCAGCGCGCGTTTGGTGAACTCGTCGGTGTTGACGATGATCTCCGCGCCGCGGGGCAGGTCCCCGATGTTCGCCTTCAGGGCGGCCGGGTTCATCGCGACGAGCACGTCGGGTGCGTCGCCGGGGGTGAGGATGTCGTGGTCGGCGAAGTGCAGCTGGAACGACGACACCCCCGGCAGGGTGCCTGCGGGCGCGCGGATCTCGGCGGGGAAGTTCGGCAGGGTCGACAGATCGTTGCCGAACGACGCCGTCTCCGAGGTGAACCGGTCACCCGTGAGCTGCATCCCGTCACCCGAGTCCCCCGCGAACCGGATGACGACATGGTCCAGTCGGCGCACCGGCTTTCTTCCGGCACGGCCTTCCGTTGGTGGCGCTTCATGGCCGAGGAACATGGATCCCCTCTGGTTCTGTGTTCGTCACATGCGGTGTCGCGGGCGTCGGAGCCGGTGCGGTCCGGACGGCGCTCAGTCGATTCCGCGGCAGATGTGCTGGTCGATATCGTTCTGCTCGTCGTCGCAGCCGGCCAGGCGCAGCGCCGGGGGTACGGGCGGCCTCTCGCGCGCGGAGTGCGCCGCGTGCGGAAGTGTTTCCGCGCGTGCGGAGTTCTCCGCGCGCGGCGGTGGTTCCATGCATGCCAGCGGTTGCCAGGCGTTGGTGCGGGGACCTGCTGTCATACCGAACTCTCTTCTCTGTTCCGGAACTTGGTGCCGTCGAGAGGCCGCTCTCAGTGCCGCCAGCTGCGCGGGGAGCGGAAGTTCAGCGGGTGCTCCACGCGGTGCCAGCCGGCCTTGGACCGGCCCTGCCGGGCCGGGGCCGCTTGCCGCTGAGCCGCGGCGCGGGCGAGGAGGACCGCTGTGACGGCCGCGAGTTCCTCGGGCTCGGCGTGGCCCTTCGTCACGTGGAGAAAGATGTCGGCGGATGCCTTCATGCGTGCTTGTCTCCTTGGGGATGCACCCCGGGCAGGTGGGGCGTCACTGGGGTTGGTTGCCGTGCTTGCGGGAGGGCAGGTCGGCGTGCTTGGTGTGCAGCATCGCGAGCGACCGGATCAGCACCTCACGGGTCTCGGCGGGGTCGATGACGTCGTCGACCAGACCGCGTTCGGCCGCGTAGTAGGGGTGCATGAGCTCCGACTTGTACTCCTTGACCATGCGGGCCCGCATGGCCTCGGGGTCGTCGGCCTCGGCGATCCGGCGGCGGAAGATGACGTTCGCGGCACCTTCGGCGCCCATCACGGCGATCTCGTTCGTCGGCCAGGCGTAGGTGAGGTCGGCGCCGATGGACTGGCTGTCCATGACGATGTAGGCCCCGCCGTACGCCTTGCGCAGGATCAGCGAGATCCGCGGCACGGTCGCGTTGCAGTACGCGTAGAGCAGCTTCGCGCCGTGGCGGATGATGCCGCCGTGCTCCTGGTCCACGCCGGGCAGGAAGCCCGGCACGTCGATCAGGCTGACCAGGGGGATGTTGAAGGCGTCGCACATCTGCACGAAGCGGGCGGCCTTCTCCGACGCCTCGATGTCCAGCACGCCCGCGAGGCTCTGCGGCTGGTTGGCGACGATGCCGACGACCTGCCCGTCGAGCCGGGCGAGGGCGCAGATGATGTTGCGCGCCCAGCGCTCGTGCACCTCGAGGTACTCGCCGTCGTCGACGATCTCCTCGATCACCTGCGCCATGTCGTACGGCCGGTTGCCGTCCGCCGGCACCAGGTCCAGCAGCAGGTCGCCACGCCGTCCGGCCGGGTCCTCGCACACCACGGCGGGCGGGTTCTCGCGGTTGTTCTGCGGGAGGAGCGAGAGGAGGTAGCGCACCTCGGCGATGCACGTCTCCTCGTCGTCGTAGGCGAAGTGGCAGACACCGCTCGTCTCGGCGTGCACGTCCGCGCCGCCCAGACCGTTCTGGGTGATCTCCTCGCCGGTGACCGCCTTGACGACGTCCGGGCCGGTGATGAACATCTGCGAGGTCTCACGGACCATGAACACGAAGTCCGTCAGCGCCGGGCTGTAGGCCGCGCCGCCCGCGCACGGGCCGAGCATCACCGAGATCTGCGGGATGACCCCCGAGGCCCTGGTGTTGCGCTGGAAGATGCCGCCGTACCCGGCGAGCGCGGACACGCCCTCCTGGATCCGGGCACCCGCACCGTCGTTGAGGGAGACCAGCGGGGCACCGGCCGCGATGGCCATGTCCATGATCTTGTGGATCTTCGTCGCGTGGGCCTCGCCCAGCGCGCCGCCGAAGATCCGGAAATCGTGCGCGTACACGAAGACCGTACGGCCCTCGACCGTGCCCCACCCGGTGATCACACCGTCGGTGTAGGGCTTCTTCGCCTCCAGACCGAACCCGACCGCACGGTGCCGGCGCAGCTGCTCGACCTCCTGGAAGGAACCCGCATCGACCAGCAGCTCGATCCGCTCCCGCGCCGTCAGCTTGCCCTTGGCGTGCTGCGCCTCGGTCGCCTTCGCACCGGGACCCGCCAGGGCCTGCGCACGGATCTCGCGCAGGTGTGCCACCCGCCCGTGGATGTCCGTCGTCCCCTGATCCGCGCGGGGCTCGTCCCCGGTCCGGGAGTCCTGCCCGATCGCGCGGTCCTGTCC
>NZ_LAVA02000010.1 GCF_000974985.2 Streptomyces mangrovisoli | reverse complement strand
GGCGAGATCTTCGGCCTGCTCGGCCCGAACGGCGCAGGCAAGTCCACCCTGGTCCGCCAGCTGACCGGCCTGATGCGCCCCGATCGCGGCAGCGTGGAGATCCTCGGCCACGACATCGTGCGCCACCCCGAGCGCGCCGCCCGCCTCCTCGCCTACCTCGGCCAGGAGTCCAGCGCCCTCGACGAGCTGACCGTCTCCCTCGCCGCCGAGACGACCGGGCGGCTGCGCGGCCTGCACGCCCGGCAGGCGCGCGCCGAGCGCGACGCCGTACTCGACGAGCTGGGCCTCGCCCCGATCGCCGCCCGCCCCCTGCGCAAGCTCTCCGGCGGCCAGCGCCGGCTGGCCTGCCTCGCCGCCGCGCTGGTCGGCGAGCGGCCGCTGCTGGTCCTCGACGAGCCCACCACCGGCATGGACCCCGTGGCCCGCCGCGCGGTGTGGTCCGCCGTCGACCGGCGCCGGGCCGAGCGCGGCACCACCGTGCTGCTCGTCACCCACAACGTCATCGAGGCCGAGACCGTCCTCGACCGGGTCGCCGTCCTCGACCGCGGCCGGGTGATCGCCTGCGACACCCCGGCCGGCCTCAAGGAACGGGTGGCCGGCGAGGTCCGCGTCGAGCTGGTGTGGCGCGAGCGGCCCCCGCTGGAGGTGCCCGAGGTCGCCGTGCTGCGCGAGCGGGCCGTGGAGTCCGGCCGCCGCTGGACGCTGCGGCTCGCGCCCGAGGAGGCCCGCGCGGCCGTCGCCACGGTCACCGGCGGCGCCGCCTTCGCCGCCCTCGACGACTTCACGCTCGCCACCCCCAGCCTGGAGGACGTCTATCTGGCGCTCGGCGGCGACGGACGCGGACTGGTGAAGGCATGAGCGCAGACCCCGTCCGGTACGTACAGGAATCCGTAGGGCACGAGACCGCTGCCGGAGCGAGAAGGAGCAGCCCGAGGTGAGTGTCGTATCCGCCGATGCCCGGCCGGGCGGCGCGCCGGCCACCGCGCCGGTGCGCGCGCAGGCCGCGCCGCTCGCGCCACGCGCCCGGCTGTGGCCCTCGCTGGCCGCGGTCTACCGCGCCCAGCTCTCCCGCGCCCGGGTGGCCCGCATCCCGCTGCTGTTCGTCGCGACCTTCCAGTCCGTCGGCATCCTGATCATGATGCGTGGCGTGGTGGACGCGGGCGGCGACGACGCCCGCTACGTCGTGGCCGGCTCGTCGGTGCTCGTGGTGGCCTACGTCGGCCTGAACCTGCTGGCCCAGTACTTCGGCCAGCTGCGCGGCAGCGGCGGCCTCGACCACTACGCGACGCTGCCCGTGCCGCCGGCCGCCGTGGTGCTCGGCGCGGCGGGGGCCTACGCCTCCTTCACCGTGCCCGGCACCCTGGTGACCGCCGCGTTCGGCGGGATCCTGTTCGGGCTGCCGCTGGCGAACCTGTGGGTGCTCGCCGCGGTGATCCCGCTGGCCGGCGCCGCGCTCGCCGGGCTCGGCGCCGCGCTCGGCCTGCTCGCGCCGCGCCCCGAGCTCGCCACCCTGCTGGGCCAGCTGGGCATGTCGGCGGCGCTGCTGCTCGGCGTGCTGCCCGCCGACCGGATGCCCGGCGTCGTACGGCTGCTGCGCGACCTGCTGCCGTCGACGTACGGCGTGGAGGCGTTCGCGCGGACCTTCGGGTCGCACCCGGACTGGGCGCTGGTCGCCGGTGACCTGGCCGTCTGCGCCGGGGTCGGGGTGGTCTCGCTGGCCGTGGCGGCGTGGGCGTACCGCCGGGCCGCGGTCCGGTGACGCGCCGCACAGACACGCCTGGCACGATGTCAGGGTGACCGCTCCGCTGACTCCGCCCCCGCCGCCGCACGAATCGTCCGAGAACGACGCCAAGGCGTGGCCGACCGCACCCGCCGGGTACGCGTACCCGGCCGCCGCCCACGACGCCGTGCACGAACAGGACGGTCCCGGGATGAAGACCGAAGTGCGGGAGGCCGTCGTCGTCACGGTGGCGCTGGCGCTGTGCGGGGTGCTGCTCGGGCTGCTGTGGCAGTGGCTGGCGCCGCAGGTGCCGCTGGTCGGCGACGTCTCCGGCAAGAACTGGGTCGTCTACCTCAAGGACAGCGAGGGCGAGCAGGCGATCGGTGTGGACGGCACGTTCACGCTGCTGGCGCTGGCCTTCGGCGCGGTGAGCGCCGTGGTGGTGTTCCTGGTGCGCCGGCGCGGCGGTGTGCCGCTCGCGGTCGCGCTGGCGGTCGGCGGCCTGCTCGGCTCGCTGGTGGCGTGGAAGCTCGGGGTGTCGCTCGGCCCCGCCAAGGACGTCCTCGCGCACGCCAAGGAGGTCGGCAAGGGCGTGACCTTCGCGGCGCCGCTCAAGCTCGGCGCGAAGGGGGCGCTGCTGGCCTGGTCGGTGGCCGCGCTGCTGGTGCACCTCGGCCTGACCGCGCTGTTCGGCCCGCGGGACCCGGAACCGGCCTACGACTACGGCCCGCACGACTCGCACGGTCCGTACACCCCCCACGACGGCACCCAGGGCACCCACGGATCCGAGGGCCCGCAGGGCCCGCAGGGGCCGTACGGAGCGCCCCCGGCCTGACCGGGGACGCTCCCCCCGACGGGGTGTCGGTCACGCGGGACGGCGGCCGTGGTTGGAACGGCCCTTCCTGATGCGCCACTTGCGCTTGCGGGTTCGCTTCGACATGCCCCTTCTGCTTAGTCCAGGAAGGGCCACCCGTCGAGGGGTCGCGCAACAGAGCCGAGGCGTCGTCCGGCAGGGCCGAGGCGTCGTCCGGCAGGGCCGAGGCGTCGCCCGGCATGGCCGGGGCGGCACACGGCAGAGCCGGGGCGGCCCGCGGCGAAGGCGTCAGCCGCGCCCGATCGGCGCCCGTACCGCCCCCGTCAGCCGCGCCAGGTCGTCCGGGGCCAGTTCGACCTCCAGCCCCCGCCGCCCCGCCGAGACGCAGATCGTCGCGTGGGCGGCGGCCGAGGCGTCCAGGACCGTCGGCAGCTTCTTGCGCTGGCCGAGCGGGGAGATGCCACCGCGGACATAGCCCGTGGTGCGCTCCGCGAGCGCCGGGTCCGCCATGGCCGCCCGCTTGCCGCCGACCGCCGAGGCCAGCGCCTTCAGGTCCAGCGAACCCGCCACCGGGACCACCGCCACCGTCAGCGTGCCGTCCACGTCGGCCACCAGCGTCTTGAAGACGCGGTCCGGGGACACGCCCATCGCCTCGGCGGCCTCCTCGCCGTACGACGGATGCGCGGGATCGTGGTCGTAGGAGTGGACCGTGTACGTCACCCCCGCCGCGGTCAGCGCGACGGTGGCGGGCGTGCCGCCCTGCTGCTGTTGCTTCTTCTTCGCCATGCGGGCCGTTTCCCCCGGGATTTGCGTGGAGTGCGTGGGCGGCGCGAGGTGCGCCGGGCGGGTCAGTTGAGGCTCGTCGGGCCGCGGGTCAGATCCGGTGCGGGCAGCGAGGGCAGCCGGCGGATGACGGCGGCCTCGGAGCGCAGCAGCTTCAGCTCGTCGCGCAGCCGGGAGGCGGTGTCCGGGGCCTGGAGCAGCCGCTGCTTGGTCGGCGTGTCGAGCACCATCGCCGCGGCGACCAGGTACGACACCACGGACGGCTCGTCGGGCAGGTCCGCCGAGGTCGACAACGACCGCTCCCGGGCGCCCGCGAGGCGCTTCTGGTACTGCCGGAACGCCCGCAGCACGCCCTCCGCCAGCGCCCCGGCCTCGTCCCCGGGTTCCTCCGCCAGCTCCTCCAGTTCGGCCGTCAGGAAGGCACCGGTGGCGTCGACGGACAGCAGCCGCACCCGGGTCGTCCCGGTGGCCAGCACCTCGAAGGTGCCGTCGGAGCGCTCCCGGATGGTCGCCGCGTCGGCGATGCACCCCACGGAGTGGAACGTCTTGGCCGGGTCGGCGCCGAAGCCGGCCGCGGGGCCGCGCTGCGGCAGGGCCGTCTGGTCGGGCATCCCGGGCGCGCTGGGCGCGACCTCGTGGCCGTCGCGGATCGCCACGACGGCGAACCGCCGCGGCTCGTCCTCCGGGGCCTTCGCCAGGGTGCGCATCATCGCGCGGTAGCGCTCCTCGAAGACGTTCAGCGGCAGCACGAGCCCCGGGAACAGCACGGAGTTCAGCGGGAAGAGGGGGAGACGGACGGTGGTCACGGCGCAAAAGCCTAATGGTCCACGGAGCGTGCGCGTCCGGTCCGCCCGCCCCACGCCCCCGTCCGCACGCCCGGCGCACCGGTCGCGGTGGCCGCGCGGATCTGGTCGCGCACGTGCAGGAAGTGGGCGAGCGGGTCCGCCGCCAGCCGGTCCCACGGGAAGGAGGTGACGTACGGGCCGATGAGGTCGAGCTGCGCGAGCGCGTCGCTCCAGCGGCCCAGCCGTACGAGGACGTACATGAGCTCGTTCCTGGCCTCGGCGGGCCAGGGGGAGGCCGCGGCGAAGCGCGCGGAGAACGCGACGGCCCGGTCGGCGGCCGCGTCGAGCCGCTCCCGCGCCACTTCGGCGCCACAGCCGTCGGAGAGGTACCCGAAGGCCGCGTGCGCCGGGAGGGCCTGGACCAGGGAGTCGGCGGGGGCGTCCTGGGCGGCCCGCTCGGCGAAGTCGAAGCACTCGCGGTGGGAGCCCTGCCAGGAGGCGGCCAGGTAGTGCAGCGCGGCCGCGTGGCAGCCGTAGTGGTGCGGGGCGCGCCGTACGGCCGCCTCCCACAGCTCGCCGAAGTACTTGTGGCCGGCGCGCGCCCCGCGGGCGTGGGTGAGGGCGACCCGCCACGGCACCGGGTCGCGCGCGTCGAGCTGGGCCGCGGCCGTGATCAGCGGGCTGACGCCGCGCAGCAGTTCGGCGCGGGCCGGCGAGGTCCAGGCGTGGTCGACCGCCAGCTGCGCCTCGACGAGCAGTCCGTCGGGGTCGTGCGGGTCGGCGGCCCGCCAGGTCTCGAACCACTCGCCCCGCGACCGGGCGAACGCGGCGAGCCGGACCACGTACCGGTCGCGGTGTTCCCAGTCGGCGGTGGCCCGGGTGAGGGCCAGCAGGGCGGCGGCGGGCTCGAACTCGCCCCGTCCGGCCGCGACGAGCGCGGGGCCGAGACGGTCGTCGGGCGCGTCGAGCAGCACCTCGTCCGCCGGGGCTCCGGCGGCGGGGCGCGTAGGAGTGCTTCTCATCCGCGACGCGCGGATGAACGGGGGGAGCAGCGCCATGGTGCCGCTTATTGAAAGACCGCAGGTGGCGGCGGCGCTAGTGTCCCCGGGCAACGAATCGAAAGTTGTACGGCCGCGGGTCAAGGACCGGTAAAAGGTGATCGTTCAACAACTGTGTGTCGCCTCCGGTCTGCCACCCTGCGCCCCGCCCGGTCGGCCCCGCCCCGCCCGGTGGGCCCCGCTCACCCCCTCCGCAGCAGCCGTGTCGCCCCCGCCGCCACCGTCGTGGCCAGGATCCAGCCCAGCAGGACCATCGCCGCCGACAGCCACTGCCAGCCGCCGCGCAGCTGCCACTGGCCCACCTGGCCCAGGTCTATGACCGGCAGCAGCAGGTCCAGGGTGTAGAGCGCCGGGTTCCACACGGGGTGCACGGTGTTCACCGGGGGATGCCCGGCGTGCGCGAAGGCGAGCGAGCCCGCGGCCCACAGCACCGCCATCCACACGGCGGCGCGGCCCGGCCGGTAGCCGTACGCCACCGTCCAGTCCTGCACGTACCCCCACACCTTGGCGGCCGGCGGCAGGCTCTCCCGGCGGCGGCGCTGCTTGGCGAGCAGCACCTCGCGGGCGTCCTCGTCCTCGCCCGCGCCGCGCAGCACGGCGGCGAGGCGCTCGTACGGCTCCGGGTTGTACTCCGCGGTCGCGGCCGTCACCCAGCCCAGCCGTTCGGTCAGCGGGAACGGGCCCTGCGGCACGAGGTTCTCGTAGACGAAGCCGCCCATGTGCAGATTGCCCGGCGCCGGCCACGCGCTCGCCCGGTCGACCAGGTTGGCGATCCGCGCGCCCGAGAGCACCACCTTGCCGCGCAGCGGCCGGTCCCCGAGGAAGCGCAGCTCGGGAGCCTGCACCCGGCGCAGCGACAGCTCCTGCTCGTCGGTGAGCACGAACCGGGCCCGCTCCAGGTCCACCGCGTCCCCGAACCGGCCGTCGTCGAGGCGCACCCCGCCCTGCGCCTCGAACCGCTGCACCCGGGTCCCGCGGGCCGGCGTGGTCCCGCTCAGCCAGGGCCCGCCGACGCCCGCCGGGGTCAGGTACAGCGTGCGTTCCACGGTCAGCTGGGGCGCGTTCAGCGCGAGCCGCCCGGCCGGGTTGACCAGCCGGGCCCCGCGCAGGCTCAGCGACACGCCGACCTTCGCGCTGCGCAGGCTCAGCTCGCCGTACGACTCCAGCAGCTCCGCCTGGAGGTCCTGGCCGACCAGCATCCCGTCGGCGGCGATGGAGCGCCCGGTGCGGTCGCGGTGCACGACGGCCTCGTTCAGCATCAGGTCGGTGCCGATGTGCGCGTCGGTCAGCCGGACGCCGTTGTGGAACCGGCAGCGCGGCAGATGGAGATCGCCCTCGGTGTGCACGCGGGCGGCCTCCAGGCGCGGCACCGAGCAGTTCACCATCCGCATGGTCGCGAACCGGGCCTCCGGCACCAGCACCTCCTGCTCGAACCGGCAGGACTTCATCTCGACGTACGGCGCCACCGTGCCGCCCGCCACGTCCAGCGAGCCCATGACCTGCACACCGACCAGCTTCAGCGAGGCGACCCGGCCGGCCAGCGCGGGCGGCCCGTCCAGCAGCAGCCACGCGATGATCCGCGCCCGCACGGCCCGCTCGGGGCCCCAGGGGTGCCCGCCGTGCGGATCGTCCACCTCCGCGTCGCCGCAGCGCAGGTCGTACACGGTGCCGTTGCGGAACGCCTGCCACATCCCGGCCTCGGCGGCGGTCAGGTCGTCCGGCAGATCGCCGCCCCGTACGCCGGTCTCCTCGGTCACACCCGTGCCCCCTTCCCCGGTGTCCCCGGCTACTCGCCGGTCGCTCGCGCGTCCACCCGTTGATGCCCGCTGGGTGACGCCCGGAACACAGGACGTGAAGGGGATCTTCCGGGTTCCGGCCACGTTCTGTATCAGCCATTGATACGCGCGAACGGCGCCCGGCGCGGGTCTGAGAGAATTGGGTACGTGATCTCCCGAATCGATCTGCGCGGCGACGCCCTCCCGGAGGGTCCCGCCCTGCGCGACCTGCTGCCCCGAGCCGAGTTCGACGTACAGGCCGCACTGGAGAAGGTGCGTCCGATCTGCGAGGCCGTACATCATCGGGGAGACGCGGCACTGATCGACTTCGCGGAGAAGTTCGACGGCGTACGGCTGGAATCCGTGCGCGTCCCGGCCGAGGCGCTCGCCGACGCCCTGGAGCGGCTCGACCCGGCCGTGCGCGCGGCCCTGGAGGAGTCGATCCGCCGCGCCCGCCTGGTCCACCGCGCCCAGCGCCGCAGCGACCACACCACGCAGGTGGTGCCCGGCGGCACGGTCACCGAGAAGTGGGTCCCGGTCGAGCGCGTCGGGCTGTACGCGCCGGGCGGTCGCTCGGTCTACCCGTCCTCCGTGATCATGAACGTGGTGCCCGCGCAGGAGGCCGGCGTCGGCTCGATCGCGCTCGCCTCCCCGGCCCAGGCCGCGTTCGACGGCCTGCCGCACCCGACGATCCTCGCCGCCTGCGCCCTGCTCGGCGTCGACGAGGTGTACGCGGCGGGCGGCGCGACCGCCGTCGCGATGTTCGCCTACGGCACCGAGTCCTGCGCCCCCGCCAACATGGTCACCGGCCCCGGCAACATCTGGGTCGCGGCCGCCAAGCGCTACTTCACCGGCCGGATCGGCATCGACGCCGAGGCGGGCCCGACCGAGATCGCGGTCCTCGCCGACGACACGGCCGACCCGGTGCACGTCGCCGCCGACCTGATCAGCCAGGCCGAGCACGACCCGCTGGCGGCGGCCGTGCTGGTCACCGACTCGGTCGCGCTGGCCGACGCGGTCGAGAAGGAGCTGGAGCCGCAGATCACGGCCACCAAGCACATCGACGACCGGATCCGCCCGGCCCTGGCCGGCCGGCAGTCCGCGATCGTCCTCGTCGACGGCGTCGACGAGGGCCTCAGGGTGGTCGACGCGTACGGCGCCGAGCACCTGGAGATCCAGACCGCCGACGCGGCCGCGGTCGCGGACCGGGTGCGGAACGCGGGCGCGATCTTCATCGGCCCCTGGGCGCCGGTCTCCCTCGGCGACTACGCGGCGGGCTCCAACCACGTGCTGCCCACCGGCGGTTGCGCCTGCCACTCCTCGGGCCTGTCGGTCCAGTCCTTCCTGCGCGGCATCCACGTCGTCGACTACACGAAGGACGCGCTGGCCGAGGTCGCGCACCACGTGGTCACGCTGGCCGAGGCGGAGGACCTGCCCGCGCACGGCGCGGCGATCAAGGCGAGGTTCGGGTGGAAGGTGCCGGCGAGCAAGTGAACTTCGGAATCGACGACCTGCCCGTCCGGGACGAACTGCGCGGCAAGTCCCCATACGGTGCCCCCCAGTTGGACGTGCCCGTCCGGCTGAACACCAACGAGAACCCCTACCCGCTGCCGGAACCGCTCGTCGAGCGGATCGCCGAGCGGGTCCGCGAGGCGGCCCGGAACCTCAACCGCTACCCGGACCGCGACGCGGTCGAGCTGCGCACCCGGCTCGCCGAGTACCTGACGGACACCTCCGGGTACGAGGTCGGCGTCGCCAACGTGTGGGCGGCCAACGGCTCCAACGAGGTCCTCCAGCAGCTGCTCCAGACCTTCGGCGGTCCCGGCCGCACCGCGATCGGCTTCGAGCCGTCGTACTCGATGCACGCGCTCATCGCGCGCGGCACCGGCACCGGGTGGATCTCGGGGCCGCGGCACGAGGACTTCACGATCGACCTCGCGGCCGCCGAGCGCGCGATCGCCGAGAACCGGCCCGACGTCGTCTTCGTGACGACCCCCAACAACCCCACGGGCAACGCGGTCCCGCCCGAGACGGTGCTCGCGCTGTACGAGGCGGCGCAGGCGGCGGGCCCCTCGATGGTGATCGTGGACGAGGCCTACATCGAGTTCAGCCACGGCGACTCGCTGCTGCCGCTGCTCGACGGCCGCCCGAACCTGGTGATCTCCCGCACCATGTCCAAGGCGTTCGGCGCCGCCGGCCTCCGGCTCGGCTACCTCGCCGCGCACCCGGCCGTGGTGGACGCCGTACAGCTGGTGCGGCTGCCGTACCACCTGTCGGCCGTGACCCAGGCGACCGCCCTGGCCGCCCTGGAGCACACCGGCACGCTGCTCGGCTATGTCGAGCAGCTGAAGGCCGAGCGGGACCGCCTGGTGAGCGAACTGCGCGCGGGCGGCTTCGAGGTCGTCGAGTCCGACGCGAACTTCGTGCAGTTCGGCCGCTTCGACGACGCCCACAAGGCCTGGCAGCGGATCCTCGACCGGGGCGTCCTGGTCCGGGACAACGGCATCCCGGGGTGGCTGCGCGTCAGCGCCGGCACCCCCGAGGAGAACGACGCGTTCCTCGACGCGGTACGTGACGTGAAGTGTTTCGTGGGGGACGGCCCCACACCCCCGAAGGAGCAGAGCGCATGAACCGCGTGGGACGCGTGGAGCGGGTGACCAAGGAGACGTCGGTGCTCGTCGAGATCGATCTCGACGGCAGCGGCAAGGTCGACGTGTCGACCGGGGTCGGTTTCTACGACCACATGCTCGACCAGCTCGGCCGGCACGGTCTGTTCGACCTGACCGTGAAGACCGAGGGCGATCTCCACATCGACTCGCACCACACCATCGAGGACACCGCCCTCGCCCTCGGCGCCGCCTTCAAGCAGGCGCTCGGCGACAAGGTCGGCATCTACCGCTTCGGCAACTGCACCGTCCCGCTGGACGAGTCGCTCGCCCAGGTGACCGTCGACCTCTCCGGCCGCCCCTACCTCGTGCACACCGAGCCCGAGAACATGGCGCCGATGATCGGCGAGTACGACACCACCATGACCCGGCACATCCTGGAGTCGTTCGTCGCCCAGGCCCAGATCGCGCTGCACGTCCACGTGCCCTACGGCCGCAACGCGCACCACATCGTGGAGTGCCAGTTCAAGGCGCTGGCCCGAGCGCTCCGTTACGCCAGCGAGCGGGACCCGCGCGCCGCCGGCATCCTCCCCTCCACGAAGGGCGCGCTGTAACCCCATGAACGGACTGTCCACCGTCCTCATCGTCGTCGGGCTCTTCCTCCTCGGCGGCATCATCTCCTTCGTCAAGCAGAAGATGCCCCGCGGCCTCATCGTGCTGCTCTCGCTCAGCGCCGCGTTCTGCCTCGTGGCCGGCGTGATGCGGCTGCAGGTGTGGAGTTGACCGCGCGCAAGCGCGTGGTCGTCTTCGACTACGGCTTCGGGAACGTCCGTTCCGCCGAGCGCGCCCTCGCGCGCACGGGAGCCGAGGTCGAGATCACCCGCGACTTCGACACCGCGATGAACGCCGACGGGCTGCTCGTGCCCGGCGTGGGCGCGTTCGCCGCCTGCATGACCGGGCTGCGCGAGGCCCGCGGCGACTGGATCATCGACCGTCGGCTCTCCGGCGGCCGCCCCGTGATGGGCATCTGCGTCGGCATGCAGATCCTCTTCGCCCGCGGCATCGAGCACGGCGTGGAGAGCGAGGGCCTCGACGAGTGGCCCGGCTCGGTCGAGCCGCTCCAGGCCGAGATCGTGCCCCACATGGGCTGGAACACCGTGGACGCCCCCGCCGACTCGGAGCTGTTCGCCGGCCTCGACGCCGACGCGCGGTTCTACTTCGTGCACTCCTACGCCGTCCACGAGTGGGCCCTTCAGACGCTGAACCCCGTGATCGCGGCCCCCAAGGTGACCTGGGCGACGCACGGCAAGCCCTTCGTCGCCGCGGTGGAGAACGGCGCCCTGTGCGCCACCCAGTTCCACCCCGAGAAGTCCGGCGACGCCGGTGCCCAGCTCCTGACCAACTGGATCGGAACCCTGTAGACCATGGCCAAGCTCGAACTGCTCCCCGCCGTCGACGTCCGAGACGGCCAGGCCGTACGCCTCGTGCACGGCGAGTCCGGCACCGAGACCTCCTACGGCTCCCCGCTGGAGGCCGCGCTCGCCTGGCAGCGCTCCGGCGCCGAGTGGCTGCACCTGGTCGACCTCGACGCCGCGTTCGGCACCGGCGACAACCGCGACCTGATCGCCGAGGTCGCCGGCGCGATGGACATCAAGGTCGAGCTGTCCGGCGGCATCCGCGACGACGAGACCCTCGCCGCCGCCCTCGCCACCGGCTGCACCCGCGTCAACCTCGGCACCGCCGCCCTGGAGACCCCCGAGTGGGTCGCCAAGGTCATCGCCGAGCACGGTGACAAGATCGCCGTCGGTCTCGACGTCCGCGGCACCACCCTGCGCGGCCGCGGCTGGACCCGGGACGGCGGCGACCTCTACGAGACGCTGGACCGCCTGAACAAGGAGGGCTGCGCCCGCTACGTCGTCACCGACATCGCCAAGGACGGCACCCTCCAGGGCCCCAACCTGGAGCTGCTGCGCGGCGTCTGCGCGGCCACCGACCGCCCGGTCGTGGCCTCCGGCGGCGTCTCCTCGCTCGACGACCTGCGCGCCATCGCCGAGCTGGTCCCGCTCGGTGTCGAGGGCTCGATCGTCGGGAAGGCCCTGTACGCCAAGGCGTTCACCCTGGAAGAGGCACTGGAGGCTGTGGCCCGGTGAGCGGCGTACGACGTGTGAGTACGGGCGCGCCCTGGGAGGAGCAGTTCGGCTACTCCCGCGCGGTGGAACTGCCCAGCGGGCTGGTGCTGGTCTCGGGCTGCACCTCCGTCGTGGACGGAGAGATCGTCGGGGGCGGCCCGTACGAGCAGGCGGTGAACTCCTTCAACGTCGCGCTGGGCGCGCTCGGACAACTGGGCCTCGGCCGCGACGACGTCGTGCGGACCCGCATGTACATCACCCACGCACGGGACGTGGAGGAGGTCGGGCGCGCCCACAAGGAGCTGTTCGACACCGTCCGGCCCGCCGCAACCATGATCATCGTCTCCGGTTTCGTCGACCCCAGCCTGGTCGTCGAGATCGAGGTGGAGGCGTTCCGAGGAGTGCCCGCATGACCCTGGCCGTACGAGTCATCCCCTGCCTGGACGTGGACAACGGGCGGGTCGTCAAGGGCGTCAACTTCCAGAACCTGCGCGACGCGGGCGACCCCGTCGAGATGGCCAAGGTCTACGACGCCGAGGGCGCCGACGAGTTGACGTTCCTCGACATCACGGCGTCCTCCGGCGACCGCGAGACGACCTACGACGTGGTGCGCCGCACCGCCGAGCAGGTCTTCATCCCGCTGACCGTCGGCGGCGGCGTCCGTACCGCCGAGGACGTGGACAAGCTGCTGCGGGCCGGCGCGGACAAGGTCGGCGTGAACACGGCGGCGATCGCCCGCCCCGAGCTGATCCAGGAGATCGCCGAGCGCTTCGGCCGGCAGGTGCTGGTGCTGTCCGTGGACGCGCGGCGCACGCCGGCCGGGAGCTTCGAGGTGACCACCCACGGCGGCCGCCGCGGCACCGGCATCGACGCCGTCGAGTGGGCGCACCGGGCCGCCGAACTGGGCGCGGGCGAGATCCTGCTCAACTCGATGGACGCGGACGGCACCAAGGACGGCTACGACCTGGAGATGATCGCGGCCGTCCGCAAGCACGTCACGGTCCCCGTCATCGCCTCCGGCGGCGCGGGCAGCCTGGCGCACTTCCCCCCGGCGGTGGCGGCGGGCGCGGACGCGGTCCTCGCCGCGTCGGTCTTCCACTTCGGCGACCTGCGCATCGGCGAGGTCAAGCAGACGCTGCGGGGGGCCGGCCACCCGGTCAGGTGACGGGCGCCCTTTCAGGGGCGCAACGACCATCGCGCAACGAATCTTGCGCAACGAATATTGCGCAATTTTTCTTGCGCATCTAGGGTCGGCGTGTGACCCCACCCGTGCCCCCGGACGAGATGCGCATCACCGACCTCGGAACGCTGAAGGCGTTCGCGCACCCACTGCGCCTCACGCTGTACCGGGCCCTGCACGTGGCCCGCACGGCGACCGCCTCCCAGCTCGCCGGACAGGTCGGCGAGGCGGTGTCGCTGGTCAGCTACCACCTGCGCAAGCTCGCCGAGCACGGCCTGATCGAGGAGGCCGCACCGCAGAGCGGCGACGGCCGCGAGCGCTGGTGGCGGCCCGCCGCCGAGGGCCTCACCGTGCGCTACGAGGACCTCAAGGGCGCCCCCGAACTGGTCGCCGCCCAGGGCGCGCTCACCCGCATCCTGCTGGAGCAGCGGGCCGCGCTCTACCGCCGTCACCTCGACGAGTCCGCGACCTGGAGCGACGACTGGCGCTCGGCCGGCTTCGACGCCGAGTACCTGCCGCGCCTGACCGCGCCCGAACTCGCCGACCTCCAGCGCGAGCTGGACGCACTGATCAGGAAGTACCAGGCCCTGGGCCGGTCCGCCGAGGCCGCGGGCGACACCCGGGGCCGCGAGAACGTCGCGATCCACCTGTACGGATTCCCGTTCCGCACCCGAGAGGACCGACAGCCGTGACCGCCACGCTCATACCCTCCGCCGCCACGGCCGACCGCCCCGCCCACCGCGACGGCAACGTCCTGCGCTGGCTCGCCGCCTACACCTCCTCGATGATCGGCGACAACGTCTACTACATCGCCCTCTCCTGGGCGGCCGTCCAGGCGGGCACGCCCTCCCAGGCCGGTCTCGTCCTGTCCGTCAGCGCCGTGCCGCGGGCCGTGCTGCTGCTCGGCGGGGGAGTGGTCGCCGACCGCTTCGGGCCACGCCGGGTCGTCATCGGCAGCGACACCGTGCGCTGCGCCGCCGTCCTCGCCGTCGCCGCGCTGCTCTTCACCACCCGGCCCGGCCTGTGGCCGCTGGCCCTGCTCGCCCTCGTCTTCGGCACCGTCGACGCCGTCTTCCTGCCCGCCGTCGGCGCCCTGCCCCCGCGGATCACCGGCAAGACGCAGCTGGCCCGCGTCCAGGGGATGCGCGGCCTCGCGATCCGCGCCGCCAACGTGATCGGCGCGCCGCTGGGCGGCCTGGCCGTCGCCCTGGGCGGCGCCGCGTCCGCCTTCGCCGCGGCCGGCCTGCTGATCGCGGTGTCGGTGCCACTGCTGGTGTCCGTACGGATGCGCGACCTGCCCGCGGACCCGGCCCCCGTGCGGATGCGCGACCTGCCTGCCGAGGACCCGGCCCCCGCGTGCGTGCGTGACCTGCCCGACGAGGACACCGCCTCCGGCGCAGCGGGCGGGCGCAGCGCCTGGCAGGACCTCAAGGACGGGCTGCGCCACATCCGCGCCCATCGCGTGCTCGCCCCGCTCATGCTCGTCATCGCCCTCGGCGACCTCGGCTTCGTCGGCCCGCTCAACGTCGGGCTGACCCTGCTGGCCGACGAACGGGGCTGGGGCGCGGCCGGCATGGGCTGGGTGCTCGCCGGGTTCGGGACGGGCGCCGGCCTCGCCGCGCTGCTGCTCACCGTCCGCGGCCGGCTGCCGCACGCCGGACGGGTGGCCGGCTGCGCCATCGTCGCCGGCTGTATGGCCATCGCCGCCCTCGCCCGGGTGCCCGCGCTGACCGCCGCCGTCGGTGTCGCGGTCCTCGTCGGCCTGCTCGCCGGACTCAGCGGCGTGCTCTGCGGGGCGCTGCTCCAGACCCTGACCGAGCCCGCCTACCTCGGCCGGGTCACCGCCGTCTCCAGCCTGGTCAGCCTCGGCCTGACCCCGCTGAGCATGCCGCTGTGCGCCGCCGCGATCGGCGCGTGGGGCACCGGGCCGGTCTTCGCGGTCAGCGCGGCGGTGTGCGGCCTCGGCGGTGTCGTGGCGCTCGCCGTACCGGGACTCCGGCAGGCGGAGCTGCCCACCTGAGAACGGCCCGGCCGGGGCCCGCGGACACCGCCCTCAGATCCCCAGCTGCTTCGCCTCGTGCAGCTTCGCGATGGCGGTCTCGTCGCCGTCCAGATGCACCTTCGCGGCGCTCTGCCGGCCGTGGACGAAGACCAGCAGCTCGGACGGCTCGCCCGTCACGGTGACGACCGGGGCCCCGCGATGGGCCACCGCCGTCTGGCCGTCGGGACGGCGCAGCACCATGCCCGTCGGCGCGCCCCGGCCCATCAGCTTCGCGGTGCGCTCCAGCCGCGACCACAGGGCGTCCTGGAACACCGGGTCGAGCTCGCGCGGCGTCCACTCCGGCTGCGCGCGGCGGACGTCCTCGGTGTGGACGTAGAACTCCACCGTGTTGGACATCTCGTCCACCTGCTTGAGGTTGAACGGCGAGAAGCGCGGCGGCCCCGTCCGGATCAGCTGCACGAGCTCCTCGTACGGCTTCGCGGCGAACTCCGCCAGGACCCGGTCGAGCCGGGACGCCAGCTGCTTGATCAGGATGCCGCCGGCCGCGTCGGGCCGCCGTTCGCGCACCACCACGTGCGCCGCGAGCTGGCGGGTCTGCCAGCCGTCGCAGAGGGTCGGGGCGTCGGGGCCCGCGGTCTCCAAGATGTCGGCGAGCAGAAGCCGTTCACGCTGGGCGAAGGTCGACATGCGTGAAGCCTACGACCGTCGCGCCGGGTCCGGACAGTGGACGTGGCCCGGGCGTGCCGCCCGCGCGCGGCACAATGGCGCCATGACCCGTACGCCCCCGCCCAGCGCCCTCGCCCCCGAGATCGCCGCGCGCCTCAAGCGCAGCCCCGACGGACTCGTCCCCGCGATCGCCCAGCAGTACGACACCGGTGAGGTGCTGATGCTGGGCTGGATGGACGACGAGGCGCTGCACCGCACGCTGACGACCGGCCGCTGCACCTACTGGTCGCGCAGCCGCCGGGAGTACTGGGTCAAGGGCGACACATCCGGCCACTTCCAGTGGGTGAAGTCCGTCGCCCTCGACTGCGACGCGGACACCGTGCTCGTCAAGGTCGACCAGGTCGGCGCCGCGTGCCACACCGGCGCCCGCACCTGCTTCGACGAGGACGTGCTGCTGAAGGACGGCGCCGATTCGGGCGCGCCGCACCAGGATCAGTAGGGTCAGCGGCCATGGACCTCGAGACGTTCCGCAAGCTGGCCACCGACCGGCGGGTCATCCCGGTCACCCGCAAGCTCCTCGCCGACGGCGACACCCCGGTCGCCCTCTACCGCAAGCTCGCCGCCGAGCGCCCCGGCACCTTCCTGCTGGAGTCCGCGGAGAACGGACGCTCCTGGTCCCGCTACTCGTTCGTCGGGGTCCGCTCCGCCGCGACCCTCACCGAGCGCGACGGCGCCGCCCACTGGCTGGGCACCCCGCCGGTCGGCGTCCCCGTGGAGGGCGATCCGCTGGCCGCCCTGCGGGCCACCATCGAGGCCCTGCACACCCCGCACCAGGAGGGCCTGCCGCCGTTCACCGGCGGCATGGTCGGCTACCTCGGCTACGACATCGTGCGCCGCCTGGAGAAGATCGGCCCGGGCGAGCGCGACGACCTGCGGCTGCCCGAGCTGACCATGCTCCTCACCAGCGACCTCGCCGTGATGGACCACTGGGAGGGCTCCGTCCTGCTGATCGCCAACGCGATCAACCACAACGACCTGGAGACCGGCGTCGACGAGGCCCACGCCGACGCCGTGGCCCGGCTCGACGCGATGGAGGCCGACCTCACCCGGCCGGTCGCCCAGCCGCCCGCCCACCTGCCGCCGTCCGAGCTGCCCGCGTACACCGCGCTGTGGGGCGGCCCCGACTACCAGGCGGCCGTCGAGGACGTGAAGGAGCGCATCCGGGCCGGCGAGGCGTTCCAGGTCGTGCCCTCCCAGCGGTTCGAGACGCCGTGCACCGCGAGCGCGCTGGACGTCTACCGGGTGCTGCGGGCCACCAACCCGTCGCCGTACATGTACCTCTTCCGCTTCGACGGGTTCGACGTCGTCGGCTCCAGCCCCGAGGCGCTGGTGAAGGTCGAGGACGGGCGGGCGATGGTCCACCCCATCGCGGGCACCCGGCACCGCGGGGCGACCCCGCAGGAGGACCAGGCCCTCGCCGACGAGCTGCTCGCCGACCCCAAGGAGCGCGCCGAGCACCTCATGCTGGTCGACCTCGGCCGCAACGACCTGGGCCGGGTCTGCGAGCCGGGCTCCGTCGAGGTCGTCGACTTCATGTCCGTCGAGCGCTACTCGCACGTGATGCACATCGTCTCGACCGTGACCGGCCGGGTCGCCGCCGGCCGCACCGCCTTCGACGTGCTGACCGCCTGCTTCCCGGCCGGCACCCTCTCCGGCGCCCCGAAGCCCCGCGCGATGCAGATCATCGACGAGCTGGAGCCCTCCCGCCGCGGCCTGTACGGCGGCTGCGTCGGCTACCTCGACTTCGCGGGCGACTCCGACACCGCCATCGCCATCCGCACCGCCCTGCTGCGCGACGGCACGGCCTACGTGCAGGCCGGCGCGGGCGTGGTCGCCGACTCCGACCCGGTCGCCGAGGACAACGAGTGCCGCAACAAGGCCGCCGCCGTCCTGCGCGCGGTGCACACCGCGAACCGGCTCAACTCCTAGCCACTCTCAGGGATCTCCCAGGATTCCCCCAGGGCGCGGCCAGGGCACTCCCAGGGTTCGCCCCGGTGAGTGCCCGGCGGCCCGGCGGTGAACGGGCGGCGCGGCGGGCGTGACCAGATGGAGACATGCCCCGATTGACGTTTCACCGCTCGCGCAAGCGATAGTGGAGTACGTGACTGCTGTTCCTCACCCCCGTTCCGAAGCCGCGGACCCCGCCCGGTCCGGCCGCCGGAGTCTCGCCGTAGCCCTGCTCTTCGGGGCGCTCGGCGCGGCCGTCGCGCTGCTGGCGACCCGGCAGCGCTGGTCCGCCGGCACCGCGACGGTGGCCGGCGGCGCGTTCCCCCTCACCGCCAAGGGCAGCGACGTCACCGGCGTCCCCGCGGCCCTCGCGATAGTGGGCCTCGCCGCGCTGGTCGCCGTCTTCGCCGTCCGCCGCGCCGGGCGCTTCCTCGTCGCCGCGCTGCTCGCGCTCTCCGGCGCGGGCACCGTCGCCGCCGCGCTGCTCGGCGCCTCCGACAGTTCCGCGCTCGACGACCAGGCCGCCAAGGCCACCGGCGACACCTCCGCGAGCGTCGAGTCGCTCACCCACACCGGCTGGCCGTACGTCGCCGCCGTGGGCGGGCTGCTGCTCCTCCTCGCCGGACTGCTCGCCCTGCGCTACGGCCGCCTGTGGCCCGCCATGTCCGGCCGCTACGAGCGCGACGGCACCCCCCGCCCGCGCCGCCGCCCGCAGCCCGCCGACCCCGACCGGCCCGAGGAGATGTGGAAGGCCATGGACCGCGGCGAGGACCCCACGAGCTCCGGCACGGCGTAGCCCGACCCCTGCCGCGCGGCCCGGCGGGGACCTTCGGTCCGGGCCGAAGGTCCCGGTGTGGCGAACGAGACGCCCCCAGGGGGCCACCCCGTGCCCCGCCGCGCCCGCGCGTACGGGACAATGAAGGACGAGCGTCGGCTCGGACGCGTACAAGACGTACCCAGCAACGAGGAGCAAGTCATGGCGGGCAGCAGCCACGGTCACACCCCGGCCGCCTGGACCGGTGTCACGATCGCCTTCATCGGTTTCTGCGTCTCGGGCGCCTTCATGGTGATGGCGAACCCGGCCGGTTTCTGGGGAGGCCTCGCGATCGTGGCGCTCGGCGGCGTGATCGGCTGGGTCATGAGCAACATGGGCCTCGGCCAGCCGAAGGACCTCCCCACCGACCTGCGGACGAAGCTCGCCCCGGCCCCCGCGAAGCGCGAGCCGGTCGGCGTCGAGAGCTGATCCGCCGCCCCCCGGGGCAGCGCGAGGGAGCCCACCCAGGGGTGGCGAGCACCCGGCGCACCTCGGGGCGGCGCTGAGCACCACGTGGAGGGGCGCCCCGACGCCGTAGCAGGCACGGGGCGCCCCTCACGCGTGTCACCGGCCCGCGACCCCCCTCCGCCCCGCGCGCCGACCCGCGGCGGGGCACAATACGGGCGTGAACGCCGACGCCCACGGGGCTCCCAGGACGACGCCGCCGGCCGGTACCGCGCTGAGCAGGCTGGCCGTGCCCGCCGGGATGCTGGCGGCCGTCGCCGCCGCGTTCGCCTACGTCGGGACGGTGGACCCCAACCACCCCGGCCACTACCCGCCCTGCCCCCTGTACCGCTTCACGGGCCTGTACTGCCCCGGCTGCGGCGGGCTGCGCAGCGCGCACGCCTTCATCCACGGCGACCTCGCCGGGGCGCTGCACGACAACGCCGTCGCCGTGCTCGGCTACGGCGTCTTCGCCGTGCTGTGGGCCGTCTGGGCGATTCGCGCGGCGCGCGGGCTGCCCTTCAGGATCGACCCCGGCCGGGGCCGGATGTGGGCGCTGGGCGCGCTGGTCGCGGTCTTCACCGTGGTCCGCAACCTGCCGTTCGGGGGCTGGCTGCACCCCTGACGGCGCGGCCCTGCCGCCGGATTCCCGCCGTCCGGTCGACCCGCGAGCGGGCGTCCGCGCACCGGGCCCCGTACCCGGCCCCGGAGAACGTCCAGGTAGTGGGACCGCCGTCAACCGGATGTGAGGCTTACCCCGTCCTCCGGATACCATCGCAGTGACCATCCGTTTCGCCCCGTAAGGCGGAGCCCGGCCGGGGAACCGGCCACTCGACAAGTCAACCGTTCGAAAGGGGGCCGCTCGCGTGAGTGTGCTCGACGAGATCATCGACGGAGTCCGTGCCGACCTTGCGGAGCGGCAGGCGCGCGTCAGCCTCGACGAGCTCAAGGAGCGCGCGGCGAAGGCCCCGGCCGCCAAGGACGGCGTCGCCGCCCTGCGCGGCGAGGGCGTGAAGGTGATCTGCGAGGTCAAGCGCTCCAGCCCCTCCAAGGGCGCGCTGGCCGCGATCGCCGACCCCGCCGGACTCGCCGCGGACTACGAGGCGGGCGGCGCGGCCGTCATCTCCGTGCTGACCGAGCAGCGCCGCTTCGGGGGCTCGCTCGCCGACCTGGAGGCGGTCCGCGCCCGCGTGGACATCCCGGTCCTGCGCAAGGACTTCATCGTCACGTCGTACCAGCTGTGGGAGGCCCGCGCGTACGGCGCCGACGTCGCCCTGCTGATCGTCGCCGCCCTCGACCAGCCGGCCCTGGAGTCGCTGATCGAGCGCGCCGAGTCCATCGGCCTGACCGCGCTCGTCGAGGTGCACGACGAGGACGAGGTGGAGCGCGCGGTGGACGCGGGCGCCAAGATCATCGGCGTCAACGCCCGCAACCTGAAGACCCTCGAGGTCGACCGCGGCACCTTCGAGCGCGTCGCGCCCGAGATCCCCGACCACATCGTCAAGATCGCCGAGTCGGGCGTCCGCGGCCCGCACGACCTCATCGCGTACGCCAACGCCGGCGCCGACGCGGTCCTGGTCGGCGAGTCCCTGGTCACCGGCCGCGACCCGCGCACCGCGGTCTCCGACCTGGTCGCCGCCGGCGCCCACCCGGCGCTCCGGCACGGCCGCGGCTGACCACCCGCTAGGCTTTCCCCGATGACTTCCGAAGCGACACCCCCGGACCGGTACGCCCGCCTCGCGCGCGGCTGCCGCCCGAGGGGCTGCCGCGCCCCGGCCCGCCGCATCCACGGCCGCCGGGTCAGGTACGTCATCGGCGACGAACCGGGCCAGGTCAACGGCATGCGATGGCACCGCGCCCCCGTCGGGGCGCGGGGCTCCGTCTGATCCGCGGTCACCGCCGCGCCCCTGAGGGGCGCGGGGAACTGCGCGAGCAACCCCGGACGGCAGTCGGCCGAAAGACAGCCCCACGTGCCCCTCAGGGGCGCAGGGCTGTGTCTGACGTGCGGCTCCTGCCGCGCCTTTCAGGGGCGCGAGGAACTGCGCGATCGGCCACTGACGGCAGTCGGTCGACAGACACCCCCCGCCCCACGGCGAGCAGTGATCTCCCACCGCAGACACACCGTGAGGTACACGCATGTCCAGTGACTTCTTCATTCCCGACCCCGAGGGTCAGGTTCCCAGCGCCGAGGGCTACTTCGGCGCCTTCGGCGGCAAGTTCATCCCGGAGGCCCTGGTGGCCGCCGTCGACGAGGTCGCCGTCGAGTACGACAAGGCCAAGCACGACCCCGAGTTCGCCCGCGAGCTCGACGACCTGCTCGTGCACTACACCGGCCGCCCCAGCTCCCTGACCGAGGTGCCGCGGTTCGCCGCCGAGGCCGGTGGCGCACGGATCTTCCTCAAGCGCGAGGACCTCAACCACACCGGCTCGCACAAGATCAACAACGTGCTCGGGCAGGCCCTGCTCACCAAGCGCATGGGCAAGACCCGGGTGATCGCGGAGACCGGCGCCGGCCAGCACGGCGTCGCCACCGCCACCGCCTGCGCGCTGTTCGGGCTCGACTGCACCATCTACATGGGCGAGATCGACACCCGGCGCCAGGCCCTCAACGTGGCCCGGATGCGGATGCTCGGCGCCGAGGTCGTCGCCGTGAAGTCCGGCAGCCGCACCCTCAAGGACGCCATCAACGAGGCGTTCCGCGACTGGGTCGCCAACGTCGACCGCACCCACTACCTGTTCGGCACCGTCGCGGGACCGCACCCCTTCCCCGCCATGGTCCGCGACTTCCACCGGGTCATCGGCGTCGAGGCCCGCCGCCAGCTGCTGGAGCGTGCGGGCCGGCTGCCCGACGCCGCGGTCGCCTGCGTCGGCGGCGGCTCCAACGCCATCGGCCTCTTCCACGCCTTCATCCCCGACGCGGACGTACGCCTCATCGGCTGCGAGCCCGCGGGCCACGGCGTGGAGACGGGCGAGCACGCGGCGACGCTGACCGCGGGCGAGCCCGGCATCCTGCACGGCTCCCGGTCCTACGTCCTCCAGGACGAGGAGGGCCAGATCACCGAGCCGTACTCGATCTCGGCGGGGCTCGACTACCCCGGCATCGGGCCCGAGCACTCGTACCTCAAGGACAGCGGCCGCGCCGAGTACCGGGCCGTCACCGACGACGCCGCGATGCAGGCCCTGCGGCTGCTGTCGCGCACCGAGGGAATCATCCCGGCGATCGAGAGCGCCCACGCCCTCGCGGGCGCCCTGGAGGTGGGCCGGGAGCTCGGCCCGGACGGGCTGATCGTCGTCAACCTCTCCGGCCGCGGCGACAAGGACATGGACACCGCCGCCCGCTACTTCGGCCTCTACGACACCGACGCAGAGGTCGCCGCGGACGCCGCCGACACCGCCGAGATCGAGGGAGACGCCAAGTGAGCGGAAACATCCAGCTGCTGACCGACACCCTCGCCGCCGCGAAGGCCGAGGACCGGGCCGCGCTCATCGCCTACCTGCCGGCCGGGTTCCCGACCGTCGACGGCGGCATCGCGGCGGTCAAGGCCGTGCTCGAGAGCGGTGCGGACGTCGTCGAGGTCGGCTTCCCGCACAGCGACCCGGTCCTCGACGGCCCGGTCATCCAGACCGCCGACGACATCGCCCTGCGCGGCGGGGTGAAGATCGCGGACGCGCTGCGGACCGTCCGCGAGGCGCACGAGGCGACCGGCAAGCCGATCCTCGTGATGACCTACTGGAACCCCATCGACCGCTACGGCGTCGAGCGCTTCACCGCCGAGCTCGCCGAGGCCGGCGGCGCGGGCTGCATCCTGCCGGACCTGCCGGTCCAGGAGTCGGCCCTGTGGCGCGAGCACGCCGAGAAGCACGGCCTCGCGACGATCTTCGTCGTGGCGCCCAGCAGCAAGGACGCGCGGCTCGCCGAGATCACCGCGGCGGGCAGCGGCTTCGTCTACGCCGCCTCGCTCATGGGCGTCACCGGCACCCGCGAGTCGGTCGGCGCACAGGCGCAGGACCTGGTGGAGCGCACCCGGGCGACCGGCAGCGGCCTGCCCGTCTGCGTCGGCCTCGGCGTCTCCGACGCCAGGCAGGCCGCCGAGGTGGCCGGGTTCGCCGACGGGGTGATCGTCGGCTCCGCGTTCGTCAAGCGGATGCTCGACGCGCCGGACGAGGCGGCCGGCCTCGACGCGGTGCGGGCCCTGGCGGGCGACCTCGCGAAGGGCGTCCGCCGGCAGGCGTGACGGGCGGAGTCCGCCGCTCGGCCGGCAGGCCTGACGAGCGGAGTCCGCCGCTCCCGGTATGACGGTGTGACCAGGACATTCGGTCACTCGAACGGGTGGAGCTGGGACCGGGGAGGCGCGTTGCGCCTCCCCGGTTCGTTTGCCGGGTGTGAGCGAGAAGAACCGTGACGGAAAGCGCAACGCCAGGGACCGGCTGGCGGTCGAGCGCGAGAAGCAGAGGGCCGCGGACCGGCGCCGCCGCACGCTGATCGTGGGTGCGAGCGTGGTCTGCGTCCTCGGACTGGCGGCGGTGATCGGCATCGTCGCCGCGAACTCCGGCAAGGACAGCGGCAGCACGGCGTCCGGGCCCGTGGTGGCGCCCTCCGGCGCGCAGGGCAAGGACAGCCTCGCGATCCCCGTCGGCAAGGACAGCGCGAAGTCGACGCTCACCGTCTGGGAGGACTTCCGCTGCCCGGCCTGCAAGGCCTTCGAGACGACGTACCGGCCGACGATCCACGAACTGACCGACTCCGGGCAGATGAGAGTCGAGTACCACCTGGTCACGCTGATCGACGGCAACCTCGGCGGCAGCGGCTCCAAGCGCGCGGCCAACGCGGCGGCCTGCGCCCAGGACGCCGGGAAGTTCCGCGACTACCACGACGTGCTCTACGAGAACCAGCCCGAGGAGACGGACGACGCCTACTCCAGCAACGCCAAGCTGATCGAGCTGGCGGGCAAGGTCCCGGGCCTGGTCACGCCCACGTTCCGCGCCTGTGTCAACGACGGCACCCACGACAGCTGGGTGGCGAAGTCCAACAAGGCCTTCCAGTCGGGCGGCTTCTCCGGCACGCCGACGGTCCTGCTGAACGGCAAGAACATCTACCAGGACTCCACATTGACCCCGGCCAAGCTGAAGCAGATGGTGGAAGAGGCGAACAAGAAGTGAGGGGCTTTCCCTCCCTCCCGTTATGGAGCCGTAGCCGGGCTGCCTGCCGAGCGCCCCGCCCGGCACGGTAGCGTCGACCCTGCCATGGAACTTGCCTACATCCCCAGCCCGTCGCGCGGGGTCCTCCACCTCGGACCCATCCCGCTGCGCGGCTACGCGTTCTGCATCATCATCGGCGTCTTCATCGCCGTCTGGCTCGGCAACAAGCGCTGGATCGCCCGGGGTGGGCGGGCCGGCACGGTGGCCGACATCGCGGTCTGGGCCGTGCCGTTCGGCCTGGTCGGCGGCCGGCTCTACCACGTGATCACGGACTACGAGCTGTACTTCAGCGAGGGCCGTGACTGGGTGGACGCGTTCAAGGTCTGGCAGGGCGGCCTGGGGATCTGGGGCGCGATCACGCTCGGCGCGGTCGGCGCGTGGATCGGCTGCCGCCGCCGGGGCATCGCGCTGCCGGCCTACGCGGACGCCGTCGCGCCCGGCATCGCCTTCGCCCAGGCGATGGGCCGCTGGGGCAACTGGTTCAACCAGGAGCTGTACGGCCGTGAGACGCATGTCCCGTGGGCGCTGCACATCACGTCGTCGGCGGACGGCCGGGTGCCCGGCTACTACCACCCGACGTTCCTGTACGAGTCCCTGTGGTGCATCGGCGTCGGCTTCCTGGTGATCTGGGCCGACCGCCGCTTCAAGCTCGGGCACGGGCGGGCGTTCGCGCTGTATGTCGCCGCGTACTGCGTGGGCCGCGGCTGGATCGAGTACATGCGCGTCGACGACGCCCACCACATCCTCGGTCTGCGGCTGAACGACTGGACCGCGATGATCGTGTTCGTCCTCGCGGTGACCTACATGGTGCTGTCGTCGCGGCTGCGCCCCGGCCGCGAGACGGTGGTGGAACCCGGCGCGGAGACCGTTGCCGCGGAGGCCGCTGCCGCGGAGGAGAGCACGGAGGGGTCCGAGGACCCGGCGGCCGACGAGGAGCCCCCGGCCGAGGACGCCACCGCGAAGCAGGAACCCGCGGAGGACTCCGCCCCCGCTCCGGCCCCCGAGGCGGAGACCGAGGACGAACCGGAGTCGGCAGCCAAGAAGAGCTGACCCCACACCCCCACCACGCCGAGGGCGCCCGGACCTACTCCGGCCGCCCTCGCCGCGTATGGGCCCGCCCCATCAGGGGCGCGGGGAACTGCGCGAGCGACCACGACGCACCCGCAGGTGCGAGGGACGGTCACCGGGCCGCCACCCCGTCAGGGGGCGCGGGGAACTGCGCGAAGACCCCGACGCACCCGCGCCGTACTCACCCCGCCCCCCGCGGAGCGGCCCGGCTCAGGGTCCGGCGCGCCGCCGCCACCACCGCCGCGTCGATGAACTGACCGTTCGGCAGCGCCTGCGCCCCCTGCCCCGCCGCGGCCACCCGGACCACGGTCTCGGCCTCCTCGATCTCCCGGTCGGTCGGCAGATAGGCCCGCTCGATGATCGGAAGCTGCCGGGGATGGATCGCCGCCCGCCCCACGAACCCGAGGGCCCGCCCGTGCGCACAGGACGCGGCCAGGCCCTCCAGGTCACGGATGTCCGGATGGACCGACTGCGGCGGAGGGGCGAGCCCCGCCGCCCGCGCCGCGACCACCACCCGCGAGCGGGACCAGTCGAGCCCCGCATCCTCACGCACGCCCAGGTCCGCGCGCAGGTCCGCCTCGCCGAGCGCGATGCCGCGCAGCGCGGGGTGCGCCGAGGCGATCGCGTACGCCTGCTCGATGCCCAGGGCCGTCTCCAGCAGGGCGTACAGCGGCAGCCGCCCCTCCGTGGCCGCCGCGACCCGGGTGATGTCGGCGGGGTAGCACACCTTCGGCAGCCGCAGCCCGGACAGGCCCGGCGCGTCGAGCAGCGCCTTGAGGTCCGCGTCGGACCACGGCCCGTCCAGCGCGTTCACCCGCACGTGGACCGGAACCGGCTGCGGTTCGCTCAGCAGCTCCGCCGTGGCGTCACGGGCGTAGTCCTTGCGGTCGGGCGTGACCGCGTCCTCCAGGTCCACCACGACCACGTCCGCGCCCGCCAGAAGCGCCTTGGCCACCACCTTCGGGCGGTCCCCGGGGGCGTACAGCCAGGTCAGCGCGGTCCCGCTCATACGGCGCCCTCCGCGCGCAGGGCCGCCAGCTCGGCCTCGGTCACCCCCAGCTCCGCCAGGACCGCCTCCGTGTCCGCGCCGTGCGGGCGCCCCGTCCAGCGGATCGCGCCGGGCGTGGCCGAGAGCCGGAACAGGACGTTCTGCATCCGGACGGGCCCCAGCTCGGGGTCGTCGACGGTGGTCACGGAGTCCAGCGCCCGGTACTGCGGGTCGGTCATCACGTCCCGCACGTCCTGCACCGGCGCCACCGCCGCCTCCGCCTTCTCGAAGGCGGCCAGCACATCGGCGCGGTCGCGCTCCGCGATCCAGCCGCCGACCGCCGCGTCGAGGACGTCGGCGTGGAGGGCACGGTCCGCGCCGGTGGCGAACCACGGTTCGTCGATCAGCTCGGGCCGCCCCACCAGCCGCATCACCCGCTCCGCGACGGACTGCGCCGACGTCGAGACGGCGACCCAGCCGCCGTCCGCCGTCCGGTAGACATTGCGCGGGGCGTTGTTCTGCGAGCGGTTGCCGGTCCGCGGCTGGACATGGCCGAGCTGGTCGTACCAGATGGGCTGGGGGCCGAGGACGGTCAGGATCGGCTCGATGATCGCCATGTCGACGACCTGCCCCGCGCCCGTGCGCTCCCGGGCGGCCAGCGCGGTCATCACCGCGTACGCGGTGGCGAGCCCGGCGATCGAGTCGGCGAGGCCGAACGGCGGCAGGGTCGGCGGCGTGTCCGGCTCCCCGGTGATCGCGGCGAAGCCGCTCATCGCCTCGGCGAGGGTGCCGAAGCCGGGCCGGTGGGCGTAAGGCCCGAACTGCCCGAAGGCCGTCACCCGGGCCAGCACCAGCCGGGGGTTGGCCGCGGACAGCTCGTCCCAGCCGAGGTCCCACTTCTCCAGCGTGCCGGGCCGGAAGTTCTCCACGATCACGTCCGCGGTCGCCGCCAGCCTCAGCAGGGTGGCGCGGCCGCCGGGCCTGGACAGGTTCAGGGTCACCGTGCGCTTGTTGCGGCCGAGCAGTTTCCACCACAGGCCGGTGCCGTTCTTGGCGGGCCCGTGGCCGCGGGACGGGTCGGGTCTGTCGGGGTGCTCGACCTTGATCACCTCGGCGCCGAAGTCGCCGAGCATGGTGGCGGCGAGCGGACCCGCGAACAGGGTGGCGAGGTCGAGGACGCGCAGGCCGCTCAGCGGCGCGCTGCCGGTGCGGGCGCTCATGACGCGTACAGGGCGTCGATCTCGGAGCGGTACGGCATCGACGCCGTCGCGCCCGCCCGCTGCACCGACAGCGCCGCCGCGGCCGCGGCCCAGCGCAGCGCCTCCGGCATGGGCCGGCCCTCGCCGACCGCGACCGCGAGGCAGCCGACGAATGTGTCGCCCGCGCCGGTGGAGTCCACGGCGGTCACCGGCGGCGCGGGCACGGTCAGCGGCTCCGCGTCCCGGGCCGCGTACAGGCTGCCCTCGGCGCCCAGGGTGACCACCACCTCCGGCACCTGCTCCAGCAGCGCGACGGCCGCGGCGCGCGGGTCGGTCAGGCCGGTGAGCGTGGCCGCCTCGTGCTGGTTGGGCACGAGCAGGTCGATCACGGCGAGCAGTTCGGGCGGCAGCGTCCGGGCGGGCGACGGCGTCAGCACCGTGCGCACCCCGTGCCGCCGGGCCGCCTCCGCGCCCGCGACGACGGCGGCGAGCGGGATCTCCAGCTGGAGCAGCAGGGTGTCCGCGGCGGCGATGACGCCCTCGTCGCCGGGGGAGAGGTGGTCGAGGGTGCCGTTCGCGCCGGGGATCACCACGATCGCGTTGCCGCCCTCGTCGTCGACGACGATGTGCGCGGTGCCGGAGGGGCCCTCGACCGTGCGCAGGTCGTCGGTGTCCACCCCGGAGTGCTCCAGGGTGTCGCGCAGCCGCAGGCCGAAGGCGTCGTTGCCCACCGCGCCGATCATCGTGACCTCGGCGCCGGCCCGGGCCGCCGAGATCGCCTGGTTGGCGCCCTTGCCGCCGGGGATCGTACGGAACTCGCGTCCCGTCACGGTCTCTCCGCGCTGCGGGGCCTTCTCGACGTAGGCGACGAGATCCATGTTCGTGCTGCCCAGCACGGCGATGGTGGTCATGGGCGGGAAGCCTCCAGGTGCGTCAGATGGGCGAGGGTGTCGAAGCCGACGCCGTCGAAGTCGGCGACGGAGCTGGCGAGCCGGTTCTTCAGGGGCGCCGTCCACCGCTCGGGCAGCGCCGCGGGCGAACCCGCGAGCAGCCCGGCGATCGATCCGGCGGTGGCGCCGTTGGAGTCGGTGTCCCAGCCGCCCGACACGGCCCGGCGGATCGACCCGTCGAAGTCGCCGTCCGCGTGGGTGAGGGCGGCGGCGATCAGCGCGGCGTTGGGAATCGCGTGCACCCAGTGGTAGGTGCCCGCGTGGCGGGCGTGCAGCGCGTCGACGACGTCGTCGAAGTCGTCGTGCGCCCGTGCGAGCCGGATCGCCTCCCGCACGGCCCGCGCGAGCCGCGACCCGTTCGGCACAACGGCGAGCCCGGCCCGCAGACAGTCGTGCACGGCGCTGCCCCCGCGGCCCCCCGCGCCCGCACCGGTGGCGGGGCTCGGGACGCCCGCACCGGTGGCGGGGCCCGGGACGCCCGCACCGGCGGTGGGGCCCGCTGGGCCCACCCGGCCGGCGGCCCCGGTGCCGCCCGCCGAACCGGCGTCGCGCGGGGCGCCCGCAAGCGCCGTAGTGCCTGCGGGCCCCGCGCCGCCGTCCGCGGCGATGGCGCCCGCGGGGGCGGGAGGGCCCGCGAGGCCCGCGTCGACCGAGGTGCCGGTGCTGCCCGCAGGGGACCTGGTGCCGTCGGCAGGGACGGTGCTGCTGTCTGCGGGGGATCCGGTGCCGCGCGCAGAGACCGCCATGCCGACCGCGGGGCCGCCCGCCGCTGCCGCGATCACCGCCGCGATGAACATCGCCGCGTAGACGCCGTTGGCGGTGTGGGTGAGGGTGGCGTCGCGGTGGGCCTGGGCTGCGGCGGCCGCGGGGTCGCCGGGGTTGGTCCAGCCGTGGACGTCGGCGCGGATCAGGGCGCCGATCCATTCGCGGAACGGGTTGCGCAGGCGGGCGGTGCGCGGGGGTTCGACGCCCGAGAGCAGGTTGCGGTAGGCGACCCGCTCGGCGGTGAAGGTACGGCCCGCGGGAAGTTCGTCGAGCCAGAGCGCGGCCACGTCACGGGTGGTGAAGTCCCGGCCGTGCCGCCTCAGCAGCAGCAGGTTGAGCAGCGGGTAGTTGAGGTCGTCGTCCTCGGGCATCCCGTCGATGTTCTCGGCGAGCGAGGTGGTTGCCGAGCGTCGGTTCCAGGGGTGGGCGGCGAGGAGTTCCGCGGGGACGCCCCGGGCGGTGAAGTATCCGGCCGGCGGCCACGCGCCGCTCGCCCGGCCGAGCAGCCGGATCGCGTCCAGCGGCAGCTTCTCCACCGGCTTGCCCAGCAGACATCCGGCGGCCCGGCCGAGCCAGGCGGCCTCCAGGGCGGCGGCCGGGGGAACGGCCGAACCCCCCGTCGGCGGGGCGGGCCAGTCCGGGCAGCTCGCCCTGATCCGCGCCAGGTCGGTCGGCTCGCTGTCCGCCAACCGGCCGGGCAGATCGGCGAGTTCGTCCAGCAGGTCCTCCGCGAGCTGCCGCAGATAGCGGGAGGCGGGGCGCGGCGAGGCCCCCGCGCGGTCCGGGGCCGGTGCGCCGCCCGCCGCCCGCCAGCGCGCGGCGATCGCCCCGGCCTCGCGGCCGTCCTGGGCGGCCTGACGCAGCTCGTGCCCGAGCAGGTCCTCGGGCTGTACCCAGGTCAGCCGGAGCATCCCGGCTCCCCGAGTTCCGTGAACGCGGCCTCGTGGGCCCGGCGCCTGCGCACGTCCCGCTGGAAGACCTCCCGGGTCACGCCGGTCAGGGTGCGGCCCGGCTCCCACAGGTCGAGGCGGCTGGCCTCGGCGACCGTCTTGGCCCACTCCTCGGGCACCGGCGAGCCGAGCGCGCCGGCCAGCGCGCCCGCCATCGTGGCGATCGAGTCGCAGTCGCGGCCGTAGTTGACCGCGCCGAGCACCGCGTGCCGGAAGTCGCCCCGGGCCACCGTCAACATGCCGAGCGCGACCGGGAGTTCCTCGATGGCGTGCAGCCGCGAGGGGCGGCGGGCGCCGAGCGAGGGCGAGCGGTAGTCGGGTCCGACGGTGTCGTACGGCGCCACCGCCTCGCGCAGCGGGCCGAGCGCCGACTCGAAGTCGCTGTGGCGGGCGGCCACTTCGCAGACCTTCTCGATCGCGGTGCGCGTGCCGTCCTTCGCGAGCGCGAGGCAGGCCGCCACGACCGAGTCGGCCGTGGCGTCCGGCGCGCTCGCCGCGGCGACGGCCGCCGCGAACACCCCCGCCGCCTCACGGCCGTACGACGACTGGTGCGCGCCCGCGATGTCGAGCGCCTCGGCGTAGGCGCCCGCGGGATGGGCCGCGTTGACCAGGCCGACCGGCGCCATGTACATCGCCGCACCGCAGTTGACGATGTTGCCCGAGCCGGCCTCGCGGGGGTCGACATGGCCGTAGTGCAGCCGCGCCACGAGCCACTTCTCGGCGAGGAAGATCCGCTGCAGGGGCAGCGCGTCCGCCTCCAGCTCGGGGATCCAGCGCGGGTTGGACATCAGGTCCGGCACCAGGTGCCCGGCGACGGCGTACGCGTCGAGGTGGTCGCGGACCTCGGCGTAGACCCGTACCAGCGCATGGGTCATCAAGGTGTCGTCGGTGACGTGGCCGTCACCCTTGTGGTACGGGGCGATGGGGCGGGCCGTGCGCCAGGCGTCGCCGTTCCAGGGGCCGACGACGCCGTGCACGCGGCCGCCGTGGCGTTCCAGGATCTGGTCGGGGGAGTAGCCCTCGACCGGGCCGCCGAGGGCGTCGCCGACCGCCGCGCCGACCAGGGCACCGGTGATCCGCTCCTCGAGACCGGCATCCCGGTTTTCTGCTTTTTCGGGCGTCATGCCCCGAATCATCCTCCTGGTGGGGCCGGTTGCGCGGCTTCCAGGAGTTCGGCGAGTTCCACGAGGTCGGTGCCGGTGAGACGGGGCAGCGTGCAGCCGGAGAGGGTGCGGCACGCCTTGCGCCAGGAGGCGGGGATCGCGGCGGCGCCGCCCAGCGCGCCGGTCAGGGCGCCGGCGAGGGCGGGCGCGGAGTCCGCGACCCGGGACAGGCAGGCCGCGGCCGGCACCGCCTCGGCGATCCGGCCGCGGGCGGCGGTGGCCAGGGCGAGCGCGACCGGCACGGTCTCGGCGGCGGCGATGCCGTAGCTGTAGACGTGGTCGACGATCTGATGCTCCAGCAGCGGTACGAGGGCGAAGGCGCCGTCGCTCTCCCCGGCGAGGCGCAGCGCGTGCCGGGCGTTGCGGCCGATCTCCGTACCCTCGGGCAGTTCGGCGAGCGCGGCCGCCACGCAGGCGGTCACGTCCGCGCCGGTGAGCGCGAGCGCGAGGGCGGCCGCCATCGCGCGGGCGCCGTGCACGCCGTCGCCGTCCTGGGTGTAGCGGGCGTCGAACTCGGCGAGGGCGGCGGCGGCCGCGGGGTCGCCGGGGTGCGCGATGGCCAGCGCGCAGGCGCGTACGCAGGCCGCGTCGTCGAAGTAGTGCGGGTTGTCGTGGCCGGTGGCGGGCGGGCGCAGGCCGGCGGCTAGGTTGCCGAGGCCGGCGCGGACGGAGATGCGGGCGCGCAGCGGGATCACGGCCGACTCGATCTCGGGGGCGCGCTCGGCCGCGGCGGCGACCTCCGCGGCGATCGCGTTCCAGGTCAGATCGATGGCGGCCCGGGTACGGCGGTCCCGTCCCAGGTCGCCGAGGGCGGTGTCGTCGCCCGCCCGCAGCACGGCCTCCGCGGCGAAGGCCGCCCATTCGGCGTCGTCGGAGGGGCCGAGGAGCAGTGGCTCGGGCGGCTGGTTGAGCGCGATCGGGACCGGCAGGGTGGTGGTGGCGTTCAGCTCGGCGAAGGTGTCCAGCTCGCGGGTCAGCCGCCGCGTCCAGTCCGGCATCCGCGCGGCGCGGTGCCGTGCGGCGGGCCACCCGGCGGCGTCCCCGACGGCCAGCCCGAGCAGCAGCCCCGCGACCCGCCCCGGACGCCCGCCGTCCACGACGGCAACGGGCGGACACCCCGGCGCACTCTCCACCACGGCAACCCCGGCACCCCGCACGTCCCGCCCCCGACGTCCCGCGCTCCCAGCGGACGCCCCGTCCAGCGCCACCGCCGCCTCGCCCGGCCGGACACCGGACGGGACGTCCGCCGGGGCGCCGGGCGCGGGGCCCTCGGCCGCCGTCCACAGGGGCGCCGCCTCCCCACCGGGCGCCCATGCCGCCTGTGCGCCGGACGCGGCCGGGTCCGCAGCGGCACGGCCCGGGCTGGCGCCCGTGCCTGGGCTGGCGCCCGTGCCTGGGCTGGCGCCGGTGCCCGGGCTCGCGCCCGCACCTGGACCTGCGCCGGTGCCCGGGCCCGGGGCTGCGCCCCCTCCCATACCCGCGCCCGCTCCCATACCCGCGCCCGGGCCTGCGTCCATACCCGGGCCCGCAGGGCCTGCGCCCGCTCCGGGGACCAGGCTCGCGCCCGCTCCCGGGCCCGTACCCGCTCCCGGGCCCGTACCCGCTCCCGGGCCCGTACCCGCTCCCGGGCCCGCGCCCATGCCTGCGCCCGAAGGGCCCGCGCCCGCCCCGGGGACCGGCCCCGTGCCCGCGCCCTCCTCCTCCGGCCCCGCCGCATCCCCCGCGGCCAGCGGACCCCGTGTCGGGCCCCCGTCCCAGGGTCCCGGCCCCGGGGGCCTCATCGTGGGGCTCCCTCGGTGACCGGTACCGGTACGGGTGCCTTTCCCGCCTCCGCGACATGGGCGGCCGCCGCCCTGGCAGCGGCAGCCGCTGCCGCGCCCCGGCCTGGCGCGAGCCCCGCCGCCTCCTCGCCCGCCACAGGCGCGGCGCCGGCCGAGGGCGAACCCGCCACTTCCCGAGCCGCCCGGGGCGAACCTGCCCCCGCCAACTCCTCGCCCGCCGCAGGCGCGGTACCGGCCGAGGGCGAACCCGCCACTTCCCGAGCCGCCGCAGGCGAATGCGCAGCATCGGCCGAGGGCGAATCGCCCGCCGCCTCCTCGCCCGCCGCAGGCGAACCCCCCGCTCCCCGAGCCGCCGCAGGCGCTGCCGCAGGGTCCCACTTGCCGTCCTCGCCCGGTGTCAGCAGGTCCGCGATGTCGCGGATGTGGTGGCCCGCCATCGACGGGAGGCAGCTGCCGCGGGCCGGGCCGATCGGCGTGGTCCATTCCTCCGGGATCGCGGACGCGCCCTGCGTCGCGCCGGCCAGGGCGCCCGCGACCGCCGCCGTGGTGTCGGCGTCGCGGCCCATGTTCACGGCCGTGAGGACCGCCTCGCGGAAGTCGCCGTCGGCCGCCGCGTACGCCCCGAAGGCCAGGGCCACCGCCTCGGGGGCGAGGTCGGTCCACGGGTAGCCGCCGATCACCACCGCCGAGCGCACGGCGCGTTCGCCGCGGTGGGCGACGGCCGCCGCCCGGCGCAGCGAGCGGGCCGTCCAGGAGTCGTCGGGGACGACCGCGAGGGCGGAGGCCACGACCACGGCCGGCGGGGCGCCCGCCATCGCCGCCGCGACGCCCGCCGCGACCGCCTGGCCGCCGTAGATGCCCTCGCCCTCGTGGCTGACCGAGCCGTCGATGGCCACCAGCCGGGCCGCCTCGGCGGGGCGGCCCGCCGCGAACACCCCGAAGGGCGCCGCCCGCATGGCGAGCCCGTCGCTCCAGGCGTGCCGGTGCTGTGCCGAGATGGGCGCGGCCAGTCCCCGCCGCAGGTTCTCCAGGGTGCCGCGCTCGCTGAACCCCGCGCCCCGGAAGGGACCTTCGTGCCGGTCGGCGATCCACGCGTGCCAGGCGGCCTCGACATGCGCCGCGGTCAGGGCCGAGCCGTGCCGGGCCAGCAGCAGGCCGGAGAAGATCGCGTACTCGGTGTCGTCCGTGCCCGCGGGCCGGTCGACGACGTATCCGGTGATCCGGCCCCAGCGGGCGCGGATCTCGGAGGGCTTCATGTTCTCGGCGGGGGCCCCGAGGGCGTCCCCGACGGCCAGGCCGAGCAGTGCGCCACGGCCTCGCTCGCGAAGTCCCGCCGCGTCCACGTGGGCCGTGGGGACGGCGGCCGTGGCGGGGCGGGTGCAGGCGGTCTGTGCCATGCGGGATGTGTGCCACCCCGCGGGCCCGGCGGAGCCTGCGGCACCTCAGCGTCACCCGGTCGACATGTGTGCGTAAGGAAACTCGAATGAGCGCGCGAGTGCAAAAGCCCTGGTTAGCCCAGCCTTTCCTTGCTGGCGGAAGGGAATGCGAGGGCGTACGTTCGGGGTTGTCGAAAAGTAGAACCTGTCCAAACTTAGCTTTGCCTTAGCTTCCTGACTGCCCGGCCTTCCGGCCGGTCGCCGAGCCTTCGGACCGGCCTTCCGGCCGGTCGCCGAGCCTTCGGACCGGCCTCCCGCCGGTCGCCGAGCCTTCGGACCGGCCTCCCGGCCGGCCGTCGAGCTTCCTGAACTCCCTGGGGGACCCGTGGCCATCATCGACATCGAAGCCCCACTGCACGAGGCGCACCGCGACAACCACACCCACCGCGACGTCAACGGCGGCTGGCTGCGCCCGGCCGTGTTCGGCGCGATGGACGGCCTGGTGTCCAACCTCGCCTTGATCACCGGTGTCGCGGGCGGCGCGGTCAGTCATCAGACGATCGTGATCACCGGGCTCGCGGGCCTCGCCGCCGGTGCCTTCTCGATGGCGGCCGGCGAGTACACCTCCGTCGCCTCGCAGCGCGAACTCGTCGAGGCCGAGCTCGACGTGGAGCGCCGCGAGCTGCGCAAGCATCCCGAGGACGAGGAGCGGGAGCTCGCCGCGCTGTACGCGGCCCGGGGCGTGGAGCCCGAACTCGCCCGTGAGGTGGCCCGCCAGCTGTCCCGCGACCCCGAACAGGCGCTGGAGATACACGCCCGCGAGGAACTCGGCGTCGACCCCGGCGACCTGCCCTCGCCGCTGGTGGCCGCCGTGTCGTCGTTCGGCTCCTTCGCGCTGGGCGCCCTGCTCCCGGTGCTGCCGTTCCTGCTGGGCGCGACCGCCCTGTGGCCCGCGCTGCTGCTCGCGCTCGTCGGCCTGTTCGGCTGCGGCGCGGTCGTCGCCCGGGTCACCGCGCGCACCTGGTGGTACAGCGGCCTGCGCCAGCTCGCCCTCGGTGGCGCGGCCGCCGGTGTGACGTACGCCCTCGGCGCTTTGTTCGGAACGGCCGTAGGATAGGGCCCCACTGGTACCTATGCGATGGGCCGCATAAGTAGCCGGTTACCCGCGGGTTTCGAACGAGGGACCGCGGGGCATGAGCCGTAAGCATTGCGGGCAATGACGCCCGCCCCCTACTCGCGGGGTGAGCGCCACAGCTCCCCCCGCCTCGGTCTGCCGGACATCGATCTGTCCGGATCGGCCCCCTTGATCTCCCACCGGGCGCGGCACCCCCGCCATGGACTCTCGGTGTCCGCATGTTGGAACGCAGTATCCGGTTCACGAGAACCAATCCATCATGTAACCTGCACGAAATTTTGCACTCCACGCAGAGGGCCAACGTCGTCCCTCGGCACTGCATATGCCACTTGACGACGACGGGAGAGCCGATGCGTACGCCGCGCCAGCCGTCCCAGCACTCCGCGAACGGCCGAAACTGGTCCTTCATGGATGCTCGCCCTGCTGCGCAGGGTATGTACGACCCCCGCAACGAAAAGGACGCCTGCGGCGTCGGTTTCGTGGCCACCCTCACCGGCGAGGCGAGCCATGCGCTGGTCGAGCAGGCGCTCACCGTTCTGCGCAACCTCGAACACCGCGGCGCCACCGGCTCCGAGCCCGACTCGGGCGACGGTGCCGGCCTGCTCTCCCAGGTGCCGGACGCCTTCTTCCGCGAGGTGGCCGGATTCGAGCTCCCCGCGGCCGGCCGCTACGCCGTCGGCATCGCCTTCCTGCCCGAGCAGGACACCGACGAGGCCGTCTCACGGATCGAGACGATCGCCGGCGAGGAGGGCCTGACCGTCCTCGGCTGGCGCGAGGTCCCCGTCGCCCCCGAACTCCTCGGCGCCACCGCCCGTTCGACGATGCCCGCCTTCCGGCAGATCTTCGTCGGCGCCGGCGAGCTGGAGGGCATCGCCCTCGACCGCAAGGCCTTCGTGCTGCGCAAGCGCGCCGAGCGCGAGGCCGGGGTCTACTTCCCGTCGCTGTCCGCGCGGACCATCGTCTACAAGGGCATGCTCACCACCGGTCAGCTGGAGCCCTTCTTCCCGGACCTGTCCGACCGCCGCTTCGCCTCCGCGATCGCGCTCGTGCACTCCCGGTTCTCCACGAACACCTTCCCGTCGTGGCCGCTCGCGCACCCCTACCGGTTCGTCGCGCACAACGGTGAGATCAACACCGTCAAGGGCAACCGCAACTGGATGCAGGCCCGCGAGTCGCAGCTGGTCTCCGACCTGTTCGGCGACCGCGCGCCCGAGCGCGTCTTCCCGGTCTGCACCCCCGACGCCTCCGACTCCGCGTCCTTCGACGAGGTCCTCGAACTCCTGCACCTCGGCGGCCGTTCGCTGCCCCACTCGGTGCTGATGATGATCCCGGAGGCGTGGGAGAACCACGACTCCATGGACCCGGCCCGGCGCGCCTTCTACCAGTTCCACTCCACGATGATGGAGCCCTGGGACGGCCCGGCCTGCGTCACCTTCACCGACGGCACCCAGGTCGGCGCCGTGCTCGACCGCAACGGCCTGCGCCCCGGCCGCTACTGGGTCACCGACGAGGGCCTCGTCGTCCTCGGCTCCGAGGTCGGCGTCCTCGACATCGACCCCGCGAAGGTCGTCCGCAAGGGCCGCCTCCAGCCCGGCCGGATGTTCCTCGTGGACACCGCCGAGCACCGCATCATCGAGGACGACGAGATCAAGGCCGGCCTCGCCGCCGAGCAGCCGTACGCCGAGTGGCTGGAGGCCGGTGAGATCGAGCTGGGCGACCTGCCCGAGCGCGAGCACATCGTCCACACCCACGCCTCGGTCACCCGCCGCCAGCAGACCTTCGGCTACACCGAGGAGGAGCTGCGCGTCATCCTCGCGCCGATGGCCAAGGCCGGTGCCGAGCCGATCGGTTCGATGGGCACCGACTCGCCGATCGCCGCGCTGAGCGAGCGCCCGCGCCTGCTCTTCGACTACTTCACCCAGCTGTTCGCGCAGGTCACCAACCCGCCGCTGGACGCCATCCGCGAGGAGCTCGTCACCTCGCTGCGCTCCTCCCTCGGCCCGTCCGGCAACCTGCTCGACCCGGTGGCCGCGTCCTGTCGCAGCGTCGTGCTGCCCTTCCCGGTCATCGACAACGACGAGCTGGCCAAGCTCATCCACATCAACGCCGACGGCGACCTGCCCGGCTTCAAGGCCGCGACGCTCTCCGGCCTGTACCGGGTCTCCGGCGGCGGCGAGGCCCTCGCCGCGCGCATCGACGAGATCTGCGCCGAGACCGACGCCGCCATCGAGAACGGCGCCGGCCTGATCGTCCTGTCCGACCGGCACTCCGACGCCGAGCACGCGCCGATCCCGTCGCTGCTGCTCACCGCGGCCGTCCACCACCACCTCATCCGCACCAAGCAGCGCACCCGCGTGGGCCTGCTGGTCGAGGCCGGCGACGTCCGCGAGGTCCACCACGTCGCCCTGCTCATCGGCTACGGCGCCGCCGCGGTCAACCCGTACCTGGCGATGGAGTCCGTCGAGGACCTGGTCCACGCGGGCACCTTCCTGCCCGGCATGGAGGCCGAGCAGGCCATCCGCAACCTGATCTACGCCCTCGGCAAGGGCGTCCTGAAGGTCATGTCCAAGATGGGCATCTCGACCGTCGCCTCCTACCGCGGCGCCCAGGTCTTCGAGGCCGTCGGCCTCGACACCGCCTTCGTCGAGAAGTACTTCAACGGCACCGCCACCAAGATCGGCGGCGTCGGCATCGACGTCGTCGCCAAGGAGGTCGCCGCCCGCCACGCCAAGGCCTACCCGGCCTCCGGCATCGCTCCCGCGCACCGCGCGCTGGACATCGGCGGCGAGTACCAGTGGCGCCGCGAGGGCGAGCCGCACCTGTTCGACCCGGAGACGGTCTTCCGCCTCCAGCACTCGACCCGTGCCAAGCGCTACGACATCTTCAAGAAGTACACGGACCGGGTGAACGAGCAGTCCGAGCGCCTCATGACGCTGCGCGGCCTGTTCGGCTTCGCCTCGGACCGCCCGTCGATCCCGATCGACGAGGTCGAGCCGGTCTCCGAGATCGTCAAGCGCTTCTCCACCGGCGCCATGTCCTACGGCTCCATCTCGCGCGAGGCGCACGAGACCCTCGCCATCGCCATGAACCAGCTGGGCGGCAAGTCCAACACCGGTGAGGGCGGCGAGGACCCGGAGCGCCTGTACGACCCGGCCCGCCGCTCCGCGATCAAGCAGGTCGCCTCCGGCCGCTTCGGCGTCACCTCCGAGTACCTGGTCAACGCCGACGACATCCAGATCAAGATGGCCCAGGGCGCCAAGCCCGGCGAGGGCGGCCAGCTGCCCGGCCACAAGGTCTACCCGTGGGTGGCCAAGACCCGGCACTCGACCCCGGGCGTCGGCCTGATCTCCCCGCCGCCGCACCACGACATCTACTCCATCGAGGACCTGGCCCAGCTGATCCACGACCTCAAGAACGCCAACCCGCAGGCCCGCATCCACGTGAAGCTGGTCTCCGAGGTCGGCGTCGGCACGGTCGCGGCCGGCGTGTCCAAGGCCCACGCGGACGTCGTGCTGATCTCCGGTCACGACGGCGGCACCGGCGCCTCCCCGCTGACCTCGCTCAAGCACGCGGGCGGCCCCTGGGAGCTCGGCCTCGCCGAGACCCAGCAGACCCTGCTGCTCAACGGCCTGCGCGACCGCATCGTCGTGCAGACCGACGGCCAGCTGAAGACCGGCCGTGACGTGGTCATCGCCGCGCTCCTCGGCGCCGAGGAGTTCGGCTTCGCCACCGCCCCGCTGGTGGTCTCCGGCTGCATCATGATGCGCGTCTGCCACCTGGACACCTGCCCGGTCGGCGTCGCCACCCAGAACCCGGTGCTGCGCGAGCGCTTCACCGGCAAGGCCGAGTACATCGTCAACTTCTTCCGGTTCATCGCGGAGGAGGTCCGCGAGATCCTCGCCGAGCTGGGCTTCCGCTCCATCGAGGAGGCCGTCGGCCACGCCGAGGCGCTCGACGTCACCCGCGCGGTCGACCACTGGAAGGCGCAGGGCCTGGACCTCGCCCCGCTGTTCTACGTGCCGGAGCTGCCCGAGGGCGCGGTCCTGCACCAGGTCGTCGCGCAGGACCACGGCCTGGAGAAGGCGCTCGACAACGAGCTGATCAAGCTCGCCTCCGACGCGCTGGCCGCCGACTCGGCGACCGACGCGCAGCCGGTGCGCGCCCAGGTCTCCATCCGCAACATCAACCGCACGGTCGGCACCATGCTCGGCCACGAGGTGACGAAGAAGTTCGGCGGCGCGGGCCTGCCCGACGACACCGTCGACATCACCTTCACCGGCTCCGCGGGCCAGTCCTTCGGCGCCTTCCTGCCGCGCGGTGTCACGCTGCGCCTGGAGGGCGACGCCAACGACTACGTCGGCAAGGGCCTCTCCGGCGGCCGGGTGATCGTCCGTCCCGACCGGGGCGCCGACCACCTCGCCGAGTACTCCACCATCGCGGGCAACACCATCGCCTACGGCGCCACCGGCGGCGAGCTGTTCCTGCGCGGCCGCACCGGCGAGCGCTTCTGCGTCCGCAACTCCGGTGCGCTGGTGGTCTCCGAGGGCGTGGGCGACCACGGCTGCGAGTACATGACCGGCGGTCACGCGGTCGTCCTCGGCGAGACCGGCCGCAACTTCGCGGCCGGCATGTCGGGCGGCGTCGCCTACGTGATCGACCTCGACCGCGACCACGTCAACGCCGGCAACCTCGGCGCCGTCGAGCAGCTCGACGACACCGACCGCCAGTGGCTGCACGACGTGGTGCGCCGCCACCAGGAGGAGACCGGCTCCACGGTCGCCGAGAAGCTGCTCGCCGAGTGGGACACCGCGGTGAACCGCTTCAGCAAGATCATCCCCAGCACGTACAAGGCAGTGCTCGCCGCCAAGGACGCCGCCGAGCGAGCCGGTCTCTCCGAGACCGAGATCACCGAGAAGATGATGGAGGCGGCGATCAATGGCTGACCCGAAGGGCTTCCTCAACCACGGGCGCGAAGTCGCCACCTCCCGCCCGGTCGCCGAGCGCGTCCGGGACTGGAACGAGGTCTACGTCCCCGGCTCGCTGCTGCCCATCATCAGCAAGCAGGCCAGCCGGTGCATGGACTGCGGCATCCCGTTCTGCCACAACGGCTGTCCGCTCGGGAACCTCATCCCCGAGTGGAACGACTACGCCTACCGCGAGGACTGGACCGCCGCGTCCGAGCGCCTGCACGCGACCAACAACTTCCCGGAGTTCACCGGTCGCCTGTGCCCCGCGCCGTGCGAGTCGGCCTGCGTCCTCGGCATCAACCAGCCGCCGGTGACGATCAAGAACGTCGAGGTCTCGATCATCGACAAGGCGTGGGACGCCGGCACCGTCGCCGCGCAGGCCCCCGAGCGCCTGTCCGGCAAGACGGTCGCCGTCATCGGCTCGGGCCCGGCGGGTCTCGCCGCCGCCCAGCAGCTGACCCGGGCCGGCCACACCGTCGCCGTCTACGAGCGCGCGGACCGCGTCGGAGGCCTCCTCCGCTACGGCATCCCCGAGTTCAAGATGGAGAAGCGGCACATCAACCGCCGTATCGAGCAGATGCGCGCGGAGGGCACCCGCTTCCGTACCGGCGTCGAGATCGGCCGGGACCTCAAGGCCACCGACCTCCGCAAGCGCTACGACGCCGTCGTCATCGCCGCCGGTGCCACCACCGCCCGCGACCTGCCCGTCCCCGGGCGGGAGCTGGCGGGCGTGTACCAGGCGATGGAGTACCTGCCGCTGGCCAACAAGGTCCAGGAGGGCGACTACGTCACCACCCCGATCTCGGCCGAGGGCAAGCACGTCGTGGTCATCGGCGGCGGCGACACCGGCGCGGACTGCGTGGGCACCGCCCACCGCCAGGGCGCGGCCTCCGTCACGCAGCTGGAGATCATGCCCCGCCCGGGCGAGGACCGGAACCCGGTCTCCCAGCCGTGGCCGACCTTCCCGATGCTCTACAAGGTCACCAGCGCGCACGAGGAGGGCGGCGAGCGGGTCTACTCCGTCTCCACCACCCACTTCGAGGGCGACGAGGACGGCAACGTCCAGTGGCTGCACCTCACCGAGGTCGAGTTCGTCGACGGCAGGCTGACCCCGAAGCCGGGCACGGAGCGCAAGATCCCCGCCCAGCTGGTCACCCTCGCCATGGGCTTCACCGGCACCGACCGTGAGAACGGCCTGGTCGACCAGTTCGCCCTGGAGCTCGACGAGCGGGGTAACATCGCTCGCGACGCCGACTTCCAGACCAATGTGCCGGGTGTGTTCGTCGCCGGTGACGCCGGTCGCGGCCAGTCGCTCATCGTCTGGGCCATCGCCGAGGGCCGCTCGGCCGCCCGCGGGGTGGACCGCTTCCTGACGGGCGCCAGCGAGCTGCCGGCCCCGATCCGCCCGACGGACCGTTCGCTGATGGTCTGATCGCGCGTTCACAAGACGTCCCGCACAAAGGCGTGCGGAACATTGATGGCGCCTGCCCACTGTCCCCGACCGGACTGGGCGGGCGCCGTCGCACATCCGGGGACGGGCGCGCGCGGCCCTCGGGCAACGGGCGACGGGGATGTCCGAAGACAGGCGCGGCCGTCAGGGAATCCGGTACGTCTCCCCGTACATCCGCCAGGTGAGCGGGGTGCGCAGGCCGAGGTTGCCCTCATCCAGGAAGCCGCGCTGCGCGGTGACCCGGCTGGTGTCCACACCCGGGTGCATCGACAGCATCGCCTGACGGCGGGCGTCGAGGAAGGCGTTCAGCCAGGCCCGCTCGCTGCCGCCCCGGGCGGGCGTGCGGGCGTGGCGCAGCGCCGTGGCCCGGATCGCCCCGAAGCTGTTCGGGACCGTGCCCTGGCCGTGGTAGACCATCGCGTCGTAGTAGATGAACTGGCCCAGCGTGCCGAGCCCGTCCTGCTCGGCGGTGTGCACCGCCGGGTCGAAGTAGAGCCGGTCGCGCTCGGCGTCCTGCGCCGCGCGGAAGGCGGGGACCTTGGCCTCCGCCCGCCAGGCCGTGGTGAAACCGGGGTCCAGTCCCTCGTGCGAATCGCTTCCGTCGACCCGGCGCAGGGCGGGCAGATAGCGGGCGAGCCCGTTGTCCGGGTGCTGGGCGGTGTACCCCTCGACCAGCTCCAGCAGGTCGTGGGTGCCGGTGCAGAAACCGATGAGCCCGGCCGTGTAGCCCTGCCCGTCGCCGATGTCCTCGATGTAGGCGTACGCGCTGCGCCAGTTCAGGGTGCTGTTCTCGGCGCTCGCCACGATCTCCTGCGCGATCTCCTTCTCGGCCGGCGCGGACAGGCCGGCCGGCCGGGAGGTGGCGGCCGCCAGGGTCGGCGAGCCGCTCGGCGAGGGGGAGGCCGAGGCGGACGGTGAGGGTGAGGCGCTCGGCGAGGGCGTGCCGTCCGCCGTGGCGGGGCCGGCCGTGATCTCGTCGAGCACCGGACCGTGGGCTTCCGCGTCGGCCGGCCCGAGGCCGTAGAGCGTCGCGGCGATCAGGACGGGGACGCCCGCGAGGAGCAGGACACCGGCGGGTCTCATAGCGGACAGCCTAGGGCGTTCAGGCCGTGAGTCGGGCAACCTTCACGATCGTCGGGCCGATCAGGGCCACCGGCACCACGGCGCGGGCGCCCGCCCGGAGCGCCGCGGGCCGCGGGGCGCGTTAGCGCACGCGAGCGTCACCCTGCCGCCGGCACGGAGGGGGCCGAGCCGGTGGTGGTGCGGCATCGAAGGGCATGGCCAACGCCGGTGGCAGGAGGGAGAGTAGGGGCCATGGTTGCGATCACTCTGAAGAAGGTCGAGGAGTCGGCGCCCGCGCTGGTCGACCTGTACAAGAGCGCGGGCGCGTCGCTCGCCCGGCACGGCCTGGAGGGGCAGCGGGTCGCCGTCTACCTCGTGGTCGACTACTCGGGCTCGATGCGGCCGTACTACCAGGACGGCAGTGTGCAGGCGCTGGCCGACCGGGTGCTCGGGCTCTCCGCGCACCTCGACGACGACGGCCGCGTCCCCGTCGTGTTCTTCTCCACGGACGTCGACGCCGTCACCGACATCGCCCTCGCCGACCACCACGGCCGCGTCGACCGGATCGTGGCGGGGCTCGGGCACATGGGGAAGACCAGCTACCACCTGGCGATGGACGCCGTCATCGACCACTACCTGGACAGCGGCTCCACCGCCCCCGCCCTCGTCGTCTTCCAGACCGACGGCGGGCCGATCAACAAGCTCGCCGCGGAGCGCTACCTGTGCAAGGCGGCCGAACTGCCGCTGTTCTGGCAGTTCATCGGCTTCGGCGACCCGGAGAGCCGTCAGTTCGACTTTCTGCGCAAGCTCGACGAACTGGCCGTGCCGGCCCGCCGGGTGGTCGACAACGCGGGCTTCTTCCACGCGGGTTCGCAGCCCGGCCGGATGTCCGAGGCCGAGCTGTACGACCGGCTGGTGGCGGAGTTCCCGCAGTGGCTCGCGGCGGCACGGGCCCGGGGCATCCTGCGGGCCGACTGAACCCCGGGACCCTCACGGCCGGCCCGCGTCCCCGTCGAGGACGGCGTCGCGGCACTCCTCGGGCGTGCCCCACGCCGTGCGCAGGGCACGGGCCTTGCCCAGCCACAGCGACAGGTCGTACTCCGCCGTGTAGCCGATCGCGCCGTGCAGATGCAGCGCCGTGACGGCCGTCCGGTACGCCGCCTCGCAGGCCGTGACCTTGGCGGCGGCGACATCGGCCGGATCCATGGTGACCGCCGCGCCGAACACCAGCGGACGCGCGAACTCCAGCGCGATCCGCGCGTCGGCCAGCCGGTGCTTGACGGCCTGGAAGGAGCCGACGGGAACGCCGAACTGGGTGCGCCTGCGGACATGGTCGACCGTGCGGTCGAGCAGCGCGAGGCCCACCCCGAGCGCCTGCGCCGCGGTCGCCAGCCGGGCCCAGCCGAGGGCGTCCTTCGGCGGGTCGCGGGTCAGCAGTTCGCCGCCCGGGGACAGTTCGGTGAGGCGGCGCGCGGGATCCAGCGAGCGGCGGACCGGACCGTGGCCGGGCGCCAGCCACAGCCCGTCCGCGGCGCGCACCAGACGCACCCCCGCCACCTCCCCGTCGAGGGCCCGTCCGGCGCCCGGACTCCCCTCGGGCCCGCGCTCCCGGTCGGCGACCGTGGCCAGGGTGTGCCCCGCCGCGATCGACGGCAGGAACCGTTCGGCGAGGGCGGGTCCGGCCAGCAGCACCGCCGCGGCGACCGTCTCCACCAGCGGTCCCGGCACCGCGTGCCGGCCCAACTCGACGAAGGCCACCGCGAGGTCCACCGGGCGGGGTCCCGCACCGCCGTACTTCTCGTCGACCGCGAGCGCGAACACCCCCGCCGCGCCGATACGGCCCCACAGCGCACGCCCGCGCGCCGGGTCGCCGCGGGCCCAGTCCCGGATCACCGAGGGCGTGTCCGCGGCGGTGAGCATCGCGTGCAACGAGGCCGCGAACGCGCGCTGTTCGGTGTCGAGGGCGAAACGCATCAGCGGCGTCCTCTCGGCAGGCCGAGCAGCCGCTCGGCGACGATGTCGCGCTGGATCTCGTTCGTCCCCGCGTAGATGGGACCGGCGAGGGAGAAGACCCAGCCCTCGGCCCAGTCGCCGTCCGCCGCCTCGCCGTCCGCGCCCAGCAGGTCGAGCGCCGTCTCGTGCAGCGCGATGTCGTACTCGGACCAGAACACCTTGTTCAGGCTGGACTCCGGGCCGGGCGGGGAGCACTCCAGGGGGCGCGAGGCGCTCGCGTAGGTGAACAGCTGATACGCGCGGGCGCCCATCACCGCGTCGGCGACCCGCCGCCGGGCCCACGCCGGGCTGCCCCGCTCCCGCCACAGGGCGCGCAGCCGGTCCGCGGCGGCGAGATAGCGGCCGGGCGAGCGCAGCGTGAGCCCGCGCTCGTCGCCCGTCGTCGACATCGCGATCCGCCAGCCCTCGCCGGGCGCGCCGATCACGTCCGCGTCGGGCACGAACACCCCGTCCAGGAACAGCTCCGCGAACGCGGGTCTGCCGTCCAGGCGGTCGATCGGGCGCACGGTGACGCCGGGCGCGCGCAGGTCGAACATCAGATAGGTCAGGCCCTCGTGGCGGCGGGGCGCGTCCGGACGGCTGCGGAACAGCCCGAACGCCCGGTCCGCGAACGCGGCCCGCGAGGACCACGTCTTGTGTCCGGTCAACCGCCAGCCCCCGGGCGCCCGTTCGGCGCGCGAGGTGAGCGAGGCCAGGTCCGAACCGGCCTCCGGCTCCGACCACGCCTGCGCCCAGACCTCCTCGCCGGACGCCATCGGCGGCAGCACGCGCGCCCGTTGCTCCGCGGTGCCGTGGTGCAGCAGCGTCGGGGCGAGCAGGCCGACCCCGTTCTGTCCGACCCGGGCCGGCGCGCCCGCCGCCCAGTACTCCTCCTCGAACAGCAGCCACCGTACGAGCCCCGCGTCCCGGCCGCCGTACTCCCGCGGCCAGGACACCACCGACCAGCGGTCCGCGGCCAGTTCGGCCTCCCAGGCGCGGTGCGCGGCGAAGCCGTCCGCGGTCTCCAGCGAGGGCAGCGGGGCCGCGGGCACATGCGCGGCGAGCCACGCGCGGGCCTCGGCGCGGAACTCCTCGTCGGCGGGGGAGAGAGTGAGATCCACCGCGTCCTCCTTCCGCAGCCGTCCCGGCGGCCGGGGCGTCCCCAATCTTCCCTAACAAGTGTTTGGTAGGTTAGCGTGCTGCCATGACAGGCGTCGAGAGGCCGCCCCGACGGCCCGCGGACCCGCCGGAGTACGTCGCCGGGCACGGGCTGCTGCGCGGCCGCAGCGCCGTCGTCACCGCCGCCGCCGGCACCGGCATCGGCGGCGCGACCGCCCGCCGCTTCCTGGAGGAGGGCGCGCGGGTGCTGCTCAGCGACGCCCACCCGCGCCGCCTGAAGGAGCACGAGGCCGCGCTGGCCGCCGAGTTCGGCGCGGACGCGGTGGCCGCGGCCCCCTGCGACGTGACCGACGAGAACCAGGTCCAAGCCCTGTTCGACACCGCCGTACGTCTGCACGGCCGACTGGACGTGGTGGTCAACAACGCCGGTCTCGGCGGCACTTCGAACCTGGCCGACATGACCGACGAGCAGTGGTCGAAGGTCCTGGACGTCACCCTGAACGGCACCTTCCGCTGCACCCGCGCCGCGCTGCGCCGCTTCCGCGCCCAGGGCTCGGGCGGCACGATCGTGAACAACGCCTCCGTCGTCGGCTGGCGCGCCCAGGCCGGGCAGGCGCACTACGCGGCGGCCAAGGCGGGCGTGATGGCGCTGACCCGCTGCGCGGCGGTCGAGGCCGCCGCGTTCGGCGTCCGGGTCAACGCGGTCTCCCCGAGCCTCGCTGTCCACCCCCACCTCGCGAAGGTCACCACCCCTGAGCTGCTCGCCGACCTGACCGCCCGCGAGGCGCTCGGACGGTCCGCGCAGCCCTGGGAGGTGGCCAACACGATCGTCTTCCTGGCCTCCCCCTACGCCTCCTACCTGACCGGGGAGGTCCTCTCCGTCAGCAGCCAGCACCCCTGAGCCGCGACAGCCGCAACAGCCCCGTACCGCTAGGACCACAATGGGACCGTGCCGACCAAGAAGAAGCCCCAGGTGACCGCCGTGAAGAAGCCCGCGGCGGCCGCCCAGGCCCGGCGTCGCGAACTCCTCGACACCGCCGCCGAGGTGTTCGCCGAACAGGGCTACAACGCCACCACCGTCCGCAAGATCGCCGACCACGCGGGGATGCTCGCGGGCAGCCTCTACTACCACTTCGACTCCAAGGAGTCGATGCTGGAGGAGATCCTGCGCGGCTTCCTCGACGAGCTCTGGGACGGCTACGACACCGTCCTGGGCGCCGAGCTGGGACCCCGCGAGACGCTGGAGGCCCTGGTCACCGAGTCGTTCCGGGAGATCGACCGGCACCGCGCCGCCGTCGCGATCTACCAGAAGGAGAGCAGGCAGCTGGCCGCGCAGGAGCGCTTCACCTTCCTCGCCGCGTCCCAGCGCAAGTTCGAGACCGCGTGGCTGTCGACGCTGGAGCGCGGGGTCGCGGCCCGGGTCTTCCGCGCCGACCTCGACGTCCGGCTCACCTACCGGTTCGTGCGCGACACCGTCTGGGTCGCCGCGTCCTGGTACCGGCCCGGCGGACAGCACAGCCCCGAGGAGATCGCCCGGCAGTACCTGTCGATGGTGCTGGACGGGATCGCCGTACGCACCTGAGCCGTTCTTCCACTCGTCCCAGCGAGGAGTCGCCATGCCGGCCGAGGCCTACATCGTCGAAGCGGTCCGTACGCCCGTGGGGCGGCGCGGGGGAGGGCTCGGCGCGGTCCACCCCGCCGACCTCGGCGCCCATGTGCTGAAGGAACTCGTCGCGCGGGCCGGGGTGGACCCGGCCGCCGTCGAGGACGTCGTCTTCGGCTGCCTGGACGCCGTGGGCCCACAGGCCGGGGACATCGCCCGCACCTGCTGGCTGGCCGCCGGGCTGCCCGAGGAGGTGCCGGGCGTCACCGTCGACCGGCAGTGCGGATCCTCGCAGCAGGCCGTGCACTTCGCCGCGCAGGGCGTGCTCTCCGGCACCCAGGACGTCGTCGTCGCCGGAGGCGTGCAGAACATGACGATGATCCCCATCGCCTTCGCCACCCGCCAGGCCGCCGAGCCGCTCGGCCTCACCCAGGGCCCCTTCGCGGGCAGCGAGGGCTGGCGGGCCCGCTACGGCAACCTGCCCGTCAACCAGTTCGCCGGCGCCGAGATGATCGCCGCGAAGTGGGGCATCACCCGGGCCGACCAGGAGGAGTTCGCGCTGCGCTCGCACCGGCGGGCGGTGCGCGCCGCCGACGAGGGCCGCTTCGACCGGGAGATCACGGCCTACGGCGACGTCGTGGCCGACGAGGGGCCGCGCCGGGACACCTCCCCGGAGAAGATGGCCGCGCTGAAGCCGGTCGTGGACGGCGGCTCCGTCACCGCGGCCACCTCCTCGCAGGTCTCGGACGGCGCGGCCGCGCTGCTGCTGGCCTCCGAGCGGGCGGTGCGCGAGCACGGCCTGCGCCCGCGCGCCCGCGTGCACCACCTCTCGGTGCGCGGCGAGGACCCCATCCGGATGCTCACCGCGCCGATCCCGGCCACCGCGCACGCCCTGAAGAAGACCGGGCTGACCATCGGCGACCTCGACCTCGTCGAGATCAACGAGGCGTTCGCGCCGGTCGTCCTCGCCTGGCTGAAGGAGACCGGCGCCGACCCGGAGAGGATCAACGTCAACGGCGGCGCGATCGCCCTCGGCCACCCCCTCGGCGCGACCGGCGCCCGCCTCATGACCACCCTCCTGCACGAACTGGAGCGCACCGGCGGCCGCTACGGCCTCCAGACCATGTGCGAGGGCGGCGGCCAGGCCAACGTGACGATCATCGAACGGCTCTGAGGGACGGGCCGCTCAGCCGGCCTGGGGGTCGGGGGCGGGGGCGGAGGCCGAGGCGGGCGTGGGTGCGGGAGCCGGGGCGGAGGTGGGTGAGGGAGCCGAGGCGGGCGCGGGTGCCGGCAAGGGGGCGGTCAGCGCCGCCAGGGTCGCCTCCGCCTCCGCCATCACCCGGGCCACCAGATCCGCGCACGACGGCAGGTCCGTGATCACCCCCGCCACCTGCCCCGCGGCCATCACCCCCGCGTCCGTACGCCCGTCCACCATTGCCGACTTCAGCAGCATGGGGGTGTTCGCGGCCAGCAGCACCTGGCTCCAGGTCAGTTCCTTCGCGCGCTTCAGGGCGAGCCCGTCACGCACCAGCCGCATCCCGCCGATCCCGGAGACCCGGCGGAAGGCCACCGCGTGGCGCACGGCCCGCAGCAGCGACCGCGCCGGTCCGGACCGCTCCAGCGCGGCCACCAGATCGCTGCGCAGCATCCGGTGCGGCAGGCCGTCCACCGCCGTGGTGACGGTGACGTCGTGCACCGTCGCCGCCAGATAGCGCGCCTTCACGGCCTCCGGCACCGCCGAGTCCGACGTCAGCAGGAACCGCGTGCCCATCGCGACGCCCGCCGCGCCGTACGCCAGCGCCGCCACCAGCCCGCGCCCGTCGAAGAACCCGCCCGCGGCCACGACGGGTATCCGCACCGCGTCGACCACCTGCGGCAGCAGCACGCTCGTCGCGACCGGGCCGGTGTGTCCGCCGCCCTCCCCGCCCTGCACGATCACCGCGTCCGCGCCCCACGCGGCGACCTTCTCCGCGTGCCGTCGCGCCCCGACCGAGGGGACGACCACCACCCCCGCCTCCTTGAGCCGGCCGATCAGCGCGGCCGAGGGGGCGAGCGCGAAGGACGCCACCCGCACGCCCTCCTCGATCAGGATCTCGGCCCGCTCGACGGCGTCCGACGCGTCGGCCCGCAGATTGACCCCGAAGGGCGCCGCGGTCCGCGCCGCGACCTCGCGTATCGCCGCGCGCAGCCGGTCCGGTGTCATCGTCGCCGAGGCGAGGACGCCGAGCGCGCCCGCGTTCGCCGCCGCCGAGACCAGCCGGGGGCCCGCCACCCAGCCCATGCCCGCCTGCACGATCGGATGGCGCACCCCGGTCAGCCGGGTCAGCGCGGTCTCCATCAGGCCCCCGCCCCCGTTCCCGCTGCCGCCGGCCCCGTTCCCGCCGCCGCCGTCCCCGTCCCGGCCGCCGCCCCCGTCGCCGGGCCGGGCTCGGGGACCTCCCGGGCGCGGGTGCCGCCCGGGTCCAGGACCTCGCGGATCAGCCGCAGCTCCGCGCCGGTCGGCTCCCGGGTCGTGGGCACCTCGTCCGGCACGGCCGGCGCGAACCCGGTGGCCGCCAAGACCTGTTCGACGTCGACCCCCGGATGCAGCGAGGCCAGCCGCATCGAGCGGTCGGGTGTGGCGAAGTCGAACACGCCGAGGTCGGAGACGACCCGCGCGATCCGGTGGAAGCGTGCCGCGCCCGGATGGGCCGCCGCCCGGTCGTACCCCACCCCGCACACCATGTCGACGCGCTCCACGAACACCCGCCGGGAGTGCCGGGGGACCCAGTAACTGGTCGGATTGTTGAGGGTGTTGACCGGCGCCCCGCGCACCCCGAGCAGCTGCCTGCGCGGTCTTTCCCAGTCGCCGACGCAGGAGATGTTCTGGTTGCCGAACCGGTCGAGCTGGCTCGCCCCCATCATCACGTGCCGCCGCCCGCCGGTGACCAGATCCAGATGCCTGCGGTACGGCAGCCAGCCCTCCGTCGTGCCGTCGGCGCCCACCAGCAGCGCCTCGCCGTCGGTCAGCAGCAGGTCCGGCGCGAACGTCAGCCGGGCCAGCCGGGCGCCGAGGGAGGGGATCAGCCCCATGGGGCTCGCCAGGATCTCGCCCGCGCCCCGCCAGGTCTCGGCGCACGCGATCACGCAGTACTCGGCGCGCGTCGGCGGAGCGGGCGGGGGCGGGGGCGGAGGCCCGTTCAGATCGTTCACGACCGCTCCTCCTGCCAGGCGCGGACGGCCGCGCGGTAGGCCTGTTCGTCGCCGCCCAGGAACCGCTGCGCGAATTGGGGCCAGGGCGTCGACGCGTACTCCCGCTGGAACGGCTCGTCCCGGCCGTAGTCCGGGGCGCAGGACGTGAAGTGCGCGCCGTTCGGCGCCTCCACCACCCCGGTCACCGTGTGCCGTCCGACGAGCAGGGTCTGCGGGGCGGCCGCCTTGGTCAGCTCCGCCGTGTCCACGATCCGTTCGCACGAGACGTACGCCGCCTTTGCCGCCGCGCAGAACAGGTCGTCGAAGTACGGGTCCGGGCCCAGGTACTGCCCGTTGCCCTGCCGGTCCGCGCGGTTGACGTGGACCAGGGCCGCGTCCAGCCGCAGGGCGGGCACGGCGACGAACGTCTCTCCGTCGTCGTAGGGCGAAGTGACCGTGCGCAGGCCGGGGTTGACCCGCATGACGTCCGAGCCGATCCCCGCCCGGACCGGCAGGAACGGCAGCCGGTGCGCGGCCGCGCGCAGCCCCCACAGGAACATCGCCTCGTCGAGTTCCGTCAGCTCCAGCGCCCCGCTCTCCCGCGCCGCCCGGTAGTGCGGCTCCAGGGGGACGGAGTCGAGGGTGACGAACGCGGCGACCAGTCGGCGCACCCGGCCCGCGGCGGCGAGCATCCCGACGTCCGGGCCGCCGCACGACACCACGGTGAGATCACCGATCCCGGCCCGGAGCACCGCTCTGACCAGTGCCATCGGCTTGCGCCGGGAGCCCCAGCCGCCGATGCCGAGGGTCATCCCGCTCTCCAGCCGGGAGACGGCCTCGTCGGCGGTCATCGTCTTGTCGGCCATCTATCCGCCCTCCTTCCCGAACGTGACGTGCTCTCCGGACGTGTCGTGCTTCCCGGACGTGTCCTGCTCGCTGTGCTCCCCGGACGTGTCGTGCTTGCCGAACGTGTCGCGGACCCGGTCGGCGAGTCCGCTGAGGTTCGCCTCGAAGGTGAAGCCCTGCTCGAAGCGGTAGCTGCGGCGGACGTCGACCGGATCGATGCCGTTGATCGCCGCCTTGGCCATGCGCAGCAGCCGCCCGTCCTTCGCGGCGATCTCCCGCGCCAGCTCCAGCGCCGCCGCCCGCAGCCCGGCGCGCGGTGCCACCCGCCACACCGATCCGTGCGCGTGCAACTCGGCCGCGGTCGCCGTGCGCGCCGTGTAGTACAGGGCGCGCATCAGGTGCTGCGGCACCAGCCGGGCCAGATGCGTCGCCGCGCCGAGCGCGCCCCGGTCCAGCTCGGGCAGCCCGAAGCGGGCGTCGTCACTCGCCACGATCGCGTCCGCGTTGCCCACCAGGCCGATCCCGCCGCCCAGGCAGAACCCCTGCACCGCCGCCACGACCGGCGTCTCGCACTCGTACACCGCGGCGAACGCCGCCGCGCAGCCGTGGTTGGCGCCGATCAGCGCCTGCTGACCGCCCGCCTGTATCTCCTTGATGTCCACGCCCGCGTTGAACCCGCGGCCCTCCGCCGCCAGCAGCACGCACCGGACGTCCGGGTCGCGGCCCGCCGCCCGCACGGCGTCGGCCAGGGCGAACCAGCCGCGCACCGGCAGCGCGTTCACCGGCGGGAAGTCGACCGTGACGACGGAAATCCCCTTTTCCGGGGCCGAGGTGGAGACACCCATGGGCGCATCAGCTACCTTCGCACTCGGCTTCCTTTCCACCAAACGTTTGTTAGGTGTGACTCGAAGCTAGCAGCAGCCGGATCGCAGCGGGAGGGCCTGTGGACAACTCGCACGCACCGCGGCCGGGCGGCCGGACCGTGCTCGTCACCGGCGGCACCCGGGGGGTCGGCGCGGGCATCGCGCGGGCCTTCGCGGAGACCGGCGCGCGGGTGCTCGTCTGCGCCCGCAGGCCACCTGAGCAGCCGCTTCCCGGCGTGGAGTTCGCGCCCCTCGATCTGCGCGTCCGGGCCGACGTGGACGCCTTCTTCGGCGCCCTGCCACGGCTCGACGTGCTCGTCAACAACGCGGGCGGGGGGCCGTACCGGCCGCTGGCCGAGGGGGACGCGGAGCGGCACGCCCGGGTCGTCGAGCTGAACCTGCTCGCCCCGCTGACCGCCTCCCTCGCCGCGTATCCGCTGCTGAAGCGGGCCCGGGGCAGCGTCGTGATGATCGGCAGCGTGAGTGGCAGCCGCCCCTCGCCCGGCACGGCGGCGTACGGCGCGGCCAAGGCCGGACTGGAGAACCTCGCCCGCACGATGGCGGTGGAGTGGGCGCCGGACGTCCGCGTCAACACGCTCGTCGTCGGCATGGTCCGCACCGAACGCGCCGCCGCGCACTACGGCGACGAGAGCGGTGTCGCGGCCGTCGCGCGGACGGTCCCCCTCGGCCGCCTCGCCGAACCCGCCGACATCGGCGCCGCGGCCGTCTTCCTCGCCTCGGCCGAAGCCGCCTACATCAGCGGCGCGAGCCTCCTGCTCCACGGCGGCGGGGAACGTCCGGCGTTCCTGTCCGCATCCCCCGTGAACCACCCGCAGAGGAGTTGAGATGGACCGCAGTTGTGAGGGCCGGGTCGTCGTGGTGACGGGGGCCGGGCGCGGGCTGGGCCGGGCCCATGCCCTCGCCTTCGCCGCCGAGGGCGCGCGCGTCGTCGTCAACGACCTCGGCGTCGGCCTCGACGGCACCCCCGGCCCCGGCTGCCCGGCCGCCCAGGTCGCCGAGGAGATCCGCGCGGCGGGCGGCGAGGCGGTCGCGCACGGCGGCGACATCGCCACCACCGAGGGCGCCCGCTCCCTGGTGCGGACGGCCGTGGAGGCGTACGGCGGGCTCGACACGCTCGTCAACAACGCCGGGTTCCTGCGCGACCGGATGCTCGTCAACCTCGGCGAGGACGACTGGGACGCGGTGCTGCGGGTGCATCTGACGGGCCATTTCCTGCCGCTGAAGCACGCCGCCGCGCACTGGCGCGCCGAGGCCAGGGCGGGGCGCGCCCCGGACGCCCGGATCGTCAACACCGGCAGCGGCGCCGGACTGCTGGGGTCGGTCGGGCAGGGCAACTACAGCGCCGCGAAGGCGGGGATCGTGGGGCTGACCCTGGTCGCCGCCGCCGAACTGGCGCGGTACGGCGTCCAGGTCAACGCGATCGCCCCGGCCGCCCGCACCCGGATGACCGAGCGGACCTTCGCCGAGACCATGGCCGCGCCCGCCTCCGGCTTCGACGCGATGGCCCCGGAGAACGTCTCCCCGCTCGTGGTCTGGCTCGGCTCCGCCGCGAGCGCGGGCGTGAGCGGGCGCGTCTTCGAGACGGAGGGCGGCCGGATCACGGTCATGGAGGGCTGGCGGGCCGGCCCCACGGCCGACCGCACCTCCCGCTGGACCTCTGCCGAGGTGGGGCCGGCGGTTCGGGAACTCCTGTCCCACGCAGAGGCCCCGGGCCGCGTCTACGGCAGCTGACACCCCCGTCTGTGTCGCCGTGCGGGCCGGTGGGGGCCGTTCGCGCAGTTCCCCGCGCCCCTCAGGGGCGCGGGGAACTGCGCGAACGGCCACGAGGGACCCGCACGATCACACGCACCCCCGCCGGAGGCGTCACGTGTCGCATTCCAGGACCGTCCCGCACAGCCCGCACCGCGCCCGCACCCGCCCCCGGACCGGCACGCGGATGCGCTGGTGGCAGGTGGGGCACGGGAAGGACACCCGCAGGGGGCCCGGCGTCGCGGGCGTGAAGGCGTACGGGACGTCCGCCGGCGCCGTGCCGTGGTCCTGGGCGTGGCGCCGATCGCGCGCGTAGCGGCGGCGGCCCGCCCAGCCGGCCGCCGTCAGCGGCGGCTGCTGCTCGTCCCGCCGGGCCAGCGCCAGCCCCTTCTCGTACGCCGTGTACGCCTGCGGGCTGGTGAACCAGATCGACGGGTCCTCGTCGAAGGCCAGCGCCCGCTTGGCGAGCACGTACCCGAACTCCTCCGGCGTGAGATAGCCGAGCTTCTGCGAGGACGCCTGGTCCTCCCGGTAGGCGTCGAGCAGCAGCCAGCCCGCGCCCAGATACGTCGTCGCCGTGTCGGTCAGGATCTCGTTCTGCGCGGTCGTGGGGAAGGAGAGATCCAGCCGGTGCAGGTAGACGTGCATCACCTCGTGGGCCAGCGCCGCGCCGATGTCCCGGCGATGGGTGCGGAACCGGTCGTTCAGCTCGACGAAGTACTCGGGCCCCGAGGTGAGTTCGACGTTCGCGGCGTGGGTCATCTCGCGGAAGCTGACGATCAGCCGGGCGTCCGGCAGCCGGAAGTGCCGCACGATCTCCCGGGCCACCCGCTGCGCCCCCAGATGCAGGTCGTCGGTGTCGCAGAAGGCCACGTCGGCCGGGGCCACGCTGGTCGAGAAGGTCCGCACGGTGGGCTGCGTCAGCCGCTTGTAGAGGGCGGTGACGGCGGCCCGCACCGTCTCCAGATGTGGGTAGCCGTGCACGACCGGCCCGTCGTTCGCCACGTCCGTACCCCCAAAGACGCCCTGAACTCCATCCCACTGTAGGCGGACGTGAACAAAACGCCTGCCCCCGGCCGCGAGTTCCCGCCCCGCGCGGGCGGCCCCGGCGATGATCGGGGCGCCGCCCAGCGCATAGGGTGGGCGCCCATGACCACCAGCAACACCGGCACCGGTGACGTCGGCCCCGTCGACCCGCTCGTCCTCGAGGAGCTGGCGCGACTGCGCGACAGCATCGACAACATCGACGCGGCCGTCGTCCACATGCTCGCCGAACGCTTCAAGTGCACGCAGCAGGTCGGCCATCTCAAGGCCGCGCACCAGCTGCCGCCCGCCGACCAGGCCCGCGAGGCCCGGCAGATCGAGCGGCTGCGCGCCCTCGCCGAGAGCGCCAAGCTCGACCCGGCCTTCGCTGAGAAGTTCCTGAATTTCATCATCGCCGAGGTCATCCGGCACCACGAGCGGATCGCCGAGAGCACCGTCGGCGGCGAGCGGCCCGTCACCGGCTGACCTCGCCCGACGCGCGGCGGGCCGGACGGCGGGCCCGGCGCCGGATGTCCTGAACCGTGCACTCATCGTCAGCCGGTGAGCACTGACTGTCAGGGTCCGGACGTAAGCTGGTGGTCCCACCGCGGGAGGGACGTCAGGCCATGCCAGCGGACGACCAGATCCTCATCGTCGACGACCACCAGGACACGCTCTACGCCCTGGAGAGCGCCCTGTCCCCGCTCGGCTACCGGCTCGGCCGTGCCACCAGCGGCGACGAGGCCCTCAAGCAGGTGCTGCGCGGCCGGGTCGGCCTCCTGCTGCTGGACGTGCGGCTGCCGGGGGCCGACGGGCTGGACGTGGTGCGCTATCTGCGCCGGCTGGAGCAGACGCAGCACATACCGGTCGTCCTGCTCACCGGTTTCGGCGCCGACCACGACCTCATCTCCGCCGCGTTCGCGCTCGGCGTCGCCGACCTGCTGCCCAAGCCGGTCGACCCCTGGGCCCTGCGCACCAAGATCCGCTACCTCTACGACGCCCATCAGCACCGGCTCGCCCTGGAGGCGGAGCTCCGCGCGCTCCGCGAGCTGGTCGCGAAGGGCGGCGCGGACGGCTGCGGCGACGCGATCCGTGAGCTGGTCGAGGACGGTCCCGCGCGCGTGCAGCCCCACCGGCACCCGGCGCTCACCCCGCCGGACGCCGGGGTTCCGCCTCCGCGGCAGGTCACCCGGGCGGCGCCGGCGCGCGAGCGGACGTGAGGCGCGGACGCGGGGCGCGGACATAAGGCGCGTAACGGACCTCCTCTGTGCGTTGTCGGTGTCATCAGGCAGCATGTCGTTCATGTCCGTACTGACGCGCAACGAAGCGCAGACCCGTGCACAGCTCCTCGACGTCCACCGGTACACGATCGCCCTCGATCTGACCACCGGCGACGAGACCTTCGACTCGCGCACCGTGATCCGGTTCAGCGCGCGTACGGACGCGGACACGTTCGTGGAGCTGCGCCCCGCCGAACTGCGCTCCGCCACCCTCGACGGACAGCCGCTCGACATCACGACGCTGGACGGCAACCGGCTGCCGCTGACGAACCTCACCGCGGGCGAGCACGAGCTGCACGTGGACGCCGCCATGCGCTACTCGCGCACCGGTGAGGGCATGCACCGCTTCACCGACCCCACCGACGGCGAGGCGTACGTCTACACCCAGCTGTTCATGGAGGACGTCCAGCGCGTCTTCGCCGCCTTCGACCAGCCCGACCTCAAGTCCGTCTTCGAGCTGACCGTCACCGCCCCCGACGGCTGGTCCGTGCTGTCCAACGGCATCACCGAGGACCTGGGCGAGGGCCGCTGGCAGGCCGCGGCCACGCCGCTGATCTCCACCTACCTGGTCGCCGTCGCCGCCGGCCCCTGGCACTCCGTGCGCACCGAGCACCGCGGCCTGCCCTTCGGCCTGCACTGCCGCCGCTCCCTCGCCCCCTACCTCGACGCCGACGCCGACGAACTCTTCGACATCACGCGCGCGTGCTTCGACCGCTACCACGAGAAGTTCGAGGAGCCGTACCCCTTCGACTCCTACGACCAGGCGTTCGTCCCCGAGTTCAACGCCGGCGCCATGGAGAACCCGGGCCTGGTCACCTTCCGCGACGAGTTCGTCTACCGCTCCGCGGTCACCGACACCGAGCGCCAGGTCCGCGCCATGGTCGTCGCGCACGAGATGGCCCACATGTGGTTCGGCGACCTCGTCACCCTCAAGTGGTGGGACGACATCTGGCTGAACGAGTCGTTCGCCGAGTACATGGGCTACCAGACCCTCATCGAGGCGACCCGCTTCACCGACACCTGGGTCGACTTCGGGGTGGCCCGCAAGTCGTGGGGGTACGACGCCGACCAGCGCCCCTCCACCCACCCCGTCGCCCCCGAGGCCGTCGACGACACCGCCTCCGCGCTGCTCAACTTCGACGGGATCTCCTACGCCAAGGGCGCCTCCGCGCTGCGCCAGCTCGTCGCCTGGCTCGGCGAGAAGGACTTCCTGGCCGGCATCAACACGCACTTCGCCCGGCACCGCTTCGGCAACGCCACGCTCGCCGACTTCATCGACTCCCTCGCCGGGGCCACCGAGCGCGACGTGCACGCCTGGGCCGACACCTGGCTGCGCACCACCGGCGTCGACACCCTCACCCCGCGCATCGCCGCCGGCCCCGAGGGCGGCCACACGCTGACCGTGGAGCGCGCGGGCAGCCGCCCGCACCGCATCGCCGTCGGCCTGTACGACCTGGACGGCCCGGGCGGGCGCCGCCTGGTGCTGCGCGAGCGGCTCGACGTCGACGTGCCGCAGTCCGCCCCGCTGCCGATCGGCAAGCGCCCCGCGCTGCTGCTGCTCAACGACGGCGACCTGACCTACGCCAAGGTCCGCTTCGACGAGCAGTCCTTCGACACCGTCCGCACCTCGCTGTCCGGTCTGCCCGACGCCCTCACCCGCGCGGTCGTGTGGAACGCGCTGCGGGACGCCGTCCGCGACGGCGAACTGCCGCCCGCCGCCTACCTGGACGCCGCCCGCGCCCACCTGCCGTACGAGACCGACCTCGCCCTCGTCCAGGGCGTGCTCGCCTTCGCCGCCACCCATGTCGCCGGCCGCTACCTGGGCGCCGAGGACCGGCCGGCCGCGCTCGCCACCCTGACCTCGCTCTGCCGCGACCTGATCCGGCGCACCGAGGACGGCGACAACCCCGGCCTGCGGCTGATCGCCGTACGCCACTTCATCGACGTCGCCGCGCACCCCGACACCATCGCCGCGTGGCTCACCGACGGCACCGTGCCGGGCGGCCCGGAGCTCGACCCCGAACTGCGCTGGCGCATCCTCGGCCGGCTCGCCGTGCTCGGCGCCACCGACGAGGCCGCGATCGCCGCCGAGCTGGCCCAGGACCCGAGCGCGACCGGCCAGGAGGGCGCCGCCCGTTGCCGCGCCGCCCTGCCCGACCCGGAGACCAAGCGGCGCGCCTGGGACTCCATGTTCGCCTCCGACGACCTCTCCAACTATCTGTTCACCGCGACCGCGCAGGGCTTCTGGCAGCCCGAACAGGCGGAGCTGGTGCGGGAGTACGTCGCCCGCTACTACGACGACGCGGTCGCCGTGGCCGCCCGCCGCGGCCCCGCCATCGCGGACGCCGCCGGCCGGTACGCCTTCCCCGCCCACGCGGTCGCCCCCGAGACCCTCCGCCTCGGCGAACGGACCCTCCAGGACGCCGACCCCATCCCGGCCCTGCGCCGCAAGCTCGTCGACCAGCTCGACGACCTCGCCCGCGCGTTGCGCGTCCGCGAGGCCTAGCCACCAGGACGTAGAAGGGCACCTGGACGTACAGCGCACCAGGACGTCACCGGCTCTCCACGGCGCCATCCCGCACCCGGGGTGGCGCCGTCGCCGTACGGGCGAAGGGCCCTCCGGCACGCACCACCCGGCCCCCCGCACCCGGCACCCCGGGCCAGCCACACCGGCCCCCGCCACCCGGCACGATTTCCCGATTACCCCGAACGGGAGTACCTCCGTACGGGTCTCGGTCGTTGGGTTCTTCGGGGGAACAGGTGTCCTTGTTCTGGGACGCCGTGGTGGCCGGTTCCGGACTCGGAGGTGTGCATGGGCGTGCCGGCTCTCGCCTCGGGTGCGGACGGCCCCGGGGCCCTGCGGCCGCTGCTGGAGACCGTTCTCGGGGCGCTGGACGACGGCGCACGCGCGCGGGGCGGGCCGCTGCCCGCCGGCGGACCGGAGGCGGTCGCCGGGCGGGTGCGGGCGGCCGTGGGCGACGTACTGCCCGACAAGGGCGACCCGGACGCCCTGCGCACGCTCGTGCGCGCCCTCGCCGAGGGCGCCGCCGACCCCGCCGACCCGCTCTGCGCCGCCCATCTGCACTGCCCGCCGCTCGCCGTCGCCACCGCCGCCGACCTCGCCGCGAGCGTCCTCAACCCGTCCCTCGACTCCTGGGACCAGGCCCCCGCGGCGTCCGAGCTGGAGGCGCTGGTCACCCGCGCGCTCGCCGCCGAGATCCACCGGCCCGCCGCGGGCGCCGACGCCGTCGTCACCACCGGCGGCACCGAGTCCAACCAGCTCGCCCTGCTGCTGGCCCGCGAGGCCCACGGCGGCAGCGTGCGGCTGGTCTGCGGGGCCAACGCGCACCACTCGCTGCCCCGCGCCGCCTGGCTGCTCGGCCTGCCCGACCCCGTCGTCGTCCCGGCGCCCGCCGGCACCCTCGACCCGGCCGCCCTCGACGACGCCCTCACCGACCTCACCGGCCCGCTGCTGGTCGCCGCCACCGCCGGCACCACCGACGCGGGCCTCGTCGACCCGCTGCCCGAGATCGTCCGCCTGTGCGCCGCGCACGGCGCCCGGCTGCACGTCGACGCGGCCTACGGCGGCCCCCTCGTGTTCAGCGACCGCCACCGCGCCCTGCTCACCGGCATCGAGGCCGCCCACTCCGTCACCCTCGACCTGCACAAGCTCGGTTGGCAGCCGGTCGCCGCGGGCCTCCTCGCCGTGCGCGACGGCCGCGACCTCGCCGTACTGCACCAGCGCGCCGACTACCTCAACGCCGACGACGACACCGAGGCGGGCCTGCCCGACCTCCTCGGCCGCTCCCTGCGCACCAGCCGCCGCCCCGACGTCCTCAAGACCGCCGTCACCCTGAAGACCCTCGGCCGTCGGGGACTCGGCGCGCTCGTCGACCAGGTCTGCGCCCACGCACGGGAGTTCGCCCGCCGCGTCGAGAACGACCCGCGCTTCGACCTCTACGACCAGCCCACGATCAGCACCGTGCTGTTCCGGCCCGCGGACGCCGACGACGACACCGTCGCCGCCGTCCGCCGCACGCTGCTGACCGGCGGCCGCGCCGTCCTCGGCCGGGCCCGGCTCGACGGCCGCCTCTGGCTCAAGGCCACCCTTCTCAACCCCCACATCCGGCCCGAGGAGTCGGCCGCACTCCTCGAACTCGCCGCAGACGCCGTGGAAGGACACCCCCGCGCATGAGCACCGCACCCCACTCCCCGCGCCCCGAGCCCGCGACCCCCCGCGACCTGGTCGGCATCGGCATCGGCCCGTGCAACCTCTCGCTCGCCGCGCTCGCCCAGCCGCTCGCCGAACTCGACGCCGTCTTCTACGAGCAGCGCCCCGCCTTCTCCTGGCACCCCGGCCTGCTGCTCGACGGCGCCACCGTCCAAGTGCCCTTCCTCGCCGACCTGGTGACGCTCGCCGACCCGTCGAGCCCCTGGTCCTTCCTCAGCCATCTCAGGGCCCGCGACCGCCTCTTCCCCTTCTACTTCGCCGAGCGCTTCCACATCCAGCGCACCGAGTACGACGCCTACTGCCGCTGGGTCTGCGAGAACCTCCCCGGACTGCACTTCTCCCACCAGGTCGACGCCGTCCGCTGGAACCCCGAACGCGACCTGTTCGAGGTCGACTTCACCCGCCCCGCCGCCGACGGCCGGCCCGGCACCCCCGGCCGGACGTACACCAGGAACGTCGTGCTCGGCCTCGGCACCGCCCCCCACGTGCCGGACCCGCTGCGGCCGCTCGTCGACGCCCCCGGCGTCCGCGTCGTGCACGCCGCCGACTACCTCGCGCACCGCGACGCCTTCCTCGCCGCCGGACACGTCACCGTCGTCGGCTCCGGACAGTCCGGCGCCGAGGTCTTCCTCGACCTGCTGCGCCACCGCCCTCCGGGCCACGAGCGCCTGCACTGGATCGGCCGCACCGAGGCGTTCGCGCCCATGGAGTACTCCAAGCTCGGCCTGGAGCACTTCACCCCCGACTACACGCGCTACTTCCACGCGCTCGCCGAACCCGTGCGCGACCGGCTCCTCGCCGACCAGTGGCAGCTGCACAAGGGCATCGCCGCGGACACCGCCGCCGCCATCCACGACGAGCTGTACCGGCGCACCGTGCACGGCGGCTGGCCGGACGCCGTCCTCACCCCGGGCGTCCGCGTCCGCACGGCGGGCCGCCTGTCCACCACCAAGCTCGAACTGCACCTGGAACACCTCCAGCAGGGCAGCCGCTCGCGGCTGACGACCGACGCCGTCGTCCTCGCCACCGGTTACCGCGAGCGCCCGCTCGACCGCATCCTCGCCGGACTCGACCCCTATCTGCGCCGCGACGCCTCCGAACGGCCGCGCATCGACGAGCAGTTCAGACTCGTCCTCGACCCGTCCGTCACCGGCTCCGTCTTCGTCCAGAACGCCGAACGGCACAGCCACGGCGTCGGCGCCCCCGACCTCGGCCTCGCCGCCGTCCGCAGCGCCACCATCCTCAACACCCTGACCGGCAAGGGGATCTACCCGCTGCCGTCGCGCACCGCCTTCACCACCTTCGGACTCGACCCGGAGCCGCGCATCCCGCAGGCCCGGCAGGCGACGGCCGCCCGGTCCGCGGCCGTGGTCCATGACAGAGTGGGCACATGAGCCTGGACGAACCGCAGACGCCCAACGGTCCGCACGGCACCCCGGACGCCCCGCGCGTCGCCGTCCGCGGCGAGGCCCGCCTGGAGGTCGACCCGGAGATCGCCCGGATCGGCATCACGGTCGCCGCCCGCGGCAAGGACCGCCGCGCCGCCCTGGACGACCTCACCCGGCGCAACGCGACCGTCCTCGACCTCGTCAAGTCCTACGGCGACGCCGTCGAGCGCCTGGAGACCGGCCGCTTCTCCCTCACCCCGGTGCTCGGCGCGCGCGGCCGGGGCGAGAAGGTCCGCACCTACCAGGGCAGCGTGCAGCTCTCCGCCGAGCTCACCGACTTCACCGTCCTCGGCGAACTCACCACCCGGCTCGCCGACTCGGAGCTCACCGCGGTCGAGGGCCCGTGGTGGGCGCTGCGCCCCGACTCGCCCGTGCACGGCCGGGCCCGCCGCCAGGCCGTGCGGGACGCCGTCCAGCGGGCCACGGAGTACGCGCAGGCGCTCGGCACCTCGCTCGCCGCGCTCGTCGAGCTCGCGGACATCGGCGCGGAGTACGGCGGCCGGCCGGCGCCGTCCGGCGGCCGGATGCGCTCCATGAGCCTGGGCGGCGGCGCGGAGGAGGCCGCCCCGCCCCTCGATCTCGAACCGCAGCGACAGCGCGTGCACGCCGCGGTGAACGCGCGCTTCACGATGGTGCCGCCGCGGCTCGGAATTCCGTTCCCGGACGAAAACCCGTCCGGATGAATATGCTCATCGGAGCGGGGCTCCGCACAATTCAACAGTTGTCAAGAGTGCTTCACCCAACGGTTGTTGAGTAGTCATGTGCGGCCAATTCTCTACCCGCCGGTAAGGCATAGGCTCGAATCATGCGCCGAGCAAAGATCGTCTGTACTCTGGGCCCCGCCACCGATGCATACGACCAGATCAAGGCCCTGGTCGAGGCCGGAATGGACGTTGCCCGATTCAACCTCAGCCACGGCGGCTACGCCGAGCACGAAGAGCGTTACCGGCATGTGCGCAAGGCCGCCGACGAGACCGGGCGCAGCGTCGGCACCCTTGCCGACCTTCAAGGCCCGAAGATCCGGCTCGGCCACTTCGCCGAAGGGCCCGTACTCCTTGAACGGGGCGACACCTTCACCATCACCGTCGAGGAGGGCGCGGAGGGCGACCGCAACGGCTGCGGAACGACGTACTCCGGCCTGGCGGGCGATGTCACTCCGGGTGAGCGCGTCCTCGTCGACGACGGCAAGGTGTGCCTGGAGGTCACCGCGGTCGACGGCCCCCGGGTCCGCACCACGGTCGTGGAGGGCGGCTTCGTCTCCGACCACAAGGGCCTGAACCTGCCCGGCGTCGCGGTCTCCGTGCCCGCCCTCTCCGAGAAGGACGAGGCCGACCTGCGCTGGGCGCTGCGCGCCGGCTTCGACGTCATCGCGCTGTCCTTCGTGCGCAGCGGCCGGGACATCGAGCCCGTGCACCGGATCATGGACGAGGAGGGCCGCCGCCTCCCGGTGATCGCCAAGGTGGAGAAGCCGCAGGCGGTGGAGGCGATCGACGACATCGTCGCCGCGTTCGACGGCGTCATGGTGGCCCGTGGCGACCTGGGCGTGGAGATGCCCCTGGAGCAGGTGCCCATCGTGCAGAAGCGGGCCGTCAAGCTCGCCAAGCGCAACGCCAAGCCGGCCATCGTCGCCACCCAGATGCTCGACTCGATGATCGAGAACTCGCGGCCGACCCGGGCCGAGGCCTCCGACGTCGCCAACGCCGTGCTCGACGGCGCGGACGCGGTGATGCTGTCCGGCGAGACCAGCGTCGGCAAGTACGCCATCGAGACCGTACGGACGATGGCGAGGATCGTGGCGGCGGCCGAGGAGGACATGCTGGCCAAGGGCCTGCCGCCGCTGACGGAGAGCAACAAGCCCCGGACCCAGGGCGGCGCGGTCGCGCGGGCGGCCGCCGAGATGGGCGACTTCCTCGGTGCCCGGTTCCTGGTCGCCTTCACCGAGTCCGGGGACACCGTGCGGCGGCTGTCCCGCTATCGCTCGCCGATCCCGGTGCTGGCGTTCACCCCGGAACCGGCGACCCGTTCGCAGCTCAGCCTGACCTGGGGGGTGGAGACCTTCCTCGGTCCCCAGGTCGACTCCACCGACGCGATGGTGGACCAGGTCGACGAACTGCTGCTGAAATACGGCCGTTGCCAGAAGGGCGACGTCGTCGTCATCACGGCCGGTTCCCCGCCCGGTGTCTCGGGTGCGACGAACATGGTCCGCGTGCATCACATCGGCGAGGACGACAGCCCGAAGTGACGAACTGAGGGGACGTAAAAAAGGGGCCCCTGGCGAGGGGCCCTTGCGTCATTCGGAATTCCATCCGATTCCACCGGCGCATATGCCGACCTTGGAAACGAAGGAAAAGTGCCCCGGGTCGGACTCGAACCGACACTGTACGGGTTTTGAATCCGTTGCCTGCTGCCAATTGGGCTACCGGGGCTCGCAGAATCCAAGGTTTCCCCTGACCCTCCGCGCGTCCACCATACCGTAGCTAGGTAGGCTCTTGGGAGCAGCACCCCTGCCCCGAACGGAGAGCTCCTGTGACCCCCGAGTCGCCCCAGCCCGTAGACGTGCCCGACGACGACAAGTCGCACGTGCCTCCGCTGACGACCCGTGTCGTCATCGCCGAGGACGAGGCGCTGATCCGGCTCGACCTCAAAGAGATGCTCGAGGAGGAGGGGTACTCGGTCGTCGGCGAGGCCGGCGACGGCGAGCAGGCGATCGAACTGGCCCGCGAGCACCGCCCCGACCTCGTGATCCTCGACGTGAAGATGCCCAAGCTCGACGGCATCTCGGCCGCCGAGAAGATCGCCGAGGAGCGCATCGCGCCGGTGCTCATGCTCACCGCGTTCTCCCAGCGCGACCTCGTCGAGCGGGCCCGGGACGCGGGCGCGATGGCGTATCTGGTCAAGCCGTTCAGCAAGAGCGACGTGGTGCCCGCCATCGAGATGGCGGTCTCCCGGTTCACCGAGCTGAAGGAGCTGGAGAACGAGGTCGCCGACCTCACCCAGCGCCTGGAGACCCGCAAGCTGGTCGACCGCGCCAAGTCGGTCCTCCAGACGGAGTACGGCCTGACCGAGCCGGCCGCGTTCCGCTGGATCCAGAAGACCTCGATGGACCGCCGCATGTCGATGCAGCAGGTCGCCGAGGCCGTGATCCAGGACAGCGAGGAGAAGAAGTCGGCCGCCAAGAGCGACAAGGGCTGACACCGCAGCCAGGAACAGCCGCCGGTCCTACGACGAGGCCCGCGCCCCCGGAACAGGGGCGCGGGCCGTTGCCGTGCTGCGGGCGGGGAGTGTCAGTCCTCGCCCAGGTAGGCCTTGCGCACCGACTCGTCGTGCAGCAGGTCCTGGCCGGAGCCCGACAGCACGATGGAGCCGACCTCCATGACGTGCCCCTGGTCGGCGAGCGAGAGCGCCGCCTGGGCGTTCTGCTCGACCAGCAGGATCGTCGTGCCCTGGGACTTCAGCTCGGCGATGGTCGCCATGATCTTCTGCATCATGATCGGCGACAGACCCATGGAGGGCTCGTCGAGCATCAGCAGCTTGGGCTGGGACATGAGCGCGCGGCCCATGGCGAGCATCTGCTGCTCACCGCCCGAGAGGGTGCCCGCGGCCTGCTTGCGCCGCTCACCCAGGATGGGGAAGAGGTCGTAGGCGCGCTGGATGTCCTTCTCGATGCCCGGCTTGTCGTTGCGCAGGAACGCGCCGAGGCGCAGGTTGTCCTCGATCGTCATGCGCGGGAAGATGTGCCGCCCCTCGGGGGAGTGGGCGAGCCCCAGCGACACGATCTGGTGCGCCGGGGTCTTCTTCAGCGACTTGCCGTCGAACTTGATCTGGCCGCCGACCGGCTTGAGCAGGCCGGAGAGGGTGCGCAGGGTCGTCGTCTTGCCGGCGCCGTTGGTGCCGATCAGGGTGACGACCTCGCCGGCCTCGACCTTGAACGAGATGCCCTTGACGGCCTCGATCTTGCCGTAGGCGACGCGCAGGTCCTCGACTTCGAGCAGTGCGGTCATCGGTCGTTCTCCTTGCCGGGCACGGCGTCCGTCACGGTGTCGGCCGGGGCCTCCGCCTCGGCCGGAGCCTCGTCGGCCTGCGCCTGCGAGGTCTCGGCGTCCGAGGCCTGAGCCTCCGGCTCCGAAGGCTCCACGGGCTCCGCCTCCGGAGCCTCGGCGGCAGCGGCCGCGGACGCCTCCGCGGCCTCCGTGGTCACGGCCTCCGCCTGCGAGCCCTCCGCAGGAGCCGCCGCGGGGGCCTCCTCGCCCGGTGCGCCCTCGAAGGGCTCGCCGAGGTAGGCGGCGACCACGCGCTCGTCGCCCTGGACGGTGGCGCTGTCGCCCTCGATGAGCTTCTCGCCCTGCACCAGGACGGCCACGCGGTCGCACAGGTTGAAGATGAACCGCATGTCGTGCTCGATGACGAGGACGGCGATGCCCTTGTCGCGGATGGCGAAGACGAGTTCCTCGGTGGCGCGCGTCTCCTGCGGGTTCATGCCGGCCGTCGGCTCGTCGAGGAGCAGCAGACCCGGCTCGCTGGCCAGCGCGCGGGCGATCTCCAGCTTGCGCTGCTCGCCGTAGGGCAGGTTGCGGGCCAGGTGCTCGGCCTTCGCCTCCAGGCCGACGAACTCCAGGAGTTCCATCGCCCGTTCGCGGGAGGCCTTCTCCGCGCGGTGGAAGCCGGGGCCGCGCAGGATGGCCGACCAGAAGCCCTCCTTGGTGCGGGTGTGACGTCCCACGAGGACGTTCTCCAGCACCGTCATGTTGGCGAACAGCCGGATGTTCTGGAACGTCCGGGCGATGCCCGCGGCCGTGACCTTGAAGGACTTCGGCGGCAGCACCTCGCCGCGGAAGCGGACCTCGCCCTCGGTGGGCACGTACAGACCCGTCAGGCAGTTGAAGAACGTCGTCTTGCCGGCGCCGTTGGGGCCGATCAGACCGACGATCTCACCGCTGTTGACGGTCAGGTCCACATTGCGTACGGCGGTCAGGCCACCGAAGCGCATCGTGACGCCACGGGCGTCGAGCACGGTCTCGCCGGGGGCGACGGCGCCCTCGGCGGCGCCCTGGGTGGTGGTGTCGGTGGTCATCGTGGTCAGGCCCCTGCCTTGCTGAGCACTGTGGGAGCCTCGGCGTCCTCGTGGAACTCCAGCTGGCGGCGCCGGTTGGGGATCATGCCCTCCGGACGGAAGCGCATCAGCAGGATGAGTGCCACGCCGAAGGCGAAGAGCTGGTAGTCACCGAGGAACTGAAGCTTGTTCGGGATGAGGAAGAGCAGCGAGGCGCCGATGAGCGGACCGCTGATCGTGCCCATGCCGCCGAGCACGACGGCCGCGAGCAGGAACGCCGAGTTGGGCGGGATCGGGCCGGCGAAGAGGTACTGCTCGGGCGTCACCGTGTAGGTGACGTGCGCCTGCACGGTGCCCGCGAGGCCCGCGAGGGACGCGCCGACGGCGAACGCGATGAGCTTGACCCGGAAGCCGTTGATGCCCATGGCGAGCGCGGCCGTCTCGTCCTCCCGGATGGCGACCCAGGCACGGCCGATGCGGGAGTCGCCCGACCGCCGGAAGACCAGCACCACGATGGCGGTGATGATCAGCATCAGGAAGAAGTAGTTGGCGAACCGGCCGATGGTGAACCCGAGGATGGTGTGCTGGGCGCCGAAGTCGAAGCCGAGGATGTTCAGGTTCGGGATCGACGAGATGCCGTTGGAGCCGTTGGTGATGTCCGGGCCCGAGGTGCCGTCGAGGTTGTTGGCGGTGATCCGGAAGATCTCACCGAAGCCGAGCGTCACGATGGCGAGGTAGTCGCCGCGCAGCCGCAGGGTCGGGGCGCCGATCAGGACGCCGAAGGTGAGCGAGGCCGCCGCGCCGACCAGGGCGGCCGCCCAGAACGGCCAGTGCACGTGGAACGGCGAGCTCGGGGAGCCCGAGACCAGCGCCGCCGCGTAGGCGCCGACGCCGAGGAAGGCGACGTAACCGAGGTCGAGCAGACCGGCGAGGCCGACGACGATGTTCAGGCCGAGCGCGACGGTGGCGAAGATGAGGATGTAGACGCCGAGGGTCGCGTACTGGTCGTCCGTCTGGGTGAACGGGAACATCGCGGCGGCGATGAACGCGCCGCAGGTGGTGATGTTCTTGTGCCGCGCGGTGATCTGCGAGGCCTGGGAGATCAGGCCGGCCTTGTTGACGGCGGCGAAGCCGAGGCCCGCGGTGATCAGGAAGCCGATGAACAGCTCGTCGTACTGCGTGCCGATGCCGTAGGTGAAGACCGTGAGGCCGATGGCGAGGACCGCGACGATGATCAGGATCTCGAGGTAGTCCGGCAGCTTGGGCACGGGGCGCGCGGAGCCGCCGGAGAAGGCCGCCTTGACGGTCTCCCAGCGGTGGCCGGCCCGGTGCTTGAACTGGTCCCAGGACCCGTCCTCGGGATCGATGGGGTCGGGCTCGGGCTGCTGGAACGGCAGGGCCAGGGCGCCGACGAGGGCGGCCAGGCTGCCCGCGGCCACGACATAGCCGCCCGGGTCCAGGTTGACCACGCCGCCGAGCTCGTCGCTGATCGCGATGACGGTGTACCAGGCGGTGGCGAAGGTGGCGAGCGCCGCGAACTTGATGGCCGCGTCCGCGCCGGCCGGGGTTAGCCAGCCGAGGCCCTTGACGCCGTAGGACGCCAGGCAGAACAGGGTGGTGAGCAGGCCGCCGATCAGCACCAGGATCTGGAGGCCGCCCGGGTAGCCGTAGACGGTCAGGTCACCGGGGAACTCCGAGGTCCAGGTCCAGGACATGAACGTCGACAGGATGGAGACGACGCCGCCGGCGGTGGCGAGCGTGCGGGCGACCGGCTCGGAGAGACCGATGAGGCCCTTGGGGGCGGCGGCCGCCGGGACGTCGGCGGCGTCGGGTGCGGTGGTCTGTGTGGTCATCGTTGTCACGCCCTGTCCGCGACGCGCTCGCCGAGCAGACCCTGGGGCCTAAACAGCAGCACGAGGATGAGGAGTACGAAGGCCCAGACGTCGGCCCAGGCGTTGCTGCCGAACTTGTCCATACCGGGGATGTCGGCGATGTACGCGGTGGCCAGGGTCTCCGCGACACCGAGGACGATGCCACCGATCATGGCGCCGTAGATGTTGCCGATGCCGCCGAGGACGGCGGCGGTGAACGCCTTCAGACCGAGCAGGAAGCCCATCTTGAAGTCGATCTGGCCGTACTTCAGGCCGTAGGCGACCGCTCCGACGGCGGCGAAGACGGCACCGAGGGCGAACGCGATCACGATGATGCGGTCGGTGTTGACGCCCATCAGCTTCGCGGTGTCCGGGTCCTGGGCGGTGGCCTGCATACCGCGGCCGGTGCGGGTCTTCATCACGAAGTACCCGAGGATGGCCATGGAGACCGGGGCCGCGATCAGCAGGAAGATGTCACCGGTCTGGATGGTGACGCTGCCGATGTGGAAGGGTCCGCCGTCGATCTGCGGGAAGGTGCGGGCGGACTTGGCGTCCGGGTACCAGGCCCAGACCGCCTGCTGGAGGGCGAGCGACAGACCGATGGCCGTGATCAGGGGCGCCAGACGGGGCGCGTTGCGCAGAGGGCGGTAGGCGAACCGTTCCGCTCCCACGGCGATCGTGGTGGAGACCAGCATGGCGCCGATGAGCATCAGCGGCAGCGCGATCCACATCGAGGTGCCGTTCGGCAGGATGTAGACGTAGACCGTGAGTGCGCCGAAGGCCCCGGTCATGAAGATCTCGCCGTGGGCGAAGTTGATGAGCTGGACGATGCCATAGACCATCGTGTAGCCGATGGCGACCAGCCCGTACATGGATCCAAGTAGCAGGCCGTTGACCAGCTGCTGCGGCAGTTCGTTCACCGCATGTCCTCCGAGGTTTCGGATGTTCGACGATTGTGGCCGGATGTGAGTCCGCGCGGGGCGCCTGTGGTGCAGCGCCCCGCGCGGATCAGGAGAGGTGCCGGTGGCGTCAGCCGGTGTACGTACCCGACTTGACGGCCTTCCAGGCGCCGTTCTCCACGGAGTAGACGGTGAGCTGCTTGTTGGTGGCGTCACCGTACTCGTCGAACGAGACCTTGCCGGTCACGCCGTCGAACGAGACGTTCTGCATGGCGGCGGTGACCTTCGCGCGGGCGTCGGACGGCAGCTTGCCGCCGTTGTCGTCGACGACCTTCTTGACGGCCTCGATGATCGCCCAGGCGGAGTCGTAGGAGTAGCCGCCGTACGCCGCGTACTCGTCCTTGTAGCCCGCCGCCTTGTAGTTCTTGACGAACGTCTTGGCGGAGTCCAGGTCCTCGACCGGGGCGCCGACCGAGGTGGCCAGGTCACCGGTGGCGTTGGAGCCGGCCAGCTTGATGAAGGTCGGGTCGAAGATGCCGTCGCCGCCGACGACCGGGATCTTGGCGCCGGTGGCCTTGATCTGCTTGCTCAGCGGACCGGCCTGCGGGTACTCGCCGCCGTAGTAGACGACGTCCGCGCCCGAGTTCTTCACCTGGGTCGCGACCGCGGAGAAGTCCTTGGAGTCCGGGTTGATGTGCTGGGTGCCGACGACCTTGCCACCGAGCTTCTTGAACTCCGTGGTGAAGGTCGCGGCGAGGCCGGCGCCGTAGGTCTTCTTGTCGTCGATGACGAAGACCTTGGTCTTCTTCGCGTCGTTGTAGACGTACTGCGCGGCGAACGGGCCCTGGATGGCGTCCGTGGTCGCGGTGCGGAAGTACGACTTGTACGGACGCGTCTTCGTGTTCTGCCAGTCGTCGCCCTGGGTCAGCGCCGGGTTGGTGTTGGCCGGGGAGACCTCGACCAGCTTCGCGTCGTCGAAGACCTTCTGCATCGACTGGGCGACGGAGGAGTTCAGCGGGCCGACCACGCCGAGGACGCTGTTGTCGGCGACCAGGGAGGTGGCGTTCTGCTGGCCCGCGGAGGGCTGCGCCTGGTCGTCCTTGGCCACGATCTTGAACGTGACGCCCTTGACGTAGTTCTGCTTGTTGGCGGTCTTGGCGGCGAGGTCCACGGAGTTCTTGATACCCAGGCCCAGCGCGGACAGGTCGCCGGTCAGCGGGGCGTCGATGCCGATGGTGACCGTGGTGCCGCCACTGCCGGAATCCGAGCTCTTGCCGTTGTCGCGCGAGCCGCAGGCGGTGAGGGTGAGCGCACCCGCCGCCAGCGCGGCGGTGATGGCGATGAGCGAACGTTGACGCACGATCAGTCCTTTCCCTGGCACGGCACTCCCCCCTGGAAGTTGCCGAGTCACGCGGGCCCGAAGTGCATTCCGTTCTCGCGGTGACTGGCCGTGACTCTAAGCCGGTGCAGGGAACGGCGAGGAGGGTCTGACGAATGCTGTGACGCTCTTGTTATGACACGAGGTAATGCAGAGCGGTACTCAGCGGGTCGAAGAGCGGAATTCAGCCTGATTCGCCCAGTCCACATTCTGAGAACCCGCAGGACGGGCCCGAGAGCGATCAGGTGTGTCAAGCGTTTTGGTGATGACGGGTTTCGTTGCTACAGGCTACTTGTAGGGCCGTGGAGAGGTCATGGGCATAGCGTGACCCGGGGATGAAACTGTGTTCCTCCATTGCACGCGTATTACGCAGAGTTACGTCCACGAAAGGGAGTCCGGCGTTCTTCGGAACTTTTCCGCAATCGGTCACATGCATCGTGATCACGATCTTGCGGACGGAACCCGCCTTCGTGCGAAATGGCGGCGCGGGTGTCGAACTCATGGTGATCCCGGCGGACGGCTGTCCGATCCGCGTCACCGTGACCGGCGGGCCGTGCGACACGCTCAGCCGCATCGCGAAGCGGGGCGCGCGCGGGGACGAGCCGCCGGCGGGCGTCACCTGCCCCAGGTACGTCAGATCCACGACCTGGGAGGGGAACGGCGGCGGTGCCGGCGCCGGCTTCTGCGGGCGCGTGGCGTAGAGGTAGCCGCCGCCCGCGAGGAGTGCGCACGCGGTGGCGGCCGCCAGCGCGATGCGACGGTGGCGCCGGGGCCAACTCTCCTTCCGCGGCGGGGAGTCGGACGGCCGTACGCCCCGGGGGTCCAGGGCCCCGCCGTCGCTGTGGGTGTCCCGGGCGTGGGTGCCCTCGCCCGGCTCGACCGGGCCGATGCCGCTCACTGCCACGGCCCGTCGCTCGGGCCGCCGGTGCGGTACCAGGCGGCGCAGCCGCTGCGCGCGCGGCGGTCGATCAGCAGATCGGCGGCGCGGGCCCCGGCCCGTCTCTTCTCGGCGCGGGCGGCGTCGACGACGCGGCGCAGGATGTCGTACTGCCCGTTCGACAGGCCCATCGTCTGGTAGTCGCCGTAGGTGTCGCTGTCCAGCACCTCGCGCGACCAGTGGGCGACGACCCGGGCGCAGAGGTCCTCGGGGGAGGTGGTGCGGGGGGCGGGGGAGGAGGCGGCGGTCCGGCCGCCGGCCGTGGCGTCCGCGGGGTGCGTGCCGGTGCAGCCGGTGGCGGCCGCCAGGACCGCCGCCAAGGCCGCCGCCAGAGCCGCGCCGACGGGCCCCGGCCGGAACCCGAGCGCCGACGCCCCCGGAGAGGGGGCTCCTCCCGTTCCCATGCCACGACGCTACGGGGCCGGGTGCGCGGGATCAACGGGGGCGCGGGGGCCGAGCGGCGGAGGGGTGTCCTCCGCTCGCTTCGGCGCGTGCGGGCGGGGTGAGGGTGGGGGTACGGGCGGGGTGAGGGGGCGTCAGGCCCCGTTCGGGGTCGGCCCTGTGCCGTCCTCGTCCGGGGCGGGCCCCGTGCGGGTCAGTCCGTCACGCGGGCGTGCGCCTCGTCGCCGGGCCGCGCGTCGCGCAGCAGGCAGGTGAGGCGGGCGGAGCAGACCCGCTTGCCGGACTCGTCGGTGATCACGATCTCGTACGTCGCCGTGGAGCGGCCCCGGTGCACGGGCGTGGCGACGCCGGTGACCAGGCCGGAGCGCACCCCGCGGTGATGCGTGCAATTGAGGTCGACGCCGACGGCCACCTTGTCGATGCCGCCGTGCAGCATGGAGCCGACCGAGCCGAGCGTCTCCGCGAGCACCGCCGAGGCCCCGCCGTGCAGCAGTCCGTACGGCTGCGTGTTGCCCTCGACCGGCATCGTGCCGACGACGCGCTCCGCGGACGCCTCCACGATCTGCACGCCCATCCGCGCGCCGAGGTGCCCGGCGGAGAAGAGGGCGGGCAGGTCGATCCCGAGCGCCGCGTACTCGTCGAGAACCTCTTGAGGGAACTTCACTTGCTGCTGCTCGCCCATGGGGCCCGGCTCCGTTCGTCGCGATCCGTCGTTCTCTACCTCTGAGCGAACGCTCAGTCGGTTGTCGATTGTTCCAGACGCACGACGACGGACTTGCTGGCCGGGGTGTTGCTGGTGTCCGCCGTGGCGTCCAGCGGGATCAGCACGTTCGTCTCCGGGTAGTAGGCGGCCGCGCAGCCGCGCGCGGTCGGATAGTGCACCACCCGGAAGCCCGGCGCGCGCCGCTCCACGCCGTCCCGCCACTCGCTCACCAGGTCGACGTACGACCCGTCGGCGACGCCCAGCTCGCGCGCGTCCTCGGCGTTGACCAGGACCACCCGGCGCCCGTTCTTTATGCCCCGGTAGCGGTCGTCGAGGCCGTAGATCGTGGTGTTGTACTGGTCGTGCGAGCGCAGGGTCTGGAGCAGCAGGCGGCCCGCCGGGAGCGCGGGGTACTCGACCGGCGCGGCCGTGAAGTTGGCCTTGCCGGTGGTGGTCGGGAAGCGGCGCTCGTCGCGCGGGGCGTGCGGCAGCGCGAAGCCGCCGGGGCGGGCCACGCGCGCGTTGAAGTCCTGGAAACCGGGGATCACCCGCGCGATGCGGTCGCGGACCGTCGCGTAGTCCTTCTCGAACTCCTCCCACGGCACCGTGTCGGACTCGCCGAGCACCCGGCGGGCCAGCCGGCACACGATGGCCGGCTCGGACAGCAGCTGCGGGCTCGCGGGCGCCAGGCGGCCCCGGGAGGCGTGCACCATGCCCATGGAGTCCTCGACGGTGACGAACTGCTCGCCGCCGTCCTGGAGATCGCGCTCGGTGCGGCCCAGTGTGGGCAGGATCAGCGCCCGCGCGCCGGTCACGACGTGCGAGCGGTTCAGCTTGGTCGACACGTGCACGGTCAGCCGGGCGCGGCGCATGGCCGCCTCGGTGACGTCGGTGTCCGGCGAGGCCGCCACGAAGTTGCCGCCCATCGCGAAGAAGACCTTCGCCTCTCCGTCGCGCAGCGCCTCGATCGCGCGCACCACGTCGAAGCCGTGCTCGCGCGGCGGGGCGAAGCCGAACTCCTTCTCCAGGGCGTCCAGGAAGGCGGGCGCGGGCCGCTCGAAGATGCCCATGGTGCGGTCGCCCTGCACGTTGGAGTGGCCGCGCACCGGGCACACGCCCGCGCCCGTGCGGCCGATGTTGCCGCGCAGCAGCAGGAAGTTGACGACCTCGCGGATCGTGGGCACGGAGTGCTTGTGCTGGGTGAGGCCCATCGCCCAGCAGACGATGGTGCGCTTCGAGGCGAGCACCATCGGCAGCGCCTCCTCGATCTGCGGGCGGGTCAGCCCCGTGGCGGCCAGCGTCTCGTCCCAGTCGGCGGCGCGCGCCGCCGTCGCGAACTCCTCGAAGCCGTGCGTGTGTTCGCCGATGAACTCCTCGTCGACCGCGCCCTGCGTGTCGAGGATCAGCTTGTTGAGGAGGCGGAACAGCGCCTGGTCGCCGCCGATGCGGATCTGGAGGAACAGATCGGTCAGCGCGGCGCCCTTGAGCATGCCCTGCGGGGTCTGCGGGTTCTTGAAGCGCTCCAGGCCGGCCTCGGGCAGCGGGTTGACGCTGATCACCTTCGCGCCGCCGGCCTTGGCCTTCTCCAGCGCGGAGAGCATGCGCGGGTGGTTCGTGCCCGGGTTCTGGCCGGCGACGATGATCAGGTCCGCCTGGTACAGGTCCTCCAGGAGGACGCTGCCCTTGCCGATGCCGATGGTCTCCGTCAGCGCCGAGCCGGACGACTCGTGGCACATGTTCGAGCAGTCCGGCAGGTTGTTCGTGCCGAGCCGGCGCGCGAAGAGCTGGTAGAGGAACGCGGCCTCGTTGCTGGTGCGGCCCGACGTGTAGAAGACGGCCTCGTCGGGCGAGCCGAGAGCGGCGATCTCCTCCCCGATGATGTCGAACGCGCGCTCCCAGCCGACCGGCTCGTAGTGCGTGCCGCCCTCGGGCAGGTACATGGGGTGGGTGAGGCGGCCCTGCTGCCCCAGCCAGTAGCCGCTGCGGCCGGCCAGGTCGGCCACCGGGTGGGCGGCGAAGAACTCGGGGGTGACCCGGCGCAGCGTCGCCTCCTCGGCGACGGCCTTCGCGCCGTTCTCGCAGAACTCGGCGGCGTGCCGGTGGTCCGGCTCGGGCCAGGCGCAGCCCGGGCAGTCGAAGCCGTTCTTCTGGTTCACCCGCAGCAGGGTCAGCGCGGTGCGCCGGACCCCCATCTGCTGCTGGGCGATGCGCAGCGTGTGCCCGATGGCGGGCAGCCCCGCCGCGGCGTGCGCGGGCTCCGCGACCTGCGGCGCGTCCTGAACCGGGTCAGCCTTCGGCGGCCTCGTTGCCATCGCGCGCTCTCCTTCACCCGCAGCCGTGCGAAACGCGTTCGATCCTCGCATAAGACACCGACAGTGAAGTCCGGCGGGCGCGGTCGAGGGCGTGAGCAATGGTTGCGCGGGGCGGCGCGGGGCTCGTGCGGGCGGCTGTCGGGGAGGGGCGGCGGGTGATCGTGCGGGTCGGCGGGGGCTTGTCGCGCCGTTCCCCGCGCCCCTTCAGGGGGTGGTGGGTTGCGCGTGTCCGGTGTCGTGCGGGTGCGTCGTGGTTGCTCGCGCAGTTCCCCGCGCCCCTCGAAGGGGCGCGGGGAACTGCGCGAGACGCCCCCACCGGGCCGCAGAGTGACGGAGGGGCGCGGGAACCGGGCGAGGAGCTCCCGCCGGGGCGTGCGTGGGCACGACTGTCAGTGGGGCGTGGCAGGATCGGGGGCGTGGCAGACACAGCATCGAAGACGACCGACAAGACCTCCGGCGGCGGCCGCCCCCGGCTGATGCTCATGGACGGGCACTCGCTGGCGTACCGCGCGTTCTTCGCGCTGCCCGCGGAGAACTTCACGACCGCCCAGGGCCAGCCGACGAACGCGATCTACGGCTTCGCGTCGATGCTGGCGAACACGTTGCGCGACGAGGCGCCCACGCACTTCGCGGTGGCCTTCGACGTCTCCCGCAAGACGTGGCGCTCGGAGGAGTTCACCGAGTACAAGGCGAACCGGTCCAAGACCCCCGACGAGTTCAAGGGCCAGGTCGAGCTGATCGGCGAGCTGCTCGACGCGATGCACGTGTCGCGGTTCGCGGTGGACGGCTTCGAGGCCGACGACGTCATCGCCACGCTCGCCACCCAGGCCGAGGCCGAGGGCTTCGAGGTGCTCATCGTCACCGGCGACCGCGACTCCTTCCAGCTGGTCACCGACAGCACCACCGTGCTCTACCCCACCAAGGGCGTCTCGGAGCTGACCCGCTTCACCCCGGAGAAGGTCGTCGAGAAGTACGGCCTGACGCCCGCCCAGTACCCCGACTTCGCGGCGCTGCGCGGCGACCCGTCCGACAACCTGCCCGGCATCCCCGGCGTCGGCGAGAAGACCGCCGCGAAGTGGATCAACCAGTTCGGCTCCTTCGCGGAGCTGGTCGAGCGGGTCGAGGAGGTCAAGGGCAAGGCCGGGCAGAACCTGCGCGACCACCTGGAGGCGGTCAAGCTCAACCGCCGCCTCACCGAGATGGTCCGCACCGTCGAGCTGCCGAAGACCGTCGTCGACCTGGAGCGCGCGCCCTACGACCGCAAGGCCGTCGCGTTCGTCCTCGACACCCTGGAGATCCGCAACCCCTCGCTGCGGGAGCGGCTGCTCGCCGTCGACCCGGGCTCCGAGGAGGCCGAGGCCACGCAGGTCGTCGCGGAGGGCGTCGAGGTGGACGGCACGGTCCTCGCCACGGGCGAGCTGACTGGCTGGCTCGCCGAGCACGGCGGCGAGGTGCTCGGCGTCGCCACCGTCGACACCTGGGCGCTGGGCACCGGTTCGGTCGCCGAGGTCGCGCTCGCCGCGCCGGACGGAGCGGCCGCCTGGTTCGACCCGTCCGAACTGGACGAGGCCGACGAGAACGCCTGGGCGGCCTGGCTCGCGGCCGAGGACCGCCCCAAGGTCCTGCACAACGCCAAGGGCGCGATGCGGGTCTTCGCCGAGCACGGCTGGTCCGTCGCGGGCGTCGGCATGGACACCGCGCTCGCCGCCTACCTGGTCAAGCCCGGCCGGCGCACCTTCGACCTGGACGCGCTCTCCCTGGAGTACCTCGGCCGGGAGCTGGCCCCCGCCGCGGCCGCCGACGGCCAGCTGGCGTTCGGCGCCGACGAGGGCGCCGAGGCGGAGTCGCTGATGATCCAGGCCCGCGCGGTCCTGGACCTCGGCGAGGCCTTCGCCGGCCGCCTGGCGGAGGTTGGCGCGGCCGACCTGCTGCGCGACATGGAACTGCCCACCTCCACCCTGCTGGCCCGCATGGAGCGCCACGGCATCGCGGCCGACCGGGCCCATCTGGAGGCCATGGAGCAGATGTTCGCGGGCGCCGTGCAGCAGGCGGTGAAGGAGGCGCACGCGGCGGCGGGCCACGAGTTCAACCTGGGCTCGCCCAAGCAGCTCCAGGAGGTCCTCTTCGGCGAACTGGGCCTGCCGAGGACGAAGAAGACCAAGACGGGCTACACCACCGACGCCGACGCCCTCGCGTGGCTCGCCGGGCAGACGGACAACGAGCTGCCGGTGATCATGCTGCGCCACCGGGAACAGGCGAAGCTGCGCGTCACCGTCGAGGGCCTGATCAAGACGATCGCGTCGGACGGCCGCATCCACACCACCTTCAACCAGACGGTGGCCGCGACCGGCCGTCTCTCCTCCACGGACCCGAACCTCCAGAACATCCCGGTCCGCACCGACGAGGGCCGCGCCATCCGCCGCGGGTTCGTCGTCGGCGAGGGCTTCGAGTCCCTGATGACGGCGGACTACAGCCAGATCGAGCTGCGCGTGATGGCCCACCTCTCCGAGGACGAGGGCCTGATCCGGGCGTTCACCTCAGGCGAGGACCTGCACACCACCGCGGCCTCCCAGGTGTTCGGCGTCGAGCCCACGCAGGTCGACGCGGAGATGCGCCGCAAGATCAAGGCGATGTCGTACGGCCTCGCGTACGGGCTGTCGGCCTTCGGCCTCTCCCAGCAGCTGAACATCGAGGCGGGCGAGGCACGCGCCCTGATGGACGCCTACTTCGAGCGGTTCGGCGGGGTGCGGGACTATCTGCGCCGGGCCGTGGACGAGGCGCGGGCGACGGGGTACACGGCGACGCTGTTCGGGCGGCGCCGCTATCTCCCCGATCTCAACAGCGACAACCGCCAGCGCCGCGAGGCCGCCGAGCGGATGGCGCTCAACGCGCCCATCCAGGGCACGGCGGCCGACATCGTCAAGATCGCCATGCTGAAGGTGGACGACGCCCTGCGCGAGGCCGGTCTCACCTCCCGGATGCTGCTCCAGGTCCACGACGAAATCGTCCTGGAGATCGCCCCCGGCGAAGCCGAGGCCGCGGAGGAGATCGTCCGCCGGGAAATGACCAACGCGGTCAGCCTGCACGCTCCGCTGGACGTGTCGGTGGGCGTGGGCCACGACTGGGAGTCGGCGGCCCACTGACGCCCTGCGCCCGCCCAGGGGCGCGGGGAACTGCGCGATCAGGCCCCACCGGGCCGCAGTCGCGGATTCGGCATGGTGTCCCCGTGCGGGCGCGTCGTGGCTGATCGCGCAGTTCCCCGCGCCCCCGAAGGGGCAGCCCCCGCAGGACGCGTCCCGTCACCCGGGTGGCCCACGGGAAGGGCGTCCGAGGGGCCGGGGGCCGAGGATGCGGGCATGGGTATACGTACGCTTCATCGCCGAGGTCCGGGCGCTCAGGTGCGGGGGAGGGCGGCGGCAGGCGGCGTACCGGCCGTGTCGGTGCCGGCGTTCTCGGCTCGCGCGAGCTCCGCACGCATCCCGGCCGACCTGCGGGTCACGCTCCGCACCACGCTGCGCCATGTCGTGGCCGGCGGCCGGTGCCTGCTCGCGCGGCGGCTCCCCGACGGGTGGGGCGACCGGGGCCGCGGCGCCCTCGCCCGGGCGGTCTCCTGGCTCCCCAGACCCCGCCCGGTGCGGGTGCTGACCGTGTTCGTGGCGGCCCTGACCAACGCGCGGGCCACCCCGGCGCCGGTGCCGCTCCCGCCGAACGTGCGCCCGCTGTTCAGCGCACCGTCCGCGCCTCCGGCTCGGCCGCGTCCGGAGCCCCGCCGTCCCGGGCCGGACGCCACAGCCTGACCCCGGCCGCGTACAGCAGCAGCCCCGGCACCAGACCCGCGCCCGCGCCGAAGCAGAGCGTGGGGATCAGTTCGTAGGGCGTCGCCGAGGTGCCCCGGTACATCCACCACCGGGACGCCCGCTCCACCGCCCCCACCAGGGCGCAGCCCCCGATCACCGCGGCGGCCAGCCCGCGGTCCCGAGCGGACAGCCGTACGACACCGGCAGGTTCGGAGGTCGGTCCAGCGGTCGGTTCGCCGGTCGCCTCAGCGGTCGGCTCGGCGGTCGGTCCGGCGCCGGGCCCGGCGCTCGGATCGGCGGCCGGCGTCCGGCGCACCGCCGAGACCGACCATGCGGCGATCACGGCCGCGCCGGCCAGCGAACTGCCGTACTGCAGCCAGGAGTACAGCGGAGAGCCGCCGAACGACCGGCCGAGGGCGGGAACCAGCCGCATTCCCCAGCGGTCGTGATGCGTGAACGCGTCCCACGCCACGTGGGTGAGCGCGCCGAGCACCGCCGAGCCGTACCACCGCCCCACCAGCGCGGCCGACGGGCGGGACCGGGGCGCCCCGCAGCGCAGCAGTCGCGCCGGCCGCCCCTGCCGGGCCCGCGGCAGCAGCGCGACCAGCGGCTCGCGCAGCACCAGCCACGAACCCACCGACGCCCCCGCGATGAGCACGTCCACGGTGAACACGCCCAAAAGCGAGTGCGTGACGGCGCCGAACCGCATTCCCCCGGACAGCACGCTCGCCGCGTAATAGGGCATGTCCGGCGCGAAGGAACCCGCGACGAGCACCGCCGGCACCAGGCCGCCCCTGCCGGAACCGTCCCGGCGGATCGCCGGCAGCACGGCCGCGGCATGGCTCAAAGTGAACGGCACGTCGTACCCCCGCGCGGGTCGTCGGACCGGCTTTCGGTCCGGTGATCAGGCCCGTTCAGTATGCGGCAGAAAGCGATACGCCCTGGTCGGACAACACCGTATGGCCAACTGGTGAAAACCGGGCAGCAACGGGTGCCCATGCCAAACAAGTTGTCGTAGGGTCACCTGGGTTGCCGTCCGGGAACGCACGGTGCGGCTACAGGACAGAACGGCGTCACCAGGAATCGGTCACCGTCACGGGGGCAACCAGAGCCACAGGTCGATCGTCACAACAGTGCGAGCGGTCAACGCGTACGGCGCGGTCGTGACCGTACGACGGAAGCCGCATACCGCGGACAGACGCAGACGAGGGCGCTCGGCGCCCATGGGAGGGGTTCACTCTATGGCGGCGCATTTCGGCAGGAGGCTGCGCAAGGGAGCGGCGACCACCGCCGTGGCAGCGGCGGCGGTCGCCGCGCTGTCGGCGTCCCAGGCGCCGGGGGTGGCGTCCGAGGAGCACCCGAGACAGGCCACCGCCGGTCAGGCCACGCCGGAGAACGACGGCAGCGCCACCGGCGACTCGCCGTACTACACGGACCTCCCGCCGCTCGACAGCCCCGACCCGAGCCCGTCCGCGACCCCCTCCGCCGGCGGCACCCCCGTCGTCACGGGAGCCGCCGAGGCGGGCATCCCCGCGACCGTTCTCGACGCCTACAAGAAGGCCGCCGACGAGCTGAGCGGGTCCAAGCCGGGCTGCAACCTGCCCTGGCAACTCCTCGCCGCCATCGGCAAGGTGGAGTCCGGCCAGGCCCGCGGCGGCCGCGTCTCCGCCGACGGCACCACCCTCAGCCCCATCCTGGGCCCGGTCCTGAACGGCAACGGCTTCGCCAGCATCACGGACACCGACAACGGCGCGTACGACGGGGACTCCACGTACGACCGCGCGGTCGGCCCGATGCAGTTCATCCCGTCGACCTGGGCCTGGGCGGGCCGTGACGGCAACGGTGACGGCAAGAAGGACCCCAACAACGTCTACGACGCCGCCCTCGCGGCCGGCCACTACCTGTGCCGCAACGGCTGGGACCTCTCCACCGCGTCCGGCCTGCACAGCGCGATCCTCAGCTACAACAACTCGACGGCGTACCTGAACACCGTCCTGTCGTGGCTGGAGTACTACCGCAAGGGCACCCACTCGGTCCCCGACGGCACCGGCACCCTGCCCTCCGGCCGCAGCGACGGCGGCAGCGACGACTCCGGGTCGAGCGCGTCCCCGAGCGAGCCCGCCGGGTCGAGCCCGTCGCCGTCCACGCCGTCGAGTCCCTCGGCCCCGTCGACACCGAGCACCCCGGCGACGCCCTCCTCGCCGAGCAGCCCGACCCCCACGCCGCCCACGCCCACCGAGACGGTGGACCATCTCGCGGACGCCGACACCGCCAAGCTCACCGCGACGGCGGGCGACGCGTTCACCGAGAAGATCGGCACCCGCGCCGAGACCGCGGCGGACAAGGGCGTCGGCACGGTGCGGGTCCGGTTCACGATCATCGGCGACACCGACGCGACCTTCACCGGCGGCGAGACCGTCGCCACCGTGCAGACCGACAAGTCCGGCGTGGCCGTGGCGCCCGCACTCCAGGCGGGCGAGAAGACCGGCGACTTCACCGTCCGCGCGGTCGTCGTCGGCCGTACGCTCCCGGGCCTCGACTACACCGCCACGGTGACCGCGCGCGCCGCCGACACCCTCGCCACCACCGCCGACACGAAGTTCACGTGCGTCGCGGGCGGCGAGTTCGCCGACCAGGTCGAGGTGAAGGCCACCTACAAGGGCGCCGTCGCCGGCAAGGTCGCCGCCACCGCGACCCTGATCACGTCCGCGGACGACACCACCGAGAACGACAAGGGCCCCTACTTCAAGGACGCCGACGGCAAGGCCGTACGCACCCTCACGGACCTCGTGACGGACGCCGACGGCCTGCTGAAGCTGCCTCAGCTGTACGCGGACGACACCACCGGGACCTTCCTGCTGCGCATCACCACCACCGGCGGCGCGACCCTCACGGTCGAGCTGACGGTGACCGCGGCGGACGCCGGTTCGGATGCGGGTTCGGCGGACGGCACCGACGCGTCGGCCTCGCCGTCGCCGAGCCCGAGCGCGTAGGCGGGCCGGGACCGGTCGGAACGAACAGGTGAGGGGCGCCCCCGCTTCGGCGGTGCGGTGCCCCTCGCGTGTGCCGGGTGGCGCCCTTCGCCGTGCGCTGTGCGGGGCCCCTCGCGTGTGCCGTGCGGTGCCCTTCGCGCGTAGCGTGCGGTGCCCTTCGCGCGTAGCGTGCGGTGCCCTTCGCGCGTGGCGGGCGGCCCGGTCGAGACGGGCCTGTGAAACGTGTTCTCATCTCGGCCGCCCGTTGCTACGGTGCCCGACCTGACGCTGTATCAGTTCCGTGCGCGGGAGGCCGTATGCGCGCCCTGATCGCGGCCGCGGCCGGTCTCGCCGTCGCGTTCGCCCTGGTCCTCACCATCACCACGCTGGGCACGTCCGACGGCGGTACGTCCCCGAAGCCGCTGCTGACCACGGTGCCCGCGCACCCGTAACCACCCGGCAGGGAGGCCGAGATGCGCCGCAAGGCCAGTCTGATCCTGCTCGCCCTCGCCGTGTTCCTCACGGCGCTGGCCCCGCTGCTGCGCTGGTACGCCTTCCCGCGCCTGGCCAAGATCCCCGCGAACCAGTACCAGGACATGGTGCTGGAGGCCAAGGGCGCCACCCTCCTCGACTACGGCACCATGAAGGCCCGCAAGGTCTCCAAGGTCACCATCGTGCAGACCCTCAAGGGCGATGTCGCCGCCGCGCGGCGCATCGAGCGGACCGCGGGCCGCGACGTCGTCGTCTGGGACGGCCTCTCCTATGTCCAGGGCCCCGACGGCAAGATGGTCTCCGAGATCCCCGAGCGCTACATCTTCGACGCCCACAGCCAGGAACCCGTCCACGCCACCGGGGAGATGGTCGACGGCGACCCGGTGTCGCGCACCGGCATCGAGTTCAAGTGGCCCTTCCTGACCGAGAAGCGGGACTACGAGTACTTCGACGCGCAGACCCGCACGACCAACCCGATCCACTACAAGGGCACCCGCACCTTCCGCGGCGTGAAGGTCTACTACTTCGAGCAGACCATCCCCTGGACCAAGGTCGCGTTCCCGAAGAAGATGCCGGTCCAGGGCATCACCGCGGAGTCCGTCGCGAAGACCGGCACCACCCGCTGGTACACCACCGTCCGCAAGTTCTGGGTCGAACCCGTCACCGGCGCGCCCGTCTACGGCGAGGAGATCCACAAGGAGGAGCTGCGCGGCGGCACCCTCCTCGGCGGCCGCGCCAAGGTGACGGCCTTCGCCGGGGACGTGAAGATGCGCGAGGACTACGTCCGCCACACCGTGGCCCTCGTCAAGCACAACCGCACCCTGGTCCTGCTGATGACGTCGTACCTGCCCTGGGGCTCCCTCGTCCTCGGGGTGCTCGTGCTCGGCCTCTCCCTCTGGCTGGAGGCCCGCGCCCGGCGCCCGGCCGACCCCGGACCGGCCCGGGCCGAGGAGCCGGAGCCGGTGAGCGCGTGAGCCCTGCCTCCGCCTGTGCCTCGGTGGCGCGGGTCGGTCCGGGTCAGCGCGTGAGCCGCACGTCGGTGGGCCCGGTCGGGTCGTGTCAGCGTGCCTGCCGGGCCTTGGTGTGCCGGGTCGGCTCCGCCGTCGCCGGGTCCTCGGGCCAGGGGTGCTTCGGGTACCGGCCGCGCAGCTCCGCCCGTACGTCCTTGTAGCCGCCCCGCCAGAAGGAGGCGAGGTCGGCCGTGACGGCGGCCGGGCGGCCGGCGGGGGAGAGCAGGTGCACCAGCAGCGGCACCCCGGCGACGGCCGGGGACTCCTGGAGCCCGAACATCTCCTGGAGCTTCACGGCGAGCACCGGCCGCTCCGGGTTCGCGTAGTCGATCCGGATCCGGGACCCGCTCGGTACGGCGATCCGCTCCGGGGCGAGCTCGTCGAGCCGCCCCGCCTGCCCGGACGCCCAGGGCAGCAGCCGGGCCAGCGCCTGCCCCGCGTCGAGGCGCGCGAGGTCGGCGCGGCGCCGGGCCCGGCCCAGCTCGGGCTCCAGCCACTCGTCCACGCGCGCGTGGAGCGCTTCGTCGGCCACGTCGGGCCAGGGGTCGCCGACACACGCCCGAAGGAACGCGAGCCGCTGCCGCAGGACGACGGCGTCCGGCGTCCAGCGCAGCAGCCCGAACCCCTCCTGCCGCAGCCCGTCCAGCAGGGCGTCGCGCACCAGCGCCGGATCGGGGTCCGCGAGCGGCCGTACGGCCAGCTCGACCGCGCCCAGGCGCTCGACCCGGCGCGCCACGACGTCGCCGCCGCTCCACCCCACCTCGTCGCCCTCCCGGAGCAGGGCGCCCGCCGCGAGCCGCGCGACGTCCTCGTCGACGGCCGCCGCGAGCTGCACGCGCGCGTGCCCCCTGCCGATCGGCCGGTCGGCCACCGCGACGGCGATCCACTCCGCCCCGCGCAGCGCGGACCCCTCGGCGAGCTCCGCCCGCGTCCCGGACACCATGAGATACGACCCGCCGACCATCCGCCCGACCCGCTCGGGAAACGCGAACGCGGCGACGAGGGCGGCGGTGCGGTCGGGGGTCAGGGTGGGGGTGAGGGCGGGCGCGCGGTCGGACGCGGGGGCGGTCGTGGGGCGCGCGGTGGCGGACCCGTCCGTGGAGTCGTGCGTGGAGCGGTCCGTGGAGTCGTGGGGACGCGCGCCGGGGGAACCCTCCGCCACGGCGCGCAGCCGCCGGACCTCGGCGCGCCACCGCGCCGCGTAGGCGTCCCCCGAGCGCCCCGCGCTCCCGTGGCCACCTGTGTGCCCCGCGCCCTCCTGCCCACCTGCGCGCCCGGCGCCGCCCTCGCGCCTCCCGCGTCCGGTCTCGCTCCCGCCGCCCCCGCGCCGAACGGCCCGCAGGGCCGCCGCCAGGTCGTCGCCGTACGCCCGGGGCACCTCCTCGCTCAGCAGGGCCACCGCCTCCGCCGCGTCGCCCGGGGTGTCCAGCAGGGCCCGGCCGAGGCGGGGGTGCAGGCCCAGGCGCGCCAGGGTGGTGCCGCGGGCCGTGGCGCGGCCGGCCGCGTCCACCGCGCCCACGGCCGTCAGCACGGACCGGGCCGCCGCCATCGCCCCGCCCGGCGGCGGGTCCAGCAGGGCGAGTCCGGACGCGTCCGGATCGCCCCAGCAGGCGGCCTGGAGCGCGAACGCCGTCAGGTCGGCCACCTGGATCTCCGGCGCCGGGAACCGCGGCAGCCGCGCGTCCTCGGCCTCCGCCCAGCACCGGTACACCCAGCCCGGCGCCTCACGTCCGGCCCGTCCCGCGCGCTGCCGCCCGGCCGCCTGCGAGGCCCGTACGGTGGCCAGCGCGCTCAGCCCGCGCGCGTGGTCCACCCGGGGCTCCCGCGCGAGACCGCTGTCGACGACCACCCGCACTCCGGGCACCGTGAGCGACGACTCGGCCACCGAGGTGGCGAGCACCACCCGGCGCCGCTCCGCCGGGGAGAGCACCGCGTCCTGCACGGCCGCGGGCGCCCGCCCGTGCACCTGGAGCACGTCCACGGCGCCCAGGTCGCCCAGCCCCGCCGCCACCCGCGCGATCTCGCCCACGCCGGGCAGGAAGCAGAGCACGTCGCCCGGCCGCTCGGCCAGCGCCCGCCGCACCACCGCGCCCACGTGCGCGAGCAGCGCGGGATCGACCCGCATCCCGTGCGGCGGCCGTACCGGGCGGGGCGGCGGCGCCCACACCACCTCCACGGGATGGCCGGTGCCCCGCGCCTCGACCACCGGCGCGCCGCCCAGCAGCCGGGCCCAGCCCTCCGCGTCCGTCGTCGCCGACGCCGCGAGCAGCCGCAGCTCGGGCCGGAGCGCCTGCCGTACGTCCCAGAGGAAGGCCGCGGCGGTGTCCGCGTCCAGATGCCGCTCGTGGCACTCGTCGAGTACGACGACGTCGACGCCGGCCAGTTCCTGGTCGCGCTGGAGCCGCTGGAGCAGCACACCCGTCGTCACGACCTCCACGCGCGCGTGCCGGCCGACGACCCGCTCGCCGCGGACGGTGAACCCGATGCTGCCGCCCACCTTCTCGCCGAGCAGCCACGCCATGCGGCGGGCCGCGGCGCGGGCCGCGATCCGGCGGGGTTCGGCGACGAGGACCCGCCGCGCGGGCCCGTGCCCGAGCAGCCCGGCGAGGGCGAGCGGCACCAGGGTCGTCTTGCCGGTGCCCGGGGGCGCGACCAGGACGGCGGTGCCGTGCGCCGCCAGGGCGTCCTCGAGACCGGGCAGGGCACCGCGCACGGGAAGCGCGTCCAAGGCGTCGTAACGGATCACGCCCTCAGTGTCGTACGCCGTGCGCGGCGCGGTCCCGGGTACGGGCCGCTCCCGGGTCCGGCCGGTCGCGGGTGTGGGCCGCCCCCGGGTGTGGCCGGTCGCGGGTGCGGGCTGCTCCCGGGTGCGGCGTCAGTCCCGCTCGCACACGAAGATCGCCGTCCCCGGGATCAGGTTGCCGCGCAGCGGGGACCAGCCGCCCCACTCGGCCGTGTTCCACGCGGGCCACTCCGGCTCCACCAGGTCCACCAGGCGCAGCCCCGCCGCGACGATGTCCCGGACGCGGTCGCCGAGGGTCCTGTGGTGTTCGACGTAGACCGCGTCGCCGTCGTCGCCCTGCTCGACGTAGGGGGTGCGGTCGAAGTAGGAGGAGGAGACGGTCAGGCCCTCGGGGCCCGGCTCGTCCGGCAGCGCCCAGCGCAGCGGATGCGTGACGGAGAAGACGAACCGCCCGCCCGGCCGCAGCACCCGCCGCACCTCGCGCAGCACCGTCACCGGGTCGGCGACGAAGGGCAGCGCGCCGTAGGCCGAGCACGCGAGGTCGAAGGAGCCGTCCGCGAACGGCAGCGCGGAGGCGTCGGCACAGACAAGGGGAAACGATCCGCCGATGCGCAGGGCGTGCTGGAGCTGCCGGTGCGAGAGGTCGAGCGCCACCGGGCGCGCCCCCTGCGCCGCCAGCCAGCGCGAGCACTGCGCCGCGCCGGCGCCGATCTCCAGGACGTCCCGGCCCTTCAGCTCCTCCGGCGGGCCGAGCAGCTCGGCCTCCACCTCGTCCAGGCCCTCGGGGCCCCACACGAAGCGGTCGTCGCCCAGGAACGTGCCGTGTTCGATCTGGTACTCGTCCGCGTTCCGGTCCCACCAGCCGCGGTTCGCCCGGGCGCTCTCGGCGGCGCCGGCCTGGCGCCGGGTGGCTTCGGGTTCGAACGGTTCGGGCTCTTGGATGATCGGCTCCCTCGTCGTACTCTTCCGTCCAACCCGTCGCGCGGGTGTCGCGACAGAGGTCCACGCGCGCCCGTGTGGCCTCGTGGGACGGCTTTTGTGCCGGGATTGCGGCGATCCGCCCCGGGTGTGCGCCTTCGCGCATTGACCCTGCCCGGCTGCCCCCGTATGCTACAAGTTGCGCTGCGGGCCTGCGCACCTCAGACGTAGCAGGCTGCGCTCGCATCTGTATGTATGTCCCCTCGGTTGTCGAGGCGCCATCGCCAGTTCCTGGTGAGGCGCTTCCTTGGCTGTCCGGTCTTCTGCAGAGCGAAACGGGCTCCCGGCGTAAGCAGTACCTACGACTCAATGTCCGTACCGGAGCCCTTTCCCACATGACGAGCAGCACCGAGACCACCGCCACCACCCCGCAGGTTGCGGTCAACGACATCGGTAACGAGGAAGCCTTCCTCGCCGCTATCGACGAGACGATCAAGTACTTCAACGATGGCGACATCGTCGACGGCGTCATCGTCAAGGTTGACCGGGACGAGGTTCTCCTCGACATCGGTTACAAGACCGAAGGTGTCATCCCGAGCCGCGAGCTCTCGATCAAGCACGACGTCGACCCCAACGAGGTCGTCGCCGTCGGTGACGAGATCGAAGCCCTTGTTCTCCAGAAGGAGGACAAGGAAGGCCGCCTGATCCTCTCGAAGAAGCGCGCGCAGTACGAGCGTGCCTGGGGCACCATCGAGAAGATCAAGGAAGAGGACGGCATCGTCACCGGTACCGTCATCGAGGTCGTCAAGGGTGGTCTCATCCTCGACATCGGCCTCCGTGGCTTCCTCCCGGCCTCCCTGGTCGAGATGCGCCGCGTTCGCGACCTCCAGCCGTACGTCGGCAAGGAGCTCGAGGCCAAGATCATCGAGCTGGACAAGAACCGCAACAACGTGGTCCTGTCCCGCCGTGCCTGGCTGGAGCAGACCCAGTCCGAGGTCCGCCAGACGTTCCTCACGACCCTCCAGAAGGGTCAGGTCCGTTCCGGCGTCGTCTCCTCGATCGTCAACTTCGGTGCCTTCGTGGACCTGGGTGGCGTCGACGGTCTGGTCCACGTCTCCGAGCTGTCCTGGAAGCACATCGACCACCCCTCCGAGGTCGTCGAGGTCGGCCAGGAGGTCACGGTCGAGGTCCTGGACGTCGACATGGACCGCGAGCGCGTCTCCCTGTCGCTGAAGGCGACCCAGGAAGACCCGTGGCAGCAGTTCGCCCGCACCCACCAGATCGGCCAGGTCGTGCCCGGCAAGGTCACGAAGCTGGTTCCGTTCGGTGCGTTCGTCCGCGTGGACGAGGGCATCGAGGGTCTGGTCCACATCTCCGAGCTGGCCGAGCGCCACGTGGAGATCCCGGAGCAGGTCGTCCAGGTCAACGACGAGATCTTCGTCAAGGTCATCGACATCGACCTCGAGCGCCGTCGCATCAGCCTCTCGCTGAAGCAGGCCAACGAGGCCTTCGGTGCCGACCCGGCCACGGTCGAGTTCGACCCGACCCTGTACGGCATGGCCGCGTCCTACGACGACCAGGGCAACTACATCTACCCCGAGGGCTTCGACCCCGAGACCAACGACTGGCTCGAGGGCTACGAGACCCAGCGCGAGGCGTGGGAGCACCAGTACGCCGAGGCGCAGACCCGCTTCGAGCAGCACCAGCAGCAGGTCATCAAGTCCCGCGAGGCCGACGCCGCTGCCGCGGCCGAGGGCGGCGAGGCTGCGGCTCCGGCCGCGTCCGGTGGCGGCTCGTACTCCTCCGAGGGTGCGGACAACTCCGGCGCGCTGGCGTCGGACGAGGCGCTCGCCGCGCTGCGCGAGAAGCTGGCGGGCGGCCAGAGCTGAGCGCTTCACCGCGCCGCAGCTGAGGCTTAGCTCCTGATCGAGGGACCGCACCTTCCGAGGTGCGGTCCTTCGGCGTTTTCCGGCCAGATGGCCTGGGCACCTCCTGGGACAACGGGTTCGACGGGTGACGGGCGTACGGTGCGGGTCGTCCTCGCCGCCGCGCGGCCGACCGACCGACCGACCCGCGGGCGGGCGAGGTGGGCGCGGCGCAGCTCAGCCGCCGCTCAGGGCATGGACGGCAGTATGGGAAGCGGTGGAAGCACTCCTGAGCGCAGGGGAGGCACTCCTGATCATGGGCGCGCGGCGGGAATGGCCGGGCGCCCTGGGACGTTGTGCAGTACGAACACGAGGAGGAGCGGTCATCGTGCCTGATCCGCAGGGTTTGTACACGTGGGAGCCGAAGGGGCTGGCGGTCGTCGACATGGCGCTGTCCCAGGAGTCGGCCGGCCTTGTCATGCTGTACCACTTCGACGGATACATCGACGCGGGCGATACCGGCGAGCAGATCGTCGACGGCATTCTCGACTCGCTGCCGCACCAGGTCGTGGCGCGCTTCGACCACGACCGGCTCGTGGACTACCGGGCCCGCCGCCCGCTGCTGACCTTCCAGCGCGACCGCTGGACGGAGTACGAGGAGCCCGCCATCGAGGTGCGGCTCGTCCAGGACGCCACCGGCGCGCCGTTCCTGATGCTCGCCGGCCCCGAGCCGGACGTCGAGTGGGAGCTGTTCGCGGCGGCCGTCCAGCAGATCGTGGAGCGGCTCGGCGTCCGCCTGGCCGTGAACTTCCACGGCATCCCCATGGGCGTCCCGCACACCCGCCCCGTGGGCCTCACCCCGCACGGCAACCGCAGCGACCTCGTGCCGGGACACCGCAGCCCCTTCGAGGAGGCCCAGGTGCCGGGCAGCGCCGAGGCGCTGGTCGAGTTCCGCCTCATGGAGGCCGGACACGACGTCCTCGGTGTCGCCGCGCACGTGCCGCACTACATCGCCCGCTCGCCGTACCCGGACGCGGCCCTGACCGTGCTCGAGGCCATCACCGCGGCGACCGGACTGGTCCTGCCCGGGGTCGCGCACACGCTGCGCACCGACGCCCACCGCACGCAGACCGAGATCGACCGGCAGATCCGCGAGGGCGACGAGGAACTCACGTCGCTCGTCCAGGGTCTGGAGCACCAGTACGACGCCGTGGCGGGCGCGGAGAGCCGGGGCAACATGCTCGCCGAGCCCGTCGACATCCCGTCCGCCGACGAGATCGGCCTCGAGTTCGAACGCTTCCTGGCGGAACGGGAGGGCGACGGCTGACGACGGGGCACCGCCCGGTTTGATCGGCCGGGCGGCCGGGCGGCCGGGCAGCCCGGCGGCGGGCCGATGTGACGGGCTCGTGAGTGTCGTGGTGGGCCGGTCGGCGGCCATGCGGTGGGCTGGCGAGTGCCGCGGTGGGCGTCCTGCCCGGTCCGCTGGGCCGGCCGCCCGATCCGCTAGGCTGCCGGACGGCCGTATCGGAGCCGACAAGTTCCCCCCGTGGCCACGGGGTTCGTGAGGTGGAGGGGCGACCATGCTGTCCGTGGGTCTGACCGGCGGCATCGGTGCCGGCAAGAGCGAGGTGTCGCGGCTGCTCGTCGAGCACGGCGCCGTACTGATCGACGCGGACCGTATCGCGCGCGAGGTCGTCGCGCCCGGCACCCCCGGTCTCGCGGCGGTCGTCGAGGCGTTCGGCGCGGACGTGCTCACCCCCGAGGGCGCCCTCGACCGGCCCGGACTCGGCGCGATCGTCTTCGCCGACGCCGAGAAGCTGGCCGTCCTGAACTCGATCGTCCACCCCCTGGTCGGCGCCCGCTCCCGCGAACTCGAGAACGCCGCCACCGAGGACGACGTCGTCGTCCATGACGTACCCCTGCTCGCCGAGAACGGGCTCGCGGGGCTCTACGACCTGGTGATCGTCGTGGACGCGCGCCCCGAGACCCAGCTCGACCGGCTGGTACGGCTGCGCGGAATGACCGAGGAGGACGCCCGCGCCCGCATGGCCGCGCAGGCCACCCGCGAGAAGCGCCGGGAGATCGCGGACGTCGTCATCGACAACGACGTACCGCTGGAGGCGCTGCGCAGCCGGGTGAGCGAGGTGTGGGCCGATCTGACGGCGCGCGCCCGGCGCACGTCGGCGCAGTAGGACCGCGGTAGGACTGCGGGATTCTGCGACCGGGTATCCGTATCGCACAGGGGGTACGGGATTCCGGGGCACTGGATTCCACGAGTACCGGAGCCAGGGGGCACCGGACGCCCGGGGGCACTGGAATAGGGCCCATGACACGGGCGTTGAACCGGTGCAGCGAGGGAAGGAAGTCGCCGTGCCCGACACCAGCGGAACCACCGGACCGAGTCCGGAGACGCATGTGATCGACTTCCGCGCCGCGGAGCAACTGCTCGCCGCGCGGGACCCACGGGGCGCGGTCAAGCTGCTCGACGGTGTCGTCGCCGCACACCCGGAGAACACGGCCGCGCGGCTGCTGCGCGCGCGGGCCTTCTTCGCGGCCGCCCAACTCCGGCCCGCCGAGCTCGAGTTCGCCATCGTGCTGGAGCGGGAGCCGGACAACGCGTTCGCCCACTTCGCCCTCGCCCGGACGTACGAGCGCCAGGGCCGGCACGACCAGGCCAAGCGCCACTTCCGGCTGGCCGCCGCGCTCGACCCGAACCCGCAGTACGTGAAGGCGGCCCGGTTCGAGGCCTGAACGGCGCCGTGACCGTGGCGACCGTGGCCCCTGGAGGCCACGCATCGGCCGGTGGCACCGGTCCTGTCGGGTCACCGGTCCTGTCGGGTCACCGGTCCTGCCAGGTCCCGCGGTGTTTCGGAGGGGTCCCGTCAGGTCCCGAGGTCGTCAGGTCCCGTGGTGCTCCGGAGGCCGGTACGGCGGGACGTCACGGCCCGGCTGAAAGTGCGGACCCTGCCGCATGTGCCGGAGGATCACGGTCATGTCCACGGTGACCACCAGCCACAGCACCCCGCAGGCGGCCGCCCAGCCGGGGCGTCCCACCAGCGCGAACAGCGCCGTCCCGGCGACGGCCCAGAACAGACCCCACACGCTCAGCCAGAAGCGCGCACGCAGTGCGCTGCGCGCGGTCACCGGCTCACTCCCCGTACGCATCGGGACCATCGCTCCTCATGTGCAACGTACTCTTCTCCGGAAGCGTTCTCCAAAGGGGTCCGAGCGGATCCCGACTGATCCCGACAGGGGTCCGAGCGGACCCCGACGGTTCCGACATGGGAGACCAGGCTGTGCTTCCCGACGCCGACGAGCTGCCCGAGACCCTTCTCGACCTCGCCGTACCGCACGAGGACATCAACGAACTGATCGCGCTGCGCCGGACCCTGGCCGCCGACCCCGGCGCGCTGCGGCTCCTGGAGGAGTGCGTCGGCGAGCTGGTGGCGGACATGGGGGAGGTGGGCGGGCGGCCGCAGCTCGCGGAGCGTCTCGCCGAGGTCCCGCCGGCCCTGGCCGCCCACTTCGCGGTGTACGTCCTGGTCGCCGCGCTGCCCCACACCCGCGCCCACCACCGTGCCCGCGGGGTCCCCGACGACGTCTCCCGGCACACCCTCGCCGACCTGGGCCGCCAGATGACCGTGCACCGACGGCGCCACGGCAGCGGCGGCCTCTCGGCCCTGTACTGGCTGATGCTCCACTTCCGCGGCGAGCTGTACCAACTGGGCCGGCTCCAGTTCCAGCGCACGGTCCTCGACGAGCGCATGGCGCGCGCGGTGAAGGACGCGGGCCGGGCGGCCGCCCCCGGCGACCCCTGCCTCGGCCTGCACATCCCCGACCACCTGGGACCGCTCACCCCGTCCGCCTGCGCCCGGTCCCTGCGCCTGGCGCGCCCGTTCTTCGCCCGGCACTTCCCCGGGGAGCGGTACGAGGCGGCGAAGTGCCACTCGTGGCTGCTCGACCCGCAGTTGCGGCGCCACCTGGCGCCGGAGTCCAACATCGTCCGCTTCCAGGAGCTGTTCGTCGTCCTCGGCGTGGACACCGAACCCTCGGACAAGGGGCCCGTCGGCTACGTCTTCGGCGACCCGGACCTGCCGGCGGCCGAGCTGCCCCGCACGACCTCGATGGAGCGGGCCGTGGGCGACCATCTGCGGTCCGGCGGGCACTGGTACCTCGGGCACGGATGGTTCCCGCTCGAAGGGTCCTGACGGGAGCGGGCGTTCCGCGCGGTGCCACGGTGCCGTACGGCGCGCCACTCGAAGGAGTGAATCCGTTCGGGGTGGGAACGGGCGTGCGGAGGCGGGCCGTTGTCCGGGCATGAAGCCGAACATGCGTGAGGGACACGAGGGTACGGGTCCGGGGGCCATCACCCCGGACGGCTGCGCGGTGGAGCTCTATGCGCGGCTGCGCGTACGGGACGAACCGGAGATCATCGCCGCGGCCGTGCCGCCGGGCGCCCACATCCTGGAGCTGGGCTGCGGCACCGGCCGCGTGACGCACGCGCTGCTGGAGCGCGGTTTCACGGTCACGGCGGTGGACGAGTCCGCGCAGATGCTGGAGCGCGTGCGCGGGGCGCGCACGATATGCGGCCCGATCGAGGAACTCGACCTGGACGAGACGTTCGACGTCGTGATGCTGGCGTCGTTCCTCGTGCACACCGGCGATCCCGAGGTGCGCCGCGCTCTGCTGCGCGCGTGTGCCCGGCATGTCGCGAAGGACGGGCAGGTGCTGATCCAGCGGGAGGGGGAGGACTGGCACACGAACGTCCCCCGCGAACGGGTCGACCCCGCGGGCTACACGGTACGGATCGTGTCGTCGGAGCCCGTCGGCCAGGGCGTCAACGCGGTCCACGCGGAGTATGTGTTCCCGGACGCGATATGGACGCAGACCTTCCGGTCCCGGCCGCTGACGAAGGAGGAGTTCGAGGCGGCGCTGGCGGAGGAGGGCCTGGCGGTGGACGAGTACCTGACGGAGGACCGGGTGTGGGTGCGGGTGGTACGGGAGGAGGCGGCGCGCACGCAGACCCCATGAGACGCCCGGCGCGAACTGGTGGGCCGGCGGACTGGCGCACAGGCGGACCGGCCCGCACGTACGGTGCGGCGCATACGTGCGGTGCGGCGCACGCGTGCGGTGCGGGCCGGTCCGGGTCGGCTCACCGGCCGGCGGGAGGCGGGCCGCCGAGTCCGCGCAGGCGCTCCATGTCGCGCCGGTCGCGCTTGGTGGGGCGGCCCGTGCCGCGGTCGCGGATGCCCGCCGGGGCGACGGCCTCGCGGGGCGGGGGCGGCGGGGAGTTGTCGATGTAGCACTGGACCGCGACGGGGGCGCCGACCCGCTTGCGGATGAGCCGCTTCACGATGACGACCCGTTCGTGCCCCTCGTGCCGCACGCGGACCTCGTCGCCGACGCGCAGGGAGTGGGCGGGCTTGACTCGGTCACCGTTCACCTGGACGTGTCCGCCGCGGCAGGCGGTGGCACCCAGGGAGCGGGTCTTGATCAGGCGGACGGCCCAGATCCAGCTGTCGACACGGACGCTCTCGCCGTGCGCGGGCGCGGCGGCCTCGGCGGCCGCCACGGCGGCGGCGACCGCCGGGTCGAGGCCGGGGGGCGTCCCGCCGGGGGAGGCCGCCGTACCGGCACCGCCGGACGTTTCCGACACGCCCGCCGTGCCTGACCTGCCTGTCCTGCCCGCCGCGCCTGTCCTGCCCGCCGTGTCGTCGGCGCGGGCCGCGCCTCCCGCGCCGGTCGTGTCCCTGTGCTCGTGGTGCTCGGAAGCCATGCACCGACCTTAACGCCGCCACCCGGCGGAACCGGCCGGCTTTTCCGCCCCGCGCCGGTGCCGCTCCCGCCCGTGGGGAGACCTCTGCCGAACCCCCGCCTCGCTCTACGGTGGAGGCATGGACGACGAAGGCCTGGCCCTGCTGGACGCGCGGGTGGCGGACTGCCGGGCCTGTCCGCGGCTGGTGGCCTGGCGGGAGGAGGTGGCGCGCACCAAGCGCGCGGCCTTCGCCGACTGGACGTACTGGGGGCGGCCGGTGCCGGGGTTCGGGCCGCCGGACGCCCGGCTGCTCGTCATCGGGCTCGCGCCCGCCGCGCACGGCGGGAACCGCACCGGACGCATGTTCACCGGCGACCGCTCCGGGGACGTGCTGTACCAGGCGCTGTACGACGTGGGCCTGGCGTCGCAGCCCACCTCGGAGCGGGCGGACGACGGCCTGGAGCTGTACGGCGTACGGATCACCGCCCCGGTGCACTGCGCGCCGCCCGCGAACAAGCCGACGCCGGGGGAGCGGGACGCCTGCCGGCCCTGGCTGGTGCGGGAGTTGCGGCTGCTGCGGCCGACGCTGCGGGCGGTGGTCGTGCTCGGGGCCTTCGGCTGGCAGGCGGCGCTGCCCGCGTTCGCCGAGGCGGGCTGGGCCGTGCCCCGGCCCCGCCCGGCGTTCGCGCACGCCGCCCGGGTGCCGCTGGACGGGCTGCACCTCTTCGGCTGCTACCACGTCAGCCAGCGCAACACCTTCACCGGCAAGCTCACACCGGACATGCTTCGCCAGGTCCTGCGCACGGCCGCCGACTCAGCAGGGCTGCCCGTCCGGAATTGACACGACAGGTCCGCCGTGGCGGCGTTACGGTGCGGCGATGGGTCGGCACGGACAAGTGCGCGCGCCGGTGCGGGAGTTCGTGATGGTGTGGTCAGGGTTGCCACATGTAGTGGACGTCCGGTTCGCGTTCCTCGTTGCCGCTGCCGTCGGTGCGCTCGGTGGCGACGAAGCCGTGGCGTTCGTAGAAGCGGTGGGCGGGCGTGTTGACCTGGAAGGTCCACAGATGGAGGCCGTCCGGGCGCAGTTCCTTGGCCATGGTCACGAACCGGTCGCCGATGCCGCGGCCGCGCCAGTCCGGGTCGAGGTACAGCTGGGACAGCAGGTCTTCGTTGAGCACCATCATCCCGACGATCCCGGCCTCGTCGGCGGCCTCCGCGACCCAGGTTTCGCGCAGCGGTACCACGACGTCGCGGATGTGGTTCCGCACGTCGTCGTCGGAGCGCGGCCGTACGACGGTGGGCAGCGCGGCGGCGAAGGACCGCAGCCAGACGTCGGCGACCGCGGCGGCGTCGGGGCCGACTGCGCGGCGCAGCACGATCTTCATGAGCCCGCTCCCTCCGGTACGACGGCCGTGGCCGTGATCTCCACCAGCTGGCCCGTGTACCCGAGGCAGGCCACGCCGATCAGCGTCGAGGAGTGCGGCCCGGTGCTGAGCCCGGACGCCTCGACGACCTCCCACACGGCGGAGAGCACCGAGGGCTCGCTGCCGACGACGTACACGTCCGTGGCCACGACATGCGCCAGGTCGCTGCCGACGGCGCCGAGCTGTTCGCGCAGGTTGGCGATGACCTGCTCCGCCTGGCGCACCGGGTCGCCCTCGCCCACGATGGCGCCCTTCTCGTCGAGCGGCACGGCCCCCGCGAGGAAGGCGAGCTTGGTACCGGCTTCCACGACGGAGGCGTGGGAGTAGGTCGGGGGTGGGAAGAGTGCGGGGACGTTCACTCGCTGGATCACTGCGACTCCCGGAAGACAGACAGAGGACCCCCTGATCATCCGGACCCCGGCCGCCTCCCGCACGCGAATATCGGCCGCGCGTCCGGTCCCGCCCGCGAGTAAGGAGCATCTGTGCCGCCCCTGCCCCCGACCGATCGTTCGCTATCGCCATCGCCATCGGATTCGCCTTCGTCCTCACCCCCGCCCTCGCTCTCCGACGACGACTTCCTGGCGGTCACCGTCGACCGCCTGGCCGGGCTGCCCACCGTGCGCGCCGTGGCGCTCGGCGGCTCGCGTGCCCAGGGCACGCACCACGACGGCAGCGACTGGGACCTCGCGGTCTACTACCGCGGCGCCTTCGACCCCGACGACCTGCGCACCCTCGGCTGGCCCGGTGAGGTGTCGGACGTGGGCGGCTGGGGCGGTGGGGTGTTCAACGGCGGCGCCTGGCTGACGATCGACGGGCGCCGGGTCGACGTGCACTACCGCGATCTGGACGTCGTCGAGCACGAACTGGCCGAGGCGCGGCAGGGGCGGTTCCGCGTGGAGCCGCTGCTGTTCCATCTCGCGGGCATCCCCACCTACCTGGTCGTCGCCGAGCTGGCCCTCAACCGTGTCCTGCGCGGCGACATGCCCCGCCCGGCCCGCTACCCGGACGCCCTGCGCAGATCCGCCGCCGAACGCTGGTCCGGCACGGCCCACGCCACCCTCTCCTACGCCAGAGCCGCGCACGCCCCGTACGCCCGGCTCACCGAGACCGCCGGTGCCGTCGCCACGGCGGCCCTGCAGAGCGCGCACGCCGTGCTCGCGGCGCGCGGCGAGTGGGCGACGAACGACAAACGCCTCCTGGAACGGGCCGGACTGCGCGCGGTCGACGACGTCCTCGGCCGGCTGCGGGCCGACGAGGAGACGCTGACGGCGGCGGTCGACGCGGCGCGGGTCCTCTTCGAGCGGGCGATCGAACAGGCCGCGGAGGGCGAATGACCCGCGATCGACTCGCGATCCCCCCACGGTCGACCCGCGAACAGGAGCAACCCGTGAATAACCCTTCGAAACAAGGGTGTTGCCGCTGCTACGGTCCCTCTCGTGGCGAAACTCAATCAGATCATCGCAGTCGAGAAGGGCATCAAGTCCAAGGCCCATCAGGACCTGACGGCCGCGCACCACGGCCTGCAGAAGCCGGCGTTGCTGGCGGGCATCTCGCGGACGTATCAGCCCAAGGACGAGGAGGGCGAGCAGCTGCCGCCCGAGTCGACACGGGTGCAGGTCAAGGCAGAGGACGTGCTGCGGGAGACCGCGGCCACGCTGACCCGGCTCCTCGACGTGACCGCCACGAAGGACTGGGCGAACTGCGCCGCGCGCGCGGACGTGAAGGTCGACGGGCGGGTCCTCGTCGCCGACGTGCCCGTCTCCTACCTGCTCTTCCTGGAGAAGCAGCTCGTCGACCTCAACACCTTCGTACGGAAGCTGCCCGTGCTGGACGCCTCCGAGTCCTGGGCGCAGGACCCGTCCACGGACGCGTGGAAGACGGAGCCGGTACGGACGCTGCGCACCAAGAAGGTGCCCCGCAACCACGTCAAGGCCGAGGCCACCGACAAGCACCCGGCGCAGGTCGAGGTGTACTACGAGGACGTTCCCGTCGGGTACTGGACGACGGTGAAGTTCTCCGGCGCGCTGCCCGCCCGCCGGGTCAACGAAATCCTCGACCGCGTCGAGAAGCTGCAGCAGGCCGTCAAGTTCGCCCGTGAGGAGGCCAACGGCGCCGACGTCGTCGACCAGCGCGTGGGCGACGCCGTGTTCGGCTACCTTCTGGGGTAGCCCCTTCGGCTGCCTCCCGGGGCAGCCCCACAGACTCCCCGGCCCGTCGTGGCCGGGGTGCGCGAGGAGCGCAAGCTGAACCTGAAGCTTGTCGTGACGGAGCGGTTCCAGTGGAGGTTCGAATCCTCCCCGCGGCACATGCGAGCCGCGGTAGCCCAATTCGGCAGAGGCAGACCGCGATCAATCTCAGACTCTCGCTCCAGACTCAGCATCCGCCGCCGATCGCCGGATCGACCGGGCTCGGGCCCACGACGCCGAAATGCAGGTTCAAGTCCTGTCCGCGCAGCTCGATGCGTGGTGGTCCAAAGGAAGGACGCGGCGACTTCACACTGACCCGGGCTCTCAAGCGTGCCGGCGTGTGACCATGGGCGGCACTCACAGGACCCGGGGGCAGGCCAAGCCCCCGGGTCCGCTCCGTTCCCCCCGTTCCCTTCCCCGAGCCGCCGTTCCCCTCCCTCAGCCCTCGGCCGCCTCCCCGAGTCGTCGGCCGCCTCCCTGAGCCCTCGGCCGCCTCCCCGGGCCCCGCGGGCCCGCCGCCCGGCCCTCCGCCCGGGAGGCGCACGTCACACCCGCTTTCACGGGGCCGAAACACACCCGTCCCCTTGACACCGGCAACACGTCTTACCCTGGTAGTACGACCCAGCCCGGCCACCGTCGCCCGAAGGCATCCCTCGCCGTCGCACGACAGGAGCCACGTGTCCCCGCGCCCGACCCCCGCCCTTCCTCCCTGGCTCGCGCACGCCCTGCGCACCCAGCGCGGGCCCGTCCCCTGGAGCGCGGTCGTCCGCGGCGCGCTGGCCGCGGGCCCTCTGCTGCTCGTCGCGCTCTGCGCCGACCGCACCGGCCTCGGCGTGGTCGCCGCCATCGCCGCCATGCTCGCCGGGATCAACGACCGCCCCGGAAGCCGCCGCGTGTCCGTACGGCGACTCGGCGCACCCGCGCTCGCCGGAGCGCTCGGGCTGCTCGTGGGCACGTACGCGGGCGGGCACCTCGGCCCGGTGCCGCTGACCGTCCTGCTCACGGCCCTCGGACTCGTCGCCGGCAGCCTCAGCGCCATCGGCCCCGTCGCCTCCGCGGCCGGCACCCAGCTGCTCGTCGCCGCCGCCATCGGCGCCGGGATGCCCGTGCCGGAGAGCGGCTGGCAGCGGGCGCTGGCCTTCCTCGCCGGCGCCGGCTGGCTGCTCCTGCTGCGGCTCGCCCTGCCCACCCCCGGCTCGCTCGCCGGTGACCACCGCTTCGGCGACTACCGCTTCGACGGCGAGCGCGCCGCCGTCGCCGCCGTGTACGACGCCGTCGCCGATCTGCTGCACGCCGCCGGAACCCCCGCCGCCACCGACCGGCGCGCCGCCCTGACCGCCGCCCTCGACCAGGCCCAGGACGCGCTCGCCGGCCCCCGGCTGCGCCGGTACACCGGTTCCGCAGCCGAGCGCCGGCTGCACGCCCAGTACGCCGCCGCCCTGCCCCTGGCCGAGGCCGCCACCGCCCTCGGCTGGGCCGGGCGGCCCGTCGCCGCCCGCGCCGCCGAGGGACCCCGCCGCCTCGCCGCCGCCGTACGCCGGAACACGTCGACCGGGCCGCTGCCCGCGCCGTCCCGGTCCGCGCCCGCGCTGCGGGCGCTGGACGACGCCCTGCTGCAGGCCGCGGACGCTTTCGACCAGGGCGACGGCGGCGACCTGCACACCCGCCGGATCGAGGCCGCCACCCGGGTGCGCGCCGCCCTCGGCGCCGGCGGCCGGGAGTACGGCCTGCGGGTCGCCCTCTGCTTCGGCGCCAGCGCGGCCATCGCCCAGGCACTGCACCGCACCCACTGGTACGGCCAGCACACCCACTGGTACTGGCTGCCCGCCACCGCCGTCTTCCTCGTCAAGCCCGACCTCGGGCCGCTCGTGTCGCGGGTGCTGTGCCGGGCCGCCGGGACCGTCCTCGGTGCCCTCGTGTTCGCCGCGCTCGCCGCCGTACTGCCGCGTCCCGCCGGGCTCGTCGCGCTCGTGGCGCTCTGCGGGGCGCTGATCCCGGTCGCGACACGGCACTTCGCCGCGCAGACCGCCGTGGTCACCGTTCTCGTGCTGGCCCTGGTCATGTCCGGCGGGGAGCCGCAGGCCTCGGTCAGCCGGATCGGCGAGACGCTGCTGGCCTGCGCGATCGTGATCGTGGTCGGACATCTGCCGATGCCCGGGGAGCGCGGCGGCGGTGTGCGCGCCCGGCTCGCGACGGCGGGCGGTGCCGCGCAGGCCTATCTCCAGCACGTCCTCGGCGCGTCGGGCGAAGGCGCCGACGGGCTCGGCGGGGCCGACCGGGCCGACCCGGCCGACGGAGCCGTAGCGACAGACCGGGCCTTGCCGGCGGACCGGGCCGTCCTGGCGGACCGGGCCCTCAAGACAGACCGGGCCGAACGCTGGACCCTGCGCCGCGAGGCGTACCGCACGCTCGCCGAGGCCCGCGCCGCGATCGGGCTCGCGGCGGCCGAACTCCCCGCGCTGGCCCGGCACACCGAGGGGACGGACGAGATCGCCGCGCTCCTCGAACGGCTCGTGGACACGACCACCGCGTGCGCCGTGCAGCTCGACGACACCGGGCGGCTCACCCCCGAGCACACCGAACGGCTCACCGCGCTGCTCGCCGAGTGGGACGGACTGCGGCCGCGCGTCGGCGCGGGGGCGCCGCGGATGCCGGTGGCGGTCTGAGGAGGCGGGCCGGCCCGCGGCCGCGCGCGTGCCCGCCCCCCCCCGGTGGCGCGCGGGCCCCGCTGACCACTGCTGCACCAAAAGTGCCCTGGTCACTGCGTACGGTGACACATCGACGTGACTTTGTGAGAGACAGCTCACGTTTCCCGGAGAAGCAGTGTCAAGTACGTCTCAGTACCGTCACTTCCCAGGGCGTTCACCGCATCGTTGGCGTTTAACTCTATGAGTGCAGCGCTAGATGGAGGTGCAGGGTGAACGGGCGAACGGTGCTCGAACGCTTTCCTGCCGGTGGCCCGCGTGGCTCGTGGCCGGCGGAGGAGTTCGCGCAGGCGCGGCGTCTCGAGGGCCTGCCCGCGGAGGTCGTGATGGACCTCGCGACGGACATGTTCCTCGTCATCGTGCGGGGCGGCGACGCGGGCGTCGTGGCGGACGCGATCGCCTGAGGCACCCGGCGTGCGGTCGGCGTGCGCTCGGCCGTCCCCGTCGGCCGCCACGGGGCTCAGCCCTTCTTCGGAGCGGGCAGCCCTGAGGCGGGCGGCCCCGATGCCGGCAGTTCGGAGGCGGGTGATCCGGACGCGGGCAGCCCTGAGGCGGGCGGCCCGGCCGTGTACTGCGCGGCCTGGAGTCCGTACAGCTCCGCGTAGATCCCGCCGCCCGCCAGCAGTTCCTCCGGCGTTCCGGACTCCGCGATCCGCCCCTCGTCCAGCACGTACACCAGATCGGCGTGGCGCACCGACGCCAGCCGGTGCGTGATCAGCACGACGGTCTGGCCGCCCCCGGCCAGCGCCCGGATCTTCTCGAAGACCTCCAGCTCGGCCCGCGCGTCCAGGGCGGCCGTCGGCTCGTCCACGATCAGGATGTGACCCCGCCGGTAGGCGGCGCGGGCGATGCCGAGCCGCTGCCACTGGCCGCCCGACAGCTCGTGCCCACCGCTGAACTGCCGCGCCAGCAGCGTGTCCAGGCCGCGCGGCAGGTCCGCGACCACCTCCTCTGCGCCCGCCTCGCTCACCGACGCGGTCAGCCGCTCGTCGGTCAGCGGCGCCGAGGACCGGCCGACCGCGACATTGACCTTCGCCGTGAAGGGCCAGCGCTTGAAGTCCTGCGCCACCATCGCGATGCGCTCGGCCAGTTCGTGCCGGTCGGCGCCCGCCGCGTCCACGCCGTCCCACAGGATCCGGCCCCGGTCCGGCTGGTAGAGCCCAGCCAGCAGTTTGACCAGGGTCGTCTTGCCGGAGCCGTTCTCGCCGACCAGCGCGACGATCCGGCCCATCGGGAGGGTGAGCGAGACGTCGTCGAGGGCGGGCCGGGCGGTGTCGCCCGGGTAGCCGAACGTCACATGCTCGAACCTGATCTCCCGTGGATCCTCCGGCAGCGCCTCCCCGCCGACCGGGATCGCCCGTTCGGCGGCCTCGGCGTACAGCCGCTGGAGATCACCCACGAAGAGGGCCTCCTCGTGCAGCTGGTTGATCTCCAGGACCAGGCTGTCCAGGCTGGCCGAGCCGGTCCGGATCGCGATCACGGCCGTGCCGGCCACCGACAGCGCCATCGCGCCGGTCAGCAGCAGGGCGCCCAGGGTCGTGTACGTCGCCACGGTCGCGAGGCCGGTCCAGGCCGCCGCGATCAGCCCGGTGCGGGCCGCGAGCCGGGACAGCCGCGCCTGCTCGGCCTCCGCCGTCTCCGACATCGCGCGGTAGTGGCGCAGCAGGAAGGGCCCGACACCGTGCACCCGGATCTCCGGCGCGGCCTCCGGTTCGGTGAGCAGACCGCTGATCAGATGGCCGGCCCGCGCGTGCTGCACCCAGATGTGGAACGACTCGTACCGCCGTCGCGCGTTCGTCAGGGCACTCCAGGCGCTCGGCAGGGTCATCGTGATCAGCAGCGGCAGCAGGGCAGGGTGCAGCACGGTCAGCACGCTCGCCGCGGTGATCAGCGAGATCAGCGCGTTCACCACGCGGGTGCTGTACGAGATCATGCGCCGCGCGGAGCTGGCGCCGTACTGCGCGGTGTCCAGCAGCTTGTGGAAGGCGTGGTCCTCGATGGCGGACAGCTCCACCGCGGCGGCCCGCTCCAGGTACCGCTCGGTCGCGACCCGTTCCACCTTCGGCTCGAGCCGGCCCGTCGCGTAGGTCGACGCGGCCCGCAGCAGCGCGCCGACCAGCATCACCGCGGCCATCACGACCAGTGCCGGTACGGCGCCGCGCAGCCGGTCCTGCACGGTGCCGCCGGCGAACACCCGGCCGAGGACGCTGTTCACCGCGAGCAGGCTCACGGCCTGCATGACGCCGCGGCCCGCCTCGGCGGCCAGCACGGTCCGGGCGGCGCGGCGGTCGGCCTGCCAGGCGAGCCGGAAGCTCGACGACAGGAGGCCGGGCAGCCGGGTCACCATGGCGCGGAAGTTCAGCTCCAGGAACGCGTCGACGTGCTGGTTCCAGCCCATGTCGTAGCGGAGCGGACCACCGAACAGCAGCTGTTCCGACTCGGACGCCCCCGCGGCCGCCGCCGCGCGCTGTGTGCCCACCTTCGACCTCCCCCGATCGTCGCCGGACGGCCACTATGGCGGGGCGCACGGCGGGAGGGCAGGGCGCGAAGCCCCCGACAAACACACGCGGGCGCACACCACACCCCGCTCCGCGACCCGGCGGGGCCCCCTTCTTCATGTGAGGGTGTGGGCCTGCGCCGTCTTCTTGGGGGCGCGGGGAACTGCGCGGGTGACCACGGCGGGCCCGCGGGGGACTGAGCGGGTCACCACGGCGGACTCGCCGGGGGTCATGGCGCCTGAGTGCCGGTCTGCGGCCCGGTGGGGCTTTGTCGCGCAGTTCCCCGCGCCCCTGCGGGGGGTGTGGGGCGGCGCAGCTTTTTGGGGGCGCGGGGAACTGCGCGGGCGACCACGGCGGACCCGCGGGGCGTCACGGCGCTGAGCACCCGTCCGCGGCCCGGCGGGACCACCACGGACCCGCCGCGGGCCACACCGCTCAGTCCCCGCCCCCCGGCCGGCCAGGCCTCACGCGCTGATGGGACGGGACCAGCCCGGAGTAGTCCCCGTGACCCGGCACAGCGCGAGGTAGAGCGGGATCGGCGGGGTGTACGGAAGGGTGCCCTCGGGCCGGTGGATGAGGTCGGGCGGCGGCCCGTCGGGAACGACCGCCCCCGCGGCGTACTGCGTGGGCGAAGGCCACTGGAGGGCGTAGTCGGAGTCGGAGGGGACGATCCACCACCAGTGCGCGTCGTCGGCGTAGACACAGCCCACGCGCGGCAGGCGGGCCAGGACCAGCGGCCCGAACTCGGCCGGCACGGCCACCGCGTCGCACCCCAGCGGCGCGGTCATCCCGTCGGGCACCGCCAGCCGCCGGGGACGGCCCACGGGCACCGCGGGCCGCAGCTCGCGCCCCAGCCGGACGAGCCGGTCCAGGCTGAGCACCGGTCCGGAGCCGAGCCCCACGCTCACACCCATCGCGGCCCCGCTCCCGTGGCGCGCCAGGGCGCGGGTGCCTGTGCCTGTAACTCGGCCCGCGCCCCGGGCACGGTCCCGCCCGCCGGATCCGGCCGCACGTGTCCCTCGGCCTCGTCGTCGTCATCCGACCCGCCGGACGGCACCGGCTTCGGGCGGGCTCCCCAGCCCAGGTCATTGCGCGGCGCCTCGCCGAAGCCCGCCTCGCCGAAGCCCGCCTCGCGGAAGCCCGCGCCGCCGATTCCCGTGTCCTCGCCCGGAGTGCCGGCCTGGTGCGGCAGCTCGGCCCAGACCAGCAGACCCGGCCCGTGCTCCTGGGCCCCCCAGGCGGCGCACAGCGCGCCGACGAGAAGCAGTCCCCTCCCGTGCTCCTCCTCGGGCCGCTGCGGTGACGGCTGGGGTTCGCCGGGGGCACAGCCCTCGTCACGCACCGCTATGCGCACGGTGTCGTCGTGGTCGTGCAGCTCGCAGACGACCCGGCTGCTGGCGGTGTGCACTATGGCGTTGGTGACCAGTTCGGAGATCACCAGGGCCGCCGTGTCACACGTGTCCTCGCACACCGACCAGCCCGTCAACCGGGCCCGCGTCAGCCGTCTGGCCTGCGCGGGAGAGCCCGGATGTGCGGCCAGCTCGAACCGGAACCGGCGCTCGGCAGCGGCCCGGCCAGGGCCTGCTCCCGGAGTGGCGCCGAGGCCGGAGCGGCCTGCGGCGGCGTCTGTTCCTAAGGGCGCGGACGGAATCACGCTTGCCACTATCGCCCCGCCGTGAACACTTGGCAAGTGTCACTCTGAAAAATGCAGAGTGCCGTGTGACGTGGTGGGGCGTCATGGCACACTGCTCGCAACAGCACGTCGAACGGCGCCAGTTGGGATCAACGAGGATCCGGCAGATTCTCGAACAGGTCTTCGAATGGCGCCGTCGGGCTGTCAGGATGCCTTGTGCCGTCCGGCTGTTCGAATGCCTTGTGGAGGTGGAGCGTGAGCGAACCGCGGTCCGCGCCGACGGTGGGACAAGTGGTCCTCGGCCGGCGCCTGCTGGACCTGCGGGAACGCGCCGGGCTCAAGCGCGAGGAGGCCGCCCGCGTCCTGCGCGTCGCCCCCGCCACCGTCCGCCGCATGGAGATGGCCGAGGTCGCCCTCAAAATCCCGTACCTCCAGCTGCTGTTGAAGTCGTACGGCGTCTCCGACGAGGAGGCCGATGCGTTCGTCGGCCTCGCCGAGGAGGCCAACAGGCCGGGCTGGTGGCAGCGGTTCCACGACATCCTGCCGGGCTGGTTCTCCATGTACGTCAGCCTGGAGGGCGCGGCCGCCCTCATCCGGTCCTACGAGCCGCACTTCGTCCCCGGCCTGCTGCAGACCGAGGGCTACGCCCGCGCGGTCCTGCGCTCGGGCGCGGTCGGGCAGACCCGGCCGGAGGACATCGAACGCCATGTCGATCTGCGGATGCAGCGCCAGGACCTGCTCACCCGTCCTGACGCGCCGCGGTTCTGGGCGGTGATGGACGAGACCGCACTGCGCCGCCATGTCGGCGGTCCGGAGGTGATGCGGGCCCAGATCGACCGACTGATCGAAGCCACGAAGCTGCCCAATGTGACGCTCCAGGTCGCCCCGTTCGGCAACGGGCCGCACCCGGGGACGTACGGGCCCTTCGTGCTGTTCCGATTCGCCATGCCGGAACTGCCGGACATGGTCTACAGCGAGTACCTGACCGGCGCCGTCTACCTGGACGCGCGCCCCGAGGTGGCCACCCACCTCGAGGTCATGGACCGCATGGCGGCTCAGGCCGCTACGGCACATCGCACGAAGGAGATTCTCCGGGATCTCCGCAAGGAGTTGTGAATGGATCGCATGAAGCCGCGCAAGCAGGTCTACAACGGCATGCCCGCGCGGGAGTTGGGCAGCGAGGGCTGGCACAAGCCGTGGAGCGGCGGCAACGGCGGCAACTGCCTGGAGGCGATGAAGCTCGCCGACGGCCGGATCGCCGTCCGCCAGTCGACCGACCCGGACGGACCCGCGCTGATCTACACCTCCGACGAGATGACCGCCTTCATCGAGGGCGCCAAGGCGGGGGTGGCCGATTTCCTGCTCTCCTGAACCGCCTTCTTGTTAAACCCCCACATGCCATGTGTTGACCAGCCCCACGCCACGAGTTGACCCGCCTCACGTCATGAGTCGCCCACGACCACCGCCCGCACGGCGCACCTCGCGCCGGCGGGCGGTGCTCGTGCGGCTCCCTCACACCGTCATCGGTCTGTCGTACGCCGTGATCGGCGCCGGGAGCCGCGAACTGCCCGTCAGATACTCGTCCACCGCCGCGGCCACCGCCCGGCCCTCCGCGATCGCCCACACGATCAGCGACTGCCCGCGTGCCGCGTCGCCCGCGGCGAACACCCCGGGCACATTGGTGGCGAACCCGGCGTCCCGCGCGATCGTGCCGCGCGGCTCCATCGCCAGACCCAGCTGGTCGACCAGCCCGTCCGCGCGGTCGGGCCCGGAGAAGCCGAGCGCCAGCAGCACGAGATCGGCCGGCAGCGTCCGCCCGGTGTCCGCCAACGGCTGCCGCGACGCGTCCACCTCGACCAGGTGCAGCGACCGCACATGCCCGTCCGCGTCCCCGGTGAAGCGGAGCGTGGACGCCGCGAACAGCCTCGCGTCCGCGTCCGCCGCGGGCGCCGTCCGCAGGTCCCGCGCCTCCTCGTGGGCCGCCGACAGGCGGTAGACCTTCGGGTACGTCGGCCAGGGCTCCGCGTCCTCGTCCCGCTCGGCACCGGGCTGGGCGTAGATGTCCAGCTGGGTCACGGACGCGGCACCCTCCCGCACCGCCGTGCCCAGACAGTCCGCGCCGGTGTCGCCGCCGCCCACGATCACGACGTGCAGCCCCGCCGCGGACAGGGGCGAGACCTCCAGATCCCCCTCGCCCACCCGGTTGGCCAACGGCAGGTACTCCATCGCCTGCTCGACGCCCGCCAACCGGCGCCCCGGCACGTCGAGTTCGCGCCACGCCGTCGCCCCGGTGGCGATCACCACGGCGTCGTAGCGGGTGCGCAGCTCCGCGGCACGGACGTCCCGCCCGACCGCCGTCGACGTACGGAACTTGGTGCCCTCGGCCCGCATCTGCCCCAGCCGCCGCTCCAGATGGTGCTTCTCCATCTTGAACGCGGGGATTCCGTACCGCATGAGCCCGCCGAGCCGGTCGTCCTTCTCGTACACCGCCACCGTGTGCCCGGCCCGGGTCAACTGCTGTGCGGCGGCCAGCCCGGTGGGGCCGGAGCCGATCACGGCCACGGTCCGGCCGGAGAGCCGGTCCGGGGGCCGCGGGGGCACGAGCCCGTCCTCCCACGCCCGGTCGGCGATCGCACACTCGACGTTCTTGATGGTCACGGCGGGCTGGTTGATCGCGAGGACGCACCCCGCCTCGCACGGCGCGGGGCACAACCGGCCGGTGTACTCGGGGAAGTTGTTGGTCGCGTGCAACCGCTCGGCCGCCGCCCGCCAGTCCTCCCGCGACACCAGGTCGTTCCACTCGGGAATCAGATTGCCGAGCGGGCACGCGGCATGGCAGAACGGCACCCCGCAGTCCATGCAGCGGTCGGCCTGCTTGCTCACGATCGGCAACAGCGCGCCCGGGACATACACCTCGTGCCAGTCCCGTACCCGCTCCTCGACGGGCCGGCGAGGCCACTCCTGGCGAGGTGTCGTCATGAAACCCTTGGGATCGGCCATGGCCGTCTTCCTTGCTCACCTGTGTGAGGGGCCGTGCGTCATCGGGCGGCACTCTTTCGGCCACGATACGTCTCATCGGCCACGGACGCAGGCCGGTGTACAGCGCTTTCCCCCGTCCACGCGAGTCGAGCCGGCACGCCGGGTGTCCGGTTGCGGACCTCAGGCGAGCGCGAGCAGATAGGTCACCGCGGCGGCCGCCGAGGAGACCGTCCGGACGTGGTTCCACCGCGTCCACTCCCGCACGTACGCCGGCCAGTACGCCACCGCGTCCGTCTCCACTTCCCCCGCCTCCGTTCCCGCCTTCGCGGGTCGCGCCCCGCCCGGCGCGCCGGGTCTCGCCGGCCGCTCCGCCGCGAGCCGCCCGAGCCGCTCGTTGCGCGGCACGTTCGCGACGACCGTCACCCCGAACGCACCGCACAGATACAGAGCGCTGCCCAGCAGCAGCTCCACCGTCGCGCCGTCCGGCCACATCACGAACGTCACCACCGCGATCACCGCGATCAGCGTCGCCGTGCCGAGGAACAACGCCAGGAAGACCGGCGACGTGGCCACGGAGTTGATCGCGTTCATGGCGGCGACGCCCTGCGCGGGCGGCAGCGCGGCCAGCCCCCGCATCACCAGCACGGAGAAGGCGCAGAACACCCCGGCCATCACCCCGGAGCCGAGCGCCCCGAGCACCGCCAGCACGAAGAACGGCTCCTCGCCCATCGCTACGTCAACTCCCGTTCGTCGGTGCCTGTGTCGACTCCGGCCCGTCGGCCCGAGATCCTGCCCTGCGCCCACCCGTCGCCACAAGCGGTTACTCCTTCCCCACCCTGCGTCCCGGGCTCCGGAACGCGCACGCGCCAGCCCCGCAGCACCGTGTCCACCGTGCTCCGGATCCGCCGCCGCGCCTCGTGCCACGGCACCCCGCTCATCAGCAACTGGTCGTACGGCGTGTCCAGATGCCGTACCGACGCGACCACCGCCGATGTCACCGCCCGCTCCGACAGCGCCCGCCCGGCCGCGCTCCGGCCGACCCGCCCGCTGCCGCGCACCGAGGCGTGCGCGGCGATCTCCCGTGCCCGCTCGGCCGGACAGCCGGGGAACAGCCGCCGTATCTCCGTGGCGAAGGCGTCCGTGAACCGCACGTCCTCGGCCGCCCGCCGCCGCGCGTCCCGGGCCCGTCTGCGCCGTCGCGCCTCGGCGTCCGCGAGACACCGCTGTTCCGCCCTGGCGAGCGCGGCCTCCTCCACCAGGACGCCCTGCCGCTCGTAGCGGCCCCTGCGCCGGTTGAACCGGACCACGACGGCCGACAGTCCGCTCTCCTCCCGCGATCTGCGGGTCAGCGCGGTGTCCCCGCGCGGCAGGAACACCAGGTGCCCCAGGTCGGCGCAGTCCAGACACCGGGGTACGCCGGCGTCCAGCACGAGCAGCGACAGCGGCCCGCTCCCGCACTCCGCGCAGGCGCGCCTGCCGAGCGGCTGGACGACGACGGGCCCCGCGAAGGCCCACGTGGTCGTCCGCGTGGTCGTCCGCCCTGCCATGCGCCCTCCCTTCCCCTTCCTCTTTCCCGCTCCCGCACCCACGGCCCCCTGCCACGGCTCCCTGTCGCAGCCCCCTGCCACAGCTCCTTGTCACGAACCTCTGTCACGAACCCCTGTCGAGGCCCCCGCGGCTCCCTCTCCGGCCCCCTGGCGACCACCCGGCGGCCGGCGGCGCATCATGGACCGCGTGCGACTCGAAGCGATCACCTGGGACCGGCTCGGCGACCTCCTGGCCGAGCGGCTGCTCGACCTGAAGCCCGCGGACGCGAGCCCCTGGCCGAAGGTCGCTCTCGACGGCGCCCCGGCCGCCGCCCCCGGCGACCTCGCCGAACGCGTCGGTGAGGCGCTGCGGGTCCGCGGCCGCCCCTCACTCGTCGTCGGCGCCGAGGGTTTTCTGCGGCCCGCCTCGCTCCGCCTGGAGCACGGCCGGCGGGACCCGGAGTCCTACTACGACGGCTGGTACGACACCGGCGCACTGTGGCGCGAGGTCTTCGGCCCGCTCGAACCCGGCGGCGACGGCAGGATCCTGCCCGACCTGTGGGACCCGGCGGCCGACCGCGCCACGCGTAGCCCCTATGTCCAACTCCCTTGCGGCGGCGTGCTGTTGCTGCACGGCCCGTTGCTGCTGCGGCACTGGTTCCCCTTCGACCTGACCGTCCACCTCCTGCTCTCCCCGGGCGCCCTGCGCCGCCGTACCCCCGAATCCGACCTCTGGACCCTGCCCGCCTTCGAGCGCTACGAGGGCGAGACCGACCCGGCGACCCAGGCCGACGTGCTGGTCCGCGCCGACGACCCCCGCCACCCGGCCTGGAACGGGGGCGGACCCCGGGGCTGAGGGATGCGGCCGTCCCGCCCCGCGCGGAGAATGGGGCACGCCGGTACCAGCGGCGCGTTCCGTGCCGCGCCGGCCACCCGGCACCGGGAGGTACCCCATGACCACTGCCGGCGACATCATGCACCGGGGCGCCCAGTGGATCCCGGCCCACGAGACCCTGGACCGCGCCGCCCAGCTGATGCGCGAGCTGAACGTCGGCGCCCTGCCCATCAGCGACGAGGACGAACGGCTCTGCGGCATCCTCACCGACCGCGACATCGTCGTCGGCTGCGTGGCCATGGGGCACGACCCCGCCAAGGTCACCGCCGGCGAGATGGCCCAGGGCACCCCGCGCTGGATCGACGCCGACGCCGACCTCGGCGACGTGCTCCAGGAGATGCAGGGACACCAGATCCGCCGGCTACCGGTGATCGCGGACAAGAGGCTCGTCGGCATGATCAGCGAGGCCGACCTCGCCCGGCACCTGAGCGAGGACCAGATCGCCGCCTGGACGGGCAGCGTCTACGCCCGGTCCCCGGCCCGCCACTGAACCGGACCGCCGGGCCCGTCATCGGAGGAGGCGAAGCTCAGAGCCACCCGTTACGCCGGAAACCGCGGTGCAGCGCCACACAGGCCGCGAAGATGACGCCCACGACCAGCGGATAACCGAACCGCCAGTGCAGCTCCGGCATGTGATCGAAGTTCATGCCGTAGACCCCGCACACCATCGTCGGCACCGCGATCACGGCCGCCCATGCGGTGATCTTGCGCATGTCCTCGTTCTGCGCGACGGTCACCTGTGCGAGATGTGCCTGGAGGATGGAGTTCAGAAGCTCGTCGAAGGCCGCTATCTGCTCCGTGACCCGCAGCAGGTGGTCGCGGACGTCACGGAAGTAGGCCTGTATCTCCGGGCCGATCACCCGGTTGGGCAGGGTGGCGAGCTCGTCGACGGGGCGGTTCAGCGGCACCACCGCCCGCTTCAGCTCCAGCAGTTCACGCTTGAGCTGGTAGATGCGGCCCGGATCGGCCCGCGCGCCGTTCTCCGCGAAGACGTCCGTCTCCACCTGGTCGATGTCGGCCTGCACCGAGTCGGTGACGCTCAGGAAGTCGTCCACCACATGGTCCGCGATCGCGTGCAGCACCGCGGCGGGCCCCTTGGCGAGCTGCTGCGGCTGTGCCTCCAGTTCCTCCCGCAGCGGACCCAGCGAGCCGTGCCGGCCGTGCCGGACCGTGACGACGAAGTCCTCGCCGACGAACACCATGATCTCGCCGGTGTTCACCACCTCGCTCGTCGCGGTCAGCTCCTCGTGCTCGACGTAGCAGACCGTCTTGAACACCGCGAACAACGTCGTCCCGTAGCGCTCCAGTTTGGGGCGCTGATGGGCCTCGACCGCGTCCTCCACGGCGAGCGGATGCAGGTCGAACAGCTCGGCGATGCCCGCGAACTCCTGGTCCGTCGGTTCGTGCAGCCCGAGCCAGACGAAGCCGTCCCCGGACTTGCGCACCCGTTCCACGGCGTCGACCAGGTCGCTGCCGCCCTGCACCCGTACCCCGTCCCGGTACGTCACGCACTTGACCACCGAGGAACCGAGCGGAGACCTGGCCGGGTGGCTCAGGTCGACCCGATGCCGCCGCCGGGCCAGCCGCGCCACCCCGCGCAGGCCGCCGACCCTGTCGAGGCCCGTGACCTTCCGCAGATTGCCCGCCATGGACATCTGGCCCTCCTTGCGTGTACCCCTCGCCGCACTGTCGTGCCTTGGCGGTTCAGTGTGCCAGCCCTCCGCGAGAGGCGTGCAAGCCTGTGTGAACAGGGAGTTCCGCTTTGTTCCCGCCTGTGGACGAAGCCGGGACCATGTCACGGACCGGAGCGTCGGCGGCTCGTGGCGAGCGGCCCGGCTGGGATGATCGCCGCATGACGCAAACCGACGGATATCTCCTCGACAACCAGCAGGCGGAGGCGGGCCGGCGCTTCGACGCCTTCGCCACCCTCTTCGATCCCACGACCTTCCGGCACCTGGAGGAACTGGGTGTCGGCGCCGGCTGGCGCTGCTGGGAGGTCGGCGCGGGTGGCACCTCCGTCGTCGCGTGGCTCGCCAAGAAGGTCGGCCCGACGGGCAAGGTCGTCGCCACCGACATCGATACCTCGCTGGTCGCGGCGGCCGCCCGGGCCCCGGTCGAGGTGCGGGTGCACGACGTCGGCGCGGAGGAACCGCCCGGCGAGGGCTTCGACCTCGTCCACGCCCGGCTCGTCCTCGTCCATGTGCCCGACCGGGAACGGGCGTTGCGGTCGATGGTGAAGGCCCTGCGGCCCGGCGGGCGGCTGCTGATCGAGGACGCGGACCCCGCGCTGCAACCGCTCGCCTGCCCGGACGAGCACGGCCCCGAGCAGCAGCTCGCCAACCGCATCCGGCACGGCTTCCGCAAGCTCCTCGCCGACCGCGGCGCCGACCTGTCGTACGGCCGCCGGCTGCCGCGACTGCTGCGCGAGGCCGGTCTCCAACGCGTCGAGGCCGACGTCTACTTCCCGTTCACCTCACCCTCCTGCTCGGCCCTCGAGTCCGCGACGGTCCGTCAACTGCGGGCACAGCTCGTCGCGGCGAACCTCGCCACCGACGAGGAGATCGACCGGCACCTGGCGAACATCGCCTCCGGCACGATGGACCTGGCCACGGCACCGATGATCTCGGCGTGGGGCCGCAAGGGGTAGGCCCGGCCGGTCTGCGGGTTGGTGGTTCCGCCGAGCCGCTGACCTGCCGGTCACCCGATTTGCCGGTCGCCCAGTCACCCGGTCTGCCGGTCTGCCGGTCTGCCGGTCCAGAGGGCTGGCGGCGGGGGCGAGATCACTCCCGCGCCGGCGGCCGTCCCCCGACCCGCTCCACCGCTCGCGCCCCCGCCATGCATCCCTGCGTCGCGGCGCTCACGGCGTCGGCGCCCCTCAGCAGCGCGGCCAGGAATCCACCGGTGAAGGCGTCCCCCGCACCCGTGGTGTCCCGGGGGTCCGCGGGGGCGGCGGGGATCCGGGCGCAGACCTCTCCCGCGCGGGCCACCAGCGCGCCCTCGGCGCCCTGCTTGGCGACCACCAGCGGCACCCGGTGACTCAGCTCCGCCGCCGCGCGCGTCCCGTCCGACACGCCGGTGAGCAGGCACGCCTCGTCCCTGCTGGGCAGCAGGACGTCCACGCCGTCGGCGAACTCCAGGAACCGGCCCACCCCGAACTCCTTCAGGAACCCCGTCGACGCGGGGTCCAGGCTGACGGGAACACCTCGCGCCCGGGCCGCGGCCAGCGCGACCCGGGCCAGCGCCCGGCTGGGACGGGAGAACAGCAGGTAGCCCGACAGATGCAGCCGGGCCACCCCGTCGAGCAGCGTGTCCGACCAGTCGGCGGGCTCCAGCCGCAGCGACGCCCCGCTGTCCGTCAGGAACGTCCGCTCCGCCGCCGCGCCGTTGTCCACCAGGCAGACCACCGTCCCGGTCGCCTCCGACGGGTCGACGACCAGCAGCGGACGCACCCCGGCCGCGGTCAGCTCCCGCTCGTGCCAGGTCACCGCGTCCGCGCCGACCCGCCCGAGCAGCCGTACGTCGGGGCAGCCCCGGTGTGCCGCCCAGCACGCCACGTTGGCGCCCGCGCCGCCGGGCAGCGTCCGGATCACCGCGGCCGTGTCGGTGCCACCGGCGAGCGGCCCACGGTGCCGCGCCACGACGTCCGTGATCACGTCCCCGACGACCAGCAACGCCCCGCCGACGGATGTCCCCCCGGCGGGCGTCCCACCGGCCGGTGTCCCGACGGGCGCGGTTCCCGCCCCGGTCCGCCCTGCCTGCTCAGCCGTCGTGTCGACTCGCCCGGCCCCCGTCCCGTCCCGCCCGGCCGGTCCCTCCTCCTGTCCGGCCGCTGTCTCGGCGTGACCCACCGGCACCCCGTTCCGCCCCGGCGTCACCCCCTCGACCACGCCGCCGCGATCCGCGCGGCCAGCCGTACGTTGCCGCGCACCGCCGCCAGGTTCGCGCTCAGCGAGGCGCCGTCGGTGTGCCGTACCAGGTGATCGAGCAGGAAGGGCGTGACCGCCTGCCCGCTGATCCCCTCCACCTCGGACGCACGCAGCGCGTCGGCGAGCACCCGGGCGTGGAGTTCCGGATCGAGCTGCTCCGCCTGCGGCACGGGCTGCGCGACGATCAGCGCGGACTCGGGCCGCCCGAGGCCGTCCTGCGCCCGCATCACGTCCGCGACCTGCTCGGGCGTGTCCAGCCGCCAGTCGACCGGGTGCCCGGAGTCGGAGAGATAGAAGCCGGGGAAGCGGTCCGTCCCGTACCCGGCCACCGCGACGCCCAGCGTCTCCAGCCTCTGCAGCGTGGCCGGCACGTCCAGGATCGACTTCACCCCCGCGCACACCACGGTGATCCGGGTCCGCGCCAGCAGGCCCAGGTCGGCGGACTCGTCCTGGGTCACCGTCCACTCCCGGTGCACCCCGCCGAGCCCGCCCGTCGCGAACACCCGGATCCCCGCCAGCGCGGCCAGCAGCGCGGTCGCCGACACCGTCGTCGCCCCGCTCGCCCCCGCGGCCACCGCGAGCGGCAGGTCGCGATGGCCCAGCTTGCGCATCCCGTCCTCGTTCGCGACCCGCTCCAGCTGCGCCTTGTCGAGGCCGATGTGCGGACGGCCGTCCAGCACTGCGATCGTCGCGGGGACGCCGCCCTCACGCCGTACGACGTCCTCCAGCTCCAGCGCCACCTGGAGGTTGCGCGGGCGCGGCAGCCCGTGCGCGATGATCGTCGACTCCAGCGCCACCACGGGTCGACGCGCGTCGATCGCCTCCCGTACCTCTCCGGACACCACCAGCGTCACGCGCCTGCCTCCTGTCTGTCGGTACTCCCTCATCTCTGGCGGGCGCCACCCCCGGCCAAACCCTTGCGGCCTGTGCGGCGGGCCACCAGCCTGGGGTGCATGACGGACAACCGTGCACGTCTCGACCATGTCGTCCTCTGGGTCGGTGACCCGGTCGCCGCGGCCGCCTTCTACGAGCGGACGGTGGGACTGGAACCCCTGCGACTGTCCGAGTACGCCGACGGGAAGGCGCCCTTTCCGTCCGTGCGCCTGAACGAGGAGACGATCCTCGACCTCATGCCACGGTCCATCGCGCCGGGGATGCGGATGGTGCCCGGTGCCGCGGACAGCTCGGGCCACCCCGTCAACCATGTGTGCGTCGCCCTCCCGCAGGAAGGCTTCGACGCCCTGCGCTCCCGTCTGGAGACGGACTCGGTCCCCGTCTCCGCCCTCTCCTACGACTCCTACGGCGCCCGGGGCGAGGCCCGCCGCAGCTTCTACTTCCGCGACCCCGACGGGAACGTCTTCGAGGCACGGCACTACGACTGACGGTCAGAAGAGCGGCTCGGGCAGCACGCCCTCCAGAGCGAGCAACTGCCGCTTGGTCTCCAGGCCGCCGCCGAACCCGCCGATGCCCCCGCCGCTCTCGACGACGCGATGGCACGGCACCACGACCGGCAGCGGATTGGACCCCATGGCCACCCCCACCGCCTGCGCCGCCTGCGGCTGACCCACCCGCCGGGCCAGATCGCCGTACCCGACGACCGCGCCGAACGGCACGCCGGACGCCAGCTCGCGCAGCACCTGCCGGTTGAACCCGGATATCAGGGACCAGTCCAGCGGCAGGTCGAAGGAGCGCCGTTCACCGGCGAAGTACGCCTCGAGCTGACGTATCGCCTCGGACAGCAGGGGGGAGCCGGGCGCCCGTACGGGCTCGGTGCCCAGGCGGGACGCGAGGCGTGCGAGCGCCTTGTCCCGTACCGGGTCCGTGGCGTGGAACACGACATTGACCAGGCCGTCACGGGTGGCGGCCAGCAGCAGCGGGCCGATGGCGCTGTCCACGACCGCCCACACCACCTGCGGCTCGTCCCGCCCGTCCGGCGGCCCGTCCAGTCGATCGCTGTTCATGCCCCCACCGTACGGCCCCCCACTGACAACGCCGGGCGGTTCAGGGGGCGCCCAGCGCCGCCCGGACCACGTCCGGCCGGTTGCTGATCACCCCGTCGACGCCGTGCCGGGCCGCCGTACGGGCGGTGGCCGCGTCGTCCACGGTCCACGCGGCGACCTCCAGCGGTCTGCCGTGCGGTCCGGTGAAGGCGTGCACCGCGGAGACGTACCCCGCCGTGAGCGAGTTCTGCCGGGGATTGATCAGGTCCACGAAGTCCGCGTACCGGCCGAGCGCGGCGACGGACGGCTTCCCCAGGAACGCGGTGCGGACGCCCGGCTTCAGGTCGTGCACGATGCGCACGCTGTCGGCGCTGAAGCTCTGCACGATGAGCCGGTCGTCCAGGTGTTGCCGGTCCAGCCAGCCATCGTTGGCGAGCAGCTTGAGCGTCTGCCGTTCGATCCCCGGGTACAGCTCGGGGTTCTTGATCTCCAGCAGCAGCTTCTGGTGGTTGTGCTCCACCCGGCGCATGTACTGGTCGAGCGTCGGCACGCGCGTACCGGTGAAGGCGGGGCCGTACCAGCTCCCCGCGTCCAGCCGGGCGACCTCGGCGGCTGTGAAGTCCTTCACCTTCCACGGCGAGCGGCCGGGGAAGACGGTCTCGACGTTCGTCGTCCGCGCGAGACTGTCGTCGTGCAGGACGACGAGCGTGCCGTCCTTGGTGCGCTGGACGTCGTTCTCGACCCAGGAGAAGCCCAGCCGGGCGGCCTTGTCGATCGAGGCCAGCGTGTTCTCGGGGGCGTACGCGGACGCGCCCCGGTGGGCGATCACCCAGGGTTGCTCGACGCTCTCGCCGGCCCGCGCGGAGGCGGGCGCCAGCAGTGTGGTGGCGCCGAGCAGCGCGGTGGTCGTGGCGGCAACGGCGCACGCGTGCATGTGTACTCCCTCGCGTCGGCGATCACGTACAGATCGAGCCTGACAGCAGAGAGTCATCGCCGCATGAGCGGGAGGCGGACGGGAAGCGACGGGTGTCGTCCAAGTCCGTTCACGAGTGCCGCACAAGTGGGTCAACCTCGTGTTTCTTTGCCGGATAATCGTTCGACCATTCCGGTGGGAGTCATACTCTCTGCGTCAACCCTGACCGCGCGGGCGGTCCTGGGACGGGGGCATTTGTCGTACATTCCGGGACGCAAGAGGGCGAAGGATAACTGCGCATGCAGGGCACGGTCGACGGATTCAGCTACGGACTCGTCACGCCCCTGGTGGCCTATGTCATGGCCTGCCTGGGCGGCGCCCTCGGTCTGCGCTGCACCACGAGAGCGCTGCTCGCCCCGCTGTCCTGGCGCCCCGGCTGGCTGGCCCTCGGCTCGGCCGCGATCGGCTCCGGCATCTGGACCATGCACTTCATCGCGATGATCGGGTTCTCGGTCCAGGAGACACCGCTGCACTACGACAAGCCGACGACGTTCGCCAGCCTCGGCGTCGCCATCGTCATGGTCGGCATCGGCATCTTCATCGTCGGCTACAAGGGCGCCACCGGAGCGGCACTGTTCACCGGCGGCACCATCACCGGCCTGGGCATCGCCACCATGCACTACCTCGGCATGGCCGGCATCCGCCTCAACGGGCACCTGGAGTACAACACCTTCACCGTCACCGCCTCCGTGGTGATCGCCATGATCGCCGCCACCGCGGCCCTGTGGGCGGCGGGACAGGTGCGGGGGTCCCTGTGGAGCGTGGGCGCGAGCCTCGTCATGGGCGTCGCCGTCAGCGGCATGCACTACGTCGGCATGGCCGCCCTCCAGGTCCATGTCCACGGCACCGCCGAGACCACCGCGGGCGACTCGCCGGCCTCCCTGCTCGCCCCCATGCTGATCGGCCCGTGCGCCTTCCTCTGCCTCGCCGCCGCGGTCGTCGTCTTCGACCCGATGATGGTCATGGGCCGCTCCGACCGCACGCCCGCCGACCACAGGCCCGGCGTCCCCGCGGCCACCGCCCCGCACTCCGTCCGCCGCTCCCGGCAGCGGCCGGGCCGCGCCACCCCGGCCCCGCACCGCCCCCGCACCCCGCAGAACCGCTGATCCGGCCCCGTTGTCAGTGGCGGGTCGTACGGTGGATTGCATGCGGCCCGTTTCCCAGATCGAACGCTCGATGGCGCCCTTCGAGGTCGTCAGCCCCTACCGGCCCAGCGGCGACCAGCCGACGGCCATCGCCGACCTCGCCCGGCGCGTCGAGGCGGGTGAGAAGGACGTCGTCCTGCTGGGCGCGACCGGCACCGGCAAGTCGGCCACCACGGCCTGGATGATCGAGAAGCTCCAGCGCCCCACCCTGGTGATGGCCCCGAACAAGACCCTGGCCGCCCAGCTGGCGAACGAGTTCCGCGAGCTCCTGCCGAACAACGCGGTGGAGTACTTCGTCTCGTACTACGACTACTACCAGCCCGAGGCGTACGTCCCGCAGTCGGACACCTACATCGAGAAGGACTCCTCGATCAACGAGGAGGTCGAGCGGCTGCGCCACTCCGCGACGAACTCGCTGCTCACCCGCCGCGACGTCGTGGTGGTCGCCTCGGTCTCCTGCATCTACGGCCTCGGCACCCCGCAGGAGTACGTCGACCGCATGGTCCCGCTCCGCGTCGGCGACGAGATGGACCGCGACGAGCTGCTGCGCCGCTTCGTGGACATCCAGTACACGCGTAACGACCTGGCCTTCACCCGCGGCACCTTCCGTGTGCGCGGCGACACCATCGAGATCTTCCCGGTCTACGAGGAGCTCGCCGTCCGCATCGAGATGTTCGGCGACGAGATCGAGGCGCTCTCCACCCTCCACCCCCTCACCGGCGAGATCATCAGCGACGACCGCCAGCTGTACGTCTTCCCGGCCTCCCACTACGTCGCCGGCCCCGAGCGCATGGAGCGGGCCGTCAACGACATCGAGAAGGAACTCGGGGAGCGCCTCGCCCAGCTGGAGAAGCAGGGCAAGCTCCTGGAGGCCCAGCGCCTGCGCATGCGCACCACGTACGACCTGGAGATGCTCCGGCAGATCGGCAGCTGCTCCGGCGTCGAGAACTACTCGATGCACTTCGACGGCCGCTCCCCGGGCTCCCCGCCGAACACGCTCATCGACTACTTCCCGGACGACTTCCTGCTCGTCATCGACGAGTCGCATGTCACCGTCCCGCAGATCGGCGCCATGTACGAGGGCGACGCCTCCCGCAAGCGCACCCTCGTCGACCACGGCTTCCGGCTGCCCTCCGCGCTCGACAACCGCCCCCTGAAGTGGGAGGAGTTCCAGGAGCGGATCGGGCAGGCCGTGTACCTGTCGGCGACGCCCGGCACCTACGAGCTGTCCCGGTCGGACGGCGTCGTCGAGCAGATCATCCGCCCCACCGGCCTGATCGACCCCGAGGTCGTCGTCAAGCCCACCGAGGGCCAGATCGACGACCTGGTGCACGAGATCCGCAAGCGCACCGACAAGGACGAGCGCGTCCTCGTCACCACGCTCACCAAGAAGATGGCCGAGGACCTCACCGACTACTTCCTGGAACTCGGCATCCAGGTCCGCTATCTGCACAGCGACGTCGACACCCTGCGCCGCATCGAGCTGCTGCGCGAACTGCGCTCCGGAGAGTTCGACGTCCTCGTCGGCATCAACCTCCTGCGCGAGGGCCTCGACCTGCCCGAGGTGTCCCTGGTGGCGATTCTCGACGCCGACAAGGAGGGCTTCCTGCGCTCCGGCACCTCCCTGATCCAGACCATCGGCCGCGCGGCGCGCAACGTCTCCGGCGAGGTCCACATGTACGCCGACAAGATCACCCCGGCGATGGAACGGGCCATCGAGGAGACCAACCGCCGTCGGGAGAAGCAGGTCGCGTACAACAAGGCCAACGGCATCGACCCGCAGCCCCTGCGCAAGAAGATCAACGACATCGTGGCGCAGATCGCGCGCGAGGACGTCGACACCGAGCAACTGCTGGGCTCCGGCTACCGCAAGCTCAAGGACGGCAAGAACGCCAAGTCCCCGGTGCCCTCCCTCGGCCAGCACGCCGTCAAGGGCGGCGGGACCGGCAAGGCGGCCAAGGGCGGGGCGAAGGGCGCGGCCAAGGACACGGTGCCCACGGACCGCCCCGCGGCCGAACTCGCCGAGCAGATCGAGGAGATGACCGCCCGGATGCGGGCCGCCGCCGCGGACCTCCAGTTCGAGGTTGCTGCCCGGCTGCGCGACGAGGTCTCCGAGATGAAGAAGGAACTGCGCCAGATGAAGGAGGCGGGTCTGGCCTGACGGCCCGTCCGCAGCGGGCCCCGGCGCGTGGTGTGTTGCAACACCGACACAAACCGCGATCCGGGGCTCGGCAGTGTCGGTGACCCTGCGTAGGGTTCAGATCAACCGCGGACACCGCGGTAACAGGGGACGTACGAGAGGGGAAGCAGCCGTGACCGTCAACTTGGCCAAGGGTCAGGCCATCAGTCTGCAGAAGAACGACGGGGGCAGCCTGACAGCGGTCCGTATGGGTCTCGGCTGGAAGGCGGCGCCCCGGCGCGGGCTGTTCGGCTCGCGCACGCGGGAGATCGACCTCGACGCCTCCGCCGTGCTGTTCGCCGACAAGCAGTCGGTCGACGTCGTGTTCTTCCGCCACCTGGTCAGCGACGACGGCTCGGTGCGCCACACCGGCGACAACCTGGTCGGCGGCGCGGGGCAGGGCGGGGACGACGAGGCCGTCCTGGTCGACCTGGCGCGCGTCCCGGTCCACGTGGACCAGATCGTCTTCACCGTGAACTCCTTCACGGGGCAGACTTTCCAGGAGGTGCAGAACGCCTTCTGCCGTCTGGTGGACGAGACCAACGGCCAGGAGCTGGCCCGCTACACGCTGGACGGCGGCGGCAACTTCACCGCCCAGATCATGGCCAAGGTGCACCGCGTCGGCGGCGGTTGGACGATGACCGCCCTCGGCGCCCCGGCCAACGGCCGCACCTTCCAGGACCTGATGCCCACCATCCTGCCCCTGCTGTGACCCCGCGGGGACGGCAGGGACCGCAGCGGTGACCTGACGGGCGCGACCCGGCGGGTGCCGCTCGGGCGGCGGCGCTCGGCAGAGGCACACCGACAAGCCGACACGGCGATACGGCGACATGGCGACACAGGGGGACGAGGGGCGATGACGGCCGAGCTGGTGCGGGGGCAGAACCATCCGCTCTCCCAGGTCCGCCTGGAGATCCGGATCTCGGCCGGCCGGCCCGTCGTGGCCGCGGCCACGCTCAGCGACCACAACGGCAAGGCGCAGGGGACCGACGGGGTCGCCCACCCCGGCGCCCCCGTCCTGCCGGGGCTGGAAGTGCCCCGGCAGGCGGCCGCCGAGCACCGGCTCGCCGTGGACCTCGCCGCCATGCCGGAGACCGTCCACCGGGTCAACGTCCTGCTCGCCCTGCCCACCCGGGCGGGCGGCCCGACCCGGTTCGGCGCCGTGGCCGCGCCCTTCGTCGCGGTCACCGGCCTCGACGGCACCGGCATCGCCGGATACACCATCACCGGCCTGGACGCCGAGTCGGCCGTCGTGGCGATCGAGCTGTACCGCAGGCAGGACGCCTGGAAGGTGCGCGCCGTCGGCCAGGGCTACGCCGGCGGCCTGGCCGCCCTCCTCACCGACCAGGGCCTGCCGCAGGCCCAGCAACTCGCGGACGGCATCCAGGACGCGGTCGCCCAGGGCCTCGCCCGCGCCGTACCGGCCCCGCCGCCACGCCCGGCCGACGCCGACCGCGCCCGCCCCGCCACCGCATCCCTGCCGGGCGCCGACCCGGCCGGCCAGGGTGCCGGCGGCTCGGCCACCCAGGGCATCACCGGTCCAGGAGCCCAGGGCGCGACCGGCCCCGCCGGTCAGGGCACCGTCGGTCCGGTGCCCGCACCGCCGTATCCCCCGGGCGAACCGCAGGGCACCTCCGGCACGCAGTCGCCCGCCGGGACGCCCACGGGCGGCCCGATCGACTACCGCCACCCGGGTCGGGCGACCTCTGCTCCGCCGCCGCCCGCGCCCACGGCGCCGCCCGCCGCCCCCGGACAGCCGGCGCCGCCCGTCGCGGGCGACGCCACCGGCTGGTCCATGGACGAGCGGCTGTACAACCAGGTCTGGGGCATGTTCGAGGATCTGGCCCGCTCCACCGCGGCGTACCGCAGCGCCGTCGACTTCGCGGACTCCCGGATGGAGAAGGAGCTCGACCAGGCCCTGTCCGACCCGCGCAACCGGATCGGCGGCCAGGGCGACGCCGTGCGCGAGGCCGCGCAGGACAAGCACGCCCTGCTCGTGGACCAGGCGCGGGCGGCCTACGACCGCGACCTCGCGCAGCTCACCGCCGAGTCCGACGTCGTCGAGCCCGCTCTGCCGCCCGCCTATGCCCGCTGGGACAACCCCGTCTGGCACGGCTACCGGGCGCCGATGGAGATGCCCATGGCGGTCCGCCTCGGGGACCTGCACCTTCCCGAGAGCGAGCCGCTGCGCATCCCGATGCTGGTGCGGCTGCCGCTCGAACGTGGGCTGTGGATCGACAGCGGGCCCGTGCCCTCGCTCGACGACGAGTACGCCGACTCGACGGAGAGCCGTCATCTCGCGATGGTGGCGGCCGTGGCGCTCGCGAGCCGGCTGCTGGCCGTGTATCCGCCGGGCGACTTCGGTGTCCATGTGATCGACCCGGCCGGCGCGGGGGCCCGCGCGCTGGCGCCGCTGGCGGGGGCCGGTGTGCTCGCGTCCGGGCCGGCGGCGGGCGCGGCGGGCGTCGCCGAGGTGCTGTCCCGGCTGACCGAGCGGGTCGACCTGGTACAGATGGCGCTGCGTGGCGGCGCCGCCGACGCGCTGCCGCCGGGCCTGGACACGGCTCAGCAGCTGCTGGTCGTCAACGACTTCCCGCACGGCTTCGACGACCGGGCCGTGACCCAGCTGCGGTACATCGCGGACGAGGGACCCGCGGTCGGCGTCCACCTGCTGATGGTCGCGGATCGCGAGGACGCGTCCGCCTACGGTCCTCTGCTGGATCCGCTGTGGCGTTCGCTGCTGCGACTGACCCCGGTCCCGGACGACCACCTCGCCGACCCCTGGATCGGTCACGCCTGGACCTTCGAGCCGGCGCTCGTCCCCGCCGGGAGTCAGGTGCTGGAGCGCGTGCTGGCCGAGGTGGCGCGCGCCCGCCGCGAATGGAACCGCTGACCGCGATCGGCACCGACACCCTCACCAAGAGTAAGTAAAAGCCGCCTGACCTGCACTCTTGGATTTTCCTTTACCAATCCCTTTACCTTTCCTTGGTGATTGGCTACGCTTTTTCCCACGGAGGCGAGCCAGTGACCTCCGGCAGCGACGACGCTGTGTTTGCCGCTATGTGCCGGAGGCGCTGTGGATGTTTCCCTGACCCTGTGGGTCCTGACCATCGTGGGGCTTGCCGCCCTCATCGCGGTCGACTTCTTCATCGGTCGCAAACCGCATGACGTCTCGATCAAGGAAGCGGGCATCTGGACGGTCGTCTGGATCGCTCTCGCCGGGCTCTTCGGGCTCGGCCTGCTCCTCTTCGGCGGCGGACAGCCGGCCGGAGAGTTCTTCGCCGGTTTCATCACCGAGAAGTCGCTCAGCGTCGACAACCTCTTCGTCTTCGTCCTGATCATGGCGAAGTTCGCGGTGCCCTCGCAGTACCAGCAGCGGGTGCTGCTGGTCGGCGTCCTGATAGCCCTGGTGCTGCGGGCCGCCTTCATCGCGGCCGGCGCCGCCATCCTCGCCAGCTTCTCCTGGGTCTTCTTCCTCTTCGGCGCCTTCCTCATCTGGACCGCCTGGAAGCTGGTCCAGGAGGCACGGGCCGACGAGGCCGACGAGGAGTTCGAGGAGAACAAGCTGCTCAAGGCGGCCGAGCGCCGCTTCGGGGTCGCCGACCGCTACCACGGCACCAAGCTGTGGATCCGTCAGAACGGCAAGCGCGTGATGACGCCGATGCTGGTCGTGATGCTCGCGATCGGCACCACGGACGTCCTGTTCGCCCTCGACTCGATCCCCGCGATCTTCGGTCTGACGCAGGACCCGTACATCGTCTTCACGGCCAACGCCTTCGCCCTGATGGGACTGCGGCAGCTCTACTTCCTCATCGGCGGACTGCTGAAGAAGCTGGTGCACCTCTCCTACGGCCTGTCGATCATCCTCGGCTTCATCGGCGTGAAGCTGGTGCTCCACGCGCTGCACGAGGCCGGGGTGCATGCCCCCGAGATCTCCATACCGGTCTCCCTGGGCGTGATCTGCGCCGTTCTGATCGTCACCACCCTCACCAGCCTCCGGGCCTCCCGGAAGCAGGAGGCGGCCGAGCAGGCGGAGCGGGCGGCACAGGGCGGCGAGGGCGCCGCGAAGGACCGCGTCGGTGCGTGAGCGAGGCACCCGGCGACACCCCGCGGGGCCCGCGGGCGCCGGGGTGCGGCGTCCGGGAGCCTCTGCGACGATCCCAGCATGATCGCTCAGCTCAGATCGCTCACACACCGGTGGACGCATCTCGTGCCGGTACTGGCGGTCGTGCTGCTGGCCTTCACCTGGGGCCGGGATCTGCCCGGCGCGGTCGTCGCGCTGGTCTCCCTCGTCCTCGCCGGTGCGGTCCTGGCCGCGGTGCACCACGCCGAGGTCGTCGCCCACCGAGTGGGGGAACCCTTCGGCTCGCTGGTCCTCGCCGTTGCGGTGACGATCATCGAGGTCGCACTGATCGTCACGCTCATGGTGGACGGCGGCGGCAAGAGTTCCACCCTCGCCAGGGACACGGTCTTCGCGGCCGTGATGATCGCCTGCAACGGCATCGTCGGGCTCTGCCTCATCGTCGCCTCGCTCCGCCACGGCACGGCGGTGTTCAACCCGGAGGGCACCGGAGCCGCCCTCGCCACCGTGGCGACCCTGGCCACGCTCAGTCTGGTGCTGCCGACCTTCACCACGAGCGCGCCCGGACCGGAGTTCTCCGGTGTGCAGCTGACGTTCGCGGCGGTGTCGTCGCTGATCCTCTACGGACTGTTCGTGGCGACCCAGACCGTGCGGCACCGGGACTACTTCCTGCCGGTCACCCGGCAGGGCGAAGCGATCACCATGGAGGACCACGCGCAGGCACCGTCGGCGCGCACCACCTGGATCAGCCTCGGCCTGCTCGGCCTCGCCCTCATCGGCGTGGTCGGGCTCGCCAAGGGCGTCTCGCCCACCATCGAGTCGGGGGTGGAGGCCGCCGGGCTGCACCAGGCCGTCGTCGGTGTGATCATCGCGCTGCTCGTCCTGCTGCCGGAGACGATCGCCGCGCTGCGCGCCGCCCGCCGCGACCGGGTGCAGACCAGCCTCAACCTGGCGCTGGGCTCGGCGATGGCCAGCATCGGCCTGACCGTGCCCGCCGTCGCGCTCGCCTCCATCTGGCTGTCCGGACCGCTGGTCCTCGGCCTCTACCCGTCCCACATGCTGCTGCTCGCCCTGACCGTGGTGGTCAGCTCCCTGACCGTGGTGCCCGGCCGGGCCACCCTGCTCCAGGGCGGCGTCCACGTGGTGATCTTCGCCGCCTACCTGGAGCTGGCCATCAACCCCTGAACGGCGGGGGGCGGGTCAGTACGTGACGGTGATCCGCCGCGCCGGGCCGTCCACGCGGATCGTGCCGCCGTAGGGGATGACGAGCTGCGGGTCCGTGTGGCCGAGGTCCACGTCGAAGACGGCCGTCATGCCGGGGGCGTAGAGGCGCAGGGCGCGTTCGACGGCCTCGCGCTGCTCGGCGGCGTAGCGCGCGCCGTCCTCGGGGCTGTTCGGCCGTTCGAAGGACCAGGTCTTGGGGCGGCCCATCAGCAGCGCCGAGAAGCGTTGCAGCAGGCCGCGCTCGCCCATGTTCCGCAGGGTCCGGAAGACCTCCGTGGCGCTCGGCAGCTCCTCCGACGTCTCCAGGAAGAGCACGCCGCCGTCGTACACGGACAGGTCCCGCGCGATCTCGCGGTCCGCCATCAGCAGCCAACCGAGGATCTCCAGGTTCCCGCCCCAGCCACGGCCCTCGACCACGCGGTCGGCGCCCACCCAGCTCCAGCCGGTGCCGGGCCGGGTCCCGGGCTCGGCCTCGAAGGTGGCGGGGTCGGCCCAGTCGCGGTTGACGTCGTTCCAGCGCTCGGCGGGCGCGAGGTCGTAGGGCCCGGAGGTGAACAGCGCGGCCCGCAGGGAGTCCGCGGTCTGCGGGTGCAGGGCACCGGGGCGCCCCAGCTCCACCATCACGCAGGCGCCGTGGTAGCCGACGATGCCGGTGTTGTACAGGAAGGCCAGCAGGTTGGTGTTGTCGCTCATCCCGAAGAACGGCTTCGGGTTGGCCCGGATCAACTCCCGGTCCAGCAGCGGCAGCACCGTGATCTGGTCCTCGCCGCCGATGGACGCGACGATCGCCCGCACCTGCGGATCGGCGAAGGCCGCGTGGATGTCGTCGGCGCGTTCCCGGGGCGTGGCCCCCATCCTGCGGGTGGACGGGTACTCGACCGGTTCGAGCCCGAACTCCTTCCGCAGCCGCTCGAGTCCGAGCTCGTACGGGCGCGGGAAGAGGGCCGGCAGGCCCGAGGAGGGCGAGATGACCGCGATGCGGTCGCCGGGGGAGGGCTTCGGCGGGTACGAGATCGTCACACCGGGAGGGTAGGGCCGTCGGGGGCGTCGGCGCACCGTGATAAACCGGGTACGAGGAGCGGTCGCGGACGGGCCGCTGTGTCGAACGGACCGGAGGAACCGTGCCCCGCACCCTGGCCAACGCCCCGATCATGATCCTCAACGGACCCAACCTGAACCTGCTGGGCCAGCGCCAGCCGGAGATCTACGGCAAGGACACGCTCGCGGACGTGGAGGCGCTGTGCGCGAAGACGGCGGCCGCGCACGGCGGTTCGACCGACTTCCGGCAGTCCAACCACGAGGGCGAACTGGTCGACTGGATCCACGAGGCACGGCTCGGCCACTGCGGGATCGTCATCAACCCCGGCGCCTACTCGCACACCTCGGTCGCGATCCTGGACGCGCTCAACACCTGTGACGGGCTGCCCGTGCTGGAGGTCCACATCTCCAACATCCATCAGCGCGAGGCGTTCCGGCACCACTCCTACGTCTCGCTGCGCGCCGACGGCGTCATCGCGGGATGCGGCGTCCAGGGCTACGCGTTCGCCGTGGAGCGGGTGGCGGCCCTGTCGGGAGCCGGCCGGGCCGACGCCTGACCGACGGGCGCGCCACCACCCCTCAAAGGCGCCCCGCGTCCACGATCCGCCGCAGGAAGCGCCGCGTGCGCTCCTGCTGCGGGTCGCCGAAGACCTCGTCGGCGGTGCCGCGTTCCAGCACCACCCCGCCGTCCAGGAAGCACACCTGGTCGGCGACGTCCCGCGCGAAGCCCATCTCGTGCGTGGCGAGCACCATCGTCATGCCGTCGTTCTTCAGGTCACGCACCACGTTCAGCACCTCACCCACGAGTTCGGGGTCCAGCGCCGCGGTGATCTCGTCGAGGAGCAGCAGCCGGGGACGTACGGCCACGGCGCGGGCGATCGCCACGCGCTGCTGCTGACCGCCGCTCAGCCGGTCGGGATACTCGGCCGCCCTGGCGCCCAGCCCGAGCCGCTCCAGCAGGCCTCTGGCGTGCTCCTCGGCCTCCGCGCGGGGCACTCCGTGCACCCGCCGCGGCGCGAGCGTGATGTTCTCCAGCACGGTCATGTGCGGGAAGAGGTTGTACGCCTGGAAGACCACACCGATCCGGCGGCGCACGGCGTCCTGGTCGGTGCGCGGGTCGGTGATCTCCTCGCCGTCCAGCCAGATCGCGCCGTCGTCTATCTCCTCCAGCAGGTTCGCGCAGCGCAGCAGCGTGGACTTGCCGGAGCCCGACGCGCCGATCAGCGCGGTCACCGTGTGCGGGGCGACCTCCAGGTCCACGTCGCGCAGGACGACCGAGCCGCCGAAGGTCTTGCGGACCGACTCCATCCGCAGCACCGAGGTGTCGCCCGCGCTCTCCCGGGGGGTGCCGGGCTCCGGGGCGCCGGACTTCTGCAGGATCTCGCTCACAGGATCCCTCCCTGGGCCCGCTGCCGGTCCATCCGCGCCGTCACCCAGTCCGTGAAGCGCGTCATCGGGATGGTCAGCGCCACGAAGAGCAGGCCCGCGACGATGTAGGGCGTGTAGTTGAGACTGCGGCCGACGATGATGTCCGCCGCGCGTACGGCGTCGATGGCGCCGCCGATCGAGACGAGACCGGTGTCCTTCTGGAGCGACACGAGGTCGTTGAGGAGCGGCGGCACCTGGCGGCGCACCGCCTGCGGCAGCACCACGTACCGCAGCGCCTGCCGGTTGGTCAGCCCGAGCGAGCGGGCCGCGGCGCGCTGCGAGGGGTGCACGGACTCGATGCCGGCGCGGAACACCTCGGCGACGTACGCCGCGTACGTCAGCGTCAGCGCCGTGCCGCCCAGCAGCACCGGGTCCACGGTCACGCCCTGGAGGCGCAGCGCGGGCACGCCGAGGACGACGATCATCAGGTTGATGATCAGGGGCAGCCCGCGGAAGAAGTCCGTGTACGCCGCCGCCAGCACCCGGAGCGGGAAGAACACCGGGCCGCGCAGCGTGCGCGCGATCGCGATCAGCATCCCGAGCACCAGGACGGCGGCCCCGCAGACGAACAGCAGCCGGATGTTCAGCCACAGCCCGTCGAGGACCTTCGGGAACGCCTCGCGCGCGTACTGCGCGCTGAAGAACGTCTCCTTGGTGCGGGGCCAGCCGGGCGCGTCGACGACGACCAGGTACAGCACGGCGGCGGTGACGAGGGTGGAGAGCGCGGCGATCGCGGTCGCGCGCCGGGCGCGTGCGCGCTTGTGGCGCTCGCGCTCGATCCGCCGCTGCGACGGGGTGTAGGCGTCGTCCGCGCCGGCCATGCCGCCCTCGCCGTCGGCGCCCTCCCGTCCGGAGTCGGTCTGTGCGACGGTCACTTGAGCACCGGGGCGTCGACGGCGTCGGACAGCCACTGCTGCTCGATCGAGGCCAGCGTGCCGTTCTTGCGCAGGGTGTCCACGGCGTTCGTGACGCACGAGGTGAGCGCGCTGCCCTTGTCGAGCACCAGGCCGAACTGCTCCGGCGTGCCGCCCTGGTTCTCGAACTGCCCGACGATCTTGGCGTCCGTCACCTCGGCGGCGGTGATGTAGAAGGCGGTGGGCAGGTCGGTGACGATGGCGTCGACCTGACCGTTCTTCAGGGCCGACTTCGCCTGGTCGTTCTTGCCGTAGACGGCGGGCTGCTGCTGCGGCTTCACGACGTCCTGGATGTAGTCGAGGCTCGTGGTGCCGACCTGGGCGCCCAGCTTCAGCTTCTTGAGGTCGGCGATGCTGGTCGCCTTCGCCGCCTTGGTGCCCTTCAGGGCGATGACGGCCTGGCGCACGTCGTAGTAGCCGGACGAGAAGTCCACGGCCTTCTTGCGCTCGTCGCTGATGGACACCTGGTTGATGTCGAAGTCGAAGGTCTTCACGCCCGGCGCGAACGCCTTGTTGAACGGCACGCTCTGCCAGACGACGGCGCTCTTGTCGTAGCCGAGCTGCTTCGCCACGGCGTAGGCGACCGCCGACTCGAAGCCCTTGCCGTTGGCGGGCTTGTCGTCCTTGAACCAGGGCTCGTACGCCGGCTCGTCGGTGGCGATCGTCAGCTTGCCGGACGACTTGGTCGCCAGCTTGCCCTTGGCACAGGTCGCGGCGGCCGAACCGGAGGCCGAGCCGGACGCCTTCTCCTCGGGCTGCGGAGCGCAGCCCACGGCGGTGGCGGTGGCGAGCAGGGTGAGCGTGACGGCCGCTACGGCGCGGCGCAGCGTGCGAGGGGCGAGATGCATGGCGGGAGAGTGACAGCGAAAGCCGCGTTTGTCCAGGTCAAGCGGGAGATTGTCCGCATGGTGGGAACGGGTGTTGCGGTGGTGTGAACGCGGGCGTGCGTCGGCTCGCCCGAGCCACCGGTGTGAGCGGAGCAATGACACCGGGTGTGTCGTCGGAACGCGCGGGCGTGCGGGTGGTGGCGCACGCCGGGGCGTGGGGGGCGCGTGCGCGGGGCGCATCACATGAGGGCGTGCGCCCGGCGCGCAAGTCCGCCGATGCGCCGGGCGTGCACGCAAAGCCACACGCCGAGCGTGCGACCTCGCGTGTACGCCCGGCGCTCGACTGCGAGTGCGCGCCGGGCGTGCGGCAGTGGCTACGCGCCCGGCGCGCGACCGGCGTCGTACAACCGGCGGGAGATCCAAGGCGCACGCCCCGTCCCCGTGCCCCCGCTTGCGGCGCCCTGCTCGCGGCGCCCGCTCACCGCCCCGCTCTCACCACCCGCGCGCGTGCCACTCCGGCAGGTGCGGGCGCTCGGCGCCCAGCGTGGTGTCGTTGCCGTGCCCGGGGTAGACCCAGGTCTCGTCCGGGAGCGTGCCGAAGATCTTCGTCTCCACGTCGTGGATGAGGCTGGCGAACGCCTCGGGGTCCTTGAAGGTGTTGCCGACGCCGCCAGGGAAGAGGCAGTCCCCGGTGAAGACGTGGGGGTGCCCGTGCGGGTCGTCGTAGACGAGCGCGACGGAGCCCGGCGTGTGCCCGACCAGGTGGCGGGCGGTCAGTTCGACCCGGCCCACGCGCACGACGTCGCCGTCCGCCAGCGGGACGTCGGTCGGCACCGGGATGCCCTCGGCGTCGTCCCGCCCGGCGTACGTACGGGCGCCGGTCGCGGCGACGACCTCGGCGAGCGCCTGCCAGTGGTCGCCGTGCCGGTGCGTGGTGACGACCGAGGCGATGCCGTCGTCCCCGATGGTGCCGAGCAGCGTCTCCGCCTCGTTGGCCGCGTCGATCAGCAACTGCTCGTCCGTGGCGCGGCAGCGCAGCAGATACGCGTTGTTGTCCATCGGGCCGACCGCGATCTTGGTGATGATCAGGTCCTTGAGCTCGTGCACGTCCGCGGGGCCGCCGACCCGCACCTCTCCGGTGTACGTCATGGCCGTCAGCCTATAGCGGGGGGAGTGCCGGGAGCGTGCCGCCGGCTGCGGCCAGGGCGGCCCCGTCGCGGCGTCCGGCGAGCCAGCCGAGCAGGTCCGCGGGGCTTCCGGTGACGGTGACGTCGGGCTCCGCCGCCGCCCGTCCGGTGCTCCACGCGCGCGTGCCGTCCGTGACCCGGGTCGGCGGCACGTCGGCATGTCCGAGGAAGCGGGCGGTGAGGAAGTCGATCTCGCGCTCGGTGAACTCCGCCGGAAGGTCTTCCAGCTCGTATCCGACGCCGAGGTCCACGTGGTGCAGCTCGACCTCGATCCAGCGCCGGAAGGGCACGCGGGCCGCGGCGTCGGTGACGCCGTTGCGCAGCTCCACCGTGCGCGACCAGTCCGCGGGCGCCGCGCCCGCCTCCTGGAAGCGCTCGGCGCTCTCGCGCAGGTCGGCGAGGTGCGCGTCCAGGGGGCGCGGGGCGTCCCGGCCGATGTCGGCGTCACGGGCGTCGCCGGACACGTACATGGGCCGGCCCTCGAGAACGTTCACGAGGGCGTCGGCGTTGCGGGAGAGGTGCGCGAGGACGTGGCCGCGCGTCCAGCCGGGCAGCCGTGACGGCTCCGCCACCGACGCGTTGTCCAGGGCGGCGGCCGCGGACAGCAGCCGGTCGGTCGCTTCGCGTACGGATGCCAGGTCATGGCCGTGATCCATCATGGCGCCGACCCTAGCCCCGCCACCCCTTTGGGTGAAGGTGGTGAAGTGATGCCCGAAATCGAAAGTGCGTGCTATAGGCTCGGCGGCGGCGTCGGGCATGTTGGACGGCCCGGGATTGTTATGTCCCTCGGGAATCCGACCGGCGTTGTCAGTGGCTCCCCCTAGTCTGAAACGCACAGGGCCTGGCCCCTGTCCACGGGGGTTCCGCCCCCGTCACTTCACTCAAGAAAGGTGCGGACCGGCGTGGCCGACCGTCTCATCGTCCGTGGCGCGCGCGAGCACAACCTGAAGAACGTCTCGCTCGACCTGCCTCGGGACTCGCTCATCGTCTTCACGGGCCTGTCCGGGTCGGGCAAGTCCTCCCTGGCCTTCGACACGATCTTCGCCGAGGGCCAGCGGCGCTATGTGGAATCGCTGTCCTCGTACGCCCGCCAGTTCCTCGGGCAGATGGACAAGCCGGACGTCGACTTCATCGAGGGCCTGTCCCCGGCGGTCTCCATCGACCAGAAGTCGACCTCGCGCAACCCGCGCTCGACGGTCGGCACGATCACCGAGGTCTACGACTACCTCCGGCTGCTGTTCGCGCGCATCGGCAAGCCGCACTGTCCCGAGTGCGGCCGGCCCATCTCGCGCCAGTCGCCGCAGGCCATCGTCGACCGGGTGCTGGAGCTGCCGGAGGGCAGCCGCTTCCAGGTCCTGTCGCCGCTGGTGCGCGAGCGCAAGGGCGAGTTCGTCGACCTGTTCGCCGACCTCCAGACCAAGGGCTACAGCCGCGCGCGCGTGGACGGGCAGACCGTCCAGCTCTCCGAGCCGCCCACGCTGAAGAAGCAGGAGAAGCACACCATCGAGGTGGTCGTCGACCGCCTCACGGTGAAGGACTCCGCCAAGCGCCGCCTCACCGACTCCGTGGAGACCGCCCTCGGCCTGTCCGGCGGCATGGTCGTGCTCGACTTCGTCGACCTCCCCGAGGACGACCCCGAGCGCGAGCGCATGTACTCCGAGCACCTGTACTGCCCGTACGACGATCTGTCCTTCGAGGAGCTCGAGCCCCGCTCCTTCTCCTTCAACTCGCCCTTCGGCGCCTGCCCCGAGTGCACGGGTATCGGCACGCGCATGGAGGTCGACCCGGAGCTGATCGTCCCCGACGAGGACAAGTCGCTCGACGAGGGCGCCATCCACCCCTGGTCGCACGGGCACACCAAGGACTACTTCGGAAGGCTGATCGGCGCCCTCGCGGACGCCCTCGGCTTCCGCACCGACATCCCCTTCGCCGGTCTGCCGCAGCGCGCCCGCAAGGCCCTGCTGTACGGCCACAAGACGCAGATCGAGGTCCGCTACCGCAACCGGTACGGCCGCGAGCGGGTGTACACCACGCCGTTCGAGGGCGCGGTCCCGTTCGTCAAGCGCCGGCACGGCGAGGCCGAGAGCGACGCGAGCCGCGAGCGCTTCGAGGGCTACATGCGCGAGGTGCCCTGCCCGACCTGCCAGGGCACGCGACTGAAGCCGATCGTCCTCGCCGTCACGATCATGGAGAAGTCCATCGCGGAGGTCTCCGCGATGTCGATCAGCGACTGCGCGGACTTCCTGGGCGAGCTCAGGCTCAGCGCCCGCGACAAGAAGATCGCCGAACGGGTGCTGAAGGAGGTCAACGAGCGGCTGCGCTTCCTGGTCGACGTCGGCCTCGACTACCTCTCGCTCAACCGCGCGGCGGGCACGCTGTCCGGTGGCGAGGCGCAGCGCATCCGCCTGGCCACCCAGATCGGCTCCGGCCTCGTCGGCGTGCTGTACGTCCTGGACGAGCCGTCCATCGGCCTGCACCAGCGCGACAACCACCGGCTGATCGAGACCCTGGTCCGGCTGCGGGACATGGGCAACACGCTCATCGTCGTCGAGCACGACGAGGACACCATCAAGGTGGCCGACTGGGTCGTCGACATCGGCCCCGGCGCGGGCGAGCACGGCGGCAAGGTCGTGCACAGCGGCTCCCTGAAGGAACTGCTCGCCAACACCGAGTCCCAGACCGGGCAGTACCTGTCCGGCAGCAAGGCCATCCCGCTGCCGGACATCCGGCGCCCGATCGACCCCTCGCGCCGGCTCACCGTGCGCGGGGCCCGGGAGAACAACCTCCAGGACATCGACGTGTCCTTCCCGCTCGGCGTGTTCACCGCGGTCACGGGCGTGTCCGGCTCCGGCAAGTCGACGCTGGTCAACGACATCCTCTACACCCACCTGGCGCGCGAGCTGAACGGCGCGCGGAACGTGCCGGGCCGGCACACCCGCGTCGACGGCGACGACCTCGTCGACAAGGTCGTGCACGTCGACCAGTCACCCATCGGGCGCACCCCGCGCTCCAACCCGGCGACGTACACCGGAGTCTTCGACCACGTCCGCAAGCTGTTCGCCGAGACCACCGAGGCGAAGGTCCGCGGCTACATGCCCGGCCGCTTCTCCTTCAACGTCAAGGGCGGCCGCTGCGAGAACTGCGCGGGCGACGGCACGATCAAGATCGAGATGAACTTCCTCCCGGACGTCTACGTCCCGTGCGAGGTCTGCCACGGGGCCCGCTACAACCGGGAGACCCTGGAGGTCCACTACAAGGGCAAGTCCATCGCCGACGTGCTGAACATGCCGATCGAGGAGGCCACGGAGTTCTTCGAGGCCGTCCCCGCGATCGCCCGGCACCTCAACACCCTCAAGGACGTCGGCCTCGGCTATGTCCGTCTCGGCCAGTCCGCCACCACGCTCTCCGGCGGCGAGGCGCAGCGCGTCAAGCTGGCCAGCGAGCTCCAGCGCCGCTCCACCGGCCGTACGGTCTACGTGCTGGACGAGCCGACCACCGGCCTGCACTTCGAGGACATCAGCAAGCTGCTGAAGGTGCTCTCCGGCCTGGTCGAGAAGGGCAACTCGGTCATCGTCATCGAGCACAACCTCGATGTCATCAAGACCGCGGACTGGGTCGTCGACATGGGCCCCGAGGGCGGCGCCGGCGGCGGTCTGGTGATCGCCGAGGGCACGCCCGAGGAGGTCGCCGGGGTCCCGGCCAGCCACACCGGCAAGTTCCTGCGCGAGATCCTCGGCGCCGACCGGATCAGCGACGCGGAGCCGGTGAAGGCACCGCGCGGTGCCGCGGCGAAGAAGAAGACGGTCGCGGCCGCGTCGGCGGCGAAGCGGACGGCGACGGCCAGGACGTCCGACACCACGGCCGCCAAGAAGACGGCTGCCGAGAAGACGGCCACGAAGAAGACGGCCGCCACCAAGAAGACGGCGGCCGCCAAGAAGACCGCCGCGACCGCCAAGAAGGCGGCTCCCGCCAAGCGGACGACGCGGAGCCGTACCGCCTGACGGCAGGAGGTACGGCAGGACGGCGGCAGTGAGAAGGCGGTGTCCGGCGGGGAAAACCCCGCCGGACACCGCTTTCGTCATCTCGTACGTCGCTCTATCGCTACGTCGCTACAGCGCGCCCAGCTCCGAGGCGTACGGCGGCTCGGCGCCCGCCCGGGAGCAGGTGACGGCCGCCGCGCGGGCCGCGAACCGCAGCAGCCGTGTCCAGCCGTCCGCGCCCAGGGCGGCGAGCGCGGCGGGGGAGAGGGCGTCCTGGACGCGCAGGCCGTGCAGCAGGGCGGCGTTCACCGTGTCACCGGCCCCGATCGTGTCGATCACGTCGGTCTTCTCGCCCGGCACCGAGTGTTCGGCGCCGTCCCGCGTGAACACGCTCAGGCCGTCGCCGCCCCGGGTGACGACGACGGCCGCGGGACCGGCGGCCAGCCACTCGCGCGGGCTGCCGCCCAGCCACTCGGCGTCCTCCGCGGACAGCTTCAGCAGGGACACCGACGGCAGCCAGCCGAGGAATCGCGCGCGGTAGGCGTCGGCGTCCGGGATCAGCCCGGCCCGGACGTTGGGGTCGAGCGTCGTGAACACTCCCTGGGCGGCGGCGCGGCGCAGCAGCTCCTCGTACGCGCCGGCGCCGGGTTCCAGGACGAGGGAGCAGGTGCCGAAGGACACCGCGCGGGTCCCGGCCGGGAGCGCGGCGGGCGCCGCGAAGAGCCGGTCGGCGGTGCCGTCGACGTAGAAGGAGTACGAGGCGGACCCGTGCCCGTCGAGGGTGGCGACGGCGAGTGTGGTCGGCTCGGGACCGCGCTGCACGGCGGAGACGTCCACCCCCGCGTGCCGCAGCCCGTCGATCAGGGCCTCGCCGAACGCGTCGGAGGAGACGCGGGAGCAGAAGGCGGTGGGGGAGCCGAGGCGGCCGAGGGCCACGGCCGTGTTGTACGGGCCGCCGCCGCGCGCCGGCCGCAGGGTCGCGAGGGCGCCCGTGCCCTGCGGGACGAGATCGATCAGGGCCTCACCGGCGACGACGATCACGGGACGGTTCCTTTCTCGGGGAGTTTCGGGGAGGGCGGGCTCTTGGGGAGGTCGGGCTCCCGGGGGCTTCGACGAAGGTCCGACTCTCGGGGGCGTCAGGTGAGGACCGGCCCGGACTGCTCGGGGGACGGCTCGTCCGGGCAGCCGCAGGAGTCGCGGTGCACGAAGGCGCACGGCAGCCGGACCGTGCGGGCGGGCCGGTCCGGCGAGGCGAGCCGGTCCAGCAGCACACGCACCGCCTCGGCGCCGATCTCCCGGCTGGGCTGGGCGATCGCGGTGAGCCGGGGCGCGAACAGATCCGCCCAGGCGAAGTCGTCGAAGCAGCACAGGGCGAGGTCGCCCGGCACGGACAGGCCGCGCCGGCGCAGGGCGCGCAGGGCGCCGATGGTCATGGCGTTGTTGGCGGTGACGAGCGCCGTAGGCGGGGCGGCGAGGTCGAGCAGGGCCTCGGCGGCCCGTTCGCCGCCGTCCACGGCCGAGTCGCCGCAGACCACGAGCCGCTCGTCGTGGGGGAGTCCGGCGGCCGCGAGGCCGTGCCGGTGGCCGGCGACGCGCTCGGTGGTGGTGCTGAGGCCGGGCAGGCCCGCGACCAGCCCGATCCGGCGGTGCCCGAGGTCTGCCAGATGGGTGACGAGCCGGGCCATGGGGGCGACGTTCTCGGCGGCCACCTGATCGAAGGGCGCACCACCCGCGTCCCCGGCGCCGCCCGAGCCCCTCCCGTCGCCGTGCCGGTCCTCGCCGCCGTGCCGGTACTGGCCGTCTCGCCGGTCCTCGCTCTCGTACCGTTCTTCGCCGTCTCGCCGGTCCTCGTCCTCGTCCACCACCCGGTCGAGGAGCACGGTCGGCACCCGGTGCCGCCGCAGGTAGGCGAGCAGGGCGTCGGGCCGGGCCGACGGGGCGACGATGAGGCCGTCCACGCGGCGCTCGTGCAACAGGTGGACGACCTTGCGCTCGTGCTCGGGATCGTCGTGCGGATCGGCGATGAGCAGGCTGTAGCCGTGCTCCAGGGCGCAGGCCTCCACGCCCTGGAGGATCTCCGTGAAGTACGGGTTGCTGATCGCCGACACGGCCAGGCCGATGGAGCGGGTCCTCGCGGTCACCAGGGAGCGGGCGAGGGTGTTGGGCGTGTAGCCCAGGGTCTCCACGGCGTCGAGTACCGCCTGCCGGGTGTGCGGGAGCACCGGGCGGGTGCCGTTCAGCACGTGCGAGACGGTCGCCACGGACACACCGGCGGCCCGCGCGACGTCGGCCATGGTGGGCATCGCGCTCCCTTCCCGGCGCCACGGCGACCGGGACCCCGGCCGCCACGCCCGGGACCGTACCGCATCCGACAGGGGGCGTAAACGCTTGCGCAAGCGTTTACGTCCGGGCAACCCGGTCCAACCCGCCTCGCTCGCAGCGGCTATCGTCGGCGTGCACCGATCACATCCGGCGCGCGTCGTCTCGGGGCCCGCGCGTCACGGCCCGGCCGCGCGCCGGGCGGAACCACTGGAGAACGCTCATGCCCGGCCGACCCCCCACGAGCCGTCGTACCGTCCTGGGCGCGGCGGCGCTCACCCCCGTCGCCGGGCTCGGCCTGGCCGCCTGTTCGACGGGCGGCGGGAGCGACGCGGCGGCCACGCCGACGGCGCCCGTGGACCTCGGCCCGGAGAGCGCGGTCGCGAAGGGCGGCGCCAAGCTGTACCGGGACGAGAACGTGGTGGTCGGCCGGGCCGCGGACGGCAGCCTCACGGCGCACAGCTCGATCTGCACGCACGCCGGGTGCGCGATCAACAAACTGGAGGGGACCACCCTGATCTGCCCCTGCCACGGCAGCGAGTTCGACGCGCGGACCGGCAAGGTGCTGCGGGCCCCGGCCACCGAGCCGCTGACCGAGCTGTCCGTGCAGGCGAAGAACGGCAGGATCGTGGCCGGCCCGCGGAAGTGACGCTCACTCCCAGTCCCAGCCGATGCCCACGATCCCCGAGCGGACCCGGGGCTCGACCAGATGCACCGAGCGGTTCAGGCCGCTGAGGGCCAGGTCCTGCCGGCCGCTGCGCGGCGCGGCCGCCGAGGGCTGGGTGAAGCGGTGGCAGCGCACCGGCAGTGTGCCGCCGTCGAATCGCACCTGGAGCGCGTACTGGCCGCCCGGCAGACCGAAGTCGCGGGCGTACTCGCGGGAGACACCCGCGGTGCCGTCCTCGACGCCGTAGCGGAAGAGGAAGGTGTCGCCGGAGCGCAGCCGCGTGTCGAAGAGCAGCTCGGCCACGAGCACGCCGGTCTCGCGGTGCCACAGCACCCGGCCGGTGCGGCAGTTGTCCAGGGCGCGCACGGCCATCCGGTCCGGGGCGCAGCCGGGGTCGCCGTGGTGGACGGCGACGAAGCGGTCGACGCCGTCGCGGTGGGCCCGCACGATGTGGTGCGACTCGCGCGCCGCCAGCTCGCGCCGGGCGCCGATCCGGACCCGCTCGTGGTGGGCGAGGGTGTGCAGGCCGCCGTCCGGTGCGGACTCCAGTTCGGCCAGCAGCCGGCCGAGCACGTCGGACGCCTCCAGCAGGGCGCGGTAGGAGCGGGCCGCGGGGCGCTGGGCGGCCGCCCGCTCGTCGGCCTCGGCGAGCAGCCGGATCAGCGACTCCTCCGGCAGCTGGAGTATCTCCTCCAGAGCCCGTACCGCCCGCAGCGACTCGGGGCGCTGCGGGCGTCGTGCGCCCTGCTGCCAGTAGCTCAGGCTGGTCACGCCCACCTTCACCCCGCGGCGGGACAGATGGTGCTGCACGCGCTGGAGGGGCAGTCCGCGGGCGGCGATGGCGGCGCGCAGCGCGACGTGGAAGGGGCCGCCTTGCAGAGCCGAGTCCAGGTCCGCGGCGGCGGGGTCCGCGTGCTCCATGGCATGCCGCATGCAGGCGCCTCTCTGTGAATGCTCGCGACGGCTGGTCGGACCGTCGCGTGGTGGCCGGGGCCGTCCCCCGCGGATCCGGGGCACGGGCCGAACCGCACGCAGGCCGTGCGCGACGCGGCCCCCGGTTTCCCCCGCGTCGGCGCGTGGCCCCGAGTTCCCCCGCATTGAAGCGTGTTGACCCTGCCCCGACAACACCTTGGTCCCGGCCGCGCGGGCGCACCTGGCCGAGCAGCGCCCCCCGTACGGCCCCGCCCGCCCCCGGCGCACTCCGGCGCGTGCCGGCCCCACGCGTCCCACCCCTTGCCCGGTCGGGCGGGAGGCGCACGGACACCGTCGCCGGCCCCTCCCCGCACCGACGCCGGAGGTTGTCCACAGCCCCGCCGGAGTGTCACCCCTCGCCAGTAGGGTGTGAGACATGGCCGACCCCTCCAGCTACCGCCCCAGGCCGGGTGAGATCCCGGACTCCCCCGGGGTCTACAGGTTCCGCGACGAGCACCGCCGGGTGATCTACGTCGGAAAGGCGAAGAGCCTGCGCCAGCGCCTGGCGAACTACTTCCAGGACCTGGCGGGCCTGCACCCGCGCACCCGGACGATGGTCACCACCGCCGCGTCCGTCGAGTGGACCGTCGTGTCCACCGAGGTGGAGGCGCTCCAGCTGGAGTACTCCTGGATCAAGGAGTACGACCCCCGGTTCAACGTCAAGTACCGCGACGACAAGAGCTACCCGTACCTCGCGGTGACGATGAACGAGGAGTATCCGCGGGTCCAGGTCATGCGCGGCCACAAGAAGAAGGGTGTGCGCTACTTCGGGCCGTACGGGCACGCGTGGGCGATCCGCGACACCGTCGACCTGCTGCTGCGCGTCTTCCCCGTGCGGACCTGCTCGGCAGGCGTGTTCAAGAACGCCTCCCGCACCGGCCGCCCCTGCCTGCTCGGCTACATCGGCAAGTGCTCGGCGCCCTGCGTGGACCGCGTCTCCGCCGACGAGCACCGCGACCTGGCCGAGGACTTCTGCGACTTCATGGCGGGGCGCACCGGCACCTATCTGCGCCGCCTGGAGACGCAGATGATGGAGGCGGCCGAGGAGATGGAGTACGAGCGGGCGGCCCGTCTGCGTGACGACATCGAGGCCCTGAAGAAGGCCATGGAGAAGAGCGCCGTCGTGCTCGCGGACGCGACCGACGCCGACCTGATCGCCGTCGCGGAGGACGAGCTGGAGGCGGCGGTCCAGATCTTCCATGTGCGCGGCGGGCGCGTGCGCGGCCAGCGCGGCTGGGTCACCGACAAGGTGGAGGCGGTCACCACCGGTGACCTGGTCGAACACGCCCTCCAGCAGCTCTACGGCGAGGAGACCGGGGACGCGGTGCCCAAGGAGGTCCTCGTCCCCGCCCTGCCCGAGCCGGTGGACCCGGTGCAGGAGTGGCTGAGCGGCCGCCGCGGTTCCCACGTCTCCCTGCGCATACCGCAGCGCGGCGACAAGCGCGCCCTCATGGAGACCGTCGAGCGCAACGCGCAGCAGGCGCTCGTGCTGCACAAGACCAAGCGCGCCTCCGACCTCACCACGCGCTCGCGCGCCCTGGAGGAGATCGCCGACGCCCTCGACCTGGACAGCGCCCCGCTCAGGATCGAGTGCTACGACATCTCGCACCTCCAGGGCGACGACGTGGTCGCGTCCATGGTCGTGTTCGAGGACGGCCTCGCCCGCAAGAGCGAGTACCGCCGCTTCCAGATCAAGGGCTTCGCGGGCCAGGACGACGTGCGCTCCATGCACGAGGTGATCACCCGCCGCTTCCGCCGGTATCTGGCCGAGAAGGAGCGCACGGGCGAGTGGACGGACGGCGAGGACGCCGAGGCCGTCACGGACGGGGCGACCGTCGGTAGCGCTGCGCCGGACGGCGCGACCGTCGGCGTGGACACCACGGACGGCATGGCCGTCGGCGGGGACACCACGGCCCCGGCGCCGGACGGCACGACGACGCCCGCGCGGGACGGTCTCGGTGCCCTGAAGGACGAGGACGGTCGGCCCAGGCGGTTCGCCTACCCGCCGCAGCTCGTCGTCGTCGACGGCGGCCGGCCCCAGGTCGCCGCGGCGCGCCGGGCGCTGGACGAGCTGGGGATCGACGACATCGCGGTCTGCGGCCTCGCCAAGCGTCTGGAGGAGGTCTGGCTGCCCGGCGACGACGACCCGGTGGTGCTGCCCCGCACCAGCGAGGGCCTCTACATGCTCCAGCGCGTCCGTGACGAGGCCCACCGCTTCGCGATCACCTACCAGCGGGCCAAGCGCGCCAAACGCTTCCGTTCGAGCCCCCTCGACGACGTGCCGGGCCTGGGGGAGACCCGTAAACAGGCATTGATCAAGCACTTCGGTTCGGTGAAGAAGCTGCGATCCGCGACAATCGACCAGATCTGCGAGGTCCCCGGCGTCGGCCGCAAGACGGCCGAGACCATTGCCGTGGCGTTCGCCCAGGCGGCTCCGGCCGCACCCGCCGTGAACACGGCGACTGGCGAGATCATGGAAGAGGAGGAGCCCGGCCGGCCGGCGGGCCCCTCCGGGGAGCCCGTGACCGCGGGCGCCCCTGACGACCGACGGGGGCAGGAGACATGACCGAGCACGAGCAGCGGCCCGCAGCGGAGCCGGAACGGGCGCACAGCGAGACGGGCGAGGAACAGCCGCGCCAGGCCGAGCAGGATGGCGCCGGGAACGCGCGCCAGGCCGAGCAGGACGGCGCCGAGAACGACGGAGCACAGGTGAGTACGGACGTCACACCGGCGGGGACGCACGACGCGGGCATCCCCGAGCTGGTGATCATCTCCGGCATGTCCGGGGCGGGCCGGTCCACGGCCGCGAAATGCCTGGAGGACCTCGGCTGGTTCGTGGTCGACAACCTCCCGCCCGCGCTGATCCCCACCATGGTGGAGCTCGGCGCCCGCTCCCAGGGCAACGTGGCGCGGATCGCGGTCGTCGTCGACGTCCGCGGCCGGCGCTTCTTCGACAACCTCCGCGAGTCCCTCGCCGACCTCGACGGCCGCGGCGTCACCCGCCGGATCGTCTTCCTGGAGTCCTCCGACGACGCCCTGGTGCGCCGCTTCGAGTCCGTCCGCCGCCCGCACCCGCTCCAGGGCGACGGCCGCATCGTCGACGGCATCTCCGCCGAGCGCGAGCTGCTGCGCGAGCTGCGCGGCGACGCCGACCTGGTGATCGACACCTCCAGCCTGAACGTGCACGAGCTGCGCGCCAAGATGGACGCGCAGTTCGCCGGCGAGGAGGAGCCCGAGCTCCGCGCCACCGTGATGTCCTTCGGCTTCAAGTACGGCCTGCCGGTCGACGCCGACCTGGTCGCGGACATGCGCTTCCTGCCGAACCCGCACTGGGTCCCGGAGCTCCGCCCGTTCACCGGCGTCAACGAGGAGGTCGCGTCGTACGTCTTCAACCAGCCCGGCGCGAAGGAGTTCCTCGACCGCTACGCCGAGCTGCTGCGCCTGATCGCGGCCGGGTACCGCCGCGAGGGCAAGCGGTACGTGACGATCGCGATCGGCTGTACCGGGGGCAAGCACCGCTCCGTCGCCATGTCGGAGAAGCTCGCCGCGCGCCTGGCCGCAGAGGGTGTGGAGACGGTGGTCGTCCACCGGGACATGGGACGGGAATGACGGAACGCTCTTCCCGGCTGAGCAGGCTGCGCCGGGTGGTGCCGGAGGGCCGCGCCGCACGCGCGCTGTCCGAGACGCGCACCGCCCGCCCGCTCCAGGCCCGCGGCGGCCGCCCGCGCCGCCGCGGCGCCCAGCCCAAGGTGGTGGCGCTCGGCGGCGGCCGGGGCCTGTCCGCCTCGCTCGCCGCGCTGCGCCGGATCACCGGCGATCTCACGGCCGTGGTCACGGTCGCCGACGACGGCGGGTCCAGCGGCCGGCTGCGCGACGAGCTCGGCGTGCTGCCGCCCGGCGACCTGCGCAAGGCGCTGGCCGCGCTGTGCGGCGACGACGACTGGGGCCAGACCTGGGCCCGGGTCATCCAGCACCGGTTCCACTCGCAGGGCGACCTGCACGACCACGCGGTCGGCAATCTGCTGATCGTGGCCCTGTGGGAGCAGCTCGGCGACCATGTCCAGGCGCTGGACCTGGTGGGCAAGCTGCTCGGCGCGCACGGGCGGGTGCTGCCGATGTCGGCGGTGCCGTTGGAGCTGGAGGCGATGGTCAAGGGGCACGACCCCGAGCGGCCGGACGAGGTCGGGTCGGTGCGCGGCCAGGTCACGGTGGCGCTGACGCCGGGCGAGGTGCAGTCCGTGCACGTGGTGCCGCACGACCCGCCGGCCGTGCCGGAGGCGGTCGCCGCGGTGCTCGACGCGGACTGGGTGGTGCTGGGGCCCGGCAGCTGGTTCTCGTCGGTCATCCCGCATCTGCTGGTGCCCGAACTGCTGGACGCGCTGACGGAGACGCGGGCGCGCCGGGTACTCTCGCTGAACCTCGCTCCGCAGCCAGGAGAAACCGACGGCTTCTCCCCGCAGCGTCATTTGGAGGTTTTGGGCCGACACGCCCCTAAACTCGCCCTGGACGTGGTGCTGGCCGACGAGGCCGCCGTGCCCGACCGCGCCGAGCTCACCGAGGCCGCCAAGCGGTTCGGAGCGGCGGTCGAGCTGGCTCCGGTGGCCCGGAGGGACGGTACTCCGCGGCACGACACCGAGCTGCTGGCCGCCGCGTACGACCGTATTTTTCGGATGCATGGAAGGATCGGCCCATGGCGATGACGGCAGCGGTGAAGGATGAGATCTCCCGGCTCCCCGTCACCCGGACCTGCTGCAGGAAGGCGGAGGTATCCGCCATTCTGCGGTTCGCCGGCGGCCTCCACCTGGTCAGCGGGCGCATCGTGATCGAGGCGGAGCTGGACACCGCGATGGCGGCGCGCCGGCTCAAGCGGGACATCCTGGAGATCTTCGGTCACAGTTCCGAGCTGATCGTGATGGCACCGGGTGGCCTGCGGCGCGGCTCGCGGTACGTCGTGCGGGTGGTCGCGGGCGGCGACCAGCTGGCCCGCCAGACGGGCCTCGTGGACGGCCGTGGGCGTCCCATCCGCGGTCTGCCGCCGCAGGTGGTCTCCGGGGCGACCTGCGACGCGGAGGCGGCTTGGCGCGGGGCCTTCCTCGCGCACGGTTCGCTGACCGAGCCGGGCCGCTCGTCCTCCCTGGAGGTGACCTGCCCCGGGCCGGAGGCCGCGCTGGCGCTGGTCGGCGCCGCTCGTCGGCTGGCCATCGCGGCGAAGGCGCGCGAGGTGCGCGGGGTCGACCGGGTCGTGGTCCGGGACGGTGACGCGATCGGCGCGCTGCTGACGCGGCTCGGCGCGCACGAGTCGGTGCTGGCGTGGGAGGAGCGCCGGATGCGCCGGGAGGTGCGGGCGACCGCGAACCGGCTCGCCAACTTCGACGACGCGAACCTGCGCCGGTCGGCGCGTGCGGCGGTGGCCGCCGGGGCGCGGGTCCAGCGTGCCCTGGAGATCCTCGCGGAGGAGGTCCCCGAGCACCTCGCGGCCGCGGGCCGGCTGCGCATGGAGCACAAGCAGGCGTCGCTGGAGGAGCTGGGCGCCCTCGCCGACCCGCCGCTGACGAAGGACGCGGTCGCGGGCCGTATCCGCAGACTCCTGGCGATGGCCGACAAGCGCGCCGCGGATCTGGGCATCCCCGGCACGGAGTCCAGCATCACGGAGGAGATGGCCGACAACCTGGTCGGCTGACCACCCCGGCCGGGCTCGCCCCCCCCAGGGCGAGCCCCCGGGCCGCACCCACTCCGCCCCGCCCTGCCGGCCTGCTGTGGGCTGTGCCTACTCCGCCGCGCCCTGCCTGCCTGCTGTGGGCTGCACCCACTCTGCCGCGCCCTGCCTGCCTGCTGTGGGCTGCGCCTACTCCGCTGTGCCCTGCCGGCCTGCTCTGGGCTGCACCCACTCCGCTGCGCCCCCAGGGCGAGCCCCCGGGCCGCACCCACTCCGCCGCGCCCTGCCGGCCTGTTCCGGGATGCGTCTGCTCCGCCGCGCCCGGAGCCGGCCTGCTCCTGGATCTGGATCCACTTCGCTCAGGTGTGCGGCCCTGCTCCGGGCCGCTCCCGCCTCGCTCCGTGTACCCCGCTCCCCTGACCCCACGTCACCCCTCAACCCCCCAAACCTCGTTGAGCCGCGCGCAGCGCATTTGGCGCTCTTGACTCGATCTTGGTCTGACATGAGCCTGGCAACCTGTTCGCCGCTGTGGCGAATCACTGCTAGGGGGGTTCATGAGACACAGAGCGAGATCGATCCTCGCTGTCGGCGCGCTCCTGCTCGGCGGAGCGAGCCTCGCACCCATCGCCCAGGCACAGACCGGGAGTTCCGCCAAGTCCGACCCCGACGAGGTCAAGGTCTTCCGCGCCCAGGTGACCCAGAAGCAGTTGCCCCTGCTGCTGAAGGCCGGTCAGGACGGCCAGGAACTCGGGGAGCAGCTCAAGGGGAACAGCAAGACCGACGTCGAGCTGTACCTCACCGACAAGCAGGCGACGAAGCTGGAGAAGCAGGGCGTCGACCTGTCCGAGCACACCCTTTCGGCCAAGGCCGAGGCGCGCGTCGACGACGCCGCCGAGGGCGTGTTCCGGCCGTACAGCGGCACCGGCGGCCTGGAGGAGGAGATCTTAAGGACGGCCCAGGAGAACCCGGGCCTCACCAAGGTCGAGTCCATCGGCAAGACCGTGAACGGGCAGGACATCCTCGCGCTCAAGCTGACCAAGAACGCGAAGAAGTCGAAGGACGGCGCCAAGCCGTCGGTGCTGTACGTGTCCAACCAGCACGCGCGCGAGTGGATCACGCCGGAGATGACCCGCCGGCTGATGCACTACTACCTCGACAACTACACCACCGACCAGCGCGTCAAGAAGATCGTCGACAACACCGAGCTGTGGTTCGTGCTCTCGGCCAACCCCGACGGCTACGACTACACCTTCAAGAGCGACGACAACCGCCTCTGGCGCAAGAACCTGCGTGACGTCAACGGCGACGGCACCATCTCCACCGGCGACGGCGTCGACCTCAACCGCAACTTCGCCTACAAGTGGGGCTACGACGACGAGGGTTCGTCCCCCAACCCCACCAGCGAGACCTACCGCGGCGCCGCCCCCGAGTCCGAGCCGGAGACCAAGGCGCTCGACGACTTCGAGAAGCGCGTCGGCTTCACGTACGGCATCAACTACCACTCCGCCGCCGAACTCCTGCTCTACGGCGTCGGCTGGCAGGTCGCCACCCCGACCCCCGACGACGTGCTCTACAAGGCGCTCGCCGGCACGCCCGACAACCCGGCGATCCCCGGCTACCGTTCGCAGGTCTCCTCTGAGCTCTACACGACGAACGGCGAGGCGGACGGCCACGCGTCGAACGTCAACGGCATGGCGATGTTCACGCCTGAGATGTCGACCTGCCAGACCGCGTCCGACAGCGACCCGAACGACGCCTGGAACGCCGCGGACTGCGAGTCGGTCTTCAACTTCCCGGACGACGAGAGCCTGATCGAGAAGGAGTTCGAGAAGAACATCCCCTTCGCGCTCTCCGTCGCCGAGACCGCCGCCCACCCCGACACGCCCACGTCGTCGGTGGGCCTGAGCGCTGCCGACTTCACCCCGGCCACGTTCTCGACGTCGTACTCCCGCGGCGCGGACCAGGAGGTCTCCGTCGTCGCCCGCAAGGCCGTACGCGACAAGGAGCTCAAGTACCGCGTCAACGGCGGCCGTACGTGGGACCAGACGCTGAAGGCGTGGAAGGGCGGTGAGACCTACGGCGGCGCGGACAACCTCTACTTCGACGAGTACCGCGCCAAGGTGCAGGACGGCGTGCCCGGCGACAAGGTCGAGGTCTGGTACACCGGCGAGACGAAGGACGGCAAGAAGGTCTCCAGCCCGCACTTCACCTACACCGTGGCCGAGCGGCCCAAGGCGGACACCCTGGTGGTCGCCGAGGAGGGCGCGGCCGCCACGCAGGCGCAGGGCTACGTCGACGCGCTGAAGGCCGCGGGCCACAAGGCGATCGTCTGGGACGTCGCCACGCAGGGCGCGCCCGACGCGCTCGGTGTGCTGAAGCACTTCGGGACGGTCGTCCACTACTCCGGTACGGCGGGCCCCGGCAACGCGACCCAGCTCCAGTTGCGCGCCTACCTGAACGAGGGCGGCAAGCTGATCGAGGCGGGCGAGAGGGCGGGCGGCAGCGTCGACCTCGGTGACGGCACGCTGTCCGACGACTTCAGCCAGTACTACCTGGGCGCCTACTCCCGTACGTCGACCCCCGGCGCCACCGGCTTCACCGGCTCCGGAGCGCTCGACGGCTACAGCGGCACGCTGGGCGACGCGCCCGGGAATCCGCTGGACCGGGCGGGGACGTACACCGTGACGTCCGAGCAGCTGTCCACGGCGACGTATCCCCAGTTCACGAGCGCCGGGGCGGGCACGTTCACCGGCACGGTGAATCCGTACGCGCCGTACGCGGGCTCCTCCATGGCCGCGGCCGTGCACACCGACGACGCCTACAAGCGCCTCACCCGCACCATCGACCTCAGCGGTGTCACCGCGGCGGACACGCCGACGCTCCAGGCCCAGTTGCTCTGGGACACCGAGCCCGGCTACGACCACGCGGTCGTCGAGATCCACACCGTCGGCGCCGACGACTGGACGACCCTGCCCGAGGCCAACGGCAGGACCAGCACCACCGTGCCCAGCGAGTGCGAGGCCGGCTTCCTGGCCGCCGAACACCCCTGGATCAAGCACTATCTGACCGTCGGCTCCACCGGCTGCACCGCGAGCGGCTCCACCGGCACGTGGAACAGCCTCACCGGCTCCTCGAACGGCTGGGAGAAGGTGGACTACGACCTCAGCGCCTACGCGGGCAAGCAGGTCGAGGTGTCCTTCACCTACATCACCGACCCCGGCACTGGCGGTCACGGCGTGCTCCTCGACGACGCCTCGCTGGTCGTCGGCGGTACGGCGACGCAGACCGAGGGTTTCGAGACCTCGCTCGGCGCCTGGAGCGCGAGCGGGCCGCCCGCGGGCAGCCCGGCGGTGCTGAAGGACTGGGCGCGCACCGGAACGCTGTTCAACACCTACGGCGCCGTCAGCACCGACCGGACCGTGCTGCTGGGCTTCGGCCTGGAGCAGGTGCCGTCGGCGGCCGAACGGACGGCCCTGCTGAAGCGGGCGTTCACGGCGCTCGACAAGTGAGCCGACCCCTTCACGAACGAGTGACGTGGCGTCCAAAACCCCTGGACAATACGTGACATAGAAACATGATCCGACGTCGGATCGGAGGCGGTCCGTACCCCTACTGGCGGGTACGGATCGCCTCGCCGTGTATGAGGCATCTGGATGTCACCACGAGGGCCTCAGGGAGGTAGGGTCGGGGGTGGTCGGGGACATCCCAAACAGAGCTCGCCGGCTCCGCATGGCCGGCGTACCAACGAGGAGATCGGTTCGTGACGATCCGCGTAGGCATCAACGGCTTCGGCCGCATCGGGCGCAACTACTTCCGCGCGCTGCTGGAGCAGGGTGCAGACATCGAGATCGTGGCTGTCAACGACCTGGGTGACACCGCGACCACCGCCCACCTGCTGAAGTACGACACCATCCTGGGCCGCCTCAAGCAGGAGGTCTCCCACACCGCCGACACGATCACCGTCGACGGCCACACCATCAAGGTGCTCTCCGAGCGCAACCCCGCCGACATTCCGTGGGGCGAGCTGGGCGTCGACATCGTCATCGAGTCGACCGGCATCTTCACGAAGAAGGCCGACGCCGAGAAGCACATCGCCGGCGGCGCCAAGAAGGTCCTCATCTCGGCTCCGGCCAAGGACGAGGACATCACCATCGTCATGGGCGTCAACCAGGACCAGTACGACCCGGCGAACCACAACATCATCTCCAACGCCTCCTGCACCACCAACTGTGTGGCGCCGATGGCCAAGGTTCTCGACGAGAACTTCGGCATCGTCAAGGGCCTGATGACGACGGTCCACGCGTACACGAACGACCAGCGCATCCTGGACTTCCCGCACTCGGACCTGCGTCGCGCCCGCGCCGCCGCCGAGAACATCATCCCGACCACGACCGGTGCCGCGAAGGCCACCGCTCTGGTCCTCCCGCAGCTCAAGGGCAAGCTGGACGGCATCGCCATGCGCGTCCCGGTCCCGACCGGCTCGGCCACCGACCTGGTCGTGACGCTCCAGCGCGAGGTCACCAAGGACGAGGTCAACGCCGCGTTCAAGAAGGCCTCCGAGGACGGTGACCTCAAGGGCTTCCTGGCCTACACCGAGGACCCGATCGTCTCCTCGGACATCGTCAGCGACCCGGCCTCCTGCACCTTCGACTCCTCCCTGACCATGGTCCAGGAGGGCAACACGGTGAAGATCCTCGGCTGGTACGACAACGAGTGGGGCTACTCCAACCGCCTCGTCGACCTCACGGTCTTCGTCGGCGGCCAGCTCTGATCACCAGAGCCGGCACTTTGCTGTGAGCGCAGGGCTCGGACGGCGCAACGACGCGCCGCCCGAGCCCTGACTCGCGTACAGATCAGCCCTCGTACGATCAGAGCAGTCTCACCAGGAGTTCCCTCTCATGAAGACGATCGACGAACTTCTCGCCGAAGGCGTGGACGGCAAGCGGGTCTTCGTCCGCGCCGACCTCAACGTGCCGCTCGCCGACGGCCTCATCACCGACGACGGCCGCATCCGCGCCGTACTGCCCACCGTCAAGGCCCTCACGGCCGCGGGCGCCAAGGTGGTCGTCGCCTCCCACCTGGGCCGCCCCAAGGGCGCCCCGGACCCCGCCTTCTCGCTGCTGCCCGCCGCCGAGCGGCTCGGTGAACTCCTCGGCGCGCCCGTGGCGTTCGCCCAGGACACCGTCGGCCCCGCCGCCCACGACGCGGTGAACGGCCTCGAGCCCGGCCAGGTCGCGGTCATCGAGAACCTGCGCTTCAACGCCGGCGAGACGTCCAAGGACGACGCCGAGCGCGGCGACTTCGCCGAGCGGCTCGCCGCCCTCGCGGACGTGTACGTCGGCGACGGTTTCGGTGCCGTGCACCGCAAGCACGCCTCCGTCTTCGACCTGCCGGCCCGGCTGCCGCACTACGCGGGCTACCTGATCGCGGGCGAGGTCGGCGTCCTCAAGCAGCTCACCGAGGACGTCAAGCGGCCCTACGTCGTCGCGCTCGGCGGCGCCAAGGTCTCCGACAAGCTCGCCGTGATCGACCAGCTGCTCGGCAAGGCCGACCGCCTGCTGATCGGCGGCGGCATGGCCTACACCTTCCTCAAGGCCAAGGGGTACGAGGTCGGCATCTCGCTCCTCCAGGAGGACCAGGTCCCGGCCGTCAAGGAGTACATCGAGCGCGCCGAGAAGACCGGCGTCGAGCTGGTGCTCCCCGTCGACGTGCTCGTCTCGACCGAGTTCCCGGACCTGAAGGCCAAGGCCCCGACGAACCCGGAGACCGTCGCCGCGGACGCGATCCCCGCCGACCAGGAGGGCCTGGACATCGGTCCGGAGACCCGCAAGCTCTACGCCTCGAAGCTCGCCGACGCCGCCACCGTCTTCTGGAACGGTCCCATGGGCGTCTTCGAGCACCCCGACTACGCCGAGGGCACCAAGGCGGTCGCCCAGGCCCTCATCGACTCCCCGGCCTTCACGGTCGTCGGCGGCGGCGACTCCGCCGCGGCCGTGCGCCTCCTGGGCTTCGACGAGAACGCATTCGGCCACATCTCGACCGGCGGCGGCGCCTCCCTCGAATACCTCGAGGGCAAGACGCTCCCCGGCCTCGCCGCACTGGAGGACTGAACCGCATGAGTACGCGCACGCCGCTGATGGCGGGCAACTGGAAGATGAACCTCAACCACCTCGAGGCCATCGCGCACGTCCAGAAGCTCGCCTTCGCCCTGGCCGACAAGGACTACGACGCCTGTGAGGTCGCCGTCCTGCCGCCCTTCACCGACCTGCGCTCGGTGCAGACCCTGGTCGACGGCGACAAGCTGAAGATCAAGTACGGCGCCCAGGACATCTCGCAGCACGACTCCGGCGCCTACACCGGAGAGATCTCCGGGGCCATGCTGGCCAAGCTGAAGTGCACGTTCGTGGCGATCGGGCACTCCGAGCGGCGGCAGTACCACGACGAGACCGACGAGCTCGTGAACGCCAAGGTCAAGGCGGCCTACAAGAACGGCCTGACCCCGATCCTGTGCGTGGGCGAGGAGCTGGACGTCCGCGAGGCGGGCAACCACGTCTCCCACACCCTCGCCCAGGTCGAGGGCGGTCTGAAGGACCTCCCGGCCGAGCAGGCCGAGACCGTCGTGATCGCCTACGAGCCCGTCTGGGCCATCGGCACCGGCAAGGTCTGCGGCGCCGACGACGCCCAGGAGGTCTGCGCGGCCATCCGAGGCAAGCTCGCCGAGCTCTACGACCAGGAGCTGGCCGACAAGGTCCGCATCCAGTACGGCGGCTCCGTGAAGTCCGGGAACGTCGCCGAGATCATGGCGAAGCCCGACATCGACGGCGCCCTGGTGGGCGGCGCGTCCCTGGACGCGGACGAGTTCGTCAAGATCGTGCGCTTCCGCGACCAGTGACGAGAGCTGCGAGTATGCGGTAACGACGATTCGTCGTACCCTTGCGGGGTCCAGTGCTCGTCACTGGGCCCCGTCGTCTCAAACCGAGACCGTCCATCCGATGCCGAGGAAGTTGGTCCAGCCGTGATTCTGGGGTTCTCGATCGCCCTGATCGTCTTCAGCCTGCTGCTGATGCTGCTGGTGCTGATGCACAAGGGGAAGGGCGGCGGCCTGTCCGACATGTTCGGTGGCGGTATGCAGTCCTCTGTCGGCGGCTCCTCCGTCGCCGAGCGGAACCTCGACCGCATCACTGTCGTGCTCGGTGTGCTCTGGTTCGCCACCATCATCGTGCTCGGCCTTCTGATGAAGACGAACAGCTGAGCAGCATCTCACAGGCATACACATTCCGCACGTAAGGCCCCATGTTCGGTACGCGCACCTGAGCGCGGCCTATCATGGGGCTTGCGTCTAGGTGTGGGGCCTGTAACTCCCATCACTGGACGCGCGTTGGGCCTTACGTAGACTGAGGCGCTCGCAACGAGGCGAAACGCCGACTCGCTTCGCGGCACCATCACGCAGGGAGTTACGACCGTGGCAAGTGGCAACGCGATCCGAGGTAGCCGGGTCGGGGCGGGGCCGATGGGCGAGGCCGAGCGCGGCGAGTCCGCGCCGCGCCTGCGCATCTCCTTCTGGTGCTCCAACGGGCACGAGACACAGCCGAGCTTCGCCAGCGACGCGCAGGTGCCCGAGACCTGGGACTGCCCCCGCTGCGGCTTCCCGGCCGGTCAGGACCGGGACAACCCGCCGGACCCGCCGCGTACGGAGCCGTACAAGACGCATCTCGCCTATGTGCGCGAGCGGCGCAGCGACGCGGACGGCGAGGCGATCCTCGCCGAGGCGCTCGCCAAACTGCGGGGCGAGATCTAGTAGTTACGGCCGGCCGGGCACGTCAGGTGTCTGGCCGGAGCCGTCCGGACGGTGAGGTTGCCGCGCCCTTCTTTCCCGCGCCCTCGCCGTGGTTCTGTCCTGCGCGCCACGTCCCCGCGTCGACTCCGGTGCGCCCTGTCGCGCCGTTGATACCTGAACGTCGGCCGGACGTATGTGTTGTTGCGCCGTACGACGGCGGCGCGGTGCTCACGCCGATCGCTGATCAACTAGGTTGGTCGGGCAGCGGGGCAAGGCACGCCGCAGGGCAGAAGTAGGAAAGAAGGCTGAAGTCCGACATGAACGCAGACGGCCGTACCAGGCTCGACCAGAGGCCCGAGTGGACCGCGCTGACCGAACACCGTGAGGCACTCGGCGACGTGCAGCTGCGTGAGCTGTTCGACGCCGACCCCGAGCGCGGCGAACGCTGCACGCTCCAGGTCGGGGATCTGCACATCGACTACTCCAAGCACCTCGTCACCGACGACACGCTGCGACTCCTGCGTGAACTCGCCGCCGCCACCGATGTCTTCGGGCTGCGCGACGCGATGTTCCGCGGCGAGAAGATCAACACCACCGAGGACCGGGCCGTCCTGCACACCGCGCTGCGCGCGCCGCGGGACGCGGTGGTCGAGGTCGACGGGCAGAACGTCGTCCCGGGCGTGCACGCCGTGCTCGACAAGATGGCGCACTTCGCCGAGCGCGTCCGCTCCGGCGCGTGGACCGGCCACACCGGCAAGCGCATCAAGAACGTCGTGAACATCGGCATCGGCGGCTCCGACCTCGGCCCCGCGATGGCCTACGAGGTGCTGCGCAGCTACACCGACCGCGGTCTGACCGTCCGCTTCGTCTCCAACGTCGACGGGGCCGACCTGCACGAGGCCGTACGGGACCTGGACGCGGCGGAGACACTGTTCATCGTCGCGTCGAAGACCTTCACCACCATCGAGACGATCACTAACGCGACGTCCGCGCGCGAGTGGCTGCTCGGCGAGCTGAAGGCCGGTCAGGAGGCCGTCGCACAGCACTTCGTGGCGCTGTCGACGAACGAGGACAAGGTCACCGGGTTCGGCATCGACCCGGCCAACATGTTCGAGTTCTGGGACTGGGTCGGCGGGCGCTACTCCTACGACTCCGCCATCGGCCTCTCGCTGATGATCGCCATCGGTCCCGAGCGGTTCCGGGAGATGCTCGACGGCTTCCACCTCGTCGACGAGCACTTCCGTACGGCGCCGGCCGAGGCGAACGTGCCGCTGCTGATGGGGCTGCTGGGGATCTGGTACGGCAACTTCCACGACGCGCAGTCGCACGCGGTGCTGCCGTACTCGCACTATCTGTCGAAGTTCACCGCCTACCTCCAGCAGTTGGACATGGAGTCCAACGGCAAGTACGTCGGGCGGGACGGGCGCGAGGTCGACTGGCAGACCGGGCCGGTGGTGTGGGGCACGCCGGGCACCAACGGGCAGCACGCGTACTACCAGTTGATCCACCAGGGCACGAAGCTCATCCCGGCGGACTTCATCGGGTTCGCGCGGCCGGTCGACGATCTGCTGCCGGGGTTCGTCGCGCAGCACGACCTGCTGATGGCCAACTTCTTCGCGCAGACGCAGGCGCTGGCGTTCGGCAAGACGCCGGAGGAGGTGCGGGCGGAGGGGGTGCCGGAGGAGCTGGTGCCGCACAAGACGTTCAAGGGCAACCACCCGACGACGACCGTGCTGGCGGAGGCCCTCACGCCGTCCGTGCTGGGGCAGTTGATCGCGCTGTACGAGCACAAGGTGTTCGTGCAGGG
>NZ_LAVA02000001.1 GCF_000974985.2 Streptomyces mangrovisoli | reverse complement strand
CGCCGACGCTCCCCCCGCCCGCCGGCCCTGGTACCGCCGCCGCCGTAGCGTCGTCGGCGCCGCCACCGCGACCGTGCTGCTGGTGACGTTGGGGAGTCTGTCGGCGCTGTCGGACGACCGGTCCGGCGGCGGCTCGCAGGCGACCGCCTCCGGCCCGTCCCGTACGGCGGGCACCGGTACGTCCCCCCGCTCCTCGGCCGGTGCGGCCGGCCCCTCCCCCAGCGGTTCACCGGCCTCGCCGTCCGCGGGCGCGCGGGCCTCCGGGACCCCCGCGGGGACGGCGGGACCGTCGGCGGGCGCCGCGGGCGGCGGATCCGCGGCCGGTGTGCCGCTCGCCTCGACGGTCGACTCGCAGATCTGGGACGGGGGATGCGGCTACGACTACGTCATCGGCAAGGAGCCGGACCAGGTGCCCCCGCCGCCGGTGGAGCAGGACGCGGCGGTGTGGGCGGCGACCCAGAAGGCGGTGCCGGGGCGGCAGACGCTGGTGCAGGTGTCGGTGCAGGGAAAGTCGTCGACGGCCGTCGTCCTGGAGGCCCTGAGGGTCCGCGTCGTCAGCCGCACCGCACCGGTCGGCGGCAACGCGTACGCGATGGGCCAGGGGTGCGGCGGGGATCTCGCGCCCCGCGAGTTCCGTATCGACCTGGACATCGACCGCCCGATCGCGCACGCGCAGTCCGGGCGGTTCCCCTTCCGGGTCTCCGCCGAGGACCCGGAGGTCCTGAACGTCTCCGCGACGACCGAGACGTACGACTGCCGGTGGTACCTGGAGCTCGACTGGTCCTCCCAGGGCCGCACCGGCACGCTCCGCATCGACGACCACGGACAGCCCTTCCGCACCAGCAGCATCAAGGGCCTGCCCCACTACTGGTACGGCAGGAACGAGCAGAACACCTTCCAGTGGAAGCCCACCGGCTCATGAGGCGCCGCTCCGGCCCGGGCGCCGACCGCCGGTCGCCTGCCGTCGGTCGGCGGTCGGCGGTCGTCTGCCGTCGCTCGGCGGCTGCCTGCCGCCGGTCGTCCCAGGTGGTTCCCGCCCGGCCGTTGGGTCCCGGCCCCGCTGGGTCTATCGTCGGAAACGCGGGGCCAGGACGAGGAGGACGGCCGATGATGCCGCAGGACGAGGCCGTGATCGGCTGCACGGGGAAGGTGCTCATCGGGACGCGTGGTTCCACGGGCCCCGGCGAGGTCCTGGTACGGGTCAGGGGCGGCTCCGAGACCTTCCTCGCCTGGTCGGAGGACCCCCTGCCCGCGGGGGCGACGGTGCTCGTGATCGAATCACGGGGATGCCGCGAGATCGGCGTCATCGAGTGGGTGGATCCATTGGACGCGCTCGACGGGGGAACCGCCGGCGCCGGCTGAGGAGTACAGGCATGTTCGGATATCGCGTTCCCGCTCCAGACGAGGCGATGCTGATCTCGGGTGGCAGGCGGGGACTGGGGGGCGCGCCGTTCCGAGTGGTCACGGGGCACGGCAAGTTCGTGCTGCCCGTCTTCCGCAAGACCCGCTTCCTCACCCTGTCGATGTGCGAGTCCGAGGTCACCGAGACCTGTGTGACCAGACAGGGCATCGCGCTGCACGTCCGCGCCGTCATCGCCTTCAAGGTCGGCAACGACCACGAGAGCATCATCAACGCCGGTCAGCGCTTCCTCTCCGACCAGGAGCAGATGTCGGTCCTGACCGGCCGGATCTTCGCCGGTCACCTGCGCGCGATCATCGGCTCGATGACCGTCGAGGAGATCGTCACCGAGCGGCAGAAGCTCGCCGCCGAGGTCCTCGACACGTCGAAGATGGAGATGGCGAAGATCGGCCTCATCGTCGACTCGCTCCAGATCCAGTCCATCGACGACGGCGACACCGGCTACATCGACGCCATGTCCGCGCCGCACAAGGCCGCCATCCAGCGGCAGGCGCAGATCGCTCAGGCGCAGGCCACCCAGGCCGCCGCCGAGGCGGAGCAGGAGGCGGCCCGGCAGCAGGCCGAGTACGCCCGGAAGACCGCCGTCGTGAAGGCCGAGTACTCGGCCGAGGTCGACCGCGCGCAGGCGCAGGCCGCGCAGGCCGGTCCGCTGGCGCAGGCGCACGCCCAGCAGGAGGTGCTCCAGGCGCAGACGGAACTGGCGCTGCGGCAGGCCAAGTTGCGCCAGCAGCAGCTGGTCGCCGAGGTCGTGAAGCCTGCCGAGGCCGAGGCCGAGCGGGTCCGCATCCTCGCCGCCGCCGAGGCGCAGCGGATGAAGATCCAGGCGGAGGCGGCGGCGTCGTACGACCGTGTCGCGCTCGACCGGATGCTGATCGACCAGCTTCCGCAGATCGTCAAGGAGGCCGCCGGTGGCCTCGCGGGCGCCAATGTCAACGTCCTCAACGGCGCGGACGGCCTCGGCGAGATCGCGGCCGGCCTGGTCTCCCAGGGTCTGACGATCCTCGACTCGGTCCGGCAGAACCTGAGCGGCCAGGAGTCCGACGGGCAGCGGCCCGCGGGCGGCGAGAACAAGGGCCTGCTCCAGCTGCCGTCCCACAAGGGACGCAGGTCCGACGACGGTCCGGTGGACGTCGAGCAGTAGCGCTCGCGCGCGCAGGCCCCGTTCCCCGTCCGGGAGCGGGGCCTTTTGCGTGGGCCCGCCGCGCCGGACACCCTCCGCCGGTACAACCCTCGGCGGCATCGAGGTGTCCCACAGGTGAACCCCGATGTCTCGGCATCTCGGCGGCATTACCTACACCTGGGAGATCCCTTGCGCACACGGATGAGGACCTACGTCTCGGCGGCCGCCGTCGCCGCCGCGGTCACCGCCGGCCTGTCCCTGCCCGCGTCGGCCGCCGCCGCCGCGCCCACCGGCGGGGACTTCAACGGGGACGGCTACGCGGATCTCGCCGTGGGCGTGCCCGACGGCACGGTCGACGGCAAGGCGAAGGCCGGTTACGTCACCATCGTCTACGGCGGCCCGAAGGGGATCGGCGCCTACGGCAGCATCCGCGTCAGCCAGGCCACCGCCGAGGTGCCCGGCAGCCCCGAGGCGGGTGACCGGTTCGGCGCCTCCGTGGCGCTCCTCCCGATCGGCACCGGCGGCAAGGCGCTGCTCCTCGTGGGCACCCCCGGCGAGGACATCACGGGGCTCGGCACGGACGTCGGCATGGTCGAGGCGGTGAGCGGCACGAAGACCGGCACCTCGTCCGGTTCCGTCGTCCTCGACGGAACCACGGACTCCGCCCAGTACGGCCTCGCGGTGACCGCGGCCGACGTGACCGGCGACGGCAACAAGGAGATCGTGATCGGCGGCAAGGACAAGGTCGTCGCCCGGGTCGCCCAGGGCGAGGACAGCATGGTCGCCACGGTCGTCACCGCTCCCATGGGCGGGCGCGCCCCGATCCTCGCGACCGGCGACTTCACCGGGGACGGCCGGGCGGACCTCGCGGTCGCGTACCGGTCGACCACCCCCTCCACCCAGTCCCATGTGCGCATCTGGGCCTGGGACCCGGCCGAGCAGGCCTTCGCCAACACGTGGAACACCGACAACACCGGGGTCTCCGCGCTCGCCGCGGGCGACTTCGACGGCGACGGCCACGACGACCTGGCCCTCGGCGAGTGCCGGGAGTACGCCGACGAGAACATCGACGACCCGTGCGGTCCCGAGGCGCTGGCGAAGGGCGGCGGCATCCACATCCACTACGGCGCCGCCGCGGGCGGCAGTTTCGGTTACCGGCAGCAGACCCTGAACCAGGACACCGCCGGAGTGGCGGGCGTCGCGGAGGACGCCGACCACTTCGGCGCCGCGCTCGCCGTCGGGGACGTCGACCACGACGGCCGCGACGACCTGATCGCGGGCGCCCCCGGCGAGGCGATCGGCTCGCGGGCGGGTGCGGGGGCCGCGACGGTCCTGTACGGCTCCGCGGCCGGGCTGCTCGACGCGAAGGGCACGGCCCGCTCGGCCGGGCTCCAGCAGGACACCGCCCATGTGCCGGGCGTGGCGGAGTCCGGCGACGCGTTCGGCGCCGCGCTCGCCACCGGGGACTACGACCACGACGGCCGGGTGGACCTGGCGGTCGGCTCCCCGGGCGAGAACGCCGGCTCGGGCGGCGTGTGGTTCCTGCCCCGGGCGGGCGCGGCCGGCTCCACCGCCTTCACCCCGGCCAAGCTCCACCTGCCCTCCCCGACGAGCGCGCTCGCGTTCGGCAGGTACCTCGGCGGCCGGTGACGGTCACCGGATCCGCCCGCCGCGCGGCGGGCGGATCCACCGCTCCGTGACCACACCGATCTCCGCGCGCAGGTGCGGCGGCACGAGGAACCGCGGCCGGTTGAACCACGCGCTGTCCTGGGCATCCCTCAACTCCGCTGCCGCGTGACCGGTTCGGGGCCGGGGCGGATGTTTCTTTACGCGTCCCTGACGGTCGGGTGTGCATCCGTACGGGCCCGGGCAGAGTCCTTCTCCATGTCTCGATCAGCGTGCACTGCCGTGGAATGGAGTAACCGATGGATGGCGCCGTCGTAGCCGGGGTGGTCGTGGCCGTGCTGGCCCTGCTCGTCCTGCGCAGCGGGATGAAAGTGGTCAACCAGATCGAGCGCGGAGTGGTGTTCCGCCTGGGCAAGGCGCTGCCGAAGTACCGGCAGCCCGGCATCACCTTCCTGATCCCGTTCGCCGACCGGATGCGGAAGGTGAACGTGCAGGTGATCACCATGCCGGTGCCCACGCAGGAGGGCATCACCCGGGACAACGTCTCGGTCAAGGTGGACGCCGTCGTGTACTTCCGGGTCACCGACCCGGTGCGGGCCGCCATCGAGGTGCAGGACTACATGTTCGCCGTGGGCCAGGTCGCGCAGTCCTCGCTGCGGTCGATCATCGGCAAGAGCGACCTCGACGACCTGCTCAGCGACCGGGAGCGGCTGCACGAGGGGCTCGCGCTGATGATCGACAGCCCGGCCGCGCAGTGGGGCATCCACATCGACCGCGTGGAGATCAAGGACGTACAGCTGCCGGAGTCGCTGAAGCGGTCCATGTCGCGGCAGGCCGAGGCCGAGCGGGAGCGCCGCGCCCGGGTGATCACCGCGGACGGCGAGTTCCAGGCGGCGCAGCAGCTCGCCAACGCGTCGCGGATCATGTCCGACACCCCCGAGGCGATGCAGCTGCGGCTGCTCCAGACGGTCGTGGAGGTCGCCGCGGAGAAGAACTCCACGCTGGTGATGCCGTTCCCGGTGGAGCTGCTGCGCTACTTCGACCGGGCCACCAAGAAGCTCGACCAGGAGGTCGAGAAGGGCGAGGTCGAGCGGGCCGAGGCCGCGGAGGGCTCCGGCGACCGCGGCGGCAAGGAGCTGAAGGCGGGGATCGAGCAGATCGCGGCGCTGGCCGACAAGCTGGTCCCGGCCCCCGCGCTCAGCGGCCCGGACGCGGATCCGGCCGCTCTGCCGGGCGGGACGCAGGACGGGACGCAGGAGGGGCCTCAGGAGGGGACGCAGGACGGGGAGCCGGCACAGGCGCAGGCCGCTCCGGGTGAGGGCGCCGGGACGGCTCCCGCCGGGCGGCCGTAGCCAGCGCCAGCGTCACCGCGATCGACGCGGCCGCCATCGCGGCCGTCGCCGTGGCGGGCGAGGTGAGCTGGGCCACCCCGCCCGCCAGGGACGCGCTCAGGCCCTGCGCGGTGAGCATTCCGGCCGAGTGCAGGCCGAGGGCGTGTCCGCCGAGGTCGTCCGGGGTCAGCTCCATCAGCCGTTCCTGCTGCACGAGGCTCGCGCCGAAGCCGACGGAGGCGACCGCCGCGCACACCGCGGCCAGGGCGAGCGGCGGGTGCAGGGCGAACAGCAGGTACGGGGCCGCCAGCAGCAGGAGCAGGGGCAGGGCCAGGCGGCCGCGGCGGGCCGGTGACAGCAGGCGGCCGACCGTGACGTCCCCCGCGAACATGCCGAGCGCCGCACACGCGAACAGGGTGCCCGCGGCCCCGGGGTCGTACGACACGAACAGCGATTCGCAGCCCACGACCAGGCCGTTGGGGAGCCACAGGCCGAGGTAGGTCAGCCGGCGCGGACGGGACGACCACAGCAGGGCGTTGGTGCGGCGGGTCGCCGCGACCGAGGGCCGGCCCTGGACACGCGGCGGGCGGGCGGTCAGGCCGAGGCGGGCGCCGAGCGCCGCCGCCAGGTAGAGGGCGGCCGCGATCAGCAGGGCCACCCGCGGGGACAGCGCGGCCACCAGGGCGCCGCCGGTGGCGTACCCGGTGATCTGCATGATCCCGCTCATCATGTTGAACGTCGAACGCCCCAGCAGATAGCCGTCCTTGGCGAGGATCTGGTGGAGCAGCCCCCAGCGGACGCCGCCGCCCAGGGAGGCCACCAGGCCCTGCAGCAGGACCACCGCGAGGATCGCCGCCGTCGGCAGGCCGGGGGCGGCGAGCAGGCCCGTACCGGCGGCGTAGGCGAGCGGTACGGCGGTCAGCGCGGCGCGCGGCCGCAGCCGGTCGGCGCCCGACAACAGCATTGTCGCGCCGAGCACTTGGGCCAGGGAGGGCCCGAACATGCTGACCGCGGAGAGCAGCGGCGAGCCCGTCGCCCGGTACACCAGCGTGCCGAGCGCGAGCCCGCCGACCGTCTGGGCGGCGGTCTGCGCGGCGGCGGACAGGAACAGGGGCGTGAACTCGGGCGTGCGGAAGAGGGCTTGATAGCTGGGCATGCCCGGAGTCTCAAATGCCGTGCGCGCGGCCGTTATTGTTTCGCGCGGACGCGAAAGGACGGGAGTTCATGGGCTGGTGGGAGGTGAACGCGGACACGCTCGCGCGCAGCCGGTTCGTGCTGTCGCCGTACGCGGAGACCTTCGCGTGCCTGCGGCTGCTGCACGTCGGCGACGCGGCCCACCCCGGCGACCAGCGCTGGCTGCGCGCCCACCGGCCGGCCTACCGGGCGCTGCTGGCCGCGGACCCGGTCACCGCGCCGCTGGTGCGGGCCGGGCTCGGGCGGGAGTGGATCGCCGACTTCTTCACGCCGGTGCCCCGGGACGGCGAGAGCGCCCCGGACACCGTCGCGCGGGTGGCCGCGGTCCGCCCGGAGGACGCCCGCGCGCATCTGCGGACCTCCCTCGCGGGGCCGCTGCCCGCCGCCCTGGACCGCGACGACCTGCCGGACCGCGCGGCCGCGCTGCTGACCTGGGTGTGGACCGAGACCGTACTGCCGTACTGGGAGCGGCGCCGCCGGGTGCTGGAGGCCGACGTGGTCGCGCGCACGGCGCAGGTGAGCCGCGGCGGCTGGGCGGAGGTCCTCGACCGGCTGCGCCCGGGGCGCACCCGCTGGCTCGGCGAGAACCGGCTCCAGGTCAACGCGCACGCCTACCCGCCGCGTTCGGTGGCCGGCGCCGAGCTGCTGTTCGTGCCGGTGACGCCGAAGGCGGGCTGGGTGTCCTGGGAGGAACCGGACCGGTACGCCCTCGTGTACTCCTGCGCCGGGGCGCTCGCCGACCGGGACCGGAGGGCGGTCCCCGCGGCGCTCGGCGCGCTGCTCGGGACCGCGCGGGCCGAGGTGCTCGTCCTGCTCGCCTCGCCCCTGAGCACCACCCAGCTGACCGCCGTGACCGGCCAGGGCCTCGGCTCGGTCGGCCGCCATCTGAAGGTGCTGATGGAGGCGGGCCTGGCGGACCGCCGCCGCGCGGGCCGCTCGGTCCTGTACACGCGCACGGCGGCCGGGGACGTGCTGCTGCGGGCCGGGGCGCCGGGGCCGCCGTAGGCCCGATGGGACGGTCGCGCGGTTCCCCCGCGCCCCTGAGAACCCGGCTGCGGGCCGGTGGGGGCTTGTCGCGCAGTTCCCCGCGCCCCTTGGTCGGCTGCGGCCCCGGCGTCCCCAGGGGCGCGGGGAACTGCGCGCTCGGCCCCACCGGCCCGCGGCCGGATTCTCAGGGGTGCGGGGCCGACGGGCCCGGGGCCGGCTTCGCGCGGCGAGCGGCATAGCATCCGAGGCATGACGAATGCAGACAGCAACGGTTCCGTGCTCGACGTCGAGATCGGCACGCTGCGGGGCGGCCCCGCGGACCTCTCCCAGTACGCGGGCCAGGTCGTGCTCATCGTGAACGTGGCCTCCAAGTGCGGGCTGACCCCGCAGTACACCGGCCTGGAGAAGCTCCAGGAGCAGTACGCCGAGCGCGGCTTCACCGTGCTCGGGGTGCCCTGCAACCAGTTCATGGGCCAGGAGCCGGGCAGCGCGGAGGAGATCGCCGAGTTCTGCTCGGCGACGTACGGCGTGACCTTCCCGCTGACCGAGAAGGTCGACGTGAACGGCGAGGGCCGGCACCCGCTGTACGGCCGGCTCACCGGTTTCGCGGACGCCGAGGGCCACGACGGCGACATCCGCTGGAACTTCGAGAAGTTCCTCGTCGGGCGGGACGGCTCCGTGGTCGCCCGCTTCTCCCCGCGCACCGAGCCGGACGCGGCGGAGGTCGTGACGGCGGTCGAGGCCGCGCTCGGCGCCTGAGCCCCGGCACTCCTCGACCGGACCGCTCCGGTTGACCTTGCCCCTGGGACAAGGGAGAGCGTCCATGTCGCCGGGCGGAGGAACCGCCCGGTGACGGAGGATTCACCCGTGGACGACGACCTGCTCACCATCGGCGCGTTCGCCGCGCGGTCCCGGCTGTCGCCGAAGGCCCTGCGGCTGTACGACCGGCTCGGTCTGCTCGCGCCGGCCCAGGTGGACGAGGCCAGCGGCTACCGCTACTACCGCGCCGGCCAAGCGGACCGCGCCCGGCTGGTGGCCCTGCTGCGGCAGCTCGACATGCCCCTCGCCACGATCGCCGACGTGCTGGACGCGGACGGCGACACGGCCGCGGAGCGGCTCGCCGCGTACTGGGCGGACGTCGAGGCGCGGGTGGCCGGGCAGCGGACGCTCGCCGCGTACCTCCGTGGACGACTGTCGGGGAGGAGCTCCGAGATGGACGAGAACTACGTGATCGAGACCGTGGACGTGCCCGCGCAGGTGGTCATCACCGAGAAGCGGCACACCCTGGCCGACGAGCTGCCCGCCTGGATCGGCGCGTCGCTCGGCCGGCTGGAGGCGGCGGCGCGGGAGTGCGGAGGGGTGACGGGCGCGCCGTTCGTGGCCTACCACGCCGAGGTGTCGATGGAGAGCGACGGACCGGCCGAGTCCTGCGTGCCGGTGGCCGACGAGGCGGCGGCCCGGGCCTGGGCCGAGCGGAGCGGGCGGGCCTGGCAGACGGCCGTCCGGGTGGAGCCCGCCCGGCGGCTGGCATACACCAGGATCACCAAGGCGCAGGTGGCGCATCCGCAGATCCTGGCGGCCTTCGAGGCCGTCGAGCGGTGGGTCGCCGCGCAGGGCCTGGCCTACGACGGCCCGTGCCGGGAGGTGTACTTCGCCGACTGGGACGCGGCGGGCGCCCAGGACCCTGTGTGCGACGTGGCGTTCCCGGTGCGGTGAGCCGCCGGGCCGGGGCGGGGGGCGCGGTCGGCCCCCCGCCCCGGCCTCGCTCACGGGCCGGCCGGCGCCCCCTCCGCGCCGGCCGGCCCGTCGGGCACGGCCCGGCTCAGGGCGTCCGGGCGGCCGGCCGTCCGGGCTTTCGCCCGCACGGACGTCCGGGGACGAGCCGAGCCCCCTCGGCAAGGACGGCGGGCTGGTCGAGAGGGCTCAGGTGACGCATGTGAAGTTGTCGTCGTGGGATCAGAGGTGGATTGCCGTTTATGGGGGAGAGCCTCCCCTACGCCTTGACCGACGCCACGAAGGCGGTCCACGCCTCGGCGGGGAAGGACAGGACGGGTCCCTCGTGGACCTTCGAGTCACGGACGGCGAGGTTCGCGGTGGGCGACTTGACCTCGACGCACGCGCCGTTGCCTGCGGAGTAGGAGGACTTGGTCCACGTGTCCGTGGCGCCCTGCCGAACTGACATGTTCACTCCTGTTGCGAGTTGCTGAGTTCGAACGCTTTCCCGCCAACCTTTGCTCCGGGTTGGCCTGATCGAAGCTACTCGCCAACTCCGCCCGCCGGAGGAGTCGTTCACTCAACCGGGTGGCATATTCCAGAGGACACTTACGCTCAGAGGTACCACCAGTGTAAGATCCGCCGCCCCATCCGAAACTCGGCTCAACTCGCTTACGCCGCGTAGGCCTTGGCCACGTCCGCGATGTACTGCCGCGACTGTTCCACGTTCAGCGACTGCGCCCTGAGGTGCTCGTACATCACCGCGTACTTCTGCACGTCGTGCGCCTTCTCCAGGTACAGGTCGCTGGTGACGCCCTCCAGGTAGACCACGCTGGAGTCGGCCGCGTCCGCGAACTCCAGGATGGCGTACTGCCCGTTGAGCCCGGGATGCGCGCCGACGTCGAACGGCAGCACCTGCACGGTGACATGGGGCAGCCGGGACATCTCGATCAGGTACTCCAACTGCTCGCGCATCACCAGCTTGTCGCCCACCACCCGCTTCAGGGCCGCCTCGTCGAGCACCACCCACAGCCGCAGCGGGTTGCCGTCGGCGCCGATCCGCTCCTGACGGCGCAACCGCACCTGGACCCGCTTCTCGATGTCGGCGGGAGAGGTCTCCGGCAGCGCGCCCTGCACCAGCGCCTCGGCGTACGCCCGGGTCTGCAGGAGGCCCGTGACGATCTGGGGCTCGTACACCCGCAGGGACTCGGCGTCGGTCTCCAGACCGATATAGACGCTGTAGGGAATGTCCCCGAACGCGTGCCACCAGCCCTGCTGGCGGGAGTCCCGGGCCATCTCCATCAGCGAGTCGACGACCCGCTGGTCCTCGACCTCGTACACCCCGCACAAATCGCGGACGTCGCGCTGGCTGATGCTGCGCCTGCCGTTCTCCAGGCGGCTGATCTTCGACTGCGACACCAGCAGCCGCTCGGCGACCTCCTCGGCCGTCATGCCCTTGAGCTCGCGAAGCCGCCGCAACTCCTGACCCAGACGGCGTCGCCTGACGGTCGGATTGACATTGGACGCCACGGGACGTGCACCTCCGCCTGCATAATTCCACTTTGCGTATCTGCTGTTGAGCAGACTGCCACCCAGGTGCTTATTACCGCTGGCAAACGGTGGATATGCGGCGCGTACGCGTCAGTTCGGGCACGACGGACGGCTCCGTCCGCTCCGCCGGCCCCCGGACCCGGTGCGCCGGGGCACAGGGCGCGGTCCGCCGGGCGCGGGAAAGCGGTCGAGCGGGGTGGAGCGCCCCCGTGCCGAGGACGCCCCACCCCGCTCGGACCAGCGGCTCCCGGACCGGTCTTCTGGGGACTGGGTGCGGCTGTGTGGTCGTGCGGGTCGTTCGTGCCACGCGTGAGGCTCAGTGCGCCACGACACGCGCCATGGAACTGCGGTGCGGCTGCATGGGAACCCCACGAGCGGGTTCCGGTGCGGGCCTGGCGCCCGGTGCGGCCTGCCGGCCGGCCGGGGCCGGGTTGCGGCGCTGCTGCGCCCCTACGCCGTTCTGGACGTCCATCACCGCGTGCGCGACGAGGCCGCCCATCGGGTCGTGCCGGATCAGGTCCCTGAGCCGGGATCGAGAGGAACGCCCCTCGTTGCCCGGGTACAGGTGCTTGCCGAGGCCGACCGCGTGCGCCAGGGCGGCGAGCGCCGCGGTCCGCGGGTCCGGCGGTACGCCGGTGCGGATCGCGGAATCCAGCCGGGCACGGATCTCCCGGCTGATGGCGGTGTCCGTCGCCTGATAGCGCGTGGTCGGCAGCACCCCGCACATCTGGCCCGGTACGGCATGGACCATGCCGCAGCGCTCCAGATGCGAAAGGTAGGTCTGGCGGAGGCCGAGGCGCGGCCCTCCGATCCAGTTGACCGCACGCACGGGAGCGCCACGCCTTCGCAGCAACTCCAACGCGCAGTCCAAAGTCGGATCTCCAGTCGGCCGTGGCGCCACCACGGCGATACGATCCCCGTCTGGGGCTATCCGTCCGGCCAGCGCCAGCTCCACTAGCTGCGCTCCGGCCAGACCGAGGTCGAGCGACTGCGGCTGCGCAGTGGTACCCGTGGCCGGGTCCAATGCCAGCAGCAGAAGCTCCTCCGGAAGTGTTCTGCGGCTCCTGCCCATCCATGCCTCCCCGCGTGGATGAATGACAGGGTGACCCCTCTCACATTGGTCTGTCGAGAGCGCGTGACCAGTTCGTGAGGGAACCGGTAGGTATGTCGTTCTCGTCTACCACTGAGGGCAAGCCCGCACACAGGACACTGGTACATGGTTCGGACAGCGGTATGGATGCGGTGCCCGAGCGGGAACAAGCGGTTGTGAAGCGGTTGGTTCGATACGCGCACGGAGGCCGTGCGGCGCATGGAGGAGGCATCGGTGGCGGGCGAGTCCCCCGACAGGTCGAAGCAGCGCGAGTCGTCGGCGGAACCGACGTCGGGGAGCGCGGGTCCGGTTCCCGAGGCCAGGGGCGAGGCGCGCGATCCTCGCCTGGCGATGGCCCGCGAGGACGCGGCGGCGAAGCCCCGCGGGGGCGGTGTGGACACGGCGACCACGGTGCTGTCCGTCCGCGACCGGGAGCCCGGCGCGGACGCTGACGCCGACGCCTCGGACTCCGCGGACGGCTCGGACGCCGCGGACTCCGCGGACTCCGCGGACTCCGCGGAGGGCTCCGGCGACGCGTCGGCGGCCGGCGGGGGCGACGACCGCCTCCGGGCGGCCGTCTCGGCCTGGGTGCGCTCGGCGGGCGGTCCGGGACGGGCCGACGCCGCGACCGGGACCGGGACCGGGACCGAGGAAGCGGACGCGGACGAGGACGAGGCCACGGCCGAGTCCGACCGCGAGGACGGCGGGCCGGAGGACGGCGCCGAGCCGGAGCCCGCCGCTGCCGCCGACGCGGACGGCGGAGCCGACGGGGACGACACCGGCGACGCCGCGGACGGTTCCGCGTCCGCGGAGCCGGAGGACGAGCCCGTCGCGGACGCCGACCCCGTGGACGCGCCCGAGGACACCGACGGCGACACCGCCGAGGACGCGGACGCGAGCGGGGCCGACGCCTCGGACTCCACCGGGCCCGAGGACGCCGAACCGGCGGACGCCGCACCGCGCGACGCCGAACCCCAGGACGCCGAACCCGAGGACGCCGAGCCCGAGGACGCCGGGCCCGAGGACGCCCCCGAGCCCGCCGCCGCCTCCAAGGCCGAGGACCAGGACGGGGACCAGGACGACGCCGGACCGGACTCCCCCGAGCCCGACGCCGGCCCCGGCTCGGACTCCGGCCCCGTCTCCGACGCCGGCTCCAGCTCCGACGCCGGGTCCGCCCCCGCCCTCGATCACCCCACCACCGTCTTCAAGGCCGTACGGCCGCCCAAGCCCGCCGTCGATCAGCCGACGACCATGCTCAAGGCGCCGAAGCCGCCGCAGGCTCCCGCCGGGGACCCCGAGCGGACCAGCAGGTTCGTCGCGCTGAAGCCGCTCGACGAGCCGGGGACCAAGGCGCCGGACGCCACCCGGGCCGTGCCCCAGGTCGGCCCCGAGCGGACCCGGCAGGTGCCGCTGCCGCCGAAGCCGCCGATCGACCTGCTGGCCGAGCTGACCAACACGCCTCCGCCGCCGGAGACCGCCGTCCGCACCCTCGTGCGGCGGTTCAAGATCTGGACGCCTCTGGTCCTGCTGCTCGCGGTCGTCTTTGCGATCGTGCAGGCCGTACGTCCGCTGCCCGCGCCCACGCTGGCGCTCACCGCCGACGACTCGTACACCTTCGAGGGCAGCAAGGCGTCCCTGCCGTGGCCGAGCGAGGGCCAGGGCTGGATGGACGTCGAGGGCATCGGGACGATGGGCAACTTCGGTGACCAGACGCCGGTCGCCATCGGCTCCGTGGCGAAGGCCATGACCGCCTACATCGTGCTCAAGGACCACCCGCTGAAGTCCGGCGAGGAGGGCCCGGCCATCACCGTCGACGCCACCGCCGAGAAGGAGGGCGGCTACGACAAGGACGGCGAGTCCACCCTCAACACCGTCAAGGAGGGCGACAAGCTCTCCGAGAAGCAGGCGCTGTCGGCGATCATGATCCCGTCGGCCAACAACATCGCCCGTCTGCTGGCCCGCTGGGACGCCGGATCCGAGGCCGCGTTCGTCAAGAAGATGAACGCCACCGCCAAGGAACTCGGCATGGACCACACCACCTACACGGACCCCTCGGGTCTGATCGAGACCACCGTCTCGACCGCCGAGGACCAGGTGAAGCTCGGCGACGAGCTGGTGAAGATCCCGGCGCTGATCGACATCACCAAGCTGCCCAGCTGGACGGACCCGTCCGGGCAGAAGTGGAACAACTACAACCGGCTGGTCCCCTACAACGGCGCCATCGGCCTGAAGACCGGCACCACCACCAAGGCGGGCGGCAACCTGCTGTTCGCCGCCACCAAGGTGGTCGACGGCCAGACGGTGACCGTGGTCGGCGCGATCCTCGGGCAGCACACGGCGCCGATCATCGACACCGTCAACGCCGTCAGCAAGACCGCGATGCTCGGCGCGCAGAACGCCCTGACGTCGCAGAAGATCCTGAAGAAGGGTGACGTCGTCGGGTATGTGGACGACCAGCTCGGCGGCCACACGCCCGTCGTGGTGACCAAGGACGTCAGCGCGGTCGGCTGGGCCGGTCTCAAGGTCGAGCTGTCCTTCAGGACCGGTGACGTCCCGCACACGGCGAAGGCGGGGACCGAGGTCGGCACCCTGACCGTCGGCGACGGCTCGAACGGGGCCGTCAAGGTGCCGGTGGCCCTTCAGAAGGACCTGACGGAGCCCGCGTTCACGGCGAAGCTCAAGCGCATCGGCTGATCCGCACCCCCCTTCCCAGCGCCCCCGCACCCCGTCGGGCCGCGCCCCGCCCGGGCGCCGCCCGGCGGGGTGCGTGCTAGCGTCACGAACCGGGGCAGGCCACCGGACGGCGAACGGAACGGGGCCGAGAAGAAAAGACGGGATCACGGGGAGTGCCAACAGGTGGCGACTGCGGAGCCGACACAGGCCGACGACACCGGTCCGGGCCCGGACACCAGCCCGCGAATACGCATGCCCGCACACCCCGCGGACGGCACGCCCACAGACCCGTCGGCCGACCGGGCCGCGCCTGACGACGCGTCCACCGCGGTCCCGATCAGCCGTGCCCGTGCCGCGCTCCTCGGCCTGCGGATGCGGCTGCTGCTGCACCCCGTGCTGTCGGTCACCGCGCTCGCCGGCGTGCTGCACATCGTCTGGTTCTTCACGTTCGCGAACAGCGGTGGCGATCTCGCCGCGCAGGACGCGTGGGCGGAGTTCGTCGGCCGGCACCCGGACTCGGCGTACAACCTCGCCTGGTACGGCGGGATGCACCCGGTCTCGTACAGCGTGGTGTCGCCGTACCTGATGTCCGTGCTCGGCGTGCGGACGACCATGATGATCGCCGGGACGCTCTCGGCCGGTCTGCTCACGCTGGTGCTGATCCGCAGCCGTGCGGTGCGCAACCCCCTGTGGGCCGCGCTGGCCGGGGTGTTCGCGTTCCTGTGCAACGCGGCGTCCGGCCGGGTGACCTTCGGGCTCGGCACGATGTTCGCGCTGGGCGCGGTCGCCGCCGTCTTCTGCTGGCCGCACCGCTGGCGCTACAAACGCTGGGCGAAGGCGCTGTGCGCGGCCCCGCTGGCCGCGCTCGCCACCATGTCCTCGCCGGTCGCGGGGCTGTTCGTCGGGCTCATCGCGGTCTCGCTGTTCCTGCAGAAGCGCAGGCCGGGCGCCTGGGCGCTGGGGCTCGCGCCCACCGCGGTGGTGGCCGTCTCCGCCTGGCTGTTCCCCTTCTCGGGCACCCAGCCGATGACGATCTGGTCCGTCCTGCTGCCCCTGTCGTACGCGATCCTGTGCTTCGTCCTCGTGCCCAGGCAGTGGCGGACGGTGCGGCTGACGTCCGCGGTGTACGGCCTGTCCGTGGTCGGCGTGTGGGTGGTCAGTTCCCAGATCGGCTCGAACATCTCCCGGCTGCCGATGCTGTTCGCGGGGGCGACGCTGATCGCCGCGCTGCCCTTCCACGAGCCGCGCTCGCGCCGCTGGTACGCGACCGTGCTGGCCTTCCTCGGCTCGGTCGGCTGGATAGGCTTCAAGGCCGTCGACGACATCATCCACACCACCCCGGCGGCCTCCTGGGCCCGCGAGCTCGCGCCGCTGGTCAACGAGTTGCAGAAGGTCGGCGCCGAGAAGGGCCGCGTGGAGGTCGTACCGGCCCGCTCGCACCGCGAGGCGTCCGCGCTCGCGCCCTACGTCAACCTGGCCCGGGGCTGGAACCGGCAGGCCGACATGGAGCGCAATCCGCTCTTCTACGACGACACCCTCAACTCGGCGAACTACCACGAGTGGCTCCAGCGCTGGGCGGTGCACTTCGTGGTGCTGCCCAAGGACGAGCCGGACGGGGACGGCGGCGAGCGCGAGCGGGCGCTGGTGCAGCGCGGGATGCCGTATCTGAAGCAGATCTGGGGCGACGCGAACTGGCAGCTGTTCCAGGTCACCGACCCGGCGCCGATGGCGGAGCCGAACGCGGTGGTCGACAGCGCCGAGCAGGGGGAGCTGACGATCGAGGTGCGCAAGGCGGGGCGGATCCTGATCCGCATCCCGTACTCGCCCTGGCTGAGCATCGTCGACGCGCAGGGCAAGAGCCTGAAGGCTCCGCAGGAGACGCAGGCGTCGAAGCACCGGGCCGACGGCACGCCGAAGACGTTCGACAACGTCAACGGGTGTCTGATGGAGACGGCCGAGGACGCGAAGGGGGACAAGTGGACGATGCTTGTCGCTCCGCGGGCCGGGACGTATCACCTGGCGGCGCCCTACCAGCTGCCCCGGGGGACGCCCTGTCCCGACGAGCTGAAGTGAGCTCGGGTGGGTCTCCGGGGGCGCCGCCCCCGGACCCCCGTGTCGGCCTGAACGGCCTCGTCCTCAGGGTCAGCGGAGCTGGTCCACGTAGCGGTCCGTGCCCGGGATCGTCGGGATGAAGGGGGCGAGTAGCTCGACCCTGCCCAGGCCGGACTCGGTCACCTGGTCCTCCAGGCCGGTGGACAGGTCGTCCCAGCACTCCCGTGGGTCCGTCTCCAGGAACCACAGGAGGGTCAGCCGGGTGCCCACGCCCTCCACCTGTTTGACGTACGTCATGCGGTCGCCGGGGAGCGGGGTGGGGCGGAAGACGGTCACCATCGCGGCCGGGGAGCCCGCCAGGTGGCGCGGGAGGTGGCGGGTGCGCAGCCGGTCGAGGAGTTCCTCGCACTGCTCCGGGGAGTCGGCGTCGATCACCTCCAGGACCAGGCCCGCGTAGGGGTGGTCGAGGGCGTGGACGTCGCGGGGGCCCGCGGCGCCGTCGCGGTAGACCGTCGCCGCGTGGTCGTGGAACGCCGTGAAGACGTGGGTGCGGGCCTGGTGGACGCGGGCGTCGCGGTTGAGGCGCTTGTTGATGGCGACGGTCCAGCGCATGTGGTCGTCGTAGCGGCCGTCGGTGATCCAGTACGTGGAGAGGTAGCAGCCCGCGCCGACCGGCTCGGCGATCGCGGACTTCTCCGGGCGGCGCAGCAGCTGGAGGTCCCGGGTGGCGACCCAGCGGCGGCCGGCGTACATCCAGGGCATGGCCATGGCGCCGGCGTAGTAGTGGTCGTCCTCGTACCAGCGGTTGTAGGCGTACTCGTGGCCCGGGTGCGGTTCGACCATGGTGATCAGGGCGTGGCCCGGACGCACCCCGTACGGGCCGACGGCGGCCAGTTCGGCGTAGGTCTCGCTGCGGGTGTCCTCGCTCATGCCGTTCCCCTTCCTTCCTCCGGTGCTCGCCCATACTCTGACGCTCCGTCAGATGGAACGCCAGGGGCCGGGAGGGCCGCCATGTCACTGCTCGCGGGCAAGACCGTCGTCGTCTCCGGGGTGGGCGCGGGGCTCGGCCATCAGGTCGCGGCGGCCGTGGTGCGCGAGGGCGGCAACGCCGTGCTCGGCGCGCGCACCGAGGCCAACCTCGCCAAGAGCGCGGCGGAGATCGACCCGGAGGGGGCGCGGACCGCGCTGCGGGCGACGGACATCCGGGACGAGGGGCAGTGCGCGGCGCTCGCGGAGCTGGCGCGGGAGCGGTTCGGGCGGATCGACGCGGTGGTCCATGTGGCCGCGTGGGACGCGTACTTCGGCGGGCTCCAGGACGCGGACTTCGCGACCTGGGCGTCGGTGGTCGACGTGAATCTGCTGGGCACGTTGCGGATGACGCGGGCGTGCCTGCCGGGGCTGAAGGAGCGCGGCGGTTCGGTGGTGTTCATCGGGACGCAGTCCGCGGTGGCGGCGCCGACGCAGGTCAGGCAGGCGGCCTACGCGGCGTCGAAGGGGGCGCTGACCAGCGCGATGTACTCGCTGGCCCGGGAGCTCGGGCCGGACCGGATCCGGGTCAACACGGTGCTGCCGGGCTGGATGTGGGGGCCGCCGGTGCAGGCCTTCGTCCAGTTCACGGCGCAGACCGAGGCGGTGGCCGAGGCGGAGGTGCTGGCGCGGCTGACGGGCCGGATGGCCCTGCCGGAGCTGGCCACCGACGGGGACGTGGCGGACGCGGCGGTCTTTCTGGCGTCCGACCGCGCGCGGGCCATCACGGGGCAGTCGTTGCTGGTCAACGCGGGGGAGCTGATGCGCTGAGGGCTCCGCGCCACCTTTGGGCAAGTTCATATGTGTGAATCCAGGTCATCGAGCCGAACATTTTTGCTCGCTCTTGACCTTACGCTTGCTTGCCGTGAGCACGCCACCCCGCCCACAGTTCACATGCCTGACCCCAAGGCGGTGGACCCTGGAAGGGGGCACATGAACGGTCTCGACTGGGCCGTCCTGGTCGCGTACTTCGGCGTCATGACGGCGATCGGTGTCTGGTCCCACAAACGTGTGGACGACGTCAGCGACTTCTTCACCGCCGGCGGCAAGATGCCGTGGTGGCTCTCCGGCATCTCGCACCACATGTCGGGCTACAGCGCGGTGATGTTCACCGGGTACGCCGGTATCGCGTACACCTACGGCATCACGTCGTACGTCACCTGGGCGCTGCCCATCGCCATCGGCGTGCTCATCGGCGCCAAGGCGTTCGCGCCCCGGCTCAACCGGCTCCGCTCACGGCTCCACGTGGCCTCGCCGCTGGAGTACCTGAAGGACCGGTACAACGTGCCGACCCAGCAGGCGCTCGCCTGGTCCGGCATCCTGCTGAAGATCGTCGACGTCGGCGCCAAGTGGGCCGCGATCGCCACCCTGTTGAGCGTCTTCACCGGTGTCACCCTCACCCAGGGCATCATCATCACCGGCGGCATCACGGCCGTGTACTGCACGATCGGCGGGCTCTGGGCCGATGCGCTGACCGAACTCGGCCAGTTCGTCATCCAGTTGCTGGCGGGTCTCGCCATGCTGATCATCACGCTGCACAAGATCTCCGAGCAGGGCGGCCTGTCGAAGGCGCTGGACTCGCCGAAGCTGCACGGTCACGGCGACGGGTTCGCGGGGCCGTATCTGACGGTCTTCTTCATCGCGTACCTGTTCATCAAGCTGTTCGAGTACAACGGCGGCATGTGGAACCAGGCGCAGCGCTACATGGCGACCGGCAGCGCCAAGGAGGCCACGCGCTCGGCACTGCTGTCGGCGGGCCTGTGGTTCGTCTGGCCGGTGATCCTGTTCACGCCGATGTGGCTGTCGCCGCTGCTGGTGACCGCGCAGAAGCCGGACGGCTCCGACTCCTACGGACTGATGGCCGAACAGCTGCTGCCGCACGGTCTGTTGGGCCTGGTCGTGGTCGGGTTCTTCTCCCACACCATGGCGATGTGCTCCTCGGACGCCAACGCCATCTCGGCGGTGTTCACCCGGGACGTGGCACCCGTGCTGTCGCGGGCGGCGCGGGCCTGGAACAACCGGGCCGGGCTGATCGCCGGGCGGGTCACCACGGTCGCCTTCCTCGGCCTGTCGATGGCGGTCGCGACCCAGGTCAACTCCCCCACGTTCAAGGACATCATCACGGTCGTCATCAAGTGGGTGGCCGGCCTGATGGGCCCGATCGCGATCCCGTTCATCCTCGGTCTGCTGCGGCCGCTGCGCCGCTCCGGCCCGACGGCGGCGCTCACCAGCTGGGCGTGCGGACTGCTCGCGTTCTTCTTCGTCAACTACCACCTGGACTTCTCGCAGCGCACCGACGTGAAGCTGGAGTACCAGGTGTCCGTGCCGATGGTCATCTCGCTGGTGCTGTACCTGGTCATCGGCCTGATCCGGCCCGAGGACACCCCGGAGCGGGTCGCGATCATCGAACGGATCAACACCGACGACGACGGCGCCGCGGTGGCCGCCCCGGTCCCGGCGCCCGCCCAGGCCCCGGCGGCGGAGGGCACGGTGACCGGCTCCGCGGTCGACAACCAGCCCTGATCGCAGGCTCCCTGACGGCCGGTCAGCCCCGCGGGTAGCGGGCCAGCCAGCCGGGGGACGCGCCCGCGGGGGTGTGCAGGGCCGGGCCCTGGGTCATCTCCATGGCGAAGTCGTCGGCGAGCTCCAGGATCGTCGCGCGGCCCTCCAGTTCGGCCAGCCAGGCCGGCGGGAGGGCCGTCTCGCCGTGCAGGGCGCCGAGCAGGGCCCCGGTCAGCGCGCCGGCCGCGCCGGACGGGCCGCCCTGGTTGACCGCGAGACACAGCCCGTGCCGTACGTCCTCGCCGACCAGGGCGCAGTAGACCGCGGCGGACAGCAGCCCGGCCGCGGTGCCGGCGCCGGTCAGCTCCTCCACCCTGGCCGGTGTCGGCATCCCCTGGCGCACCGCACCCAGCGCGTGCTGGAGGGCGTCCGACACCGGCTGGTGGCCGGGCCGGGCGACGAGCAGGGCGAGGCTGCGCTGCACGGCCGCGTCGAGGCTGTCGCCGAGCGCGAGGGCGTGCACGATCACCGCGTAGGCGGCCGCCGCGAGGCAGGCGACCGGATGGCCGTGGCTCTGCGCGGCGCACTCCAGGGCGAGTTGCCCGACGAGCTGCGGCTCCCAGCCGACGAGCAGCCCGAACGGGGCGGAGCGGGCGACCGGTTCGGGTCCGGCCTCGCCGGGGTTGCGCGGCGCGTCGAGCGTGCCCATGGTCTCGTCGCCGAAGCCGGTCAGCAGGGCCCTGGTCGGGTCGCGGCGGGCGTAGAGCCACTCCTCGCGGGCCAGCCAGCCGTCGTCCTTGCGCCGCAGGTCGGGGCCCCAGTCGTGCTGGGTGGCGGCCCAGCGCAGATAGGCCCGGTGCAGATCGGTCGGCGGATGCCAGGCGCCGCTGTCGCGGCGGACCTGGGCCCGTATCAGCCCGTCCACGGTGAACAGGGTGAGCTGGGTGTGGTGGGTGACGGCGCCGCGCCTGCCGTAGGCGCCGGCCAGGTCGGTCAGGCCCTCCGCGCCGTACGCGGCCCGGATCTCCTCGGCGGTCAGGGCGTCGACGGGCGCGCCGAGTGCGTCGCCGACCGCGGCCCCGAGCAGGGTGCCGCGCACCCTGCTGCGGAAGTCCTGCTGCTCGGTGCGGCCCCAGACGGCACCGGATGTCGCGGCCACACCGACCTCCTCATGGCACCGCCGTACCTACGACAGTTCAGCACTGTAATGGACCGCGAACGGCCGGTTCTGGCGTGCGGGTGCCCACCTGTGTCCGGTCGTGGCCAGATGCCGTCCGGTCGTGGCTCAATGCCGCCCGGGTGGCGGCCCGCGGGGCTGGGAAGGAAACCGCCATGGCCACCCCCACCACTTCGACCACAGCCGCGCCCTCCGCCGCCCGGAGCGCGCTTCCGCTCGCCGCCACGCTGCTCACCGGCACCGTGGCCCTCTACATCGCCCTGGTCGCCTTCGGGAACATCACCGATTTCGGGACGAACCAGCAGTTCGTCCGGCATGTCCTCGCGATGGACACCACGTTCGGGGACGACGACCTGATGTGGCGGGCGATCACCAGCAAGGGGCTCCAGGACGCCGCCTACGTCGCGATCATCGTGTGGGAGACCGTCGCCGCGCTGGTGCTGACCGCCGGGACCTGGCTGTGGGCGCGGCGCGACACCGCCCGCGCGCGCCAGGTGTCGACGTACGGGCTGCTGATGCTGTTGCTGCTGTTCGGCGCCGGGTTCGTGGCCGTCGGCGGGGAGTGGTTCGCGATGTGGCAGTCCAAGACCTGGAACGGCCTCGACGCGGCGACCCGCGTCATCGTGCTGAGCGGGGTCGTCCTGATCGTGAACCACCTGCCGTCCGGCCGGGACGACTGACCCGCCCTACTTGACGACGGTCACCTTGGTGCCGGTCGAGCCGAACGTCCACAGCGCCGCCCCGTCCGCCGTGTGCATCCGGATGCCGCCCGTCTGCGTGCCGGACGCGGGCGACGGCTCGGAGCCGTCGACCGCGTTGGAGAAGGCGATGTTCAGGCCGGACTTGGCGGCGAAGTAGACGATGTGCTCGATCTTCACCCCGTCCGAGCCGGTCGTGGAGTCCCGGCGCACGGAGACCGTGTAGCTGCCGGGGTCGGGCGAGACCGTGCCCGGCCACACCGTGAAGGTGCGGCTCGCCACGTCGTCCCCGTCCACCAGCCACACCCGCTTCTGCGCGAGCGAGTAGACGACCCGGCGGCCGCTGCCGGAGGAGGCCGGGACCGCGGCGGCGGAGGCCTTCTTCTTCGGCGCGTGCGTGGTGGAGGCGTGCGGGGACGCGGACGCGGTGGCGTGCGGGCGGGTGGCCGACGCCGTGGGGTGCGTCCCGTGGTTCGCCTGGGCGGCCAGGACGAGGACCGCGGCGGTGGCCCCCACGGTCAGTCCGCTGACCCAGGCCCACGAGGGTATTCGGCCAGGCACGGCGCATCTCCTCAGCTACTCGGCCCCCGCCATCGGGGGTCGGATCATCGTACTGCCCGCCCGCCGCCGCGCGGTCCGTCGGCTCAGTCCAGCACCGGCAGCAGCTCCGGCAGGTGCCCGTCCGAGGCCGCCGCCGCGCGCTGCCGCTCCTCGGACACCTCCCCGTACAGGGTGGTGCGCGGGCGGGCCGGGCGGCCGGCCGCCTCCGCCACCGCGACCAGGTCCCGCACCGACTTGTAGGAGCCGTACGACGAGCCCGCCATGCGCGAGATCGTCTCCTCCATCAGCGTGCCGCCGAGGTCGTTGGCGCCGGAGCGGAGCATCTCGGCCGCGCCCTCCGTGCCGAGCTTGACCCAGCTGGTCTGGATGTTCGGGATCCAGGGGTGCAGCAGCAGCCGGGCCATCGCGGTGACCGCCCGGTTGTCGCGCACCGTCGGGCCCGGCCGGGCGATGCCCGCCAGGTAGACCGGCGCGTTGGTGTGGATGAACGGCAGCGTGACGAACTCGGTGAACCCGCCGGTCTCGCGCTGCACCTCGGCCAGCGTGCGCAGGTGCCCGAGCCAGTGGCGGGGCTGGTCGACATGGCCGTACATCATCGTCGACGACGAGCGGATGCCGAGTTCGTGGGCGGTGGTGACGACCTCGATCCAGGTGGCCGCGGGCAGCTTGCCCTTGGTCAGCACCCAGCGGACCTCGTCGTCGAGGATCTCCGCCGCGGTGCCGGGGATGGTGTCGAGGCCCGCCTCCTTGGCGGCGGTCAGCCACTCACGGATCGACAGGCCCGTGCGGGTGGCGCCGTTGACGACCTCCATCGGGGAGAAGGCGTGCACGTGCATCCCCGGGACGCGTTCCTTGACCGCCTTCGCGATGTCGAAGTACGCCGTCCCCGGCAGGTCGGGGTGGATGCCGCCCTGCATGCACACCTCGACCGCGCCCACCTCCCAGGCCTGCTGGGCGCGGTCGGCGACCTGGTCGAGGGAGAGGGTGTAGGCGTCGGCGTCGGTGCGGCGCTGGGCGAAGGCGCAGAAGCGGCAGCCGGTGTAGCAGACGTTGGTGAAGTTGATGTTGCGGGTGACGATGTAGGTGACGTCGTCGCCCACGGCCGCCTTCCGTACGTCGTCCGCGATCTTCGTCAGCGCGTCGAGGGCCGGGCCGTCGGCGTGCAGCAGCGCGAGCGCCTCCGCGTCGGTGAGCCGGGTCGGGTCGTCGGCGGCGGTGGCGAGGGCCTGGCGGACGTCGGTGTCGATGCGCTGCGGGACCATGCCGGGCGCGGCCGCCTCGCGCAGGGCGCCCCAGTCGCCGTAGACCTCGTCGAAGTCCTCGCGCCGGTCGCCGGTGCGGCCGTCGGTGTCGATCGTGGCGTGCAGGTCGGTGCGGCCGGACGCGGTGAAGGCGTCCTCCGGCTCCTGCCAGGGATGCCCCTCGACCACCGCGTCCGGGCGGGCCAGGCCGGTCTCCGGGTCGGCGAGCGCGCGGACGTGCGGCAGCAGCCGCGGGTCCAGCCAGGGCTCGCCGCGGGTGACGAACTCCGGGTAGACGCAGAGGCGTTCGCGCAGCTCGAAGCCGGCCGCCCGGGAGCGCTCGGCGAGTTCGTCGATCTGCGGCCAGGGGCGCTCGGGGTTGACGTGGTCGATGGTGAGCGGGGAGACGCCGCCCCAGTCGTCGATGCCGGCCCGGATCAGGCGCTCGTAGGCGCTGTCGACCAGGTTGGGCGGGGCCTGGAGGCAGGCGCCCGGGCCCATGATGTGCCGGGCGACCGCCACCGCGGCGACCAGCTCGTCGAGTTCGGCGTCCGGCGCCGCGCGCATCGCCGTGTCCGGCTTGGCGCGGAAGTTCTGGATGATCAGTTCCTGGATGCCGTGGTGCGCGCGGGCGACCTTGCGCAGCGCGAACAGCGACTCCGCGCGCTCCTCGTACGTCTCCCCGATGCCGAGCAGGATGCCGGAGGTGAACGGCACGGAGGAGCGGCCGGCGTCCTCAAGGACCCTGAGCCGCACGGCGGGTTCCTTGTCCGGGGAGCCGTGGTGCGGGCCGCCGGGCTCGGACCACAGCCGGGTCGCCGTCGTCTCCAGCATCATGCCCATGCTGGGCGCGACCGGCTTCAGGCGCTGGAAGTCCGTCCAGGTCATGACGCCCGGGTTGAGGTGGGGCAGCAGCCCCGTCTCCTCCAGGATGCGGATCGAGATCGCGCGGACGTAGGCGATGGTGTCGTCGTAGCCGTGCGCGTCGAGCCACTCGCGCGCCTCGGGCCAGCGGTCCTCGGGCTTGTCGCCGAGGGTGATGAGGGCTTCCTTGCAGCCGAGGGCGGCGCCCTTGCGCGCGATGTCGAGCACCTCGTCGGGCGACATGAACATCCCGTGCCCGGCCTTGCGGAGCTTGCCGGGCACGGTGACGAAGGTGCAGTAGTGGCACTTGTCCCGGCACAGCCGGGTCAGGGGAATGAAGACGCTCTTCGAGTACGTGATGACGCCGGGGCGGCCCGCCGCCCGAAGACCCGCGTCGCGCACCCGCGCCGCGGACGCGCACAGGTCCTCCAGGTCGGCACCGCGGGCCTGGAGCAGCACCGCCGCCTCGGTGACGTCGAGGGCGACGCCGTCGCGGGCGCGTTTGAGGGCGCGCCGCAGGGAGTTCTCGGTGGGGCCGGTTCCGGGGGTCGCGGAAGTCGTCATGAGGCGAGCATACGAAGGGACTCCGTCGGTTCGGGGGGACGGGCTGGCGCCGCGGGGGTGCTGGTCGAGTGCCGGGTGCGGCGCCGTCTGGGCTGGTCGCGCCCACGCGGCGGAGCCGCATATCGATACAGCCTCGCGCCCCTTAAAGGCAGGGGGTTACAGGTACGTGGCCAGTGCGTCCAGGGTGTTGAGGATCTCCGACTCTCCCGCCGGGGGGAGTTGGATCACGACTTCCTCGATGCCCAACTCGGCGTAGTGGGCCAGCTTTCCGGGGGTGGGGAGGATGGCGTAGGGGACGACCTGGAGTGCCTGCGGGTCTCGGCCCGCTTCCTCCCAGGCCGTGCGCAGGACCGGCAGGGACTCCGTCAGGCCGCGGCCGCCGATCGGGAGCCAGCCGTCGGCGTACTCGCTGATGTGGGCGAACAGCTTCGGGCCCGCCATCCCGCCGACCAGGGTGCGCGGGCCCACCACCGGGCCGCGCGGCTTCTGCACCGGCTTGGGGAAGGCGTGGCTCGCCCGCACGCTGCCGAACTCGCCCTCGTAGGCGGTCGGTTCGTCGGACCACAGGGCCCGCATCAGCGCCATCCGGTCGCGCACCAGCTCGCGCCGGGTGCGCCACTCGACGCCGTGGTCGGCGGCCTCCTCGACGTTCCAGCCATAGCCGACGCCGAGGGTGAGGCGGCCGCCGGAGAGGTGGTCCACGGTCGCGATCTGCTTGGCGAGGTCGATCGGGTCGTGCTGGGCGACCAGGGTGATGCCGGTGCCGAGGCCGAGCCGCTCGGTGACGGCCGCCGCCTGCCCGAGCGCGACGAACGGGTCGAGGGTGCGGGTGTACTCGCGCGGCAGCTCCCCGCCGGCCGGGTAGGGGGTGGCGCGCTCGGCCGGGATGTGGGTGTGCTCGGGCAGCCAGAGTCCGGCGAAGCCGCGTTCCTCCAGCTCACGGGCGAGGCGGACCGGGGTGACGGTCTCGTCGGTGAGGAAGATCGTGACGGAGATGCGCATGTCGGCCTTTCGTCCGCGGGTGGCTGGTCCATCTGTACCGGCAGCCGGGTCCGGTGTCCATACCGACCGGTCGGCATCGACCATTCCCGGCCGGGCCGGCCCGTGACGGCGCGCGGGGTCCCCGCCTACCGTGGACACCGTGAGCTTCGCACCGGCGGACACCCGGACCCTGCGCGGCACGCTGCCGCCCGGCTCCCCCGACCACGTGTACGTACCCTTCGAGGTACCGCCCGGGACGCGCGAGATCGCCGTCTCCTACGCCTACGACCGGCCCTCCGTGCCCGCGGGCACCCCGGGCAACGCGCTCGACATCGGCGTCTTCGACGAGCGCGGCACCGACCTCGGCGGCGGTGGGTTCCGCGGCTGGTCGGGCGGGGCGCGCACGGAGTTCTTCCTGCGCGCCGACGACGCGACCCCGGGATACCTCCCCGGCCCGCTCGGCGCGGGCACCTGGCACCTCGCCCTCGGCCCGTACACGGTGGCCCCGCAGGGGCTGTCGTACGAGATCACCGTGACGCTCACCGCCGGTGCACCCGGTGTGACGCCCGTGCCGGTGTATCCGCCGGAGCGGGCCGCGGGGCGGGGCCGGGACTGGTACCGGGGCGACTGCCATCTGCACTCCTGGCACTCCGACGGCCGCCGCACGCCCGCCGAGATCGCCGCCCTCGCGCGCGCCGCCGGGCTTGACTTCGTGCACTCCTCCGACCACAACACCCCCGCGTCGCACCCGCACTGGGCCGACGCGGCGGGCGACGACCTGCTGGTCATGCTGGGCGAGGAGGTCACCACCCGCAACGGGCACGTGCTCGCGCTCGGCACCGACCCGGGCACCTTCGTCGACTGGCGCTACCGGGCCCGGGACGGCGTGTTCGGCTCCGTGGCGCGCCAGGTCCGGGAAGCGGGCGGTCTGGTCGTCCCCGCGCACCCGTGCGCCGACTGCGTGGGCTGCGGCTGGCGGTTCGGCTTCGCGGAGGCGGACGCGGTCGAGGTGTGGAACGGCCCCTGGACCCCGGACGACGAGGCGGCGCTCGCGGCCTGGGACGCGGCGCTGGTGACGTCGGTGCGCGAGGGCGGACGCCCGCTGCCCGCGATGGGCAACAGCGACGCCCACCGGGACCCGGACACGGTCGGGCTGCCCCAGACGGTCGTGCTCGCCGACGGCCTGACCCGCGCCGCCGTCCTGGCGGGCCTGCGCGCGGGCCGCTCCTACGTCGCCGAGTCCCGCACGGTCACCGTCGCGCTCACGGCCACCGCGCCGGACGGCCGCCACGCGGGCGTCGGGGAGCGGCTGACCGCGCCACCGGACACCCCGGTGACCGTCGCGCTGGAGGTGACGGGCTCGCCGCGCTGCTCCCTGCGGCTCGTCACCGACCAGGGCGTGCTGCTCACGAGCGGCCCGCTCCCGGTGTCCGGCACGGGGTCCCTCCGGTGGCGTACGACCCCGGCGCAGGCGTCGTACGTCCGCGCCGAGGTCCGCCACGAGACGGCGGCGGGCCCCGTCCCGGGCGTGATGGCCGCGTTCACCAATCCGGTGTTCCTCGGACCGGTGCGGGCGTAGCGCGGGGGTCAGCCCGGCCACACGATCGCCTGCACCTCGCTGTACGCGTGCAGGGCGTAGGAGCCCACGTCGCGGCCCACGCCGCTGCGCTTGAAGCCGCCGAACGGGGCCTCCATGTTGCGGCCCACGGTGTTGATGCCGACGCCGCCCGCGCGCAGCCGGCGGGCGACGCGGAAGGCGCGGGCGACGTCGGCGGTGAAGACGTAGTCGATCAGTCCGTAGTCGGTGTCGTCGGCCAGGGCGACGCCCTCCTCCTCGTCGTCGAAGGGGATCACCACCACGACGGGTCCGAAGATCTCCTCGCGGGCCACCCGCATGTCGCCGGTGCAGTCCGCGAGCAGGGTGGGCGCGACATAGAACCCGCGCTCCATCGGCGGGCGTTCCCCTCCCGCGACCACCACCGCGCCTTCCTTGCGGCCGAGTTCGACGTACGACTCGACGCGGTCGCGGTGCTCGCGGGAGATCACCGGCCCGACCACCGTGCCCGGCGCCCTGGGGTCACCGATCTTCAACCTGCCCGCATAGGCGGCCAGTTGCTCGACCAGCCGGCCGTACACGGACCGCTGTGCCAGCACCCGGGTGGGCGCGGTGCAGATCTGGCCGCTGTAGAAGGAGAAGGTGGTGCCGATCCCGGCGACCGCGGCGCCGAGGTCGGCGTCGTCGAGGACGAGCGCCGCGCCCTTGCCGCCCAGCTCCATCAGCTGGCGTTTCATGCTGCGCCCGGCGACCTCGGCGATCCTCTGTCCGACGGCGGTGGAACCGGTGAAGCTGACCATGTCGACGTCCGGCGACTCGACCACGGCCTCCCCGACCCCGGGCGAGCGGCCGGAGACGACGTTGACGACCCCCCTCGGCACGCCCGCCGCCTCCAGCGCCTCGGCCATCCGGTAGACCGACAGCGGATCCTGCGGGGCGGGTTTGACCACCACCGTGTTGCCCATCGCGAGGGCGGGGGCGACCTTCCCGGCCGGGTTGGCCCACGGGTTGTTGTACGAGGTGACGCAGGCGACGACCCCGACCGGCTGGCGCACCGCGAGCGCCCCGAACACGCCCGCCCTGCCCATCGGTCCGGCCTCGTTGACCTGCGGCGGGATCGCCCACTCGGCGCTCTCGACGCGCGCGTAGCGCTGGAAGCGGGCGGCGGCCACGCCGACCTGCATCGCGCGCGCGGTCCCGGTGGTCGCGCCGGTCTCGGCCACGGCGAGTTCGGTGTACGGCCGCGCGCGCGAGCGGATGGCGGCGGCGGCCCGCGCGAGCACGGCGGCGCGTTCCTCGGGCGGGGTCCGCGACCAGGGGCCGAGGGCCTCGCGGGCGGCGGCGCAGGCGGCGCGGGCCTGGGCGCGCGAGGCCTCGGGGGCGAGGCCGACGGTCTCCTCGGTGGCCGGGTCGGTCACCGGGTAGTGGCCGTCGTCCGGCTCGGTCCAGTCGCCGCCGACGAACAGCCGCTGCCCGGCGGGCGAGGAGGTCCCCGGACGGGCGGGCGAGGAGGTCACCGGGTGCTCACCGTCCTCGTGTCCCGCCCCGAACGCAGCACCCGGCCCGGTACGGCCCCGCTCACCACGTCGTCCCGGATCGCCTCGACGCCGTTGACCCACACGGCCCGCACCCCGATCGCCCGGGAGTCGAGGCGCGGGCTGTCGCCGGGCAGGTCGTGCACCAGGGTGGCCTGGCCCGCGTCGATCCGCTCCGGGTCGAAGAGCACCAGGTCGGCGTGGAAGCCCTCCCGGATCCGGCCGCGCTCGCGCAGCCCGAACAGCCGCGCCGGGTCGTCCGTCAGCATCTTCACGGCCTGCTCCAGGCCCAGCAGTCCGCGGCCGCGCAGGCAGTCGCCGAGGAAGCGGGTGGTGTACGGCGCCCCGCACATGCGGTCCAGGTGGGCGCCGGCGTCCGAGCCGCCCAGCATGACGTCCTCGTGGCGCCAGGTCTCGGCGCGCAGCGCCCAGGAGGCCGGGTCGTTGTCGGTGGGCATGGGCCACAGGACCGTCCGCAGGTCGTCGGCGGCGCAGATCTCCACCAGGCAGTGGAAGGGTTCCTGGCCGCGCTCGCCGGCGATGTCGCGGACCACCCGGCCGGTCAGTCCGGCGTTGGCCTCGCTGTAGGTGTCGCCGATGACGTAGCGCCCGAAGTTCGCGAGCCGCCGGAAGACGCCCGCCTCCTTGGACTGCGCGCGCCGCAGCATCTCGGCCCGTACGTCGGCGTCCCGCAGCCGCGCGATCCGTTCCGGGACCGGCAGTCCGAGGATCGGCCCCCAGCCGGGGATGAGGTTGAGCGCGCAGAACGTGCCGAGCGACATGTTCATGGGCGTGAGGATCGGCATGGTGAGGGCGACGATCCGTCCGCCCGCCTTGCGCGCCCGTTCGCTCGCGCTCAGCTGCCGGGGCACCCGCTCGGGGACGGCGGCGTCGACGGTGAGGACGTTCCAGTTCAGGGGGCGTCCGGCGGCCGCGCTCATCTCCACGAGCAGGTCGATCTCGTCGTCGCCGAACTGGTCGAGGCAGCCCGCCACGATCGCCTCGATCTGGGTGCCCTCGTGCTCGCCGACCGCCTTCGACAGGGCGAGCAGCTCGGCGGGGAGCGCGTGCCGCGAGGCGACCGGCTTCCCGTCGCCGTCGGAGTGGGTGCTGGACTGGGTGGTGGACAGCCCCCAGGCGCCCGCGTCCATGGCCTCGTGGAAGATCCGCAGCATCTCCTCGAGCTGGGCCGCCGACGGCTGCCCGCCCACCGCGTCGGCGCCCATGACGTACCGCCGGAGCGCGCAATGGCCCACCATGAAGCCCGCGTTGACGGCGATGCGGCCCTCCAGGGCGTCCAGGTACTCCCCGAACCCGTGCCAGCTCCAGGGCGCCCCCTCCTCCAGCGCGACCAGCGACATCCCCTCGACCTTGGACATCATCCGCCGCGTGTAGTCGGCATCCTCGGGCCGCGCGGGGTTGAGCGGCGCCAGCGTGAACCCGCAGTTCCCGGCGGCGACGGTGGTCACCCCGTGATTGAGCGAGGGCGTCGCGTACGGATCCCAGAACAACTGGGCGTCGTAATGCGTATGCGGATCGACGAACCCGGGCGCGAGCACGAGCCCGGAGCCGTCCTCAGTGGCGCCGGACGCCTCGGTGACCCTGCCGACCACGGCGATCCGTCCGTCCCGGATGCCTACGTCGGCGGTGAACGCGGGTGCGCCCGTCCCGTCGACTACGGTCGCCCCTTTGATGACGTGATCGAGCATGACCCTGGTCTCCTCAACCTGCGATGCGGTGGCCGACCTGCTTTTCAGGGGCGCGGGGCGGTTTCGACATGCGGCTCCGCCGCGCGGGCGCGACCAGCCCCCACACACCCGCACCCCGCGACGGCGATCAGGACCCTGCCCCTGCCCGGAACCGCGACGTCCGGTGGACGGGATCCGTGTCGATCTTCGGAATCACGTGCTCCCCGATCAGCCGAATCGTCTGCAGGGTCTCCGACTTGGGAACCCCCACCGGCAACCCGAAGCTCAGCTGATCCGCCCCCGCCTGCTCCCACCGCTTGCACTGCCGCAGCACCTCGTCCGGATCGCCGCAGATGAGGAGTTCCTCCTCGATGAGCAGCTCGACGAACTCGGCGTTGTACTCCGGCAGCGTCTCCGGCCACACCGGAAACCCCTCGGGACGAGGAAACGTGTCGTGGTAGCGGAAGACCAGCGAGGGCAGGTAGTGCAGTCCCCCGCGCACCGCGATGTCGATCGCCTCGGCGTGCGTGGGCGCGCAGATCGCGGTCGTGGTGACCATGACGTTGTCGTTGACGAAGTCGCCGACCGGTTCGGCGTCCACGATCGCCGTCTTGTACTGCTCCAGCACCCACTCCATGTCGGAGACCTTCTGGATGGAGAAGCCGAGCACGCCGAGTCCCTTGCGGGCGGCCATCGCGTACGAGGGCGGGGAGCCGGCCGCGTACCACATCGCCGGGTGCGACTTCCCGAAGGGCTTGGGCAGGATCTTGCGCGGGGGCAGCTGCCAGTGCTTGCCCTGGAAGCCCTCGTACTCGTCCTGGAGCCACATCTTGGGGAACTCGGCGATCGTCTCCTCCCAGATCTCCTTGGTGTGGTTCATGTCGGTGATGCCGGGGAGGAAGCCGAGGATCTCGTGCGAGCCGGCGCCGCGCCCGCTGCCGAACTCGAAGCGGTTGCCGGTGAGGTGGTCGAGCATGGCGACCTTCTCGGCGACCTTGACCGGGTGGTTGACCTGGGCCAGCGGGTTGAAGATCCCTGAGCCGAGGTGGATGCGCTCGGTGGCGTGCGCGAGGTAGCCGAGGTAGACGTCGTTGGCGGAGAGGTGGGAGTACTCCTCCAGGAAGTGGTGCTCGGACGCCCAGGCGTACTTGAAGCCGGAGCGGTCCGCCTCGATGACGTACTCGGTCTCCTCCATCAGCGCCTTGTGTTCGGCCAGCGGGTCGGTCTCGGCGCGCTTGCCTACGTATCCCTGTACAAAGAGCCCGAATTCCACGGAGGTTCACCGTCCCCGGTTCTGATGCACTCGGCATCTGACGTATCGTCAGATCTCGTTGGGCCGACTGTGGCAGCGGCCGCATGCAGCGTCAATAGCTGACGGACTGTCAGATGACGCTGACCCCCGCCAGCCACCCGCCGTCGATCACGAACGGCTGGCCGGTGATGTAGGCGGAGTCCTCACCGGTGAGGAACAGCGCGAGCCGGGCCACCTCGTCGGGCCGGCCGATCCGGCCGAGCGGCACGAGCTTGCGGTACAGCTCGTCCAGGGCGCGGGAGGTCTCCTCGGCGTCCGCGCCGGGGTCCAGCTGCGCCGGGTTGGACATCGCGGTGTCGACGGCTCCGGGGCAGACCGCGTTGACCCGGATGCGCCGGTGGGCGAGTTCCAGCGCGGCCACCCGGGTCAGCCCGAGGATGGCGTGCTTGGTCGCCGCGTACGCGCCCACCGCCGCCATCCCGGTGACCGCCGTGTAGGAGGCGGTGTTGACGATGGTGGAACCGTCCTCCAGGAGCGGGGCGACCGTCCTGATCCCGAGGAAGCAGCCGACCTGGTTGACCCGGACGACCTGCATGAACTCCTCCAGCGGGGTGTCCACCAGGGCGTTGAAGCGCAGGATGCCCGCGTTGTTGACCAGTCCGTCGAGATGGCCGTACGTGTCCTTCGCGGTGCGCGCGGCGGCCTTCCAGTCGGTCTCGTCGCCGACGTCCAGGTGGACGTAGCGGGCGCCGAGTTCGCGGGCGAGGGCCTCGCCCTGCTCGTCGAGGACGTCGGTCAGCACGACCTCGGCGCCCTCCGCGCGGAACAGCCGGGCCTCCTGCTCACCCTGCCCGCGCGCCGCGCCGGTGACGATCACGACGCGTCCGTCCAGCTTGCCCATGCCTGCTCCTTCAGAGGTCGGGGGCCACGTCGGCGGCGAACGCGGCGATCTGGTCGAGGAGTTCGGTGCGGCCGCGGCTGCGGAAGCGCACCTGGATCTGGTGGACGCCCATGGCGCGGTAGGCGCGCAGCGACTCGGCGAGGGCCGCGGGGGCGCCGCTGAGGGTGCGGCGGCCGACCTCCCAGCCGGGGCGGCCGACGTAGAGCGGCTCGGTGATCGCGCCGACGGTGAACGGCGCCTCGACGCCGGCCTCGGCGCGCAGCCGCAGCAGCTTCTCGATCTGGCCGGGCAGCCGCTCGCGCGGGTCCCCCTGCGGCAGCCAGCCGTCGCCGCGCAGCGCGGCCCGTCGCACCGCGGCGGGCGAGGAGCCGCCCACCCAGACCGGCACGCGTTCCTGGGTGGGCCGGGGGCGCTGGCCGAGGCCGGCGAAGTCGTAGTACTTGCCGTGGTGTTCGGGGAACTCCTCGCTGCCGAGGGCGGCCCGCAGCGCGTCGATCGACTCGTCGAGGACGGCCCCGCGCCGGTCGAAGTCGGTGCCGAGCGCCTCGAACTCCTCCCGCACGTGCCCTGCGCCCACCCCGAGGACGAGCCGGCCGCCGCTGAGGTGGTCGAGGGTGGCGTAGCTCTTGGCGGTGAGCAGCGGGTGGCGCAGGCCGACGACCGCGACATGGCTGAGCAGCCGGGCGCGACGGGTGACGCCCGCGAGGAAGGCGAGGGTGGCGACGGGGTCGTACCAGACGGTGCTCATCGCGGAGGCGAGGCGGCGCGGGACGCCGACGTGGTCGCAGGCCGCCAGGTAGGCGAAGCCGGCCCGGTCGGCGGCGCGGGCGATCTCCACGAGGTCGTCCGCGCCGGCCGCGGCCTCCCAGGGCTCGGCGTAGAGCGTGCTCTGGGACTGCACGGGCAGCTGGATGCCGTAGGAGAGACTCACTTCGGGCCCCGCCACAGTCCGTCGGCGGTGAGGCCGAGCAGGTCGATGGCGTTGCCGCGCACGATCCGCTCGACGACGTCCGGCGCGAGGTGGCCCATCTGGGCCTCGGCGACCTCGCGGGACTTCGGCCAGGTGGAGTCGGAGTGCGGGTAGTCGGTCTCGTACAGGACGTTGCCGACGCCGATGGAGTCCAGGTTGCGCAGCCCGAAGGCGTCGTCGAAGAAGCAGCCGTACACATGGCCGGGGAAGGTCTCGGACGGCGGCCGGTGCACCTTGTCGGCGACGCCGCCCCAGCCGCGGTTCTCCTCCCAGACCACGTCGGCGCGTTCGAGGATGTAGGGGATCCAGCCGATCTGGCCCTCGGCGTACATCACCTTCAGGCCGGGGAACTGCTCGAACTTGCCGCTCATCAGCCAGTCGACCATCGAGAAGCAGCAGTTGGCGAAGGTGATGGTGGAGCCGACGGCGGGCGGGGCGTCGGCGGAGGTGGACGGCATCCGGCTGCTGGAGCCGATGTGCATGGCGACGACCGTGCCGGTCTCCGCGCACGCGGCGAGGAAGGGGTCCCAGGCGTCGGTGTGCACGGAGGGCAGGCCGAGGTGCGGGGGTATCTCGGAGAACGCGACGGCGCGCACCCCGCGTTCGGCGTTGCGGCGGACCTCCTGCGCGGCCAGTTCGGCGTCCCACAGGGGGATGAGGGTGAGCGGGATCAGGCGGCCCCCGGCGGCGGGCCCGCACCACTCCTCCACCATCCAGTCGTTGTACGCGCGCACGCACAGCAGGGCGAGTTCGCGGTCCCCCGCCTCGGTGAAGGTCTGGCCGCAGAAGCGCGGGAAGGTGGGGAAGCAGACGGCGGACTGGACGTGGTTGACGTCCATGTCGGCGAGGCGCCGCTCCACGTCGTAGGAGCCGGGGCGCATCTGCTCGTAGGTGATGACCTCCAGCCTGATCTCGTCCCTGCTGTAGCCGACGGCGGTGTCCAGGCGGGTCAGCGGGCGGCGCAGGTCCTCGTAGATCCACCAGTCGCCGACCGGGCCCTCGTCGCCCGGCGCGCCCATCACGGGCTTGAAGCGGCCGCCGAGGAACGACATCTCCTTCAGCGGCGCCCGCACGATCCGGGGGGCCGCGTCGAGATGCTTCTTCGGCAGCCGGTCCTGCCATACGCCGGCCGGTTCGACGGTGTGGTCGTCCACCGAGATGATCAGGGGGATGTGACTCTCGTGGGTGTCCATGGCGCTCACCGTAGCGCCGATCTGACGACCCGTCAGCTACGCTGCCGCCCACTCTCCGCCCCCGATCACGGGCGCGGGGTGTGAGGGGTTCGTGGACGCCCGTGCGCCGACCTGTGATCGGCGTCTCGCACGGCTGACGCATCACAGGAGAACAAGGCAGACTTGCGTCCGACGCAGTGGGCCCAGGGGGGACGGCGATGGACGGTGGACCGCGAGTACCGGAGCAGTGGCGGCCCGGTCCCGCTCAGGAGCCGTCGCAGCTGCGCTTCGGCGTGCTCGGCCCGGTGCGCGCCTGGCGGGACGGCGAGCCGCTGCCCATGGGCTCACCGCAGCAACGCGCGCTGCTCGCCGCCCTGTTGCTGCGCGAGGGCCGTACCGCGACCGCTGCCGAGCTGATCGACGCCCTGTGGGGCCCGGAACCGCCCTCGCAGGCCCTCGCGGCGGTCCGCACCTACGCGTCCCGGCTGCGCAAGGTGCTGGCCGCGGGCGTGCTGGTCAGCGAGTCCGGCGGCTACGCGGTGCGCGGCCTCGGCGACGGCGTGCTGGACCTGGCCGAGGCGCAGGACCTGGCCGCGGAGGCCGAGAAGGCGCGGGGCGCGGGCGACCTCACCCGGGCCCGGGACGCGCTGAACCGCGCGCTGGCCCTGTGGGACGGGGAGCCGCTCGCGGGCGTGCCGGGGCCCTACGCGGACGCGCAGCGGGTCCGCCTGGAGGAGTGGCGGCTGCAACTCCTCGAATCCCGGCTGGACATGGACCTCGAACAGGGCTGCCACGCGGAGGCCGTCTCGGAGCTGACCGCGCTGACCGCCGCGCATCCGCTGCGCGAACGGCCGCGCGAGCTGCTGATGCTGGCGCTGTACCGCAGCGGCCGGCAGGCCGAGGCGCTCGCCGTGTACGCCGACACCCGCCGGCTGCTCGCCGAGGAGCTGGGCGTGGACCCGCGTCCGGGGCTCGGCGAGCTCCAGCAGCGCATCCTGCGCGCCGACCCCGGGCTCGCGCAGCCCTCCGCGCCGGTCGCCGAACCGGCCCCGGTCGTCGTACGCCCCGCGCAACTGCCCGCCACCGTGCCCGACTTCACCGGGCGCGAGGCGTTCGTGGCCGAGCTGAGCGAGGTGCTCGCGTCGGCGTCCGAGGCGGAGGGCGACGGCCGGGTGATGGCCGTGTCGGCGCTGGCCGGGATCGGCGGCGTGGGCAAGACGACCCTCGCCGTGCACGTGGCCCACCGGGCGCGCACCGCCTTCCCCGACGGGCAGCTCTACGTCGACCTCCAGGGCGCGGGCGCCCGGGCCGCGGAACCGGAGACGGTGCTCGGCGCGTTCCTGCGCGCCCTCGGCACCGCCGACTCCGCGATACCCGACTCGCTCCAGGAGCGGGCCGCGCTGTACCGCTCGGTCCTCGACGGGCGCCGCGTCCTGGTCCTGCTGGACAACGCGCGCGACGCGGCCCAGGTGCGGCCGCTGCTGCCGGGCACCGAGGGCTGCGCGGCGCTGGTGACCTCCCGGGTGCGGATGGTCGACCTCGCCGGGGCGCATCTGGTGGACCTGGACGTGATGGCCCCGGACGAGGCGCTGGCCCTGTTCACGAAGATCGTCGGCGAGGAGCGGGTGCGCGCGGAGCGCACCGCCGCCCTCGACGTGGTCGCGGCCTGCGGGTTCCTGCCGCTGGCCATCCGCATCGCCGCCTCCCGGCTGGCCGCGCGCCGCACCTGGACGGTGTCGGTGCTGGCGGCGAAGCTCGCCGACGAGCGGCGCCGCCTGGACGAGCTCCAGGCGGGCGACCTCGCCGTGAAGGCCACCTTCGAACTCGGCTACGGGCAGCTGGAGCCCGCCCAGGCGCGCGCCTTCCGGCTGCTGGGTCTCGCGGACGGACCTGACATCTCCCTCGCCGCCGCGGCCGCCCTGCTGGACCTGCCGGCCGACGACACCGAGGAGCTGCTGGAGGCCCTGGTCGACACCTCGCTGGTGGAGTCGGCGGCGCCCGGCCGCTACCGCTACCACGACCTGGTGCGGCTGTACGCGCGCTCCTGCGCGGAGCGCGACGAGGACCCGCCGAGCGGGCAGCAGGCGGCGCTGTCGCGGCTGCTGGACTTCTATCTGTCCACGGTCGCGGGCGTCTACCTGATCGAGCGCCCCGAGGACCGGCTGGTGGACCACCTGGAGCGCCCGGCCCACCCCGGCCTCGCCTTCTCCGAACGGCACCGGGCGCAGGACTGGCTCTACGCCGAGGCGGTCTCGCTGCTGGCGTGCGTGCGCCAGTCGGCGGCTCCGGGCACCCTGCGGCGCGCCGTCGACGTGCTGTGGGCGGCGGTCGACCTCGCCGAGTCGGGCGCCAACTCCAAGGAGTACGAGGCGGTCGCGGCGCGGCTGCGGGACGCGGCCCGCGACGCCGGGGACGCCCGCTCCGAGGCGCGGGCGAGGATGGCGCTGGCGTTCGTGCACCACATCTCCGGCAGCCGGTTCGACGTCGCGGGCGAGGAGGCCGTACGCGCCATCGAGCTGGCGACGTCGGCGGGCGATCCGCTCACCGGCTGCTGGTCGTCGAACATCGCCGGGGCGGTGGCGATGTACCAGAACCGCTATCCGGACGCCGAGGGCCATTTCACCAGCGCCGTCGAGCACTTCAGGGTGCTCGGGGACCGGGCGGGCGAGGCGAGCGCGCTGTGCAACCTCTCCCGCGTGCAGCTCGCGACCGGCCGCACCGACAGCGCGGTGGCGCTGGCCCGGCAGGGCACCGGCATGTACGACGACATGGGCCACGACCTCAAGGGCGCCAACGGCCGCTACGCGCTGGGCCTCGCGCTCACCAGCAGCGGCCGGCTGGCCGAGGCCGCCGAGTGCCTCCAGCAGGCGCTCGGGGTGTTCCGGGACAGCAGGCAGCGCCTGTGGGAGGGCATGACCCTGTTCCGGCTCGCCGAACTGCACCTGACGGCACGGCGCCCGGCGCAGGCGGCGGCCAACGCCGAGCTGGCGCTGACGCTGCTGCGCGCGATCGGCGGGGAGTGGCGGCGCGGCAACGTGCTGACGGTCCTCGGGCGCGCCCTGCACGGCATCGGGCAGCTGGACCGGGCGCGGGTGTGCTGGGCGGAGGCCCTGGACATCTTCGCGACGCTGGGCGCGCCGGAGGCCGACGAGGTCAGGGGCCTGCTGAAGCCGACCGCTGTGGCCTGAGGGCGTCAACGCGGCTCGCGGGCTGTGGCGTTCATCGTTCGTTTATCGCGCTGCGGCAGGCTCTGTCCTGCCGGGCCGTCGCGTCGGGGGGCAGACGGAACGGCCGCGGGCCGGACCTCTAGGGTGTACCGGCCCCACGGGATCCGTCCGGCCGTCTCGGGGGAGCGGCCGGACGGTTCCCGTCGATCCACCGCCCACCACATCAGGGGAGCATGCGAGATGAGCGACCAGAACACCACCGACAACGTGCACGTCACCGACGAGCCGCTGACGGCCGCCGACACGACGGTCACGCCCGACAACGTCCATGTCACGGACGAGCCGCTGCTCGCCGCCAAGGCGACGACCGGCACGGTCACGCCGGACAACGTGCACGTCACGGACGAGAAGGCCTGACGGGGCCTTCTCGCCACCACGGGGACGGCCGCGGCGGCGCGGAGGGGAGCCGCCGCGGCCGGGGTGCGTCCGGGGGCGTCCGGCAGCCGGCGCGCGTTCCCTCCTCCGGCGGAGGCGGGCGTACGTCAACTCCCGCCCCGCAGCTCGCCCTTCACCACTTTGCCGCTCGCGTTGCGCGGCAGTGCGGCGACGAACTCCACCGCCCGCGGCACCTTGTAGTTGGCCATCTCCCGCCGCGCCCAGGCGATCAGGTCGTCGGCGGTGAGCACCGAGCCGGGCCTGCGCACCACGAACGCCTTGCCGCACTCGCCGAGCCGGGCGTCGGCCACGCCGATCACGGCGACGTCGGCCACGTCCGGGTGCAGGCCGAGGAGTTGCTCGATCTCCGCCGGGTAGGCGTTGAAGCCGCCGACGATGAACATGTCCTTGATCCGGTCGGTGATGCGCAGGTTCCCGGCCGCGTCCAGGACGCCCAGGTCGCCGGTGCGCAGCCAGCCCTCGCCGGTGACCGCCTCGGCGGTGGCCGCCGGGTCCTCGTAGTAGCCGCGCATGACGGTGAAGCCGCGCACCAGCACCTCGCCCGGCAGGCCGGGGTCCAGGACGGCGCCCTCGGCGTCCACCACGCGGACCTCGGTGCCGGGTATCGCCCGGCCGGACGTCGAGGCGATCACCGCGGGGGCGTCGCCGCGCCGGCACATCGTGACGATCCCGCTCGCCTCGGAGAGGCCGTAGGCGGTCAGGACCGTGCCGACGCCCAGTTCGTCGCGCAGTCGCTGGACCAGCCGCAGCGGCACCACGGCCGCGCCCGTCACGACGAGCCTGAGCGCGGAGAGGTCGTAGGAGTCGCGCGCGGGGTGGTCGAGCAGGGACTGGTGCAGGGTGGGCGGGCCCGGCAGCACGGAGACGCGTTCGGCGGCGATGTTCGCGAGCGCCGTGTCCACGTTGAACACGCTCTGCGGGATCATCGTCGCCCCGCGCATCAGGCAGGCGATCACCCCGGCCTTGTAGCCGAAGGTGTGGAAGAACGGGTTGACGATCAGGTAGCGGTCGCCGCGGCGCAGTCCCGCGAGGTCGCACCAGATCTCGTACGCCCTGAGGGTCTGCGCGTGGGTGATCACCGCGCCCTTGGGGCGGCCGGTGGTGCCGGAGGTGAAGACGATGTCCGACGGCGCCTCGGGCGGTATGGACTCCGCCCGCGCCCGCACCTCCTTCTCCCCGACGCCCTCGCCGCCCGCGAGGAAGTCCTTCCAGGTGCCGAAGTCCGCGGGGGCGTCGTCGGAGAGGACCACCACCCGCTCCAGTTCCGGCAGTCCGGGCAGCGGACCGGTGCCCGGCCCCTCCCCCGCCGCGCGGCGCAGCGAGGCCACGTACGACGTGCCGAGGAAGGTGCCGGTCACGAAGAGCAGCCGGGTGCCGCTGCGGCGCAGCACGTCCGCGGCCTCCGCGCCCTTGAAGCGGGTGTTGAGCGGCACGAGGACCGCGCCCGCCGAGACCGCGCCGAGCGCCGCGACCATCCAGTCCAGGGAGTTGGGCGCCCAGACCGCGACGCGGTCGCCGGGTTCGACGCCGTGCGCGAGGCAGGCCGCCGCGGAGCGTTCGACGCGGGTGCCCAGTTCCGCGTACGTGATCCGGGTGCGGCCGTCGACGACCGCATCGTCGTGCGCGTACCGCTCGGCCGCCGACCGCACCAGGCCCCAAACGCTGCCCCATGCCTTGTCACCGCGCATCATCGGTCTCCCCACGCGTAGCTGACTGTCCGTCAGATTAGCTGTAACCTGACGGCCTGTCAGCACAGGGGCCGTCGTCGTGCGGAGGTGCGTGCACCATGCCAGGACCGGGCAGCGGGCAGGGGCTCAAGGACGCCACCGCCATCGTCGGCATCGGCCAGACCGCGTTCGCGAAACACCTCGACGAGGACGAACGCACCCTCGCCTGCCGCGCGGTGCTGGCCGCCCTCGACGACGCCGGCATCGACCCGGGCGAGGTCGACGCGCTGGCCTCCTACACGATGGAGGAGACCGACGAGGTGGAGCTGGCCAAGGCGGTCGGCCTCGGCGACCTCACCTTCTTCAGCAAGGTCGGCTACGGGGGCGGCGGTTCGTGCGCCACCGTCGCCCATCTCGCCGCCGCCGTCGCCACCGGGCAGGCCACCGTCGGGGTGGCCTGGCGCTCGCGCAAGCGGGGCAGCGGACCGCGCCCCTGGACCAACACGGCCGTGCAGCTGGCCACTCCGGGCCAGTGGACCCGCCCCTTCGGCCTGCTGCGGCCCGCCGACGAGATCGCCATGCTCGCCCGCCGCTACATGCACGAGTACGGCGCGACCCGCGACCACCTCTTCAACGTCGCCCTCGCCTGCCGCAACCGCGCCAACCAGAACCCGGCCGCCGTCATGTACGACCGCCCGCTGACCCGCGAGATGTACATGACCTCGCGCTGGATCAGCGAGCCGCTCTGCCTGTTCGACAACTGCCTGGAGACGGACGGCGCGCTCGCCTGCGTGGTGGTCTCGGCCGAGCGGGCCCGCGACTGCCGAGGCGCCCCCGTCTACGTCCACGCCGCCGCCCAGGGCCTGCCCGCGCAGCACCACGGCATGGTCAACTACTGGACCGACGACCCGCTCACCGGCCCCGCCTGGACCGCCGCACGGCACCTGTGGAAGCACGCCGACCTGACCCCCGAGGACGTCGACGTCGCCCAGATCTACGACGCGTTCACGGCGCTGATACCGCTGTCCCTGGAGGGCTACGGCTTCTGCGGCCGCGGCGAGGGCGGCGCCTTCACCGAGCAGGGCGCGCTGGAGATCGGCGGGCGGCTGCCGCTGAACACCGGCGGGGGCGGCCTGTCGGAGGCCTACGTGCACGGCTTCAACCTCATCAACGAGGGCGTGAAACAGCTGCGCGGCACCAGCACCGCCCAGGTGCCCGGCGCCGCCACCTGCCTGGTCACGGCGGGCGAGGGGGTCCCCACGTCCGCGCTGCTGCTGAGGAACTGAGGGAGAGCGCCATGCTGGAACCGGTCACCGACACCGACGGCGCCCCCTTCTGGGCGTACGCCGCCCGAGGCGAGCTGCGCGTCCAGGCCTGCGCCGGCTGCGGCACCCTCCGCTTCCCGCCCCGGCCCTGCTGCCCGCGCTGCCGGTCCTTCGACACCGAGTGGCGGCTCGTGAGCGGCCGCGGCCGGCTGTGGTCGTACGTCGTCCCGCACCCGCCGCTGCTGGCCGACTACGCGGCCGTGGCGCCGTACAACGTGGTGCTGGTGGAGCTGGAGGACGCGCCGGGAATCCGGCTCGTCGGCAACGTGGTCACCCGCGCCGGGGCGCCGCTGGACTCCGTCCCGCCCGGCCGGGTGCGCATCGGCGCGCGCGTGCAGGCCGTGTTCGACGGCTCCGGGCTGCCCGCCTGGGTGCTGGAGCGGTCGTGAGCCTCAGGGTCGGCGCCGACAAGGACTCCGGGGTCGCCGTCGTCACGCTCGACCGGCCCCACCGGCTCAACGCCATAGACCTGCGCACCGCCGACGAACTGGCCGCCGTGTGGCGGGAGTTCCGGTTCGACGACACCGTACGGGCGGTGGTCCTCACCGGGGCCGGGGAGCGGGCCTTCTGCACCGGGATCGACCGGGACGCCGCCGTGCGTCAGCCCGGCTCGCCGTACATGCAGGACGATCCGCTGCTGCGGATCGGCCCGAAGGCGAACGACCTGTGGAAGCCGGTGATCGCCGCCGTCTCCGGGATGGCCTGCGGGGGCGCCTTCTACCTGCTCGGGGAGGCCGAGTTCGTCGTCGCCGACACCACCGCCGTCTTCTTCGACCCGCACACCGCCTACGGCATGGTCAGCGCCTACGAATCCGTCCTCATGGCCGCCCGGATGCCCTACGGCGAGGTGGCGCGGATGATGCTCATGGGCACCGCGGAACGCCTGTCCGCCGAGCGGGCGCACGCGGTCGGGCTGGTCTCCGAACTCACCGCGCCGGGCGAGGCGGTGGCCGCCGCGACCCGCTGCGCGCGCATCCTCGCCGGGTATCCGCCGAACGCCGTGCAGGGCACCGTGCGCGCCCTGTGGACGGCCCAGGAGGCCGCCCGTGCCCAGGGCTTCGCGCAGGCCCCCGCACTGATCGCCCTCGGCAGCCTTCCCCCGTCCGAACAGGCGGAACTCTTCGCGGCGCGCCAGCCGGGCGGGTTCCGGGTGCGCTGAACGAGCGCCGGGGGTCCTCCGCGGGCCGGTGTGGGCCGTTCGCGCAGTTCCCCGCGCCCCTGACGGGGCGCACCTGCCCGAGCCCCTGAAAGGGGCGCGGGGAACTGCGCGAACAAGCCCCACCGGCCCGCAGGATTCAGGGGCGCGGGGAACTGCGCGAACGGCCACGACCGGCCCGCAGCCGACAACGACGCCGGCCACGGACCCAGGTTCAACCCGCGGAGCGCGCCGTGCCCGTGCCCTTCTCCGCGTCCAGCGCGTACACGCACCGGTCCTTGCTGCACGCGTACACCACACCGTCCGTGACCACCGGGGAGCCGGTGATCTCGCCGCCGGTGGCCAGCTTCCAGCGCAGCCGTCCGTCGTCCGCCTTCAGCGTGTACAGCAGGTGGTCGGTCGAGCCGAAGTGGATGCGGCCCTCCGCCACCGCCGGGGCGCCCACGATGTCGCCGCCCGCCTGGAAGCGCCACTTGGGCGTGCCGGTCACGGCGTCCAGGGTGTACACGCCCTTGCCGCTGCCGACGTGCACATGGCCCGCGGCCACCAGCACCGGCTCGATGGACGTACGGGACTCGGTGGCGATGCGCCAGCGGTCGCGGCCGTCGGTGGCGTCGAGGGCGTAGACCGTGCCGAGGTAGTCGGCGAGGTACACGCCGCCGCCGGTGACGGCGGGGCCGGGCGCGAAGGCGGGCGGGCTGAGGAAGACCGCGGGCGCCTCGAAGTGCCAGCGCACCATGCCGCTCGCCACGTCCACGGCGATCACCCGGGAGCCCGCGGCGAGGTAGACGTGTCCGTCCGGGGCCGCGGTCAGCCGCAGCGGGACCCCGCCGCAGGAGGCGGCGTCGCCGACCGGGTAGGACCAGCGCTCGTCGCCGGTGCGGGCGTCCAGGGCGCGCAGCCGGGCGTCCTGCCAGACGTAGACCGTGCCGTCGTGCACGGCGGGCCCGGCCTCGGGGGACTCGAAGTCGGTCTGGGCACCGGACAGCTCCCACAGCTTCTGCCCGCTGGAGGCCTCCCAGGCCTGGACGCCGCCGCCGCGGGTGCCGGTGACGACCGTGCCCCGGTCGGCGTGCAGGGAGTACACCCAGGCGTCCGTCTGGAGCCGCCACAGGTCGCTGCCCTCGCGGGCGTCCAGGGCGAACAGCGTGGGGCCGTCGGAGGCGTGCACACGGCCGTCCGCGACCGCCATCGACCAGGCCACGTCACGGGTCTTGAAGCGGCGGCGGCCGGTCGCCACGTCCAGCGCGTGCACCTCGAAGGAGGTGACGTAGACGAGGTCGCCGCCGACCACGGGGGTGCCCCAGACGTCGTTCGACATCCGGAAGCGCCAGGGGCGCCAGCCGCCCGCGGTCTCCGCCGGCAGCGGGGCCTGCGGCGCGGGGACGGCCGGGTCGGCGCCGTTGACGCCGGGGCGGGACCAGGCGGCGACCAGACCGGCCTCCGGCGGGGGCGCCTTGACGGCCGCGGCGCGGGCGTCGGCGACCCGCGGTCCGGGGCCGATCGGCACGGCGGCGCCGGGCAGCTGGACCGGGCCGCCGGCGGCCGGGGCGCCGACCGGCACGGGGTCGTGGGACGGCGGGGGCGGCACGCCGATCCGGCCGCCGCTGCGCGGGCTCGCCGGGGCGGGCCGGGCCGGCGGGCGGCCGCCGCGCCGGGACTCGATCAGGCCGACCGCCTTCTCGGGCAGCCAGGCCGAGGCCGTACCGCTGTCGTCGGAGCCGGAACCGAACAGGTGCGGGGCGAGCTGCGCCTGGAGGTCGGCGGGGTTGGGCCGGCCGGTGGCCTCCATCTGCATGCAGGACTCGATCAGCGGGCGCAGCTCGTCCGGCAGGCCTTCCAGGTCCGGGCCCTCGCGCAGCAGCATGAACACCGTCTCGACCGGGTTGGCGCCGTGGAAGGGCGGATGGCCGGTGGCGGCGAAGACCAGCATCGAGCCGAGCGAGAACACGTCGCTGGCGCCGGTGACGCTGCGGGAGTCCTTCGCCTGCTCGGGTGACATGTACGCGGGGGTGCCGACGGCGACATTGGTCATCGTCAAACGGGTGTTCGAAACACCGGAGGCGATGCCGAAGTCGATGACGCGCGGGCCGTCCTCGACGACGAGCACGTTGGACGGCTTCAGGTCGCGGTGGACGAGCCCCGCGCCGTGGATCGACTGGAGCGCCTCCGCGACGCCCGCCGCGAGCCAGCGCACGGCCTGGGCGGGCATCGGCCCGCACTCGTTCACTATCTCCTCGAGGGAGGGCGCCGGAACGTAGGCGGTGGCCAGCCACGGCACCGCGGCACGCGGGTCGGCGTCGACGACGGCGGCCGTGTAGAAGCCGGAGACCGCCCGCGCCGCCTCCACCTCACGGGTGAAGCGCACCCGGAAGAGCTGGTCCTCGGCGAGCTCCGTGCGGACCGTCTTGATCGCCACGCGCCGGCCGGACGCCGAGCGCGCCAGATAGACCAGCCCCATGCCGCCGGCACCCAGCCGTCCCAGCACCTCGAACGGCCCGATCCGCCGCGGATCGTGCTGCGTCAGCTGATCCACCACTTGCCTGCCACCTCCCCGTACGAGCCGCGTCGTCCCACGCGTCGTCCCACCTGTGTACGCGACCCCGTGCAGCGTCTCACCACCACACCGCCATGGCGGCACGCACCCCGATTCTTCCTGGCCCGGGCACTGGTTGCGAACCCGGTCCGATATCGGGATGTCCCGTGATCAATGAGACATCTCAGCGCTGGAGCAGCGCGAAGGACGCCCCCTGATTGTCGGTGACGACGGCCACCTTTCCGTACGACGCGTCGAAAGGAGGCACCTGGACCCGCCCGCCGAGCCGCCGGACCGTGCCGAGGGCGGCCTCGCAGTCCGTCACCCGGAAGTGGACGAGGAAGTGCGGCGGCATCTCGGCCGCGAAGACGCCGGAGACGGGCGCACGGCCGAAGTCGGGGTCGGCGCCGGGCCCGAACAGGGCCTCGTGGAACAGGGCGCCGTAGAAGGCGTTGGCCGCCTCGGTGTCGCGGGCGTAGAGCTCGACCCAGCCGAAGGTGCCCGGCTCGTGGCGGCGGCCGAAGCCGCGGTGGGCGGCGGGCTGCCAGACGCCGAAGACCGCGCCCTCGGGGTCGGCGGCGAGCGCGGCGGTGCCCAGCCCGCCGACCACCGTCGGGGCCGTGACGACCTGCCCGCCGGCCCGGCCGATCCGGGCGGTGAACCCCTCCGCGTCCGGGGTGGCGAAGTACACCGTCCACACGGTCGGCATCCGGCCGTCCGTCTTGTGCTCCAGGCCGGCGACGAACTCGCCCCCCAGCCGGGCCCACACCGACTCCCCGCGCGCCTCCTCGAAGGTCCACCCGAAAAGCTCGCCGTAGAACCGCTGCCCCGCCGCCACGTCGGGAAGCTGCGCGTCCACCCAGCACGGGACGCCCTCACGGACGTCCTCTCCGTACACCGATGCCCTGTTTTCGGCCATACAGCCAACGTAACGGCCGTGTCCGCACCCCGCAGACCAGGCACACCACCCTCCGCACCCCCATGCACCCCATTTGCAGTCGGCCGAATCGCGCTCCGATCACCCCTCGGTAAGCTGACGGCATGACAGGACAAGTGCGTACCGTCGACGGCCGCGTGGCCGGCCGGCGTGGGCAGGCGACGCGGCAGAAGCTGCTCGAATGCCTCAGCGAGATGCTCAGCTCCTCTCCGTACCGGGACGTCAAGGTCATCGATGTCGCCCGGAAGGCGGGCACTTCGCCCGCGACCTTCTACCAGTACTTCCCGGACGTCGAGGGCGCCGTCCTGGAGATCGCCGAACAAATGGCCGCCGAGGGCGCCGGGTTGACCGAGCTGGTCGCCGAACGCAGCTGGACCGGCAAGGCGGGCTGGCAGACGGCACAGGAACTCGTCGACGGATTCCTGGAGTTCTGGCGCAAGAACGACGCGATCCTGCGGGTGGTCGACCTCGGCGCCGCCGAGGGCGACAAGCGCTTCTACAAGATCCGCATGAAGATCCTGAACTCCGTGAACAACTCCCTGTCCGACTCCATCGCCGAGTTGCAGGCCAAGGGCCGGATCGACAAGGACGTGAACCCGGCCGCGATCGCGGGCTCGCTGGTCGCCATGCTCGCGGCGGTGGCCGCACACCAGAAGGGCTTCCAGACCTGGGGCGTCAAGCAGGCCGAACTCAAGCCGAATCTCGCGCTGTTGGTACACCTGGGTGTCACCGGCAAGAAGCCGACGAAGTAGCCCGGCCGCTCGCAGATCCCCGTCCGGGCGCCAAGTCCTGTCTGACAGGCGGTGGTTCACCTCGGTGAACTGCCGCCTGCCGCGCGCCCCGAGACGGCCGCCCCACCGGACGCCGTTCACATGGGCAGCGGGCGGTCCCGCACCACGTGCTTCATCACCAGCGTGGACGTCAGCCGCTGCACCCCCGGCAGGGTCGCCAGCCGCTCGTCGTACAGCCGCTGGAAGGCCGCCAGGTCGGCCGTGGCCACCCGCAGCAGGTAGTCGGGGTCCCCGAACAGCCGCTGCGCCTCCAGCACCTGCTCCACCTCGCCGAGGGCCCGCTCGAACCCGGCGACCGTGTCCCGGTCCTCCTGCCGCATCGACACGAAGACCAGCGCCTCGAAGCGGAGCCCGAGCGCGGCCGGGTCCACCACCGCCCGGTACCCCTGCACGGCGCCCGAGCGCTCCAGCTCGCGCAGTCTGCGGTGGCAGGGCGAGACGCTCAGCCGCACCCGCCCGGCCAGCTCGGTCACGGTCAGCCGCCCGTCCTGCTGAAGCTCGGCAAGGATTTTCCGGTCCACGTCGTCCATGGGGGAGATTCTGCTCGCAAGGGGCGATCATGGGCACATCCCGGAAGCGTTTTCGGGTGGATCGCGCCTGATGTCCGCCGGTGAACGGCCGCCCGCCCCGCCTACCGCCGGGCGATCCGGAACAGCCGTATCTCCCGCAGCACCCGCCCCTGGTACGTCGCGTACGGCGGCCAGAAGGCGACCAGCTCGCGCCAGACGGCCTCCCGCTCGTCGCCCTCCAGCAGCACGGCGGTGACCGGGATGTCCGCGCCCTTGCGGTTGATGTCGGCCTCCGGGTGGGCGAGCAGGTTGTGCGACCAGGCGGGGTGGCCCTCGCGCCCGAAGTTGGAGCCGACCAGGATCCACGAGCGCCCGCCCGTTTCGGGCATGCACGCGAGGGGAGTACGGCGGGCCAGTCCGCTGCGCGCGCCGGTGGACGTGAGGATCACCCCGGGCAGCATCAGCGCGCTGAGCAGCACCTTTCCACGGGTGAGCCGGTGCACGGCCCGGTCGAGGGCCGGGACGACCCGGGGCGCGACCCTGGCGAAGGCGCGGGTCGAGGAGACCTTCTGGACCACGCGTGTGCCGATGGCCGTCACACCGTCACCTCCGCCGCCTCGAACAGCCGCGCCGCGTCCGCGGCATGGGCGCGCAACCGGTGGACGGGCCCGAACAGCAGCTCGTCGCCCGCGGCGCGCTTGAAGTACAGATGGGCCTCGTGCTCCCAGGTGAAACCGATCCCGCCGTGCAGCTGGATGCCCTCGGCGCTCGCCGCGCGCAGCGCCTTGAGGCCCTGGGCGAGCGCGAGGGCGCCGGCCCGTTCACCGTGCGCGGTCGCCCAGGCCGCGTAGTAGGCGGCCGACCTGGCCGCCTGGACCTGCACGTAGACGTCGGCCAGCCGGTGCTTGACCGCCTGGAAGGAGCCGACCGCCCGCCCGAACTGCTCGCGCTGCGCGACGTACTCGACCGTGCGCTCCAGGGCCCGCGCGGCGGCCCCTGCGGCCTCGCAGGCGAGCACCGCGGCGGCGAGGTCCCCGCACGCGGCGAGCGCGGCGGACACCCCGGTGCCGTCCGGGTCCGCGCCGAGCAGGTCGGCGGGCACGTCCCGGAGCTGGATGCGGGCCTGCGGGCGGGTGGCGTCGAGCGCGGTCTGCCGCACCCGCACCAGGCCCGCCGCGTCCCCCGGCACGAGGAGGAGCAGGGTGCGCGACCGGGCGAACCCGCCGGCGTGCGCGGCGACCAGCAGCAGTCCGGCGCTGTGGCCGTCGAGCACCTGCTCGGCCTGCCCGTACAGCCGCCAGCCGCCGTCCGCCGACCGGGTGGCCTGCACCCCGCCGGCCCGCCCGCCGCCGGCCCAGTCGCCACCGTTGCCGCCGGTCAGCGCGAGGGCGGTGGCGAGCAGGGTGCCGGGCACGGCGAGCGCGGCGGTGAGCGCGCCGGAGGCGAGCCGGGGCAGCAGCTCGGCGCGTTGCGCGCCGGTGCCGAGGGCGAGCAGCAGCGGGGCGGCGAGCACGGCGGTGGCCAGCAGCGGGCTGGGGGCGAGCGCGCGGCCCGTCTCCTCGGCGGCGAGGGCGAGTTCGGTGGCCGAGCAGCCGACGCCGCCGTACTCCTCGGGCAACGCGAGCCCCGGCAGGCCGAGTTGTCCGGCGAGGGCGGACCACAGGTCACGGTCGTGTCCGGCGGGGGTGTCGAGCGCGGCGCGCAGCGCGTGCGGCCCCGCCCGCTCGGCCAGCAGGCCGCGCAGCGTGCGGCGGATCTCGTCCTGCTCGGCGGTGAAGGTGGCGTCCATGGCTCTTCCCTCCGGATCTGACGGGCCGTCATATTAGGAGGGAGAGAGCCAGGACGGAAGCGCGTCGCACCGGGGAGGAGCCCTGTCGTGTCTGCCGTGTCCCATGTGTCCACCCGCAGGCGGAGAGTCGCCGCGGTCGGGGTGTCCCTGTCCGACTGCGGCCGGGTGGCGGACGCCACGCCGTACGCCCTGCACGCCCAGGCGGCCCGCCGCGCGCTCGCGGACGCGGGGCTCGGGCGGGAGGTGGTGGACGGCTTCGCCTCCGCGGGCCTCGGCACCCTGGCGCCCGCGGAGGTCGCCGAGTACCTGGGCCTGCGGCCCACCTGGGTCGACTCGACCTCGGTGGGCGGCTCCACCTGGGAGGTGATGGCCGCCCACGCGGCGGACGCGATCGCGTGCGGCCACGCCGAGGCGGTGCTGCTGGTCTACGGCTCCACCGCGCGCGCCGACATCAGGGCGGGCCGCCGCACCGGCGACCTGTCCTTCGGCGCGCGCGGGCCGCTCCAGTTCGAGGTGCCGTACGGCCACACGCTGATCGCGAAGTACGCGATGGCGGCCCGCCGCCACATGATCGAACACGGCACGACGATCGAGCAGTTGGCCGAGGTGGCGGTCCAGACGCGGGCCAACGCGGCGCTGAACCCGGACGCGATGTTCCGCGAGCCGGTCACGGTGGACGACGTCCTGTCCGGCCCGATGATCGCGGACCCGTTCACGAAGCTGCACTGCTGCGTCCGCTCCGACGGCGGCGCGGCGGTGCTGCTCGCGGCCGAGGAGTACGTGCGCGACTGCCGTACGGCGCCGGTGTGGGTGCTCGGCACCGGCGAGCACGTCTCGCACGCGAGCCTGTCGCAGTGGCCCGACTTCACCGTCTCCCCGGCAGCGGTCAGCGGCCGGCTGGCCTTCGAGCGGGCGGGGGTGGGCCCGGCGGAGATCGACTTCGCGGAGATCTACGACGCCTTCACGTACATGACGCTGGTGACGCTGGAGGACCTGGGCTTCTGTGCGAAGGGCGAGGGCGGGGCGTTCGTGGAGAAGGGCCGGCTGCTGGTGGCGGGCGGCGCGCTGCCGGTGAACACCGACGGCGGCGGGCTGTCCGCCCAGCACCCCGGGATGCGCGGCCTGTTCCTGCTGGTGGAGGCGGTACGGCAGCTACGGGGCGAGGCGGGGGCACGGCAGATACGCACGACGGACGGCCACCCACCCCGACTGGGCCTGGCGTCCGGCACCGGCGGGTGGTTCTGCTCGTCGGGGACGGTGATCCTGGGGCGGTGATCCTGGGCGGTGATCCTGGGCGGTGATCCACCCTTCCCTGCGAGGGGGGCGATACTCGCACCATGGGAACGGATCTTCAGGAGCTGCTGCGGTCGCTGCGGGTGTGGGACCCGGAGGTCACCTCGCTGCCGGAGCTGGACCCGGCCGCCGCGCCGGACGGCCCCCTCGACCTGTTCACCGCGTGGTTCGCGGACGCGGTGGCCGCGGGCGAGCGCGAGCCGCACACGATGTCGCTGGCGACGGCGGACGCGGAGGGCCGGCCGGACGTACGGATCGTGATGCTGCACGGTGCCGACGCGGCGCACGGCTGGTCGTTCGCGACGCACGCCACCAGCGCGAAGGGGCGGGACCTGGCCGCCCGCCCGTACGCGGCGCTGGCCTTCTACTGGCCGGTGCTGGGCCGCCAGGTGCGGGTGCGCGGGCCCGTCGCCGTCGCGCCGCCCGAGGACGCGCACGCGGATCTGCGGGTGCGGTCCACGGGAGCGCTGGCGGCGGCGCTGACCGGCCGGCAGAGCGAGGTCCTCGGCTCGGTCGAGGAGCTGCGGGCGGCGTCCGAGGAGGCGTGGGAGCGAGCCCGGCGGTCTCCCTCGACGCCTGCCACGACGTGGACGCTCTACCATCTGGCGCCCACCGAGGTGGAGTTCTTCCAGGGGGAGCCCCACCGCCGCCACGTCCGCCTCCGCTACCGCCTGACGGCCGCTTCCACCTGGCAACACGAACTGCTGTGGCCGTAGCCGCGCCCCGACGGCAAGCCCCTCGCGCAGTTCCCCGCGCCCCTCAAGTGCCTCCCTGCGGGCTCGTCGTGGCTGGTCGCGCAGTTCCCCGCGCCCCTGACGGGGCGCACCTGCCCAAGCCCCTGAAAGGGGCGCGGGGAACTGCGCGAGCAACCCCCACCCAGCCGCACTTTCCCAGAGGCGCGAGGCACCACACGAGGAAACCCCGCCCAGCCACACATCCCCCAGGGGCGCGGGGAACTGCGCGAACGGCCACGACGAGCCCGCAGGTGACCAGGGGCGCGGGGAACTGCGCGATCACCCCCACCGGCCCCCACCGGCCCCCACGGCCCCGGGACCCGCCATCGCCCCCGTCTCAGCCGAAGGCGTACACCGCGAAGTCGGCCACCGGCCGGTAACCCACCCGCACATACAGCGCGTTGCTCGTCGGATTCGCCAGGTCCGTGAAGAGCAGCACCTCGTTCCCGTCCCCCCGGCTCACCTCGGCCGTGACCGCGCCCGCGTACCCGCGCCCGCGCCACTCGGCCGGGGTGTAGACCGGCGCCACCCGCACCTGCCCCGCGACCACCCGCGTCCGCCCGGCCAGGGACACCGGACCGTCGCCGGGCGTCTCCCAGAACGTCACGCCGCCGTAGGCGATCCGCTGGTCCGCCCACCGCCGGGCGTCCCGCGGGGACCGGTGCTCCGGGCCGTACCCGATGGCCGCCTGGAACTCCTGGTACCACCGGGCCACCAGGTCCCGGTCGGCCGGGCCGGCCACCCGGGCGCCGCCCGGCGGGACCGGCCGGGGCACGGTCAGCTCCACGAGCCGGTACAGCCGCTGCCGCCGCAACAGCTCCCCCTCCGCACCGGTCAGCGCGCTCCAGACCCGCGCGAACGCCGCCGCCGTGGCCGACTCCCCGTTGACGCCCGTCACCGGGTACCCGGCCTCGGCGAGCCGGGTGGCGAGGGCCTCGGCCTCCTCCTCGGCCACGGCCGTCAGATGGACCGGGTGCGGCGACGTGTGCAGGGCCGCGCCCCGGACCTTCCCGCCGCCCTCCAGCACCGCGAACAGCGGCGCCTGCGCGGAGTACGCGTGCAGCCCGTGCCGGCGCAGGGTGTCCGTGACCGTCAGCGGCACGGTGTGCGGCGCCGGGCGGGAGGCGAGGAAGTCTCCGGCCCGGGAGAGGAAGTCGTCGAGGTCGGCGGTGAGGTGCCAGTCCGCTGAGGGCATCCGTCACCGCCCCGCTGTCGCGGGCGGCGCGGGGTCCGTCGCCAGCCGGGCGTGCAGATGGACGTCCCGGAACGCGTCCCGGCGCCCCGATTCCCACATCGCTTCCCGCAGGGTGCCCTCGTAGGGGAACCCGCAGGCCGCCGCGGTCCGGCAGGACGCGTCGTGGCCGAGGGCGTGCCCGAGCTCCAGGCGGTGCAGCCCGAGTTCGGCGAACGCCCAGGCCGTCGCGAGCCGCAGCGCCCGCGTCGCGACCCGCTGCCCGCGGGCCTCGGGAAGCACCCAGTAGCCGACCAGCCCGAGCCGCATGACCTGGTTGATCGCGTTGATGCCGACATGCCCGAGCACCGCGCCGCTCGCGGCGTCCGTGACGCAGAACGGGACGCAGCCGCCGTCGGCCCCGAGCTGCACCTGCGCGCGCAGGGACTCGCGGGCGCTGTCGGTGCCCGTGGTGTCCTGCAAGGGCGTGTTCCAACGCCGGAACTCCGGGTCGGTGCGCCCGTGCAGCCAGGCCGCGACGTCCGTCTCGGACCCGGGGTCCCAGGGCCGCAGCAGCAGGCCGTCGCCGTGCGGTGCGGACCGGGCGGGCAGGTGGGAGCGTTCACGTATCGGCGCCATGCCCCCATTGAACCGTCGGCGCGGCGGCAGCCGTCACGGATTTTCCGGCCGGAACACCACCACTCCCTCCCGGAACTCCGCCACCAGGGCCATACCCGGACGCAGTTCGTCCGGCGCGCACGCCACCACCTCGGTCGCCACGCGGGGCCCCTCCTCCAGGTCCACGACCGCGGCGACGTACGGCGTGCGCGCGTCGAAGGGCGGGAGCTGATGGCGGTGCACCACCGACCACGTGTAGAGCGCGGCCCGGCCGCAGGCCGGCTCCCACTCCACCTCGTCGCTCCAGCAGTGCGGGCAGAACTCGCGCGGGTAGTGGTGCGCCCGCCCGCAGGCCCGGCAGCGGCGCACCAGCAGGTGCCCCCGCGCGGCCGCCTCCCAGTAGGGCCGGGTGAACGCGTCGATGTCGGGCAGGTCGTGGCGGCCGCTCATCCGAACCAGCCCAGCGCGCTGTCCAGCGACCAGGTCTGCCAGGACATCGCGAACAGCGCGACCACCGAGATCAGCGCCATCATCGCGTTCTGCCCCTGCTCGGCCCAGTCGTGGATCATGAGGGTGAAGTACGCCGCGTTGAGCAGCAGCCCGCCGATCAGGGCCACCGGCGTCAGCAGGCCGAGGATCAGGCCGAGGCCGAGCGCGAGTTCCGCGTAGGCGACGACGTACGCCATCGCCCGGGGCCGGGGCCGTACCACCGTGTCGAAGCCCGAACGCACCGCCGCCCAGCGGTGCTTGGCCGCCACGTCCGCCGCCCAGGTGATGCCCGCGCCCTGGAACCAGGTCTTCTTGTCCTTGTGCCGCCAGCTCTCCAGCCACCACAGCCCGAGGCCGATGCGGAGCACGGCCAGCCATGCCCCGCCGCCGAGCCAGATCGTGTCCATGAGACACCCCGTTCCGCCGACGCCGGTATCTGACGGTACGTCAGTTCAGCGGACCGGCGCCGGTTCCGCAAGAGCGGTGCGGCGGATCGCCGCGAACCGGCTTCGTCACGTCCGCACCTTCGCGCGGGAGGACCGCCTCACCCGCGTCCGCACCTACACGCGGGAGGACCGCCTCACCCGCGTCCGCACCCGGCAGAGGAGCGCGCCGCACCCTCCGTCACCCACGGTGCCGGGCCCTCGCCGCCAGGGCCCGGCACCGCCGCGTCCGGATGCGACCAGGTCGGGTACGCCACGAGCGGCACCCGCCCGTCCACCAGGCGTGATCAATCCGCAACCAATTCCCCTCTTGACCGAGACCCATCAACACGGTGTGTGATTACGCTCCGGTTCATGACCGACTCCTCCACGTCCCCGACCTCCGCGGCACCGGCCTCCCCGGCCGCCGACCGACCCGTCTACGTCATAGGCGGCGGCCCCGGCGGACTGGCCGCCGCGCACGCGCTGCGGGCCCGGGGCATACGCGCGGTCGTGCTGGAGCGGTCGGACGCCGTGGGCGCCTCCTGGCGCGGCCACTACGACCGGCTGCACCTGCACACCACCCGCCGGCTGTCCGCCCTGCCGGGGCTGCCCATCCCGCGCCGGTTCGGGCGCTGGGTCTCCCGCGACAACGTGGTGCGCTATCTGGAGAAGTACGCCGAGCACCACGACCTGGAGATCGTGACCGGCGTCGAGGTCTCCCGCGTCGAGCGCACGGCCGACGGCACCGGCTGGCTGCTGCACGCCACCGGCGGCCGGGAGCTGACCGGCGGCGCGGTGGTCGTCGCCACCGGCTTCAACCACACCCCGAAGGTGCCCGACTGGCCCGGCCTCAAGGACTGGACCGGCGACTTCCGGCACGCCTCCGCCTACCGCAACGCCGAGCCCTTCACCGGCCGGGACGTGCTGGTGGTCGGCATCGGCAACACCGGCGCCGAGATAGCCGTCGACCTGGTCGAGGGCGGCGCGGGCCGGGTCCGGCTCGCGGTCCGCACGGCCCCGCACATCGTGCGCCGCTCCACGGCCGGCTGGGCCGCCCAGTACACGGCCGTGGCGGTACGGCGGCTGCCCGTCGGGCTCGTCGACCGGCTGGCCCGGCCGATGGCCCGGATCAGCGTGCCGGACCTCTCCGCGCACGGTCTGCCCCGCCCCGACACCGGCCTGTACTCGCGGGTGAAGCAGGGGGCGATCCCGGTGCAGGACGTCGGCCTGATCGACGCGGTGCGCCGGGGCCGGATCGAGGTGGTCGCGGCCGTCTCGTCCTTCGAGGACGGCAAGGTGGTCCTCGCCGACGGCACCGTCGCCGAGCCGGACGCCGTGGTCGCCGCGACCGGCTACCGCCGGGGTCTGGAGGAACTCGTCGGCCACCTCGGGGTGCTGGACGAGCGCGGCCGGCCTCTCGCGCACGGCGCCCGTACCCCGCAGGACACGCCCGGCCTGTACTTCACCGGCTTCTCCAACCCCATCAGCGGCATGTTCCGCGAGATGGCCATCGACGCGGAGAAGATCGCGAAGGCCGTCGCCCGGCAGGCGGACGGGAAGCTGTCCCGGCTGCCGGTCTGATCCGGCGGACGCCCGGGCCCGGGAAACGGGAAACGGGGGCCGGGGGCCGGAGAACCCCGGAAGCCCCGGGAAGCCCCGGGAAGCCCCGGGAAGCCCCGGGAAGCCCCGGGAAATTCAACTCGCCTACGTGCGGCTTTCGTTGACGGCGGGACGGATGTGGCGGGAGAGCTGTACCGCGCCGCCGCGCGGGACCAGAATGTGAGCACTGCTCAGCTTTCCTGCTCCACATCCCTCTCGCCCTGACGGAGGACGCACGTGGCCCATGAAAGACAGCACTCCCCCCGCATGACCGCGCCCGCACCCGCACCCGCACCCCGGCTGACCCGGCGCTCCCTGCTCGGCGGTGCCGCCGCGACGGCCGGGGCCGCGGCGCTCGGCACGGCCGCCGCCCCGCCCGCCTTCGCCGCCGCGGACCGCACCGTCGACGTGGCCGTGGTCGGCGGCGGGCTCGCCGGTCTCACCGCGGCCCGCGACCTGGTGGCCGGCGGCCGGTCCGTGGCCGTCCTGGAGGCCCGCGACCGGGTCGGCGGCCGGGTGGTCAACCTCGCCCTCGCGAACGGCGGTTTCACCGAGGGCGGCGGCGAGTTCGTCGGCCCCACCCAGGACCGCGTCAAGGCGCTCGCCGACTCGCTCGGGGTGGCCACCTTCACGACGTACAACACCGGCAAGAACCTGCTCTACAAGGACGGCACCCGCACGCCGTACGCCACCGACGGGCTGCTCGGCTCGGTGCCGCCGGTGGACGCCGCGGGGCTCGCGAACGCGGCGATCGTGCAGTCCGAACTCGACAGCATGGCCGCGCAGGTGCCGGTGGACGCGCCCTGGACCGCGGCCAAGGCGGCCGAGTGGGACAAGCAGACCTTCGAGAGCTGGCTGAACGCCAACGCGGTCGTGCCGTCGGCCAAGTTCCTGCTGGACGTGGCCTGCACCTCGATCTTCTCCGCCCAGCCGCGCGAACTCTCGCTGCTGTACGTCCTGTTCTACATCGCCGCCGCCGGGAACGAGTCGACCCCCGGCACCCTGGAACGCCTCACCGACACGGCGGGCGGCGCGCAGGAGTCCCGGTTCGTCGGCGGCTCCCAGCAGGTGCCCCTCAAGCTGGCCGCGACGCTCGGCGACCGGGTGGTGCTGAACGCGCCGGTCCGCTCGGTGACCCGCTCCGGCGGCTCGTATTCCGTGGCCGCCGACGGCGTCACCGTGCACGCGAGCAGGGTCGTCGTCGCCCTGCCGCCCCCGCTGGCGGCCCGTATCGCCTTCGACCCGCTGCTGCCGGCCGCCCGGGACCAGCTCGCCCAGCGCCTGCCGATGGGCTCGATCGGCAAGGCGATCGCGGTCTACGACACCCCGTTCTGGCGGGCCGACGGCCTCAACGGGCAGGTGGTGAGCGACTCCGGGGCGGTCCGCTCGACCTTCGACAACTCCCCGCCGGACGGCTCCTACGGCGCGCTCATGGGCTTCATCGAGGCCGACGAGATGCGGGCGTACGACGCCGCGAGCGTGGCCGACATCAAGGCGGCCGTGCTCAAGGACTACGTCAACTACTTCGGGAGCAGGGCCGCTTCGCCCACCTCCTTCGTGGTGCAGCGCTGGGACGACGAGGGCTTCTCGCGCGGCGGTCCGGTGGCGTTCGCCCCACCGGGCGTGCTGACGGCGTACGGGCCGGCCCTGCGCGCGCCGGTGGACGGGATCCACTGGGCGGGCACGGAGACCTCGACGTACTGGAACGGCTTCATGGACGGCGCGGTCCGCTCCGGCGAGCGGGTGGCGAAGGAGGTGCTGGCGACGCTCTGAGTCCGTGGTGGCGGGCGGTCCCGGCGCACGGACCGCGCCCCGGATCCGCCCGCTCCTCCGGCTTTTCCCGCACGACAGTTCCTGACGCTGCGTCAGTTCAGTAATCTGACAGAGCGTCAGTTAACGGAGCTGTCACACAGGAGCGGGCGGACCGATGCTTGGATCAACCCATGGCACCCTCACCACCGACGCCCGCCGGGCCCGGGTAGTCGCCTGTGACGACCCGCGGCCCGGGCCCACCGTGCACGGCCGGGCGGCCGACGCGGGCGACCTCGACGTCAGCGGCCGGCCGCTGCATACGGACGTACCCGATCTGGAGCGGTTCTTCCGGCCGGAGTCGGTCGCCGTGATCGGCGCCTCCGACGGCGAGGGGCGGCCCAACACCGGGGTCACCCGGCAGCTCCTGGCCTGGGCCGAGCGGGTCGGGGCCCGGCTGCACCCGGTGCACCCGGCCCGCCCGGCCGTCTTCGGCATCCCGTGCGTGCCGTCCGTCGCCGACCTGCCCGAGCAGGTCGACCTCGCCGTGCTGCTGGTCGCCGACCCGCTGCCGGTGATCGAGGAACTCGCCGAGGCCAAGGCGCGGTTCGCCGTCGTCTTCGCCTCGGGCTTCGCGGAGACCGGCGAGCGGGGGGCCGCCGCGCAGGAGCGGCTGGCCGCCGCCGTCGCCCGCTCGGGGATACGGCTGCTCGGCCCGAACACCAACCTCAACGCCTTCGAGGAGTTCCGCGCCGACCTGGACGGGCCGGCCATCGCGCTGATCACCCAGTCCGGGCACCAGGGCCGGCCGGTCTTCGCCCTCCAGGAGCTCGGCATCCGCGTCTCGCACTGGGCCCCGACCGGCAACGAGGCCGACCTGGAGAGCGCCGACTTCGTCTCCTGGTTCGCCGAGCGGCCCGAGGTCGGCGCCATAGCCGCCTACGTCGAGGGCCTCAAGGACGGCCGCGCGTTCCTGCTGGCCGCCGACCGGGCCGCCCGCCGGGGGGTGCCCGTGGTCGTCGTGAAGGTGGGCCGCACCGAGGCCGGATCGCGCACAGCCGCCTCCCACACCGGCAAGCTGACCGGCGCGGACGACGTCGTGGACGCCGCCTTCCGGCAGTTCGGGGTGATCCGGGTGGACGGCCTGGACGAGCTCCAGGACACCGCCGCGCTGCTGGCCCGCGCGCGGCCCCCGCGCGCCGACGGCGTGGTGATCTACTCGATCTCCGGCGGCACCGGCGCGCACGCCGCCGACCTCGCGACCGCCGCCGGGCTGCGGCTGCCGGAGCTGTCCACGGCCAAGCAGGCCGAGCTGCACCAGTGGATACCCGCGTACCTGAACGTGGCCAACCCGGTCGACAACGGCGGGCATCCGGTGGGCGACGAGCGCGGCCGGAAGATCATCGACGCGATCCTCGCCGACCCCGCGGTGGGCGTGCTGGTCTGTCCGGTCACCGGGCCCTTCCCGCCGCTCAGCGACCGGCTGGTGCGGGACCTGGTGGACGCGGCGGAGACCACGGACAAGCTGGTCTGCGTGGTCTGGGGGTCGCCGGTGGGCACCGAGCCCGCCTACCGCGAGACGCTGCTCGGCTCCTCACGCGTCGCCACCTTCCGCACGCTCGGCAACTGCCTCACCGCCGTCCGCGCCCACCTCGCCCACCACCGCTTCACCGACGGCTACCGCTCCCCCTTCGACGAGGCCCCGCGCACCCCCTCGCCGTCGTATCGCAAGGCACGCGCGCTGCTCCGGCCGGGGCAGCAGCTGAGCGAGCACGCGGCGAAGCAGCTGCTGCGGGCGTACGGCATCCGGGTGCCGCGCGAGCAGCTGGTCACCAGCGCGGCGGCGGCCGTGCGGGCGGCGGCGCAGATCGGCTACCCGGTGGTGATGAAGGCCTCCGGCGCCCGGATCGCGCACAAGACCGAGCTGGGCCTGGTGAAGATCGGCCTGACGTCCGCGAGCCAGGTCCGTGACACCTACCGCGAGCTGACCGACATCGCCCGCTACGAGGGCGTCGGGCTGGACGGCGTACTGGTGTGCCAGATGGTCGAGCAGGGCGTCGAGATGGTCGTCGGGGTGGGCCACGACGAGCTGTTCGGGCCGACGGTGACCGTGGGGCTCGGCGGGGTGCTGGTGGAGGTGTTGCGGGACGCGGCGGTGCGGGTGCCTCCGTTCGGCGAGGACCAGGCCCACGCCATGATCGACGAACTGCGCGGCCGGGCCCTGCTCGACGGGGTCCGCGGCCGGCCGCCCGCCGACCTCGACGCGCTGGTCGAGGTGGTGCTGCGCGTCCAGCGCATGGCCCTGGAGCTGGGCGACGACATCGCCGAGCTGGACGTCAACCCGCTGATGGTGCTGGGCCGCGGGCAGGGCGCGGTGGCCCTCGACGCGCTGGTGGTGTGCCGGTGACCGGCGACGCCACCTCCGTACGGCACGAGGTCCTCGGCCCGGTCGTACGCATCACCCTGGACCGCCCCGAGGCCCTCAACGCCCTCACACCGGCCCAGCGCGAGCGGGTGATCGAGCTGCTCGGGGACGCCTCGGCCGACCCGGCGGCACGGGCCGTGGTGCTGACCGGGACCGGGCGCGGCTTCTGCGCGGGCGCCGATCTGCGCGGGGCGCCCGCGTCCGGGGAGCGGGTCGCCGGGGACGTGGCGCGCACGCTCCGGCTGGGCGCGCAGCGCCTGGTGGCCGCCGTACTGGACTGCGAGAAGCCGGTGATCGCGGCGGTCAACGGCACCGCGGCCGGACTCGGCGCGCATCTCGCGCTCGCCTGCGACCTGGTGCTGGCCGCCGAATCGGCCCGGTTCATCGAGGTGTTCGTGCGGCGCGGGCTGGTCCCGGACGGCGGCGGCGCGTATCTGCTGCCCCGGCTGCTCGGACCGCGGCGGGCGAAGGAGCTGATGTTCTTCGGGGACGCGCTGTCCGCCGCCGACGCGGAGCGGCTCGGCCTGGTCAACCGGGTCGTTGCGGAAGGGGAGTTGGAGAAGGCGGCCCTGGAGTGGGCGGGGCGGCTCGCGACCGGTCCGACCCGGGCCCTCGCGCTCACCAAGCAGCTGGTCAATGCCTCCCTGGACGGCGACCGTGCCGCCGCCTTCGCCGCCGAGGCCGCCGCCCAGGAGATCAACATGACCACGGCGGACGCCCGGGAGGGCGTGGCGAGCTTCGTGGAGCGCAGAAGCCCCGAGTTCCGGGGCCGTTGAGCCGTACGCGGCCGCGGCGGCCGTACGCGGTCGCGGCGCGGCCGAGGGGCCCGCACCCCTTCCTATCTGACAGTCCGTCAGTTTCAATGAGGGTGTGATGGGACACGCAGGGGCGGCGGCCGCGGCCGTCCGCTATCTCAGGTCGGCCGGGCCCGCGGGCCCGGTCGAGGCGCTGCCCCGCCCCGAGTTGCGCTGTGTGCGCGACGGCGAGCGGGCACCGGTGGACCAGGGCGAGTTCCGGCGGGTGCTCGGCACCTTCGCGTCGGGCGTGGCCGTGGTCACCGCACCGGCCGCGGAGGGCGAGCCGGGGCCCGCGGGCTTCGCCTGCCAGTCGTTCTCCTCGCTCTCCCTCGACCCGCCGCTGGTCGCCTTCATGGTGGGCCGCACGTCGTCGACCTGGCCGCGGATCGCCCGCGCGGGGGTGTTCTGCGTCAACGTGCTCGGCGCGGACCAGGGCGCGCTGTGCCGGGCGTTCGCGGTCAGCGGCGCGGACAAGTTCGCGGGGGTGGCGTACGACGCGGCCCCGGTGTCCGGGGCGCCGCGCCTGGTGGGCGCGGTGTCCTGGATCGACTGCGCGGTGCACGCCGTGCACACCGGCGGCGACCATCTCGTGGTGGTGGGCCGGGTGGCCGCGCTCGGCACGGCGGACGACGACGCCCCGGGCGGTCCGCTGATCTTCCACCGGGGGCGGTTCGCGCGGCTGGAGCGCTGAGCCGGACCGCCGGCAGGGGACCCGGACCCGGCCGGCCGTCTCGCGAGCACCGCCCCCGCGCCCGGACCCCCGCCGCTCAGACCGCGAGCGCGGGCCGCGGTGCCGGAGCCCCGCGCCGGATCACCAGGGCCATCAGGGCCGCCGCCGCGCACAGGGCCCCGGAGGCGTACCAGACCAGGTCGTAGGAGCCGAAGGCGTCGCGGGCCACGCCGCCGAGCCAGGCGACCAGGGCCGCGCCGACCTGGTGCGAGGCGAGCACCCAGCCGAAGACGATGGCGCTGTCCTCGCCGTAGGCGGCCCGGCACAGGGCCAGGGTGGGCGGCACGGTGGCGACCCAGTCGAGGCCGTAGAAGACGATGAAGAAGATCATCGGCGGGTGCACGCTCGGCGCCAGCAGCATCGGCAGGAAGAGCAGGGACAGGCCGCGCAGCGCGTAGTACACGGCCAGCAGCCGGCGCGGCTCGAAGCGGTCGGTGAACCAGCCCGAGCAGATCGTGCCGATCACGTCGAACACGCCGACGACCGCGAGCAGCGAGGCCGCCGCCGTGACGGGCATCCCGTGGTCGTGCTCGGCGGGCACGAAGTGGGTCTGCACCAGGCCGTTGGTGGAGGCGCCGCAGATCGCGAAGGTGCCGGCCAGCAGCCAGAAGGTGCCGTCGCGCACGGCCCCGGACAGCACCCGCAGCGCGCGCCGGGCGGCCCCCTGGACGGGCGGCGGCTTCGGCACGAACTCCTGGGCGCCGTACGGCTTCAGGCCCACGTCGGCGGGATGGTCGCGCAGCAGCAGCCACACGAACGGGACGACCGCGAGCGCGGCGAGCGCGACGGTGACCGCGGCCGGGCGCCAGCCGTGCCGGGTGACCAGCCACGACAGCAGCGGCAGGAAGATCAGCTGGCCGGAGGCGGAGGCCGCGGTGAGGATGCCGCTGACCAGGCCGCGCCGCTCGGTGAACCAGCGGTTGGTCACGGTCGCGGCGAACGCCAGCGCCATCGAGCCGGAGCCGAGGCCGACCAGCAGGCCCCAGCAGAGCATCAGCTGCCAGGCCTGGGTCATCCACACGGTCAGGACGGAGCCGATCGCGATGACGGTCAGGGCCACGGCGACCACGCGGCGGATGCCGAAGCGGTCCATCAGGGCCGCCGCGAACGGCGCGGTGAGGCCGTAGAGCGCCAGGTTGACCGAGACGGCGGCGCCGATCGTGCCGCGCGACCAGCCGAACTCCTGGTGCAGGGGGTCGATCAGCAGACCGGGCAGGGAGCGGAAGGCGGCCGCGCCGATGATCGTCACGAAGGTGACGGCGGCGACGAACCAGCCCCGGTGGATGCGGTGGCGGCGGGCGGGCGGGGTGTCCTCCGCCGCGGCGGCCTCGGTTGTCTGGGTCACGTCATCCATGGTCAGGGGCGCCATGACCGGAATCGAGTGGCCCGAAGGCCAGTGTTCGCTAGGATCGGGCCATGAGCCGTGCACACGATCATGTTCGGGATCAGGTCAGGGACGGCGGACCGGCTTTCCGTCCGCACCGCGTCGTCGTCCTCGCCCTCGACGGCCTGCTCCCCTTCGAACTCGGCATCCCGCACCGGATCTTCGGCCGCCCCCGGGACGCGCGCGGACGGCAGCTGTACGAGGTGGTGACCTGCTCGGTCCGGCCGCCCGGCCCGGTCGAGACCGACGCCGACTTCGCGGTCCAGGTGGCCCACGGCCCCGAGGCCCTGGCCGGCGCGGACACGGTGATCGTCCCGGCGTCGTACGAACTGGGACCGGTCTTCGAGGAGGGCGTGCTCACCCCCGAACTGGCCGCCGCGCTGGCGCACATCCGGCCCGGCACCCGGCTCGCCTCCATCTGCACCGGCGTCTTCGTGCTGGCCGCCGCCGGCCGGCTGGACGGCCGCCGCGCCACCACCCACTGGGCCGAGGCGGCCCATCTCCAGCGCCTGTTCCCGAAGGTCGACGTCGACCCGGACGTGCTGTTCGTCGACGACGGCGACGTGCTGACCTCGGCCGGGGTCGCCGCCGGGATCGACCTGTGCCTGCACATGGTGCGCCGCGACCACGGCAGCGCCGTCGCCAACGAGATCGCCCGCCGCACGGTCGTCCCGCCGCACCGCGACGGCGGCCAGGCGCAGTACATCGAGCGCCCGGTGCCCGATCCGCAGCAGGCCGGCACCACCGCGGCGCGCGCGTGGGCGCTGGGGCGGCTGCACGAGCCGATCCAGCTGCGCGACATGGCCGCCCAGGAGGCCATGTCGGTACGGACGTTCACCCGCCGCTTCCGCGAGGAGGTGGGGGTGAGCCCCGGCCAGTGGCTCACCCGGCAGCGGATCGAACGGGCCCGGCAGCTGCTGGAGTCGACCGGCCTCTCCGTGGACCAGGTGGCGCGGGACGCGGGCTTCGGCACCGCCCAGTCGATGCGCCAGCACCTCCAGACGGCGCTGGGCGTGACACCGACGGCGTATCGGCGGACGTTCCGGGCGACGGGCACCGCCGCGGCCGCCGCGCGGGCGGTCCCCGTCAGAACGTGAGCACCCCCCGCGCCACCCGCCCGGCCTCCGCGTCCGCGGCCGCCTTCTCGAAGTCCTCGACCGGGTAGGTGGCGGTCACCAGCTCGTCCAGCAGCAGCCGGCCCTGCCGGTACAGCCCGGCGTACAGGGCGATGTCGCGCTGGGGGCGGGAGGAGCCGTAGCGGCAGCCAAGGATCGACTTGTCCAGGTACATCGAGGAGACGAGGAAGGACGCCTCGGCGCCCGCCGGGGGCACGCCGAGCAGGACCGCCTGCCCGTGCCGGTCCAGCAGGTCCACGGCCTCCCGGATCAGCCCGGTGCGGCCGACGCACTCGAAGGCGTGGTCCACGCCGTCCGGCAGCAGCTCGCGCACGCCCTGCGTCGAGGTCAGGAAGTCGTCGGCGCCGAACCGGCGCGCGAGCTCCTCCTTGTCCGGGTTGGCGTCCACCGCCACGATCCGGAGCGCGCCGGCGATCCTGGCGCCCTGGATGACGTTCAGGCCGATCCCGCCCGCGCCGATGACGAGGACGCTGTCACCGCGGTCCACCCGGGCCCGGTTCAGGACGGCGCCGACGCCGGTGAGCACCCCGCAGCCGATCAACGCGGCCGACGTGAGCGGGATGTCCCGCGGGATGCGCACGGCCTGGACCGCCTTCACCACCGTCCGTTCCGCGAACGCCGAGTTGGCGGCGAACTGGTACAGCGCCCGGCCGCCCTGGGTGAAGGGCCGGGCCGGCCGCCCGATCGCCTCCCGGCACATCGTCGGCCGCCCCCGGTCGCACTGCGCGCAGGTGCCGCAGCTGGCGAGGGTGGACAGGGAGACGTGGTCGCCGGGCGCGACATGCGTGACGCCCGCGCCGACCGCCTCCACCACGCCCGCGCCCTCGTGCCCGAGCACCACCGGCACCGGGAAGGGGATGGTCCCGTCCACCACCGACAGGTCGCTGTGGCAGAGCCCGGCCGCGGCGATCGCGACCAGCACCTCGCCCGGCCCCGGGTCGCGCACCTCAAGGTCGTCGACGACCCGTACCCGCTTCCCGTCGAACACCACGCCTCGCACGGTGGTCCCCTCTCAGCCCTTGGGTTCTCTCGGCAGGCCGAGCACCCGCTCGGCGATGATCGTGCGCTGGATCTGGTCCGAGCCGCCGTACACCGTGTCGGCCCGGGAGAACAGGAACAGGTGCTGGAGGGCGTCCAGTTCGTACGGCGCCGCCGCCGACCAGTCCGCCGGGCCCGCGCTCGCCTCGGCGCCGCGCGCGAGCATCGCGAGCTCGCCGAGCCGCTGGTGCCAGCCCGCCCACAGCAGCTTGGCCACGCTGGGCGCGCCCGGGTCGCCGGCGCCGCCGCCGAGGGTGCGCAGCGCGTGCCAGCGCATGGTGCGCAGCTCCGCCCACAGCCCTGTCAGCCGCTCCCGTACGACCGGATCGTCCAGCGCGCCGGTCTCGGCCGCGGCCGAGACGACCCGGGCCAGCTCCCGGGCGAAGCCGATCTGCTGGGCGAGGGTGGAGACGCCCCGCTCGAAGCCGAGCAGGCTCATCGCGACGCGCCAGCCCGCACCCTCGCCGCCCACGACGTGCTCCGCGGCCGCCCGCGCCCCGTCGAAGAGGACCTCGTTGAAGTCGCTGGTGCCGGTCAGCTGCCGGATCGGCCGGACCTCGATCCGGCCCGGCTGGTCCATGGGCACGAGCAGGAAGCTGAGCCCGTGGTGGCGGCGCGAGCCGGGCTCGGTGCGGGCGAGCACGAAGCACCAGTCGGCCTCGTGCGCGAGGGAGGTCCAGATCTTCCGGCCGCTGACGCGGAACTCGCCCGTCCCGTCGCGTACGGCGGCGGTGCGCACGCCGGCCAGGTCGGAGCCGGCGTCGGGCTCGCTGTAGCCCTGGCACCACAGTTCGTCCCCGGCAGCGACCGGCGGCAGGAAGCGGGCCTTCTGCTCGGCGGTGCCGTGCGCGAGCAGGGTCGGGGCGAGCAGGTTCTCCCCGATGTGCCCGCAGCGCGGCGGGGCGGCCGAGCGGGCGTACTCCTCGGCCCAGGCGACCTGCTGGGTGAGGGTCGCGGTGCGGTTGCCGTACCCGGACTCGGGCCAGCCGAGGCCGATCCAGCGCGCCTTGCCGAGGGTGCGTTCCCAGCTCCGGCGGTCCTGGCGGTCCTGGCGGTCCTGGGCCGGATCGGCGGGCGCCGGCGCGTGCGCGGCCAGCCAGGCGGCCGCCTCCGCGCGGAACTTCTCGTCCTCGGCGGTCCGTCCGAACTCCACGGGGGTCTCCTTCCGGAGGGGTGGGGCAGTTGTCTGGCTGACGGTCCGTCGTGGTTGCTCGCGCAGTTCCCCGCGCCCCTTGCAGGGGGCCGGTGTTGTCGGTCGAGTGACCGGCCGTCTTGGTTGCTCGCGCAGTTCCCCGCGCCCCTTGCGGGGGCGCTCACCGGGCCTCACTGGTTGGGGCGGGCTCCCTTTCGGGCTGCCTGTTCCATTTCTTCCAGGCGGGCCAGCATCGGCATCGGGTCGGTGCCGACCGTTCCCGGCAGCAGGTCGGCGATCCGTTCGGGCGTCCAGGAGCCCTCGGCGTAGGCGGCGCGCAGTTCGCGCGGCTGGGCCCAGACCGCGAGCTTGGGGCCCGCGATCGTGTACACCTGGCCGGTGACGCGCTGCTCCCGGGCCCGGTCGGAGAGCAGATAGACCACCAGCGCGGCCACGTCCTCCGGTTCGCCGATCTCCGCGAGTTCCATGGGGACCCCGGCGGACATGCGGGTGCGGGCCACGGGGGCGACCGCGTTGGCCGTCACGCCGTACTTGTGCAGGCCGAGCGCGGCGCTGCGCACGAGCGAGATGATCCCGCCCTTGGCGGCGCTGTAGTTGGCCTGCGAGACGGAGCCCTGGTGGTTGCCGCTGGTGAAGCCGATCAGGGTGCCGGAGCGCTGCTCGCGCATCAGCGCGGCCGCGGCCCGGAACACCGTGAAGGTGCCCTTGAGATGGGTGGCGACCACCGGGTCCCACTCCTGCTCGGACATGTTGAACAGCATCCGCTCGCGCAGGATCCCCGCGACGCACACGGCCCCGTCGAGGCGCCCGAACGCGCTGCGGGCCGTGTCCACCACGCGTTGGCCGCCCGCCATGGTGGAGATGTCGTCGGCCACCGCGATCGCCTCGCCGCCGGCCGCCTCGATCTCCTTGACCACCGCCTCGGCGGGCTCGCTGGTGGGCGAGGTGCCGTCGGTCGTGACACCGTAGTCGTTGACGACGACGCGCGCTCCCTCGGCCGCCGCGGCCAGCGCGACCGCGCGGCCGATCCCCCGCCCGGCGCCCGTCACGGCGACGGCCTTGCCTGCCAAGAAGTTCCCCACTTCCGGCCCCTTCCCGCGGTTTCTGACGGACCGTTAGATTTTTGCCCCGACGGCGTGCGCAGACAAGACACGTGCACGGACAAGACGCGCGCGCCGACAACCCCGGGGAGGACCGAGATGGCACTGCCGGACGCGTTCCACGACATCGCGAAGCGGGTCAGCAACTGGGGCCGCTGGGGGGCCGACGACGAGATCGGGACGCTGAACCTGATCACCGACGAGGTCGTCCGCGAGGCGGCGGCCTGCGTGCGCAGCGGGCGGCGGATACCGCTCGCGCTGCCGCTGAAGGAGGACGGTGTGCAGACGGGGATGATCCCGGGCCGGGTCAACCCGCTGCACGTGATGGTGCAGATCAACCAGGAGCTGTTCGGTCCGGGCACGGTCGCGTGCAGCGACGACGCCGTGACCATGGGCCTCCAGGCCGGCACCCACTGGGACGCGCTGACGCACGTGTCGCACTCGGGGAGGGTCTACAACGGGCGGCCCGCGTCGACGGTCACCGCGCACGGCGGTGCCGCGTTCGCCGGCATCGACAAGGCGCCCCCCGTCGTCTCGCGCGGGGTGCTGCTCGACGTGGCGCGGGCCCGCGGCGTCGAACGGCTGCCGGGCGGGCACGCGGTGACGCCGGAGGACCTGGAGGCCGCGGAGGAACTGGCGGGCACCCGGGTGCGTTCCGGCGACGTCGTGCTCGTACGGACGGGTCAGGTGCGGGTGTATCTCACGGGCGACAAGCAGGGGTACGCGTATCCGTCGCCGGGGCTTTCGGTGCGTACGCCGGAGTGGTTCCACGCGCGCGATGTCGCGGCGGTCGCCAACGACACGCTCACCTTCGAGATCTTCCCGCCCGAGCTGGACGACCTGTGGCTGCCGGTGCACGCCCTGGACCTGGTGGAGATGGGGATGCTCCAGGGCCAGAACTGGAATCTCGAAGAGTTGTCCACAGCCTGTGGAGAAGAATCCCGGTACGCGTTCCTGCTGTCGGCGATGCCGGAACCGTTCGTCGGGGGCACGGGCACACCGGTGGCACCGGTGGCCGTGCTCTGAAGGGATACGGAGGCATTCAGGGGTACGGGGGCACCCAAGGGCACGGAGGCACTCGGAAGGAGTACGGCAGGCGTGAGGAGGGGTTCCGGCTGGCGGCGCGCCGCTCCCGCCCCCGAGCGCGTTCCGCGCGCCGCCATCCGGCTTCCGGCGCTCCGCACGGCCCCTCCGCCCTGAGGGGGCCGACCGGTACCGGTCTCGCGACCCACACTCGCCGAGGGCCACCGTCACCTGATGCCCTCGCCGTCCCCTCGCGGCGGTTCGCTCACACCAGCGTGATCAAACGGTCACGGCACGTCAACAGCGCCTGAGGCATTCATCCCTTACGCCCTTTTCGCAGCGGGGTGCGCACGGATGCACACCCCCGGCGCACGGCCGCTACACGGCCTCGTAGGCCATGCCCTCGTACGCCGAGATCCCGCTGCCGTAGGCCGTGCCCGCCGCCTCCGGGCGCTCGGAACAGCGGTCCAGCTCGCACCAGATGCGCTTGCCCGCGCCCTCCGGGCTCCAGCCCCAGCGGTCGGCGAGACCGTCGACGAGGGCGAGACCGCGGCCGCCCGTGGCGTCGCCGTCCGCGCAACGGGGCACCGGCGCCCGGGTGCTGGTGTCGGCCACCTCCAGGCGCACGGGGGCCGCCTCGGCCTCGCCGCCGGGCAGGAACAGCCGCACCACGGCCGTACAGCCGGTGTGCACCACGGCGTTGGTGACCAGTTCCGAGACGAGCAGGATCAGCGTCTCGGCGAGCGGCTCGTCCACCGCTATCCCCGACCCGGCCAGGCGCGAACGGGCCCATCGCCGGGCTCGCCCCACCTCAGCGGGGTCGGGCCGGATCTCCAGCTGCACTTGAAGCACCTGCACCGCTCACACCATCCGAACCGGCGGACACGTGGCTTCGCGCCACATGAGCGCCCCTGCGTGCGCCATGACGAGAGCCACGATCGTAGCCATTGTCTGCATGGCCAGAACAACCGTCGAAGCAAGGGTCACGGACCGTTACTCCCTTGCGAGACAGCATGGTTGACGTACAGTCACCTCAACAAGCGCTTCGGGCATATTCCAGCGCGAAGGAGTACCCGTGCGGCATACTGTGCGACGCTCGCCGCGGTGAGTCGAACGGGCCGGGGCCGACGGCCCTCCCGCCCTGCGAGCAGCGCTGCGCACCGCCGGAGGCGGGGTCGCCCCAGGGGCCACACCGGCATGGCTCGCACTCTGAACCACTCGCATCCCACAGAAGGTACCGGAGCGGACGCCCGACTCCAGGACGTGACAAGTCACGCCTAGGACACAACCCGATATCGACGCTCCGTGACACCGGAGTGCCACGATCCGCGACATCCGCCGGTACGACCGCGCGTCATCGCAGACCAGAGCCCTGGACAACGCTGTCCGCGAGGAGGGCGTCGGCGAGTTCCCGGGCACGGACCGTCGCCGGGACACCACGCTGTGCGCGCACCCAGGCGCGTTTGAGGTGCAGATGCACGTCGCACTCCCAGGTGAACCCCATGCCGCCGTGCACCTGGAGGCAGTCGCGGGCGCCGCGCACGGCGGCCTCGTCGGCGAGCAGCCGGGCCCCGGCGATGTCGAGCGGGTCACCGGTGACCGCCGCCGCGTAGACCGCGACGCGGGCGATCTCGGTGCGCGCCAGCATGTCCGCGCACAGGTGTTTGACCGCCTGGAAGGCGCCGATCGGCTGTCCGAACTGCTCGCGCGCCCGGGCGTGGCGCACGGCCAGCTCACCCACCCGCCCGGCGGTCCCGAGCTGCTCTGCGGCGGTGAGCAGCGCCGCGACGGGATCCTCCGGGGCGGTGAGCGGCGCCGCGGCAGGGTCCTCCGGGGCGGCAAGCAGCGCCGCGGCTGGAGCCTCCGGTGCCGCGGGGGACGGCCGCACCGCGTGCAGCGGTGTCAGCGGGTCGACCGAGTGCAGCGGCTCCGCCCCCGTCGCGTCGCCGCGGACGGTGTCCGCCTCCGCCAGCCACTCGACGAGGGAGCCGTCGACGGCCGCCACGACGGTCTCGCCCGTGTCCGCGCCCTGCACCTGCCCGGCGGCGAGGTGGGTGGCCACCAGGGGCCCCGGCAGCAGGGCGCGGCCCGCCTCCTCGAAGACCAGCACGGCCTCGGGCAGGCCGAGGCCGACCCCGCCGTCCGCCTCCGGCAGCCTGAGCGCGAAGAACCCGGCCGCGCCGAGCTCCCGCCACAGCCCGCGGTCGAGCCGGGGCTCCTCGACGGCGGCCCGCAGCGCCTCGGGCCCGAACCGGCGGGCCAGCAGCTCCCGCGTCCCCGCCCGCAGGGCCCTCTGGTCCTCGGTCAGCTGGAAGCGCACGCGCCCTACCGTCCCTTCGGCAGGCCGAGGATCCGCTCGGCGACGATGTTCCGCTGGATCTGCGAGGTGCCTGCCGCGATGGTGTACGACAGCGAGGACAGCCGGTCCGCCGTCCAGCCCCGGCCGAGGTCGAGCGACGCGGCGCCGAGGACGTCGGCGGCGGTGTCGTAGAGCTCCTGACGGGCGTGCGAGTAGCGCAGCTTGAAGACGGAGCCGCCCACGCCCGGGACCCCTCCGCCGGCCTGCGCCTCGCTGACGTTCCACTGGGTCAGCCGCCACAGCGCTCGGAACTCGGCGTGCAGCAGGCCGAGCCGGCGGCGCAGTGCGGGGTCGTCCCAGCGGCCGTTCGCGCGGGCCTCGCGGGCGAGTTCGCCGAGCACCCGCAGGCAGGCGACGACCTCGCCGACGAAGGCGGTGCCGCGCTCGAAGGAGAGCGTCACCATGGTCACCCGCCAGCCGTCGTGCTCCGCGCCGACCCGGTTGGCCACCGGCACCCGCACCTCGTCGAGGAAGACCTCCGCGAACTCGGTGGACCCCGCGAGGGTTCGCAGCGGCCGTACGGTCACGCCGAGCGCGTCCATGGGCATCGCGAGCCAGCTGATCCCGCGGTGCCGGGGGGCCTCGGGGTCGGTGCGCACGAGGAGTTCGCACCAGTCGGCGACCTCGGCGTGCGAGGTCCAGATCTTGGCGCCGCTGACCACGTAGTCGTCGCCGTCGCGGCGGGCCCGGGTGCGCAGCGCCGCGAGGTCGGAGCCGGCGCCGGGCTCGCTGAAGCCCTGGCACCAGACCTCCTCGCCGCGCAGGATCGGCGGCAGCCAGCGGGCGCGCTGGGCGGCGGTGCCCTCGGCGGCGATGGTGGGGCCCGCGTGCAGCAGCCCCACGAAGTTGGCGCCCACATAGGGCGCGCCCGCCCGTTCGGTCTCCTCCAGGAAGATCAGCCGCACGGTCGGGGAGGCGTCCCAGTGCACGTCGGCGTACCCGGCGTCGTGCAACCTGCCCTGCCAGCCGAGGTCGTAGGCGCGGCGGGCGGGCCAGTCCGTGGCCGGGGGCTTCGGCGGCAGGTCCGGCAGCGCCTTGGCGAGCCAGGCGCGCAGCCGCGCCCGGAACTCCTCCTCCTCGGGCGTGTACGACAGGTCCATCCCGGCCACCCATCTGATGGAGCGTCAGTTACGGCGTCAGTCGGGCAGGCTAGCCCCGCGCCTCTGGACCGGCAAGGCGCGCGGGCCTACGCTCTGCGCACGATCTGACGCATCGTCAGCTACGGCAGGGGGCAACGGACATGACCGCCACCACCGCGACCGCGCTCGCGCACGAACTGGGCGCCTCCGGCACGCTCTGGGAACTCGTCGACCGCCGCGCCGCGCTCACCCCCGACCGTCCCGTCCTGCTGCAGGGCGACCGCGTGCTGACCTTCGGCGGGCTGCGCGAGCGCGCCGAGCGGGTGGCGGCCGGCCTGTACGGCATGGGGGTGCGCCCCGGCACGGTGGTGGCCTGGCAGCTGCCGACCCGGATCGAGACGGCCGTGCTGTCCTTCGCGCTGGCCCGGCTCGGGGCGGTGCAGTCGCCGGTCATCCCCTTCCACCGGGACCGCGAGGTCGGCTTCGCGCTGCGGGAGTCGAAGGCCGAGTACTTCGCCGTGCCCGGCACCTGGCGCGGCTTCGACCACACCGCGATGGCCCACGGACTGGGCGCCAAGGGCGTCTTCGAGGCCTACGGCACCCTGCCCGACGGCGATCCGCGGGTGCTGCCCGCGCCACCCTCCGACGGCACCGCCGTGCGCTGGATCTACTGGACCTCGGGCACCACCTCCGACCCCAAGGGCGTGCTGCACACCGACCGTTCACTGATCGCGGGCGGCTCCTGCCTCGCCCACGCGCTGCGTCTTCGCGCCGACGACATCGGCTCGATCGCGTTCCCCTACGCCCATATCGGCGGCCCCGACTACACGGTGATGCTGCTGCTCTACGGCTTCCCGGCGGTGCTGTTCGAGCACTTCGCGCTGCCCGACGCGCTCGCCGAGTACCGGCGGCACGGGGTGACGGTGGCGGGCGGGTCGACGGCGTTCTACTCGATGTTCCTGGCCGAGCAGCGCAAGCGGCCCGACGAGAAGGTGATCCCGACCCTGCGGCTGCTCGCGGGCGGCGGCGCGCCCAAGCCGCCGGAGCTGTATCACAGCGTCGTGCGCGAGATGGGCGTCCAGCTCACCCACGGGTACGGCATGACCGAGGTCCCGATGATCACGATGGGGGCGCCGGACGACACCGCGCGCAACCTCGCGGCCACCGAGGGCCGGCCGCCCGAGGGGATGGAGATACGGATCGCCGACGGCGAGGTGCGGCTGCGCGGCGAGGCCGTCTGCCGGGGCTATCTCGACGCGGCGCAGACCGCGGAGGCGTTCGACGCGGACGGGTTCCTGCGCACCGGCGACCTCGGGCACCTCACCGAGGAGGGGCATCTCGTGCTCACCGGCCGGCTCAAGGACGTGATCATCCGCAAGGGCGAGAACATCTCGGCGAAGGAGATCGAGGACCTGCTGCACACCCACCCGGGCGTCGCGGACGTGGCGGTGATCGGGCTGCCGGACGCCGAGCGCGGGGAGCGGGTCTGCGCGGTCGTCGAACAGCCGCCCGGCGCCGAGCCGTTGACGCTCGACGCCGTGGCGCGCGGGCTGCGCGCGCAGGGCCTCGCGGTGCACAAGCTGCCGGAGCGGCTGGAGGTGGTGGCCGCCCTGCCGCGCAACGAGACCCTGCGCAAGGTCCTCAAGTACAAGCTGCGCGAGCGGTACGCGGGCACGGCGGGATCACCGGGCACGGCGAGTACGGCGGGCACGGTCGGATCGCCGGGCACGGCGGGAACACCGGGGCCGACGAGTACGACGGGCACGGCGGGTACGGCGGGTACGGCGGGTACGGCGGGCTGAGCCGCCGGTGTCCTATTCGGGCACGGTGAAGTAGCGGGCGAACGCGGGGACGATCTCCGCCTCGCCCACCTCGCCGTCGCCGTCGGTGTCGAGGGCGCCCGCCACGGCGGCGGCGGCCTGCGGGGACACCCCGAGCACGGTCAGCACCCGGATGGTGTCCGCGACGGTCGCGGTGGCGCGGCCGGTGTCCGCGAGGGCGAGCACGGCGTGCAGGAAGGGGCGGGCGATCTCCGCGAACCGCTCGGGGTTGTCGCGCAGCCGCTTGACCGCGCCGCCCACGAACTCGTCGCGGGTGATGCGCTGGTCGCCGTCCCGGTCCGCTATCCCGGCCATGCCCTGCCAGAACGCCTCGGCCCCGGCGTAGAGGGCCTGGCCCTTGTCGGAGCGGGCGGCCGCGCCGAACTCCGCCAGCAGCGCCTTGGCCGCCGAGCTGAAGTCCTCACGGTCGATCCAGCCGTTGCCGTCCTGGTCGAAACCGGCGAACCGCGCGGCGATCCTGCGCTCGTACTCGCTGCTCACCATGTCGGCCTGCCTCCTGACGTCGGATGGGTGCGTCCGGCACGGAGCGTACGACGCGAGCACCGGCCGGGGAGCGCGAAAACGACGTTTGTGCCAAGACCGGGGGAATTCCGGGACAACAGTGTGGCCGGGTGACGCGGGGCTCAGGCGGTGAGCGGGTCCGGTTCGTCGTCGACGGCGCTGTCGAGGTCGGCGTAGACGTCGAAGAGCCGGCGTACGCCCAGCGCGCCGAGCACCCGGTTGACGTGCGACCCGTCGGACGCGCCACGGGCGGGCAGGATCAGCCGCAGCCGCCCCTGACAGGAGCGCACCAGCCGGCGGGCGGCTATCAGCACGCCGACGCCGCTGGAGTCGCAGAAGAAGACCTCGGAGAGGTCGAGGACCAGACTGTGGTGCCCCTCGGCCACCACGTCGTGCACCCGCTGGCGCAGGACGGGCGAGCTCATGAGGTCCAGCTCCCCCGCCACCCGGAGCACGGTCCACTCACCCTGTTCGACGCCGGTCACCTTGAAAGCCACGGCCCTGCCCTCCGCTCGCCGGACTTGCGGAACCACCCGGAAACGGAAGCAGTTCCTACGCTTCTTTCCGCGCGGCTGCCCAGCGGCCGTTCCCCGAAACACGAACGGGCAAACGAAAGCCGATCACCTATGAGCTTGTTTCGGTCACTTGCGATCGTGTTCGATCTGGAGTGGGGAGAGAAGGAACGGGCAGCTGCGACTGAAGGGGCGAAGCGGGGCAAGGTCCACTACCACCCGGCCGCCTTCGGGGGGCGCACATTGCCATAAAGGGGCGTGCGTTGTCAGATGTGCCGACTACATTCGAGGAGACGTCGGATCCACGCTGGACACGGGCAGGCACACGGGCAGGCACACGCCCGTCACGCACAGGGAGGGGGCCGCATGGCGAAGAAGGACGCACCGCTCCGCTGGGACCGCAGGATGCACCAGCGGCTCGTGCGCGGCGAGGCCGCCGCCCTCGGCGAGCTCTACGACCGCTTCGCCTCCCTCGTGCACGGACTGGCCCACCGCGTCCTCGGTGACGAACGCGCCGCCGACGGCATCACCCGCGAGGTCTTCGCCCACGCCTGGGCCCACCCCGACACCTACGACCCCCAGCAGGGCACGCTGCGCTCCTGGATCGCCGCGCTGACGCACCGGCTCGCCGTGCAGCGGCTGCGGGCCACCGAGAAGGCCGCGCTCACCCGGCACGGCGAGGGCAGCACGGAGGAGCTGGAGCGCAAGGTGCGCCGCGCCTCGGTGGCCGCCCGCGCCGACTACATCGTGCACTCCATGCCGACCCCGCTGCGCGCGGCCCTGGAGCTGGCCTACTTCCAGCGCCGCGACTACCGCCAGACCGCGCACGACCTGGGCGTCACCGAGGACGAGGCCCGGCGCCGGCTGCGCCTCGGCCTGCAACTGCTGTCCACCGCCCACGACACCGGCACCCCGCCGCCCGAGTACGGAGGTGCGGTGTGACAGGCCGGCCCGAGGAGCACGACGAGCCCGCACGGCCGGTGGACCCGCCGCGCATACCGCCGCCGCGGGTCTCGGTCGAGGACGGCGGCCTGCCGCTGCCCGCGCCCGCGGAACCGGACACCTTCCGCGGCGGGGCGCTCGTGCTGCCGCACGACGTGCTGAAGGCGCTGCTCGGGGCGTGGGCGCTGGCCGCCTGCTCGCCCGAGGAGGCCGCCGCCGTCGAGGAGCACCTGGGCGGCTGCGGCGGCTGCGCGGACGAGGCGCGGCGGCTGCGCGAGGCGGTCGGCCTGCTGCATCCCGCGGAGAGCCTCGACCTGGACCCGGCGCTGCGCACCCGCGTCCTCACCGGCTGTCTGGAACTGCGCCCGCCGAGCATCCCGGTGCCGGAGTGGGCCGCGCCCTACGACGCCGAGAGCGCCCGGCTCGACGCGCTGCTCCAGGACATCGGCGACGCCGAGTGGCATGCGCCGGTGCGGCTGCGCTGGTTCGAGGACGACGCGCCGACCAGCCGCCGTACCACCGTCGCCGGGGTCATCGCGCATCTGCTGACGGTCGACGGGCTGGTGGCGGCGGCGCTCGGCCTGGAGGACCCGCTGGGCGAGGCGGCGGCGAAGGCCTCGGGCCCGCAGGCCCGCACCGAGTCCTTCTGGCGGGCGTCCACCTTCCCGCCCACCCGGGCGGTACGGCCGCACTGGCGCGAGCAGACGCATCAGCTGGTGCGGGCGGTGTCGTTCACCGGTGCGGACGGCGAACCGCCGGTGTCGTACGGGGACTTCGCGCTGCCGCTGCGGGACGCGATGCTGGACCGGGCCTTCGAGTGCTGGGTGCACGCGGAGGACATCGCGGACGCGGTGGACTATCCCTACGATCCGCCCGCTCCGCGCCATCTGCACCGGATGATCGATCTGGCGGCGCGGATGCTGCCGGCGGTGCTGGCCGCACGCCGGCAGGCGGGGCTGGCGGCGCCCGCCGCGTCCCGGCACCTGGTCACGGCGGGGGCGCCGGGGCGCAGCCTGCGGCTGGAGATCGAGGGGTCGGGCGGCGGCGAGTGGCTGATCCCGCTGGACGCGCCGGGGGCGGTGGGCTCCGCGGACCACGAGGTGGCGCATGTCGCGCTGGACGGGGTGGAGTTCTGCCGGCTGGCGGCGGGCCACGTGGTTCCTGCGGAGGCTGCGGCGGGTCAGGCGGGCGACCGCGAGGCCATCACGGAACTCCTCCAGGCAACAGCCTCCCTGAGCCGCCTGTAGCCCCTGGCCGCCCGCGCAGTTCCCCGCGCCCCTGGAATCCTCAGGCCCGGTGGGGCTCGTTCGCGCGGTTCCCGCGCCCCTCAATTCTGCGGCTGAGTGGGGGCCGGTCGCGCAGTTCCCCGCGCCCCTGACGGCGCGCACCTGCCCGGGCCCCTGAAAGGGGCGCGGGGAACCGCGCGATCGACCACGACGGACCGGCAGGTGTACGGGGGCGCGGGGAACGGCGCGGATGAGGGGCGCCGGGCCGCACCCCGGAAGGGGCGCGGGGAACTGCGCGACCAGCCACGACGGGCCCGCAGATATGCAGGGACGCGAGGAACGGCGCGAACAAGCCCCGCCCGGCCGCCCATTCCCCAGGGGCGCGGGGAACTGCGCGACCGGCCACGGCGAACCCGCAGAATTCAGGGACGCGGGGAACGCCGCGGACAAGCCCCGCCCGGCCGCACATTCCCCAGGGGCGCGGGGAACTGCGCGATCAACCATGACGAACCCGCAGACGATCAGGGGCGCGGGGAACTGCGCGATCAGGGGTCGGCCCCAGGTGGACGGGGGTCCCGCGGAGGGACGGGCAGAGCGCGCCGCGGGCGGCTACGCGAAGACGACCGTCCGCCGCCCATTCAGCAGAATCCGCCGCTCCGCATGCCACTTCACCGCCCGCGCCAACGCCTGGCACTCCACATCCCGCCCGATCCCGACGAGTTGGTCCGGCGTCACCCCGTGCCCCACCCGCTCGACCTCCTGCTCGATGATCGGCCCCTCGTCGAGATCCGCGGTCACGTAGTGCGCCGTCGCCCCGATCAGCTTCACACCCCGCACATGCGCCTGGTGATACGGCTTCGCACCCTTGAAGCTCGGCAGGAAGGAGTGGTGGATGTTGATGATCCGCCCGCTCAGCTGCTTGCACAGGTCGTCGGAGAGGACCTGCATGTAGCGCGCGAGAACGACCAGTTCGACGTTCTCCTCCCGCACCAGCTCCAGCAGCCGCGCCTCCGCCTCCGCCTTGTTGTCCTTGTTCACCGGGATGTGGTGGAAGGGCACGTGGTACGACTCCACCAGCTCGGCGAAGTCCGTGTGGTTGGAGACGACGGCCGCGATCTCCACCGGCAGCGCCCCGGTCCGCGCCCGGAAGAGCAGGTCGTTCAGGCAGTGGCCGAACTTGCTGACCATCAGCACGATCCGCATCCGCTGGTCGGCCCGGTGGATCTGCCAGTCCATGTGGAAGGAGTCGCCGATCGCGGCGAAGCTGGCCCGCAGCTTGTCCACCGTCACCGGCGGCTCCGCCGTGAAGTGGACCCGCATGAAGAACAGTCCCGTGTCGTGGTCGCCGAACTGCTGGCTGTCCTCGATGTTGCAGCCGGTCATGAACAGATAGCTCGACACGGCGTGCACGATGCCCTGCTTGTCCGGGCACGACAGGGTGAGGACGTACTGGTCGGCGGAGGCGGCCGCGCCTCGGGTGGGCTGCTCGTTCATGCAGCACAGGTTCCCACACGGACCCCGCCCGGCCCATGCCCGTCCGCTTGCCGGACCGACAGGCCCGTCCGCCGGACCCCAGCGCCGGGCGGACCGCGAGGCGAACCGCCGGGCGGACCTCTAGGCGGACCGCGTCATGATCCGCAGCACCTCGAGCGTGCGCGGCGGCGCGTCCGGGTCCTCCTCGTCGGCCGTCGCCATCCGCACGTGCGCGTCCCGGGCGGCGCGCACGGCCTCCGGCCAGGCCTGGTGCTCCACGTACGCGGCGACCGGTGCGTCCGGCCCGACCTGGTGCATGATCCGCAGCACCCGCAGCACCGCGGTGTCGACGAGCGCCGCCTCCTGCGAGTCGCGGAAGATCGTACCGACGTACTTCTCGGCGGACCAGTTGTCCAGCCAGGTGTCCTCGACGAGGCGGTACACGGCGTCGGTGACGTCCCCGTACCCCTCGACACCGGCCAGCCAGACGTTCTGCTGGAACACCGGATCGGAGAGCATGTGCAGCGCGGAGCGCACATTGCTGCGCCAGCGCCACCACGGCATGTCGTTGAGTGGCATGCCGCCCATGGTGGATGAGCGACGGCCGCGACGGGAAGTGTTCTCCGAACCTTGCACGGTCACCGATCGTACGTTCTTCACCCCACGTGTCTCACCACCCCCTGTAATTCACCTGGCCGTCACCGGCCATTGACCGTGAGTCACTCCAGTATTTTTTGTGTGGCGGAATCGTGCGTGTCCATGACCGGCAGGCGACACAAGCGCAGCACCTTCCTCCCCTTTTCCACACGGCCCGCCCGGAGATCACGTCCCGCCTGGAGAGCCCTGGCTCTCTCCGCGGGCGCGACGGTGGCGAGCGTGTCGCTCACCGCCGGATGCGGGGTCATCCCCGGTGTCACGGGGGGCTCCGGGGATGACTCGATCACCGTCATGACCTGGGCACCGTCCGACACCGACGCCACCAACAAGCCGGGCATGCCGGCGCTGGCGCAGGCGTACGCGAAGTGGATCAACTCCCACGGCGGGCTCAACGGCCGCAAGCTCAAGGTCCTGACCTGCAACGAACGCAACGAGGCGGTGGCCGCCGCCCGGTGCGCCCGGCGCGCGATCGACGAGAACGTGGTCGCCGTCGTCGGCTCCTACAGCCAGTACAGCGACTCCTTCATGCTGCCGCTGCAGGGCGCGGGCATCCCCTACATCGGCGGCTACGGCATCACCGAGGCCGAGTTCACCAGCCCGATGTCGTACCCCGTCAACGGCGGACAGCCCGTGCTGCTGGCGAGCCTGGGCCGCGAGCTGGCCTCCACCTGCGGTTCCATAGCCCTGATACGGCCGGACAGCATCGCGGGCGACGAACTGCCGCCCCTGCTCGACGCGGGCCTCAAGGCGGGCGGCCACCACGACGCCGTCGACCAGCTCGCCGAGGACGACGCCACCGAGTACTCCGGGCAGGCCGACAAGGTGCTCAAGGCGGCCACCTCCGACCCGACGGCCAAGGGCTGCGTGGTGCCCGCGCTCGGGGACCGCAACGGCACCTTCATGGACTCGTTCCAACGCGAGCGGGCGAACTACCCGGCGGTGCGGACCGGCACCATCGGCGGTGACGTCGACCAGACCGTGATCAACGAGAGCGGCGGTCAGTCCGGGCCGTACGAGGGGGCGTACATCACGGGCTGGTACCCGGTGGCGAGCGACGCCCGGTGGGACCAGATGAAGAAGGTCATCAACGCGGAGGCCTTCGGCGACAACCGCATCGACCCCGCGGACGCCGGCGTCCAGACCACCTGGATCGCCTACACCGTGTTCAAGCAGGTGGTGGACTCCCTCACCGGTGAGGTGAGCTCCGACACCGTCCGGCACGCCCTCGACAAGGGCTTCAAGGCCGACACCGGCGGACTCACGCCCACCCTGGACTGGGGCAGGAACAAGAAGCTCGCGGCCGTGGGCTTCCCCCGCCTGGTCAACACCAAGGCGACCCTCCAGGTGGTCAAGGACGGCGTGCTCGTCGCCGCCCGGAAGGGCTTCGTCGACGTGACGAACTCCCTGGAGGACGCGGACATCGACTGACCCCGGGCCACGGGGTCCGGGACACGAGTGAGGCGGGCGGCACCCGGTGCCGCCCGCCTCACTCGTCTCCTACGGCCGTTGCCGCGCGGCCGCGCCGCTACAGCTGCGTCCGCTGGCGCTGGGTGAGGCCGTACTTCTGCGCGATCGGGTTCCACAGCTGCGCGGCCTTGGTCTTCTGCTGGCTCGCGGTGCCGCTCGCGGTGTTGCCCGCCTGGGTCTGGCCGGTGGAGCGGGCCTGCCCCTTGTGGCAGCCCTTCTTCCCGGCGACCTGGTCGGCCCACTGCGCGTAGTGGTCGTCGGCCGCGGCCGACGCCTGCCAGCCCTTGGTGAGGGCGTCGGCCAGGGCGGCGTGGTCCGGCAGCTGGTCCAGGGAGAGCTTCGACAGCCGGGTGACCAGCTCGTTGCGCTGCTTGGAGGCAGCCCGCAGGTCCGAGGCGGCACCGGCGAGGTTGTTGCACTGCTTCACGTCCGCCACCGCGTTGATCACGGACGTACGGCTGCTGCCGCTGTCGGCGAGCAGCTTGTCCAGCGCGACGGCCTGCGCCTTGGCCGGATCGCCGCCGCCCGTCTGCGCGCCGGACGAGGCCGACACCGAGGCGGCGGCCGAGCTGCCGGCGTTCTGCGTGTCGTCGTCCCCGCCACCGCCGCTGAGCAGGGCGCCCGCGCCCACGCCCAGCACCACGATGGCGACGCCTATCGCGGCGATCAGCGGCACCTTGGAGCCGGTGCGCCGGCCGCCGCCGTCGCCGCCGCCGCTCGGGCCGTCCTCGCCCGGACCCGCCGGGAAGTACGACGGCTGCGCGTACTGCTGCTGGGGCTGCTGCTGCGGCTGCTGGTAGCGGGGCGGCTGCTCGGCGTAGCCGCCCGGCGCGCCCCGCCCCGAGTCGCTGCGGAACAGGTTGTCGAACTCGGCAGGCGGCTGCCGGTCGCCGCCGTCGTCCTGGCCGCCGTAGGGCTGCGCGGGCACCGGCGGAAGGTACTGGGTGGCCTGGGCGTCCGGGTGCCCCACCTCGGGCGGCAGCGCGCCGGGCAGCACCGGGGGCAGCATCTGGGTGGCGCCCTCGTCGCCGGGCCCCGGGTAGCCGCCCGCCGGACCACCGGCCGCCACCGGCGGCAGGAACTGGGTCGCGCCCTCGTTCATGGGGCTCGCGTAGGGCTGACCGCCCGGACCGCCCGGACCGCCCGGACCGACCGGCGGCAGGTACTGGGTCGCCCCCTCGTCCGCGGGCATCGGCCCGGCCTGCGCGTACGACGACTCGCCGCCGTACGACGACTCGCCGCCGTACGGCGCGTGCTGCCCCTGCGGCGCCATCGCGCCCGGCTGGGACGGCACCCCGGGGGCGGCCTGCTGCGCGCCCCAGGTCGACGTGGCGGGCGCGTTGCCCCACGGGTCCTGGTCGGGGGTCCCGGGCCAGGCCTGGGCCTGCTGCGGCGCGGACGCGTACGGCTGCTCGGGCCCCCAGCCGTTGCCCCACGCCTGACCGTTCTGCGGAGCGGCGGGCTGCCCGACCGGCGGCTGCCCGACGGGGCCGCCCGGCATCCCGGGCAGCAGAGGTTCACCACCGTCGGAGGGCAGCACGATGCCTTCGCGCGCGGTCCGCGCCGAGGGCTGCTCGCCCTGTCCGCTCTGCGTCACCGGGACTCCTACGAATGGGGGACCTTGGGAATCTGGCTCACGGTACCGGGTCCCCCGAGCCCGGTGCCATGCAGGACAGGTCCTGACCGGGTTCCCTGTGACCGCATCGACAATCCGGGCCCGCGACGCGCCTTCCGCCCACCTCCCTCACGTCAATCGCCCGTACCCCGGGCGTTCACCGACCCGGGCAGGGCCCATGACCGGTGCGGGGGCGGCGAGTTCGCCCGGCCGCCCCGCCCGGTCCCGGGCTCACGCCGCCTGCTGCAGCTCCAGCCGCGCCCCGAACTCCCGGACCACCGACTCCTCCCGGAACGGCTCCAGCCGCTGCTGGAGGTCCTCCAGGTACTCGGCGCCCCGGTTGGAGCGCAGCCCCTGCAGCAGTTCGATCGCCTTGAGGCCGGTGCTGCACGCCTGTTCCACCTCGCGCTGCTGCACCTGAGCCGTGGCCAGCAGGACATAGCCGATGGCCCGCCGCCGCGCCCGGCTCTCCGGATGCCCGGCCAGCGACTCCTCCGCGCACCGGGCCGCGGCCTCGGCCTGCCCCAGATCGCGGTGGCAGTGCGCCAACTCGTCCGCCAGGTACGCCTCGTCGAAGTGCCTGATCCACGGCGGGTCGTCGCCGGAGTCCGGGTCCGCCGCCTCCAGCGCGCTCACCGCGCGCCCCGACGCCAGCTGCGCGGCGCGCGCGTCGCCGAGCAGCGCGTGTCCGCGCGCCTCGGCGGCGTGGAACATCGCCTCGGCCCGCGGGGTCACCCGGCCGCGGGCGCCCTCCTGCGCCGCCCGCGCCAACTGGGCGATCTCACGCGGGTTTCCGAGCTGTGCGGCGAGATGGCTCATCGACGCGGCGAGCACATAGCCGCCGTAGCCGCGGTCGCCCGACGCTTGGGCCAGCCGCAGCGCCTGGATGTAGTAGCGCTGGGCCAGGCCCGGTTGCCCGGTGTCGACCGCCATGTACCCGGCCAGCTCCGTCAACCGGGCCACGGCGGCGAACAGTTCGCGGCCGACGGCCTCCCGGTAGGAGCCCGCGAGCAGCCCGGAGACCACGCTGTTGAGGTAGTGCACGACGACCGGGCGCACATGCCCGCTGCCGTACTGGTGGTCCAGGTCGGTCAGCGCCTGCGTCATCGCCCGCACCGCGGCGACGTCCGCCTGCCCCACGCGCGGCCCCGCCGAGCGGGCCACCTGGGTGTCCGGCGCGGTGATCAGCCAGTCGCGGCTCGGCTCGACCAGCGCGGACGCGGCGACGGACGAGCCGGACAGGAAGTCTCTGCGGCCCACGTCGCTGCGCCACAGCTCGCAGACCTGCTCGATGGCGCCCAGGACCGTCGGCGAGAACTGGAGGCCGACGCCGGACGCGAGGTTCTTGCCGTTGGCCATGCCGATCTCGTCGATCGTGACCGTCCGGCCCAGTTTGCGGCCCAGCGCCTCGGCGATGATCGCGGGGGCGCGGCCGCGCGGCTGCTGTCCGCGCAGCCAGCGCGCCACCGACGTCTTGTCGTAGCGCAGGTCGAGACCGTGCTCCGCTCCGCACATGTTGACGCGGCGGGCGAGCCCGGCGTTCGAGCACCCCGCCTCCTGGATGAGCGCCTGCAACCGTTCGTTCGGCTGCCGCGCGACAAGCGGCCTTGCGGCCATTGGCGTACCCCCTGAGGCTGCGGTGCCTGCCCACGCACCGAGTTGTGTCGTCTTCCCTGACCCGGGCCTTCGCGCCGTGCGGCGAGGAGGTCCGACCGTGAAGATCAATGCCCCGCCGACATACCGGTAATGCGGGACATGCGAGGATTGCCGGGGTAAAGGCGGATGCCACCCCCTGTAGGTGGCTACCCGGGACAGGTGGTGGTTCCTCCCGCGCGCCCCCATCCGTGCACCCATGCGCCCCAGTTGCCGAACAAGTGCTCCTCCCCCGCGCGCGCTACGGCCGTAACTCCAGGTGGACTCCGGAGTTGTGTGGGGCGTGGAAGAGACGATCACAGGCGCCGACACCGCTCAGATCCCGCAGCAGCGCGGGGAATCGCTGCTGGAGACCGCAGTTCGCTATGCCGAGGAGCGCCACTGGGACGTCTTTCCCGGTACCTGGCTGGAGACGGCCGACGGGGTGCAGCGCTGCTCCTGCGAGGACGCCGGGTGCGCGGCGCCCGGCGCGCACCCCACGCGCGCGGACTGGGCGGCCCAGGCCACGGGGAGCGCGACGGTCGCCCGCCGGATGTGGCAGAAGCAGCCGACCGCCTCGATCCTGCTGCCGACGGGCCGTACCTTCGACGTGATCGAGGTGCCCGAGAGCGCCGGGTTCCTCGCGCTCGCCCGCATGGAGCGGATGGAGCTGACGCTCGGGCCCGTGACGCTCTCCCCGGACCGCAGGATGCGCTTCTTCGTGCTGCCGGGCGCCTCCGCGAAGGTGCCCGAACTGCTGCGCAAGATCGGCTGGTCGCAGTCCTCGCTCGACCTGGTCGCCCTGGGCGAGGGGGCGTACGTGGCGGCGCCGCCCACCCGGTTCGCGGCCCGCGGGGCCGTGCAGTGGGCCTGCCGCCCCACCCCCGCCAACCGCTGGCTGCCGGACGCGGAGGAGCTGATCTCGCCCCTCGCCTACGCCTGCGGCCGCGACCGCTGATCGCACCGGTCCCGTCGGCTCCTGCTCCCCGCGGGGGCCGACCCGTAGGGTTTCCCGCATGACGGACGCATCAGGCGCGGGGACGCCCGCCGTACGCGTGCAGGGGCTGTGGAAACGGTTCGGGCAGCAGGTGGCGGTCGCCGGGATCGATCTGGAGCTGCCCGCGGGGAAGTTCATCGGCCTGGTCGGCCCGAACGGGGCCGGCAAGACCACCACGCTGTCCATGGTCACCGGGCTGCTCCGGCCCGACCAGGGCAGCGTCTCGGTGGTCGGGCACGACGTGTGGCGCGACCCGGTCGCCGTGAAGGCGCGGATCGGCGTGCTGCCCGAGGGGCTGCGCCTGTTCGAGCGGCTGTCCGGCCGCGAACTGCTCTCCTACTCGGGCCGGTTGCGCGGACTGCCCGGCGCCGAGGTCGACAAGCGGGCCGCGCAGCTGCTCGACGTGCTCGACCTGGCCGGCGCCCAGCACAAGCTGGTCGTCGACTACTCCACCGGTATGCGCAAGAAGATCGGGCTCGCCGCGGCCCTGCTGCACAACCCCGAAGTCCTCTTCCTGGACGAGCCGTTCGAGGGTGTCGACCCGGTCTCCGCGCAGATCATCCGGGGCGTCCTGGAGCGCTACACGGCCTCCGGTGCCACCGTCGTCTTCTCCTCGCACGTGATGGAGCTGGTGGAGTCGCTGTGCGACTGGGTCGCCGTGATGGCGGCCGGGCGCATCCGGGCGCACGGCACCCTGGACGAGGTCCGCGGCGAGGCCCCCACCCTCCAGACGGCGTTCCTCGAACTGGTCGGCGCCCGGGGCCGGGACGCCTCCTCGGACCTGGACTGGCTGGGCGGCGGGGCCCGATGACGGCCGGCACCACCTCCGTCGTCGTACGGCTGAAGCTGTCGCTGCTCCGTAACGGGCTGCGGCAGTCCGCCGGACGACGGGCCGCCTACGTCTTCTCCGCGGTCCTCGCGCTCCTGTTCGCCGCGGCGCAGCTGCTCGGGTTCGTCGCGCTGCGCGGGCACGCGCACGCCGACGCCGTCGCGGTCCTCGCCACGGCCGTGCTCGCGCTGGGCTGGACGGTGATGCCGCTGTTCTTCCCGGGCGGCGACGAGACCCTGGACCCGACCCGGCTGGTGATGCTGCCGCTGCGCCCCCGGCCGCTGGTGCGGGCGCTGCTCGCGGCCTCGCTGGTCGGCATCGGCCCGCTGTTCTCGCTGCTGGTGCTGGCCGGCTGCGCGGTGTCGGTCGCGCACTCCGCGGCGGCCTGGCTCGTCGCGGTCGTCGCGGTCGCCCTCGCGCTGCTGGTCTGCGTGGCGCTCGCGCGGACGGTGGCCACCGCCAACATCCGGCTGCTGACCAGCCGTCGGGGGCGCGACCTCGCGGTGCTCAGCGGCCTGGTCGTCGCGATCGGCGCGCAGGTGGTCAACTTCGGTGTCCAGCGGCTCGGTTCGTCCGGCCTCGGGCAGCTCCAGCCCGTCGGGGACGTGCTGCGCTGGGTGCCGCCCGCGTCGGCGATCGGCGCGGTGGACTCGGTGAGCACGGGCTCCTACGGCGTCGCGGCGGCCCAGCTGGTGCTGAGCGCGGCGGCGCCGGCCGTGCTGCTCGCGGTGTGGGGCCGCAGCCTGACCCGGCTGATGACCACGCCCGACGCCTCCACCCTCCAGGCCGCCGAGCCCGCCGGCCGCGACCGCTCCCGTACGGGCCTGGCGCGGCTGCTGCCGGGCGGGCGCACCGGCACGGTCATGGAGCGCAGCCTGCGCTATGTCTGGCGCGATCCGAAGACCAAGGCGGCGTGGGTGACCTCGCTCGCCATCGGTCTGATCGTGCCGGTGTTCAACGCGCTCCAGGGCACCGGCTCGATCTACTTCGCCTGCTTCGCCGCCGGGATGCTCGGCATCCAGATGTACAACCAGTTCGGGCAGGACACCTCGGCGTTCTGGCTGGTCGCGACGACGATCTCCTCGCCGCGTGACGCCTACGTCGAGCTGCGCGGCCGCGCGCTCGCGCTGCTGGTGATCACCCTGCCGTACGCCACCCTCGTCACGACGCTGACGACGGCGCTGCTCGGCGACTGGCCGAAGCTGCCCGAGGTGCTCGGGCTGTCGTTCGCGCTGCTCGGCGCGATGCTGGCGACCGGGGCGTGGACGTCGGCGCGCTTTCCGTACTCGATCCCGCAGGAGGGCCACAAGAACGTGGTGCCCGGTCAGGCGGGGCTCGCCTGGATCTCGATCTTCGGCGGGATGGTCTCGGCGGCTCTGCTGTGCGCTCCGGTGATCGCCCTGACGATCTGGCTGAACGTGAGCGAGGGCGGGGACGGGTGGAGCTGGGCGCTGTTGCCGGCCGGCGGGCTGTACGGGGCCGGGGTGACCCTGCTGGGCCTCCACCTGGCGGCTCCCCGCACGGCGACCCGCCTACCAGAAATCCTCCTGGCAGTAAGCAAGACCTGAACCCCGAGCCCCGCCCCCTCCACGCAGTTCCCCGCGCCCCTCAAGTGCCTCCCCCGCGGGTGGGTGGGGGTTGTTCGCGCAGTTCCCCGCGCCCCTCACATGCCTCCCCCGCGGGTGGGCGGGGGTTGTTCGCGCAGTTCCCCGCGCCCCTTGAATGACCCCTGCGGGCTCGTCGTGGCTGGTCGCGCAGTTCCCCGCGCCCCTTTCAGGGGCGCGGGGAACTGCGCGAGCAACCCCCACCCAGCCGCACTTTCCCAGAGGCGCGAGGCACCACACGAAGAAACCCCGCCCAGCCACACACCCCCCAGGGGCGCGGGGAACTGCGCGAACAAGTCCCGCCCCGCCGCACATCCCCAGGGGCGCGGGGAACTGCGCGAACAGCCCCCACCCACCCGCAGGTGACCAGGGGCGCGGGGAACTGCGCGGGTGAGGCCTAGCGACCCGCAGCCGACCACCGACGCGACGCGACGCGAGTCACGCCGTGTGGACGGCATCCAGGAACGGCTCAATAGCCGCCCGCCAAGCCTCCGGCTGGTCGTAGTGGACAAGATGCCCCGCCTCAGCCACCTCCGCATACTCGCCAAGAGGCAACACCCGCACCATCTCCTGCGCCTCCGCCCGCCCCAGCTCCCCGTCGAGCCCCCGCACCACGAGTGCGGGGCATCGCACCTGAGCCAGTTCCTCCCAGTGCGCGTCGTGCACCCAGGTCTCGCGGGTGCGCAGCATCTGGTCGGGATCGAAGACCGGCCGCCAGCCGTCGGCGGACTCGTGCATCACCTCGGCGTAGAACTCGCCGCGCGCCGCGCTGGGGCGCTCCACCCAGGGATCGTCCTCGCCGAACCACTTCCGGACGTCCGCGAGGGTGGCGAACGGCGTCGGCCAGGACCGGAACCAGTCCGCCCACTCGCGCTGCGAGGCGGCGCCGAGCGGGGAGGCCCGCATGTCGCAGATGATCAGACCGCAGACCAGGTCGGGGCGGCGCGCGGCCAGCTGCCACGCGGTGAGCGCGCCCATGGCGTGGCCGATGAGGACGGCCGGGGCGAGCGCGAGCTGTTCGAGCGCCGCCTCCGCGTCCTCGACATACGCCTCCCGGCTGAAGGCGGCCTGCGGGGGCTTCTCGCTCTGGCCGTGGCCTCGCTGGTCGAGCGCGATGGCGCGCCGGCGCCCGGAGAGCCAGCGGGCGGTGGACGCCCAGTGCGAGGCGCGGCCCATCAGGCCGTGGAGTAACAGGGCGCCCGGGGGCCCGTCGGGATCGGCGCGGCCCCCGGGGCGACGGCCGTCATGGTGCTGCCCGCCGGCGTACGCGCCGGAACGCCCGTCCGGACCGCCGTGGTCGTGTCCCGCGCCCTGCGCCGGAATGGCGTACGCCGAGATCTGCTGCGGGTCGGCCTTGGGAGGGTCTCCGAACTCCCAGGCCGCGAGGCGTACGCCCCCCGCTCCGGTCACGTCGATGCGCCGCGCCATTGGCCCTGGCACCCCCTAGCTCCGCTCGGACCACTCGCTCCAGCTGTCCTGCCCCGATCTGCTGCCGCTGCGGCCCGCACGGTCCCGTGCTTCCCCGGTGCCTCCGGCGGGAACCTCGGCTGCGGATCACCGCGAGCCTCTCGAGCCTATCGAATACGTATTCGAAAATGGGGTCTCCGCGGACAAACCCCCTCGTTCGAGTGACCACTCGCGAGGAATGATCGACGCCGACGCGGGGAGATCTTCTGCGGGGGGCGGACCGCTCGGGGAAACCGGTCCGCGGGGACTGACCCTGGGAGCTCGGGGCTCCGGGTCAGCACAGGGGAGGACAGGCCCCGGCGCCATGCGGCGCCGGGGCCCTCCTCACGACTGCGGCACATCCTCCCCGCCCCCTCAGGTCCTCTGCCTTGCGCGTTCAGCCTCGCACGCATACGGCCGAAGCGCTGCGATTCGCGCCACTGAATCTTGGATTCACCCCGTCCGAAACCGCACCTCAACTTCCTCTCATCGAGCGGAAGTTGACAGATGTTCACGTCCTTGGCGCGGAAGGGCCCCGGACCGCTCAGCGCTTGGCGACGAAGACGTGCGAGGCGACCTCGGACTCCAGCTCGGCCGCCTCGCCGCCGCTGCCCACCAGCACCCCGCCCGCGGACTCGGTCACGCTGACCACCGAACCGGGCTGCACACCCGCCCGCCGCAGCGTGTACATCAGCTGGGCGTCCGTCTGGATCGGCTCGCCGATGCGGCGCACCACGACCGTCTTGCCGTCCGCGCCCGGGTCGAGGTCGGCCAGCGAGACCATGCCCTCGTCCAGGAAGGGGTCGGCGCCGTCCTTCTCGCCCAGTTCCTCCAGGCCCGGGATCGGGTTGCCGTAGGGCGACTCGGTGGGGTGGCGCAGCAGCTCCAGCACCCGGCGCTCCACGGCCTCGCTCATCACGTGCTCCCAGCGACAGGCCTCCGCGTGCACCTGCTCCCACTCCAGGCCGATCACGTCGACGAGCAGACACTCCGCGAGCCGGTGCTTGCGCATCACGCGCGTCGCCAGCCGGCGGCCCTCGTCGGTGAGCTCCAGATGCCGGTCGCTGGCCACCGAGACGAGGCCGTCCCGCTCCATCCGCGCCACGGTCTGGCTGACGGTCGGTCCGCTCTGGTCGAGCCGCTCCGCGATGCGGGCGCGCATCGGGACCACACCTTCTTCCTCCAGCTCGAGGATGGTGCGGAGATACATCTCCGTGGTGTCGATCAGTCCGGACATTCGTGCCCCTCGTTACCTCTGCCGGGAACTCGACGGCTCACCGGCGCGTGCGCTGGCCCTGGATGTCAATTCTGACGCATACCACCGACAACCGTGCCGCGCCGTTGAAACCAAGCGGTTACAGGCAGGTACGCGGCGGGGACTCCGTATTGACAGCGCTGTGGTCCAGACCGCACCGTGATCCGCGACACGTTCGCGGGGCGGCACCGTCCGCGGGCCTGTGCACCTGACTCCGCGGACACGTTCACCCGCCTCGAAGGGACCCCCGCGCATGACCGACGGCACGCTGGCCGGAGAGTTCTTCGACGCGGCGATCGGGCTGCTGCAACAGGTGCGGGACGAGGGGGCCGACGCGATCACCGCGGCCGGCACGCTGCTCGCCGACACCGTGCAGGGGGGCGGGCGGCTGTTCGCGTTCGGCGCGGGGCACTCCTCGCTGCCCGCCCAGGACGTCGTCTACCGGGCCGGCGGGCTGGCCCTGATGAACCTGCTCACCGTCCCCGGTGTCGTCGGTGTCGACGTGATGCCCGCGACGCTCGGCTCGGCGCTGGAGCGCGTCGACGGACTCGCCTCGGCCGTCCTCGGCACCTCGCCGCTGCGCGCGGGCGACACGCTGGTGATCATCTCTCTGTCCGGGCGCAACGCGCTGCCCGTGGAGATGGCGATGAGCGCCCGCGCGCTCGGTGTGAAGGTCGTCGGCCTGACGTCGGTGGCCTACGCCGAGGAGACCAAGTCCCGGCACGTCTCGGGGACGTATCTGAGGGACCACTGCGACATCGTGCTCGACTCCCGGATCGCCGTCGGCGACGCGGAGCTGACCGCGCCGGGCATCCCGGCACCGTTCGCGCCCGCCTCGACGGTGGTCACCTCGGCGATCATGCAGGCGGTCGTGGCCACGGCGGCGGGCATCCTCGCGGACCGGGGCATCGAGCCGCCGCTGTTGCGCTCCGGCAACGTCGACGGCGGCCACGAGTGGAACACCCGGGTCATGGAGCAGTACCGCGACCGGATCTTCTACCGCCCCTGACCCGGACCGACCGCCGACGCCCGCGCCCCTTGAATGACCCCTGCGGGCTCGTCGTGGCTGGTCGCGCAGTTCCCCGCGCCCCTGACGGGGCACACCTGCCCAAGCCCCTGAAAGGGGCGCGGGGAGCTGCGCGAGCAACCCCCACCCAGGGGCGCGGGGAACTGCGCGACCAGCCCCCACCGACCCGCACCAATGATCGACAGGGGCGCGGTGCCGGGGAGGGCCGCCGCGCGCTCAGCGCCCCGGCATTCCCGCCAGATCCAGCGCCGCAGCGATCCGTACGGCCACATCCTCCGCATACGTCGCGTCCGCCCGCTCGAACCGGCTGCGGCCACCCCCGCGCAGGAACGTCACGACGCCGAGGGTGCGGCCGCGACTGCGCAGCACCGCGCACAGCGCGTGCACCGAGTCCTCCGGCCACTTGCGGGCCAGAGCCCACTCGCGGGCCCGCTCGGCGGCCGCGCCGCCCGCGTCGGCCCGCACCGAGCCGGTCCGCTCCACACACTGGAGCGCCGGGTGCCCGTCGTCGTAGCGCACCGGGATGCCGGACCGGCCGGCGAGCACGCTCGGCCCCGGCGCGCCCGCGGGCGTCGCCGCGACCCGCACGAGCCGGACCGGCCCCGCGCTCTCCCCGGCGGCCGGCGCGCCGCCCGCCACCCGGTCGATCAGCGCGTGGTCGGCGAACCCGGCGAGCGCGAAGTCGAGATGGACGGTGGCCGCCTCCACCGGGTCCTCGCACTCGGCCGCGGCGCGCGCGGCCCGGTGCAGCTGGCTGGCGCGGAACCGCAGCAGCGCCGCCTCCTGCTCGTTCTGCTTGGCCTCGGTGACGTCCTGGAACAGCCAGCCCACACCGAGCGGGACCGGCTCCTCCGCGAGCGGCGAGGCCAGCCGCAGGAAACCGTTGCGCCAGCAGCGCCGCTTCTCGCCCTCGGCGGTGCGCACGCTCACCCACAGCTCGGCGGGCGCGGGCGGCGCGCCCTCGGCCAGCACATGGGTGAGCGCGCCCTCCAGCTCGTCGACGCCCTGGGCGAGCAGCTCGCCGAGCGGGCGGCCGAGCGCGGAGGTGCGCCCGATGCCCAGCGCGCGGGCCGCGAACGCGTTCAGCACGGCGGGCCTGAGGTCGGCGTCGACGAGGACGACGCCCCAGGAGGCGTCCTCGAACAGGGCCTCGCTGAGCGCGATGGAGCGCTCCAGGTCGATCTGTGTGTGCACCTCGCTGAAGGCGCAGTACACCCCGGCCGGGGTGCCGTCCGGGCCGCGCACGGCCGCCGACTGCGTCCGCACCAGGACCCGGCCGCCGTCCTTGGTGAGCAGCGCGAACTCGTGCACCTGGCGTCCGGGGGCGTGCATCGCGGACAGCAGCCGCTTCTCGACCTCCTCGGCGTCGGCGCTGCGCACCGCCCAGCCGGCGAGGCCCGGCCGTCCGACGGCCTCGGCCGCGGTCCAGCCGAGGATGCGCTCGGCCTCGCGGTTCCAGTGGGTCACCGCCCCGTCCGCGTCGAAGGCGCACAGGGCCGCGTCCATCCCGTCGAGCAACGCCGCGAGCAGCTCCGGACCGCCCGAGCCGTCGGCTCCGTCCCGACCGGGCTCGGGCTCGTCCGGCCCCAGCTCGTCGGTGGTCCCACTACGCCGGGAAGCACTCACCTGGACCCCCTGCACGCTGCGTCCGCACGAACGGCGCGTCGGTTCGCTCACTGGTCATCATTCAACTCGACCGTGACGCAGCACACAGCGGGTTCCCACAAGATTGAGGGAATCGTTGTACGCCGTGCGGGGGCCGTTCCTGCCGAATGGCCCAGTTTTGCACCTTCCGCGACGGCCGTCGAGCAGCGCGCGTAGACCTCGATCCCGATCCGCGAAAAACCCCTTGAGCGCTTCGCGTCGGCTTCGTAGTGTGTGGTCACCGAAGAGAGGAGGTGGTTCGGAGCATGTATGCATCCCGGACGTCGGAGGTGGCTGCGGGCTAGCGCCCGTCACCACACCTGTGCGGTGCCGGACCGACGTGTCCTCGAAACACGCAGCCGGCCCAATCCCAAGCAGTCACCCGACCCGCGAGCTCGCCGGTACGTCCGGCCGGCTCCTCCGCCGCAGGGCGGAGGGACCCGAGCTCGCGGGTCGCCTGCGTGTACGGCCCTTCTCCGGCCCCCGGCCCCGGCCCCGAGCGCCTCAGGGGCTGAGGCGCTCCACCCGCCAGTCGCCGTTCGCCTCGGCGACGTAGCGCAGGCGGTCGTGCAGGCGGTTCTCGCGGCCCGCCCAGAACTCCACCGTCTGCGGGGCCACCCGGAAGCCGCCCCAGTGCGGCGGCACCGGCACCTGTTCGCCCTCGGGGTAGCGGGCCGTCAGCTCCTCGTACACGGCGTCCAGTTCGGCGCGCGACTCGATCACCGCGGACTGGGTGCTCGCCCAGGCGCCGAGCTGCGAGCCGTGCGGGCGGGTGCGGAAGTACGCGGCGGTCTCGTCGCGGCCGGTGCGGCGCGCGGTGCCGGTGACGACGACCTGGCGGGCCATCGGGTGCCAGGGGAAGACCAGCGAGACATGCGGGTTCTCGGCGAGGTCCCGGGCCTTGCGGGAGTCGTAGTTGGTGTAGAAGACGAAGCCCTGGTCGTCGTAGTCCTTCATCAGGACCGTGCGTGAGCTGGGGCGTCCCTGGGCGTCCGCCGTGGAGACGACCACCGCGTTCGGTTCGTACACCAGTCCCCGCGCGGCGGCCGACACCGCCTCCTCGAACCATCGGGTGAACTGGTGCATGGGATGCGCGGCCAGGCCGGTCTCGTCGAGGCCCTCGGCCCGGTAGTGCGCGCGCATCGCGGCGGGGTCGAGGAGGGGATCACGATCGGTCACGCGGTCATCTTGCCGTATGGACGCCCGGTCCCGGCCAGGGCGCCCGCCGTCCCCTCGATCCGGCGTCGAGCGGCAATATGTGGCACTGAGTGCCGCTCACCCTCCCCAACGGTGGCACTCGGAGATATCGTTCAAGTGCCGTCCCGGTGCTGCGCGCACCCGTCCCCGGTGCGCCCCCGTTCCCGTTTCCCGCAGAACCGATCCCGCACCCGCACCCCCCACCCGCCGTACCCATCGTGAGGAGCCGCCTGATGTCCGACTTCGTACCCGGGCTCGAAGGAGTCGTCGCGTTCGAGACGGAGATCGCCGAACCGGACAAGGAGGGCGGCGCCCTCCGTTACCGGGGCGTCGACATCGAGGACCTGGTCGGTCATGTCTCCTTCGGCAACGTCTGGGGCCTGCTCGTCGACGGTGCCTTCAACCCCGGACTGCCGCCCGCCGAGCCGTTCCCGATCCCCGTGCACTCCGGTGACATCCGCGTGGACGTCCAGTCCGCGCTCGCCATGCTCGCGCCCGTGTGGGGCCTGAAGCCGCTGCTCGACATCGACGAGCGGCGGGCCCGCGACGACCTCGCGCGCGCCGCCGTCATGGCCCTGTCGTACGTCGCCCAGTCCGCGCGCGGCCAGAGCAGGCCGATGGTGCCGCAGCGGGAGATCGACAAGGCGCAGTCGGTCGTCGAGCGCTTCATGATCCGCTGGCGGGGTGAGCCGGACCCGAAGCATGTCGCGGCCGTCGACGCCTACTGGACCTCCGCCGCCGAGCACGGCATGAACGCCTCCACCTTCACCGCCCGGGTCATCGCCTCGACCGGCGCCGATGTCGCGGCCGCGCTCTCCGGGGCGGTCGGCGCGATGTCCGGCCCGCTGCACGGCGGGGCGCCCTCCCGCGTGCTGGGCATGATCGAGGAGATCGAGCGGACCGGCGACGCGGTGGGCTACGTCAAGAAGGCCCTGGACCGCGGTGAGCGGCTGATGGGCTTCGGGCACCGGGTGTACCGGGCCGAGGACCCCCGCGCGCGGGTGCTGCGGCGCACGGCGCGCGAGCTCGGCGCTCCGCGGTTCGAGATCGCGGAGGCGCTGGAGAAGGCGGCGCTGGAGGAGCTGCACAACCGGCGGCCGGACCGGGTGCTCGCCACGAACGTGGAGTTCTGGGCGGCGATCATGCTGGACTTCGCGGAGGTGCCGGCGCACATGTTCACGTCGATGTTCACGTGCGCGCGGACGGCGGGGTGGTCGGCGCACATCCTGGAGCAGAAGCGGACCGGTCGCCTGGTGCGGCCTTCGGCGGAATATGTCGGTCCGCGTGCGCGTCGGCCGGAGGACATCCCCGGGTTCGCCGGGGTCGCGCACTGACGCGGGTTGCCGGGGCGCGTGGGCGAGTGCCGACTCGTTCGGGCTGATCGCGCGGTTCCCCGCGCCCCTTCGGGCGCCGGACTACTCCAGGGCCGTGTCCAGGAGGGTGGCCCATTGGGCTACCACCCGGTCTCGGCGGGCTGTGTCGTCCGTGAGGAGGTTGGCGAGGCCGAGGCCGCGGGCCATGTCGAGGAGGCCCTGGACGCTCTCGCGTACGCCCGGCCGGGACTCGTCGGCGCCGAGCAGGTCGACGGCGATGCGGTGGGTCTCGCGGCCGACCCGGGCCTCCAGCTCGGTGACCCGGGCGCGCAGCTGTTCCTCGTCGGACGCGGCCACCCACAGGTGCAGGGCGGCGCGGAACAGCGGCCCGGTGAACAGGTCGACGAGGGCGCGGACCACCGCGCGGCGGTCGGCGGCGCCCTGCGGGAACAGATCCCGCAGGGCGCTGGAGCGTTCCTCGGCGACGTACTCGACGGCCGCCGTGAACAGGTCCTCGCGGGTGGGGAAGTGATGCTGGGCCGCGCCCCGGGAGACGCCCGCGCGCTCGGCGACGACGGACACCGTGGAGCCCGCCCAGCCGTGCTCGGCGAGGCAGGCCACGGCGGCCTCCAGGAGCCGCTGCCGGGTGGCCCGGCTGCGGTCCTGCTTGGGAGCGCGGTCGACTGCGGTCATGCCCATCCCGGTCTCACACCACCCATGCGGGGTCCCGTCGTTCGAGGAAGGCCGTCATCCCCTCGCGGGCCTGCGGGGAGGCGAACAGCCGGGCCGAGAGCGCGGTGAGGTCCGCCGCGTCCCGGTCGAATGCCTCCAGCACCCTAGCCGTGAGCAGCGCTTTCGTCGCGGCCAGGGCTTCGGGCGCGGAGCGCCTGAGCCCGTCCAGGACCGGTTCGAGTACGGCGTCCACGTCGTCGCCCGCCGCGGTGAGCAGCCCGGTGCGCACGGCCTCGGCGGCGTCGAAGCGCTCGCCGGTGAGGTAGAGGCGGGCGACGGCGCGCGGGTCGGCGCGGGCCAGCACCGGCAGCGAGATGACGGCGGGCGCGACACCGATGCGGACCTCGGTGAAGGCGAAGCTCGCCGCGCCGGAGGCCGCCGCGATGTCGCAGGCCGCGAGGAGGCCGAGGCCGCCCGCGCGGACATGCCCGGTGACCCGGGCGACGACCGGCTTGGGCAGCTCGACGATCTGCCGGAGCAGGCCGACGAGGGCGTCGGGACGCGGCGGGTCGCGCAGGTCGGCGCCCGCGCTGAAGGTGGTGCCGGTGTGGGTGAGGACGACCGCGCGGACGTCGGCGTCCTTGCCGCAGTCGGTCAGCGCGTCGGCGAGCTCCCCGACCAGCGCGGCCGACAGCGCGTTGCGCCGCTCGACGGCGTCGAGGCTGAGGGTGGTGATGCCGCGCTCGTGGGCGCGGCCGACGAGTGCGGTCATGCGAGGTTCCTCAGTTCGCGGCGGAGGATCTTGCCGGAGGCGGCGCGGGGCACGCCCTCGATGAAGGTGATCCGGCGGACCCGCTTGTAGGGGGCGACGCGCTCGCCGACGTAGAGCATGATCTCCTGCTCGGTGAGGTCCGCGGCGGTGGGCTGGCGGACGACGAAGGCGTGCGGGATCTCGTTGCCTTCGTCGTTGTACGCGCCGACCACGGCGGCGTCGGCGATGCCCGGGTGGGTGAGCAGCAGCGCCTCCAGTTCGGCGGGCGCGACCTGGAAGCCCTTGTACTTGATGAGTTCCTTCACCCGGTCGACGACGAACAGCCAGCCGTCCGCGTCGACGTGCCCGACGTCGCCGGTGTGCAGCCAGCCGTCGGCGTCGATCATCGCGGCGGTGGCGTCGGGCCGGCCGAGGTAGCCCTTCATCACCTGGGGGCCGCGGATGAGGATCTCGCCGGGCTCGCCGACGTCGAGGTCCTTGTCGGGGTCGTCGAGGGAGACGACGCGCATCTCGGTGCCGGCGATGAGCTTGCCGACGGTGCCCGCGGGCGCGTCGTGCATGGCGTCGAGCGGGACGACATGGGTGCCCGGGGAGAGCTCCGTCATGCCGTACGCCTGCCCGACCGGCGGCAGCCCGAGGCGCTGGGAGCAGGCGGCGGCGAGCCGGGCGTCCAGCGGGGCTGCGGCGCTGAGCAGGTACTTCAGCGACGACAGGTCGTACTGGGCGACGGCCGGGTGCTTGGCCAGGGCGAGGACGATGGGCGGGGCGACGTACAGCCCGGTGATGCGGTGGTTCTGGATGGCGGCGAGGAACGTCTCCAGGTCGAAGCGGGGCAGCACGACGACGGTCGCGCCGTGCCGCAGCGGCGCGTTCATCAGGGCGGTCAGGCCGTATATGTGGAAGAACGGCAGGACGGCCAGGATGCGTTCGCCCGGCTCGGCGCCGACGAGGGGTTCGAGCTGGGCCAGGTTGGTGGCGATCTGCCGGTGGGTGAGCATGACGCCCTTGGGCACGCCGGTCGTGCCCGAGGAGTACGGCAGCGCGGCGACGTCCTCCACGGGGTCGATCTCCACCTCCGGCTCGGGCGCGGTGGAGGCCAGCATGTCGAGGACGGAACGGTGGCCGCTCGCGCTGTCGCAGACGAAGATCTCCTCGACGCCGCCCGCGAGTTCGGCGGCGCGGCGGGCGGTCTCCAGGAGCGGGGAGACGGTGACGATCCAGCGGGCCGCGGAGTCCTTCAGCTGTTTGGCGAACTCCTCGGCGGTGGCGAGCGGGTGCACGGTGGTGACCGCGGCGCCCGCGCGGGTGGCGGCGTAGAAGACGGTGGGGAAGGCGATGGTGTTGGGGCTGTGCAGCGCGAGCACGTCGCCCTTGCGCAGGCCGGCCTCGGCGAGGCCGGCCGCGACACGGCGGTGGAACCGGTCCAGCTGCTCGTAGGTCAGGGTGGTGCCGTCGGTGCCGTCGATCAGGGCGGGCGTGTCACCGAACTCGGCGGCGCGGCCCAGGACCGCCTCGTGGATGGGCAGTTCCACGGGCGGGACATCGGCGTACTCGCTGCGGAACATGGTTCCTCCTCGCGCAACGCTGCGGCGGTCAGTACGACTTGGGCAGACCCAGGGTCTGGTGGGAGATGTAGTTGAGAATCATCTCCCGGCTCACCGGAGCTATACGGGAGACGCGGGCCGCCGTTATCAACGAGGCGAGGCCGAATTCCCGCGTGAGCCCGTTGCCGCCGAGGGTGTGCACGGCCTGGTCGACCGCCTTCACGCAGGCCTCCCCCGCCGCGTACTTGGCCATGTTGGCGGCCTCTCCGGCGCCGATGTCGTCCCCGGCGTCGTAGAGGGCGGCGGCCTTCTGCATCATCAGGCGGGCGAGTTCGAGGTCGATGTGGGCCTGGGCGAGCGGGTGGGCGATGGCCTGGTGGGCGCCGATGGGGGCCTTCCAGACGGTCCGCTCGCGCGCGTACTCCACGGCGCGGGCGAGGGCGAAGCGGCCCATGCCGATCGCGAAGGCGGCCGTCATGATCCGCTCGGGGTTGAGCCCGGCGAACAGCTGGAGCAGCCCCGCGTCCTCGTCGCCCACCAGGGCGTCGGCGGGCAGCCGTACGTCGTCGAGCACGAGCTCGAACTGCTTCTCCGCGGCGCTGAGTTCCATGTCGATGGCGCGGCGCTGGAAGCCGGGGGCGTCGCGCGGGACGATGAACAGGCAGGGCTTGAGGGAGCCGGTGCGGGCGTCGGCGGTGCGGCCGACGATGAGGGTGGCGTCGGCGATGTCCACGCCGGAGACGAACACCTTGCGGCCGGTGAGCAGCCAGTCGCCGCTGTCCGGGTCGCGGCGGGCGGTGGTGGTGATCCGGTGCGAGTTGGACCCCGCGTCGGGCTCGGTGATGCCGAAGGCCATGGTGCGGCTGCCGTCGGCGAGTCCGGACAGCCACGCCTGCTTCTGCGACTCGGTGCCGAAGCGGGCGATGACGGTGCCGCAGATGGCGGGCGAGACCACCATCATCAGCAGCGGGCAGCCCGCCGCGCCCAGCTCCTCCAGGACGATGGACAGCTCCGCGATGCCGCCGCCCCCGCCGCCGTGCTCCTCGGGCAGGTTCACGCCCAGGTAGCCCAGCTTGCCGGCCTCCGCCCACAGCTCGTCGGGGTGGCCGCCCTCGGCGGCGAGCGCCGTCAGGTACGCGCGGCCGTAGCGCTTGCCGAGCGCGGCGACCGCGGCGCGGAGCGCTTTGTGTTCGTCGGATTCGATGACGGGACTCATGGGGCTCCTAAGAGAAGGCGACTGCTGGCCGTCTGGAGAGTGCGGGTCGTTCGTGGTCGTTCGCGCAGTTCCCCGCGCCCCTAGGCTTCCTGTACTACCGCCAGCAACATGCCAACCTCGACCTGCTGGCCGGGCTTGGCGTGCAGAGCTGTCAGGGTCCCGGTGACCGGTGCGGAGATGCGGTGCTGCATCTTCATCGCTTCGAGCCACACGATCGGTTCACCGGCCTCGACGGGAGATCCGACCGCGAGCCCCTCGGCGACCTTGACGACCGTGCCGGGCATGGGCGCGAGCAGCGAGCCGGGGGCGCGCTGGGCGGCCGGGTCGGGGAAGCGGGGCAGGACGGTGAGCGCGGTGTTGTTGACGTGCACGCGGTCGCCGTGGCGGGCCACCTCGAACCGGCGCTGTACACCGTCCACCTCGAGGACGACGAGGGCGGCGTCGGCGTGCACGACCCGCACGCCGTCCGCGGCGAGGCCGTCGCGGGTGTGCCGGTAGGCGGCCTCGACCTCCTCGTCGCCGAGGGCGTAGCGCTTGGTCTGCGGCTGCGAGGACAGGTTGCGCCAGCCGCCGAAGCGGGAGCGGCCGTGCGCGTCCGCGAGGGCGGCGGCGAGCGGCGCCCACGGGTCCGGCTCGGGCGTGGTGAGGGCGGCGAGGTGGCGGTCGTAGAAGCCGGTGTTCATGCGGCCGCTCGTGAACTCCTCGTGGCGCAGGGAGCGCACGAGGAGGTCGCGGTTGGTGACGGGGCCGTGGATGCGGGCCCGCTCCAGCGCTCCGGCCAGCTTGCGCACGGCCTCCGCGCGCGTGGGCGCGTGGGCGACGGCCTTGGCGAGCATCGGGTCGTAGTGCACGCCGATCTCGTCGCCGCCGGTGAGCCCGGTGTCCAGGCGGATGGTGTCGGGCACGTCCAGGCGGTGCAGGGTGCCGGTCTGCGGGGCCCAGCCGCGCGCCGGGTCCTCCGCGTACAGGCGGGCCTCGACGGCGTGGCCGCGGGGCGCGGGCGGTTCGGCGTCCAGGGCGCCGCCCTCGGCGACGGCGATCTGGAGCGCGACCAGGTCGACGCCGAACACGGCCTCGGTGACCGGGTGTTCCACCTGGAGGCGGGTGTTCATCTCCAGGAAGTGCGCCCGCTCGCCCTCGACGAGGAACTCCACGGTGCCCGCGCCGGCGTAGTCGACGGCGCGCGCGGCGCGCACGGCCAGCGTGCGCAGCTCCTCCTGGAGCGCGTCGGACAGGCCGGGCGCGGGCGCCTCCTCGATGACCTTCTGGTGGCGCCGCTGGAGGGAGCAGTCGCGGGTGCCGAGCGCCCACACCGTGCCGTGGGTGTCGGCGAGGATCTGCACCTCGACGTGGCGGCCGCCTTCGAGGTAGGGCTCGACGAAGACCTCGCCGTCCCCGAAGGCGCTCGCGGCCTCGGCGCGCGCGCTCTCCAGGGCGTCGCCCAGCTCGTCCAGCAGGCGCACGACGCGCATACCGCGCCCCCCGCCGCCCGCGGCCGCCTTCACCAGCACCGGCAGGTCGGCCTCGGTGACGTCGGTCAGGGACGCGAGCCCCATGAGCTCCTTGGCGCGGGTCTTGGACGCCATCGCCTCGATCGCCTCGGGCGGCGGGCCGATCCAGGCCAGGCCCGCGTCCAGGACGGCGCGCGCGAAGTCGGCGTTCTCGGAGAGGAAGCCGTAGCCGGGGTGGACGGCGTCCGCGCCGGCGGCGACGGCCGCCTTCACGATCAGGTCGCCGCGCAGATACGTCTCCGCGGGCGCCGCGCCCGGCAGCCGTACGGCCGTGTCGGCCACGCGCGTGTGCAGCGCGCCCGCGTCGGCGTCCGAGTGCACGGCGACCGTGCGGATGCCGAGGTCGCGGCAGGTGCGGAAGATGCGGCAGGCGATCTCGCCGCGGTTCGCCACCAGTACAGAAGTGATCATGGCCCTCACATCCGGAAGACGCCGAAGCCACCGCGCGCGCCCTCGAAGGGCGCGGTGTGGATGGCCGACAGGCACAGGCCGAGCACGGTGCGGGTGTCGCGCGGGTCGATGACGCCGTCGTCGTACAGCCGCCCCGACAGGAACATCGGCAGGGACTCGGACTCGATCTGCTGCTCCACCATGGCGCGCAGCCCGGCGTCCGCCTCGTCGTCGTACGGCAGCCCGCGCGCGGCGGCCGACTGCCGGGCGACGATGGACAGCACGCCGGCCAGCTGCTGCGGACCCATGACGGCGGACTTGGCGCTGGGCCACGCGAACAGGAAGCGCGGGTCGTAGGCGCGCCCGCACATGCCGTAGTGCCCGGCGCCGTAGGAGGCGCCCATCAGCACGGACAGGTGCGGCACGCGCGAGTTGGAGACCGCGTTGATCATCATCGCGCCGTGCTTGATGATGCCGCCCTGCTCGTAGCGGCTGCCGACCATGTAGCCGGTGGTGTTGTGCAGGAACAGCAGCGGGATGTCGCGCTGGTTGGCGAGCTGGATGAACTGCGCCGCCTTCTGCGACTCCTCGCTGAACAGCACGCCCTGGGCGTTGGCGAGGATGCCGACCGGGTAGCCGTGCAGGGCGGCCCAGCCGGTGGTCAGGCTGGTGCCGTACAGCGGCTTGAACTCGTCGAAGTCGGAGCCGTCGACGATCCGGGCGATGACCTCGCGCGGGTCGAAGGGGATCTTCAGGTCGCCGGGGACGATCCCGAGGAGTTCCTCCGGGTCGTACTTGGGCGGCTCGGCCGGGGCCGGATCGCCGTACGCCTTACGGTGGTTGAGGCGGGCCACGACCCGGCGGGCCTGGCGCAGCGCGTCGCGCTCGTCGACCGCGAAGTAGTCGGCGAGGCCCGACACGCGCGCGTGCATCTCCGCGCCGCCGAGCGACTCGTCGTCGCTCTCCTCGCCGGTGGCCATCTTCACCAGCGGCGGCCCGCCGAGGAACACCTTGGCGCGCTCCTTGACCATGATGACGTGGTCGGACATGCCGGGGACGTACGCGCCGCCCGCGGTCGAGTTGCCGAACACGACCGCCACGGTGGGGATGCCCGCCGCCGAGAGCCGGGTCAGGTCGCGGAAGATCGCGCCCCCGGGGATGAAGATCTCCTTCTGCGAGGGCAGGTCGGCGCCGCCGGACTCCACCAGGCTGATGCAGGGCAGCCGGTTGGCGAGTGCGATGTCGTTGGCGCGCAGGGCCTTCTTCAGGCTCCACGGGTTGCTCGCGCCGCCGCGCACGGTCGGGTCGTTGGCGGTGATCAGGCACTCGACGCCCTCGACCACGCCGATCCCGGTGACCAGGGACGCGCCGACCGCGTACTCGCTGCCCCACGCGGCCAGCGGGGACAGCTCCAGGAACGGCGTGTCCGGGTCGAGGAGCAACTCGATGCGCTCGCGGGCGAGGAGCTTGCCGCGCCCGCGGTGGCGCTGCACGTACTTCTCGCCGCCGCCGGCCAGCGCCTTGGCGTGCTCGGTCTCCAGGTCGGCGAGCTTGCCGAGCATGGTCTCGCGGTGCGCCCGGAAGTCCGGGCTCGCGATGTCCAGTTGGGAGGACAGGACGGTCACAGCAGGGCCTCCGGGATGTCCAGGTGGCGGGAGCGCAGCCATTCGCCGAGGGCCTTGGCCTGCGGGTCGAAACGGTGCTGGGAGGCGACGCCCGCGCCGAGCACTCCCTCCACCACGAAGTTCAGGGCGCGCAGACCGGGCAGCACGTGCCGTACGACGGTCAGCGGGGCGCTCTCCGGGATCAGCTCCCGGAACCGCTCGACGGTCAGCTCGTGGGCGAGCCACCGCCAGGCGTCGTCGGTGCGCGCCCACACGCCGACGTTGGCGTCCCCGCCCTTGTCGCCGCTGCGCGCGCCCGCGACGAGCCCGAGCGGGGCGCGCCGGACCGGTCCGGCGGGCAGCGGCTCGGGCAGCGACGGCTCGGGCACGTGCACCAACGGGCGCGTGTCCGAGGCGGGTTCGACGTCGATACGGCGCCCCTCGGGCAGGACGGCCACGTGCGGGACCTCCCCCTGGGGCACGTGGTCGGCCTCGAACACCCCGTAGGGCGCGCCCTTTCCGGGCGGGGCGAGGACGTTGAAGCCCGGGTAACTGGCGAGGGCCAGCTCGATCGCGGCCCCGCTCAGGGCGCGTCCGACGGCGGCCTGGTCGGGGTCGCGCACGACCAGCCGGAGCAGCGCGCTGGCCGTCTCCTCGGTGTCCGCGTCGGCGCGGTCGGTGCGCACGAGGTCCCAGCGGACGTCCGCGGGGCGGGACTTGGCGCGGTCGAACGCGTCCTCCATCTGCGCCCGCACCAGGGCGGCCTTGGCCTCGACGTCGAGTCCGGTGAGGACGAAGGCGACCTCGTTGCGGAAGCCGCCGAACGTGTTGAGGCCGACCTTCAGCGTGGGCGGCGGTGCCTCGCCCCGCACCCCGTCGATCCGCACCCGGTCGGGCCCGTCCTGCGTGAGCCGTACGGTGTCCAGGCGGGCGGTGACGTCGGGTCCCGCGTACCGGGCGCCCGCCGTCTCGTAGAGCAGCTGGGCGGTGACCGTGCCGACGTCGACGAAGCCGCCGGTGCCGTCGTGCTTGGTGACGACGCAGCTGCCGTCCTCGTGCAGTTCGGCGAGCGGGAAGCCGGGCCGGCGCACGTCGCCGTCCTGGAAGAAGGCGTAGTTGCCGCCGGTGGCCTGGGTGCCGCACTCCAGCACGTGCCCGGCGACGACCGCGCCCGCGAGCCGGTCGTGGTCGCCGGGCCCCCAGCCGAAGTGGGCGGCGGCAGGCCCGGTGACCAGGGCCGCGTCGGTGACCCGGCCGGTCACCACGATGTCCGCGCCCGCGCGCAGGCACTCGGCGATGCCGAAGCCGCCGAGGTAGGCGTGGGCGGCGAGGGTGCCCGGGTACCGGGCGGTCAGGTCGTCGCCCTCGACGTGGGCGACCCGCACCGGCACACCCAGCCGGTCCGCGAGTTCCCGTACGGCGGCGGCGAGCCCGGCCGGGTTGAGCCCGCCCGCGTTGGTCACGATCTTCACGCCGCGCTCGTGGGCGAGCCCGAGGGTCTCCTCCAGCTGGCGCAGGAAGGTGCGGGCGTACCCGGCGGTGGGGTCCTTCAGCCGGTCCCGGCCGAGGATCAGCATGGTCAGCTCGGCGAGATAGTCCCCGGTGAGGACGTCGAGCGGGCCGCCGGTGAGCATCTCGCGCAGGGCGTCGAAGCGGTCGCCGTAGAACCCGGAGGCGTTGCCGATGCGCAGGGCCGCCGTCACGGGGCCGTCTCCTCCTTCGGCCGTCACGGGGCCGCCTCCCCCTTCGGCGGGCGGCCGCCGCCGGACGGTCCGGCGAAGGCCTGGGCGATGTCCAGCCAGCGGTCGGCGGCCTCGCCCTCGGCGGTCAGCGCGAGGTCGGCGCGGTGGGCGCGCTGGGTGACGAGCAGGCAGAAGTCGAGGGCGGGCCCGGTCACGCGCTGGTCCGCGTCCTCGGGGCCGAACGCCCAGATCCCGCCGGAGGGCGCGGTCAGCTCGATACGGAACTCCTCCTCCGGGACCTGGAGTCCGTTCACCCCGAAGGCGAAGTCGCGGGTGCGCACGCCGAGCCGGGCGATGTGCCGCAGCCGGTCGGTGGGCTCGCGTACGACACCCAGCGCGTCGGCCACGTCGAGTCCGTGCGCCCAGGTCTCCATCAGCCGCGCGGTCGCCATCGAGGCGGCGGCCATCGGCGGCCCGTACCAGGGGAAACGCGCCCCCGCGGGCGCCGCCCGCAGCGCGTCGGCCAGCGCCTTGCGCCCGGCCCGCCAGTCCGCGAGCAACTGCTCGGGGGGCTTCTTCGCGCCCTCCTCCGCACCCACGTCCACGAAGTCGCCGGGCTGGGCCAGCGCCTTCTCGACCTCGCGGGAGAAGGCGTCCTGGTCCGTCACGGCCAGCACGGAATGGTGGTCGGTCCAGGCGAGGTGCGCGATCTGGTGGGCGACGGTCCAGCCGGCGGCGGGCGTGTCCAGCGCCCACACCTCCGGCCCCGCCGCGGCCACCAGCCGGTCGAGCTCGTCGCTCTCCGCACACAGATCGTCGATCACGGGCGTCGGGTCAGCCATGGGGGGAGCATGTCAGCGGCCCCAGAAACAATCAAGCGTGCTTGCATGAATAAGTTATCCACAGGGCCGTATCTGTTTGCGTCCGGGTCGCTACCGTGAGTCATGGGAGGTGGTCGACATGCGAAGCCGCGAACTGGACCCGAGCGCGTCACCCTTGGACTACTACGGCTACGAGCTGCGCAGGGCGCGAGAGGCGGCCGGCCTGACGCTGGCGCAGCTGGGCACGATCGTGTTCTGCACGGGGTCCCTGATCGGGCAGATCGAGACGGCGGCGCGGGTGCCGCAACGGGATCTCTCCGAGCGGTTGGACATGGCGCTGGAGACGGGTGGGCTGTTCTCCCGGCTGGTGGGGCTGGTGCTGCGCAGCCAGTTGCCGAGCTGGTTCCAGCCGTATGCGGAGATGGAGGCGCGGGCGGCCTATATCTCGACCTACCAGTCGCAACTAGTGGACGGCCTGCTCCAGACCGAGGCATACGCCCGCGCCGTGCTCGGCGTACGAGACAAGACGGGGCTGGACGCGAGGGTGGCCGCACGCTTGGAGCGCCAACGCATCCTGGCCCAGGAACACCCACCGGTCGCATGGGTGATTCTGAGCGAGGCCGTGTTGCACCAGGAGATAGGCGGCCGGGAGGTCATGCGGGAGCAGTTGCGACACCTGCTGGCTCTCCAGCAACAGCCGTGGATCAAGGTGCAGGTGCTGCCGTTCGAGGTCGGTGCACACACCGCCCTGATGGGGTCGTTCGCCGTGCTGCGCTTCGAGAAGGAGCCTGACGTGGTCTACACAGAGGACTTCATCCAAGGCCACATGACAGCCAATCCGCAGGCCTTGAAAGAGAGTTCACTCCGTTACGATCAACTTCAGGCTGCGGCGCTCTCCGCAGAGGGCTCGGCTGCTCTGATCGCACGGGTGATGGAGGGGCGCTATGGGAACGGGCCAAGATCTGACAGGCGCGAACTGGCGTAGGTCTTCGCGCAGCGGAGACACCGGAGGTCAGTGCGTCGAGTGCGCTCCGCTCAACGGTGCCACCTGGCGCAAGTCGTCCCACAGCGGCGGTACCGGAGGTGACTGCGTCGAGGTCGCCGACATGGCACCCCGCGTCGCCGTGCGCGACTCCAAGCACACCGGTGCCGGAGTCGTGACCGTGTCCGGCGTCGCCTTCCGGGCGTTCGTGGGGGCGCTCCGCTGACGCGAGGGACTACGGAACGTCCGGGACCGTCGGCTTGCGGCGACCCACCTGGGTGCGGACCGCGCCCATGCTCGCCGCGATGACCAAGGCGATCGCCGCCGCCTGCATCGCGGAAAGGGCCTGGTCCAGGATCAGGAAGCCGGCCGTCGCCGCGATGGCCGGTTCCAGGCTCATCATGATCGCGAACGTGGACGCGGGCAGGCGGCGCAGGGCCAGCAGTTCGAGGGTGTAGGGCAGCACCGAGGAGAGGACGGCGACGCCCGAGCCGAGCGCGATGGTGGTCGGGTTCAGCAGCCGTGTGCCGGACTCCGCGATGCCGAGCGGGAGGAACAGCAGGGCGGCCACTGCCATCGCGAGGGCCAGGCCGTCCGCCTGCGGGAAGCGGCGGCCGGTGCGGGCGCTGAAGACGATGTACGCCGCCCACATGGCCCCGGCGCCGAGCGCGAACGCCACGCCCGCCGGGTCGAGGCCGTCGAAGCCGCCGCCGCCGAGGAGGAAGACACCGGCGAGCGCGAGGGCCGCCCAGATCGCGTTGACCGCCCTGCGGGAGGCCAGGACGGACAGGGCCAGCGGGCCCAGCACCTCCAGGGTGACGGCGGTGCCCAGCGGGATGCGGGCGATGGACTGGTAGAAGAGCCCGTTCATCGCGCCCATGGTGATGCCGAAGACGACGACCGTCCCCCAGTCGGCGCGCGAGTGGCCGCGCAGCCGCGGCCGGCAGACCACGAGCAGGACGATCGCGGCCACCAGCAGGCGCAGCGTCACGACGCCGAGCGCGCCCGCCCGCGGAACCAGCGTGACCGCCAGCGCGCCGCCGAACTGCACGGAGATCCCGCCCGCGAGGACGAGACCGACCGGGCCGAGGGCGGCCCAGCGGTGCGGCACGCCCGTCGGGGCCGGTCCGGCGCCGGTCGGCGCGGCGGCGCTCCCGGCCGGCTGGGGCGCGGTCGGGGCGGTGGCGGCCGCGGCGGCGGCTGCCTGGGAGGCGCTGGGGGTGCTCACGGGCGTTCCACGGGGGCTCGGCTCTGGACTCTGGACTCAGGGAGATTCGTTCAACCTGATGGACTTCCGGGTCCAGGGTAATGGACTCGGTCAGGCGTGTGAACTGCTTTTGCCACTGTCTCAGATGCCGGGCGGGATGTCAGATGCCGGGCCAGGGGGCGGCCTCGTCGCGGAAGAGGGGGCGGCCGTCGGAAAGGGAGGTGGCGACGGTTCCGTAGGGGGCCTCGTAGACGTAGGGCCAGGGCTGCTGCGGATGTGGCTGCTGCTCCGGGTGCGGCTGCTGCGGGTACGGCTGCCACTGCTCCGGCCCCTGCCCCTGCTGCGCGTACGGCTCGTACGTGTCGGGGGCCGGGGGCTCCGCGAACAGCGGGAGCCGCAGCTCGCCGGTGTCCATGACGGCGTTGTTCTGCGAGCGGTGCAGCCGCGCGTACGCGCCGCCCCGGGCCAGCAGCTCGTCGTGGCGGCCCGTCTCGACGATCCGGCCCCGGTCGACGACGAGGATGCGGTCGGCGTCGGGGGCGAGGTTCAGGTCGTGCGTGATCATGATGGTCGTGCGGCCGGTCATCAGGCGGCGCAGCGGCTTCACGACCCGGCGGGCGGCCATCGAGTCCAGGCCCGTGGTCGGCTCGTCGAGCACCAGGACGGGGGCGTCGCGCAGGATCGCGCGGGCGATGGCGAGGCGTTGCAGCTGGCCGCCGGAGAGGCGCGCCGAGTGCGGGTCGACCCGGGTGTCGTAGCCGTCGGGGAGCCGGACGATGAAGTCGTGCGCGTCGGCCGCCTTCGCCGCCTCCACGATCGCCTGCTCGCTGGCGCCGGGGCGGCCGCAGGCGATGTTGGCGCGGACGGTGTCGTGCAGCACGAGGGTCTCCTGCGGGAGCAGGGTGACGTAGGCGCGCAGCCGGGAGAGCGGCAGGTCGCGCAGCGGGACGCCGTCGAGGAGCAGCTCGCCGGCGTCGGGGTCGTAGAACCGCAGGAGGAGTTTGGAGACCGTCGACTTGCCCGCGCCGCTCGGTCCGGTGACGATCACCAGCTCGCCGGGGCTGACGGTGAAGGAGAGGTCCGTCAGGGCGGCCTTGTCCGTGCCGGGGTAGGTGAAGGAGACGTCGCGGACCTCGACGGTGCCGTCCGGGCGGCCGGTGTCGACGGCGTGCCGGGGGTCGGCGACCGCGGGCGGCACGTCGAGGATCTCGATGAGCCGCTCGGCGCCGGCGGTGGCCGCGGTGACGGTCAGCCCGAGCTGGGCGAGGCCGCGGACGGGCGGGTAGAGGTAGCCGAGGAACGCGGCGAAGGCGAGGAGCTGGCCGAGGGTCATCCGGCCGGTGGAGATCTCCCAGGCGCCGATGCCGATCACCGCGAGCACGCACACCGTCTCGATGACCTGGACGAGCTGCTCGTAGGCCTCGTTGAGCCGGGTGGAGCGGACGGAGGCACGGAACCAGGCGGTCGCCTCCTCGTGCAGCCGCCGCTTCTCCGCGTCGCGCCGGTCGTAGGCCTGGGTGAGGACGATGTTGCCGAGGGACTCCTCGACCACGGAGGTGATCGCGCCGTCGGCGACGCGGCCCTCGCGGGAGACGTCCTTGATCGAGCCGGAGAAGCGCCGGGCCGCCAGCCAGAACAGCGGGGCGAGGACGAAGGTCGCCGCGGCCAGGTCCCAGCGCAGCCAGAACGCGGCGGCGGCGTAGAAGAGCGCGCTGAAGGCGGCGGAGGCCGCGCCGACCAGGCCGGACACGACCATCGTCTCGATGGCCTCGATGTCGCTGGTCAGCCGGGACAGCAGGTCGCCCTGCCGGTGCCGCTGGAAGAAGTGCGGCGGGAGCTGCTGCACGTGGTCGAAGACGTGCTCGCGCAGCCGCATCACGAACCGCTCGGTGAGCAGCGCGGCCAGCGAGTTGCCCGCGTAGGCGACGAGCGCGCCGACGACGGCGACGCCGAGCCATTTCACGGCCGGTTCCCAGAACGCGCTCAGCGAGCCCTTCTCCAGGGCGTGGTCGGTCAGATCGCTGAAGAGCAGGATCGCCTCGGTCTCGGCGAGCGCGGCGACCACCGTGCACAGCCAGACGGCCATGAGCCGGCCGCGCAGTCCCCTGGTCAGCGGCCAGAAACGCCGGAAGGCGTCGCGGGCGGGAATGGTCGGGGAGTCCTCGTGGTCGAGTTCGTCGTCGGATTCATCGTCGTATCGGACCTCGTCCACCACGGCATATTCCCCTTCTCAGTCCGGCGTCACATTCTTCCGCGCATTATCAAAAGAGGTCGCTGACTTTTTTCGCGGAAATGCAGGAGGGCCGACGGTGCACCGTCGGCCCCCTTCTCCTGCCGCCTGCCGACCGGTGTCGGATCAGGCGCCGTGGCCGGGCAGCGGCTTGGGCTGCGGGGCGGGCTGGTGCTTCTTCTTCGGCTTCGGCTTCGGCGGCGGGGGAAGCTGCTTCGACTTGGGCTTCGGGGGCAGCGGGGCCAGCTTCTTGAAGCTCATTCCGTCTCCTAGGTATTCACCGTTCTGGATTGTCCCGGGATTTCCGCGTCCGGCTCCCGGCATCCAGAAACTTACACGCCACTCACCCCAAGCAACGGCAAAGTCGGCTCTATAACGGATAGGACACGCTGTGAATTGCTGGGCGAATCCTGTGTTCGCGGCCGCAACCTGAGATTCCTCTGATAAATCTGAGAGCGGGCTTATGGAAGCTGGGAGTCGGCTGTCCGGGACGCGCCCGGTCCGCCCTCCAGCGCCTCGGCGAGCACCTCCGCCAGGTGTCGGCCCCGCACCCCGGCGAGCTGCTCCAGCTGGGTGCGGCAGGAGAAGCCGTCCGCCAGGACCACCGTGCCGTCGGCCGCCTCCCGCACCGCGGGCAGCAGCTGCTCCTCCGCGCAGGCCGCCGAGACCTCCTCGTGGCCGCGCTCGAAACCGAAGTTGCCCGCGAGGCCGCAGCAGCCGCCGCTCAGTTCCCCGGTCAGGCCCGCGGCGGCGCGCAGCGCGCGGTCGGCGGTGTCGCCCAGCACCGCGTGCTGGTGGCAGTGGGTCTGGCCGGTCACCGGGCGGTCCAGCGTGGGCGGCACCCAGCCGGGAGCGTGGCGCTCCAGGGCCTCCGCGAAGGTGACGACCGCCGCCGCGAGGCGCGCCGCGCGCGGGTCGTCGTGGAGGAGTTCGGGCAGGTCGGCCCGGAGGGCGGCGGCGCAGCTCGGCTCCAGGACGACGACGGGCACCTCGTCGCGGAGCACGGGTGCCATGAGGTCGAGGGTGCGGCGCAGGGTGGCGCGGGCCTGGCCGAGCTGGCCCGTGGAGACGTACGTCAGTCCGCAGCAGACCCGGCCCCGGCGCGGCGGCCCGGCGGGCGGCAGCGTCACCCGCAGCCCGGCCGCCTCCAGCACGGTCACGGCCGCACGGCCGACCCCGGGCGCCAGGTGCTCGGTGAAGGTGTCGGGCCACAGCACGACGGACGGGACGCCGGGGGCGCCCGTTCGCCGCCCCCCGGATACGGCCGTCCGCCGTGCCCACCACCCGCTGAACGTCTCCCGTGCCAGCCGCGGGATCTCCCGCCCCGGCGAGATCCCCGCCAGCCGCTTGGCCGCGCGGGCCAGGAACCCCACCGACGCCAGCGTATTGACCAGCCGGGCCGTGCGGGTCAGCGCCACCAGGCGCAGCCAGCGCGGGAGACGGCCGAGGGCGTAGTGCGCGGCGGGGCGGCGGCGCCCGGCGTAGTGGTGGTGCAGGAACTCCGCCTTGTACGTGGCCATGTCGACGCCGACCGGGCAGTCCGAGCGGCAGCCCTTGCAGGCCAGGCACAGGTCGAGCGCGTCACGGACCTCCGTCGAGCGCCAGCCGTCCGTGACCACCTCCCCGGCGAGCATCTCGTGCAGCAGCCGGGCCCGGCCGCGCGTGGAGTGGGCCTCCTCGCCGGTCGCCCGGAACGACGGGCACATGACGGCGGGTCCGGCGGCCGTCGTCGTACGGCACTTGGCGACGCCGACGCAGCGGCGCACCGCCGCCGCGAAGTCGCCGCCGTCGGCCGGGTAACCGAAGGCCACGTCGACGGGGCGGCGCGGCAGGACCGAGAACCGCAGGTCGGCGTCGAGCGGGGCGGGCCGGACCAGGATGCCGGGGTTGAGCAGGTCGTCGGGGTCCCAGACGGCCTTGGCGCGCTCGAACACGCCGACCAGTTCGGGGCCGTACATCACCGGCAGGAGTTCGGCGCGGGCCTGCCCGTCGCCGTGCTCGCCCGAGAGCGAGCCGCCGTGGGCGACGACGAGGGCGGCCAGTTCCTCGGAGAAGCGGCGGAAGCGCGCCACGCCCGCCGCGGTGACCAGGTCGAAGTCGATCCGCACGTGGATGCAGCCGTCGCCGAAGTGGCCGTAGGGCGTGCCGCGCAGTCCGTGCGCGGCGAGCAGCGACCGGAACTCCCGGAGATAGGGGCCGAGCCGGGCGGGCGGCACCGCGCAGTCCTCCCAGCCGGGCCACGCCTCGCTGCCGTCGCGCATCCGGGTCGCCGTACCGGCGGCGTCCTCGCGGATGCGCCACAGGGCGCGCTGCGCGGCCGGGTCGGTGACGACGAGGGTCGCGGTGCCGTCCGCCGCGCGGGCGATCGCCTCGGCACGCGCGCGGGCCTCGGCCCCGCTCGCGCCGCCGGTCTCCACGAACAGCCAGGCGCCGCCGCGCGGCAGTCCGGCGGCGGCCGGGTCCCGCACCAGGTCCCGGGCCATCCCCTCGACCGTGAGCGGCCCGAACGGCAGCAGGCCGGCCGCGGCCTCGGCGGCGGCGGACTCGTCGGCGTGGCCGAGGACCGCGAGGGCACGGGCGGGCGGCGCCTCGACGAGCGTGACGACCGCCTCCGTCAGCACGGCGAGGGTGCCCTCGGACCCGCACCAGGAACGGGCGACGTCGGCGCCGCGCTCGGGCAGCAGCGCGTCCAGGGCGTAGCCGGAGATACGGCGGGGCAGGTCGGGGAACCCGGTGCGCAGCCGGGCGAGTTCGCCCTCGGCCAGCTCCCGCAGTCCGGCCGGGGCGCCCGCCCAGCCGCGGCCGAGGCGCAGCCGCTCGCCGCGCGCGGTCAGCACGTGCAGCTCGCGCACGCTGTCGGCGGTGGTGCCCCAGGCGACGGAGTGCGAGCCGCAGGAGTTGTTGCCGATCATCCCGCCGAGCGTGCAGCGGCTGTGGGTGGAGGGGTCGGGGCCGAAGCGCAGGCCGTGCGGGGCGGCGGCCTCCTGGAGCCGGTCGAGGACGAGCCCCGGCTGGACCACGGCCGTGCGGGCGGCCGGGTCCAGGGCGAGCAGCCGGTTCATGTGCCGGGTGAAGTCCAGGACGACGCCGGTGCCGGTGGCCTGCCCGGCGATGGAGGTGCCGCCGCCCCGCGGCACGACGGGCACGCCGTGCGCCCGGCAGACCTCCAGTACGGCCGCCACGTCGTCGGCGTCCCGCGGGGCGACCACGCCGAGGGGGACACGCCGGTAGTTGGAGGCGTCCATGGTCGTGAGCGCCCGGGAACCGGCGTCGAAGCGCACCTCGCCCCGGACGGCCGCGCGCAGCCGCGCGGCCAGTTCGGCCGCCTCTTCCCTGACCTGCCCCGGGGCCTGCCCCGGGGCCTGCCCCGGGGCCTGCCCCGTGGCCCGCTCCATGGCCTGCCCCGTCGCCCGTTCCGTCGCCCGTCGTGCCATGCGCCCATCACATCAGCCGGGGCGTCCTCGCACATCGGCCGAACGCGTGCGCGAGGCGCCGTCTCATCCGACGGACGAGGTTTCACCCAGGTTTCCTCCACCGGCTAACCTCGCCTCGTGGCTGACATCCAGATTCCTGCTGACATCAAGCCCGCGGACGGCCGTTTCGGCGCGGGTCCCTCCAAGGTGCGGGTGGAGGCGCTGGACGCCCTGGCCGCCACCGGGACGTCCCTTCTCGGCACCTCCCACCGCCAGGCCCCGGTCAAGAACCTCGTCGGCAAGGTCCGCGAAGGCATCAGCTCCCTGTTCCAGCTCCCCGAGGGCTACGAGGTCGTCCTCGGCAACGGCGGCTCGACCGCGTTCTGGGACGTCGCGACGCACGGCCTGATCGAGAACAAGTCGCAGCACCTCACGTTCGGCGAGTTCAGCTCGAAGTTCGCGAAGGCCGCCAAGCTCGCGCCGTGGCTCGCCGAGCCGACCGTCGTCTCCTCCGACCCGGGCACCCACCCGGAGCCGCAGGCCGAGGCGGGCGTCGACGTGTACGCCTTCACGCACAACGAGACCTCCACGGGTGTCGCCGCGCCGCTCCAGCGCGTCGCGGGCGCCGACGAGGGCGCGCTGGTCCTGGTCGACGCGACCTCCGGCGCCGGCGGCCTGCCCGTCGACATCGCCGAGACGGACGTCTACTACTTCGCCCCGCAGAAGTCCTTCGCCTCCGACGGCGGCCTGTGGATCGGCGTGTTCTCCCCGGCCGCGATCGAGCGCGCCGAGCGGATCCACGCGTCCGGCCGCCACATCCCCGAGTTCTTCTCGCTGCCGACGGCGATCGACAACTCGCGCAAGAACCAGACGTACAACACCCCGGCGCTCACGACCCTGTTCCTGCTGAACGAGCAGCTGGAGTGGATCAACGAGCAGGGCGGCCTGGCCTGGTCGACGGCGCGCACCAAGGACTCCTCGACCCGCCTGTACAGCTGGGCGGAGGAGTCGAAGTACGCGACCCCGTTCGTCACGGACCCGGCCAAGCGCTCGCAGGTCATCGGCACGATCGACTTCGCCGACGAGATCGACGCGGCCGCCGTCGCCAAGGTGCTGCGCGCCAACGGCGTCGTCGACACGGAGCCGTACCGCAAGCTCGGCCGCAACCAGCTGCGCGTGGCGATGTTCCCGGCGATCGACCCGGCGGACGTCGAGGCGCTGACGAAGTGCATCGACTACGTGATCGAGAAGCTCTGACCGTTCCGCCCGCGGACGGCGGACGACAGGCGGCACCACCGATCGCTCGGTGGTGCCGCCCTTCCCGTGCCTACGGCCTCCCGGTTCAGCGCCTGCGCCGCAGCCGGGTGAGGCCGAACAGGGCGAGCACGGCGGCCGCCACCGCGACGGCGCCGACCTTGACGTTGCCGCTCAGGCCGCTGGAGCCGTCCGTCCCGGAGGCCGAACCCCCGCCCGTGGAGGGGGACTTGCTCGCCGCCTTCGCGCCCGGCGCGTCCTTCGCCTCGACCGAGCTGTCGGCGCCCTCGGTGCCGTACATCAGCTTGGTGCCGTCGGCGGAGTAGGTGATCGACTCGCCCTGGCCCTGGATCGGCACGTCGAGTTGCTGCTTGCGCTTGAGGGCGCCGCCGTCGAAGTCGTAGAGGATGCCGCCGAAGTAGCCGCGCACGGCGAGCTGTTCGCCGTCCGGCGAGAAGGCGGCGTCGGTGGCCCACAGGTCGACCTTGGCGATCGGCTTGAAGATGTTGCTGCCGGAGGCGGACAACTGGGCGGGCCCCTCGAAGAGATGGCCGCCGTTCTCCTTCTTGTCGACGATGTAGACGCGCCCGGTCTTCGGGTTCACGGCCAGGGACTCGGCGTTGCGGGCGCCGTCGGAGTACTTGACGACGTACTGCGTCGCGCGGACCGTCTGGTCCTTCAGCACCTTGGGCTCGGGCAGCTTGTAGATCCACACGTAGGGCCAGCTGCCGTCGAGGTTGTCGCCGATGTCGCCGACGTAGATCTGGTTGCCCGGCCCGATGGAGATGGCCTCGACGTCGCGCGGGGAGCCGACACCGCTGAGGGTGACTCGGGCGACGGTCTTGCCGGTGGCGCTGTCGACGGCGTAGATGTACGGGCCGTCGCCGCTGTCGTTGTGGGTCCAGTAGATGCCGGGGTGCTGCCGCGAGGCGGCGAGGCCGCTGGACTCCGCGATCCGCGAATCCTTGATCGTGAACCCCTGGTCGCCGTCGGCGGCGGAGGCGGGCAGGGCGAACGCCCCCACGAGGAGACCGGCGGCGAGAAACGCGAGGGATCGGCGCATGCGCCAAGCCTGCCATCCCGCGCTGTGGATCACCCACGCGCGTACGCACGCCCAAGGGCGCGCGGAAGCCCGCGTGTCGGGCTCGCGCGGGAGCCCGCGTGTCGGGCCTCACATCCCATGCCGGACGGCGATCGTCCATCATGATCGGATGCTCAGGTTCATGCCCGTCGGCGACTCCATGACGATCGGGAGCGCGGGCGAACACACGTGGCGCTACCGGATGTGGCAGCACCTGTGCGCCGCGTACGGCGGCCCGTTCACCCTCGTCGGGCCCCGCGAGACGCTCTACGACAAGGCGGCGGACGAGCCGACGTCGTACGACTACGCCGAGCCGGAGTTCCCCCGCGCGCACCTGGCCGGCTGGGGCGAGGGCTGGCTGCACATGGCCCCGCTGATCGGCGAGGCGGTGCGCGCGCACCGGGCGGACGTGCTGCTGGTCTCCCTCGGCCTGATCGACCTGGGCTTCTACACGAACGCCGAGCAGACCACCGACAACGTGCGCGCCTTCGTGGCGGCGGCCCGCGCGGCGAACCCGGGCATCCGCATGGTCCTGCTGCCGGTCGTCCCGAACATCCGCGCCCTGACGGACGCCCCCTTCGCCGCCCAGGTCGCCCTCTTCAACGACCTCCTCGCGAAGACGTCCGCCGATCTCGACGAGCCCCGCTCCCCGATCCTGCTGGCGTCTCCCCCGTCCCCGTACGACCTCGACCGCGACACGTACGACGGCACCCACCCGGGCCCGTCCGGCGAACACCGGATCGCGGCGGCGTTCGCGGGGGCCATGCACCAGGGGTGGGGGCTCGGGGCGGCGTACCGGGACTGAACGCCGCCCACGATTCCCCTTGCATCGAGCGCGCTCCAAGTCGTTGGCTGGGTGGTCATGGAGTACACGCAGCTCGGACGCACAGGACTCAAGGTCGGCAGGCTCGTTCTCGGGACGATGAACTTCGGACCGCAGACCGACGAGGCCGACAGCCACCACATCATGGACGCGGCGCTCGACGCCGGGATCAACCTCTTCGACACGGCGAACGTGTACGGCTGGGGCGAGAACAAGGGCCGCACCGAGGAGATCATCGGCACCTGGTTCGCGCAGGGCGGCGGCCGGCGCGACAAGGTGGTCCTCGCCACCAAGGTCTACGGCAACATGGGCCTCGGCGACGGGCCGGTCTGGCCCAACCACGACAAGCTCTCCGCGCTGAACATCCGCCGCGCGGTCGACGCGAGCCTCAAGCGGCTGCGGACCGACCACATCGACCTGTACCAGTTCCACCACATCGACCGGGACACCTCGTTCGACGAGATCTGGCAGGCCGTCGACGTGCTGGTCCAGCAGGGGAAGATCCTCTACGTCGGCTCCAGCAACTTCCCCGGGTACAAGATCGCCCAGGCCAACGAGACCGCCGCCCGGCGCGGCGGCACCATCGGCCTGGTCAGCGAGCAGTGCCTGTACAACCTGGCCGAGCGGCGCGCCGAGATGGAGGTCATCCCGGCCGCGCGGGACTACGGCCTCGGGGTGATCCCCTGGTCGCCGCTCCACGGCGGGCTGCTCGGCGGCGTGCTGAAGAAGGAGGTCGAGGGCGGCCGGCGGGCGGGCGGCCGGGCGGCGGAGGCGCTGGCCGACCCGGTCATGCGCGGCCGGCTCCAGGCGTACGAGGACCTGCTCGACAAGCACGGGCTGGAGCCCGGCGAGGCCGCCCTGGCCTGGCTGCTCACCCGCCCCGGCGTCACCGGGCCGATCGTCGGGCCGCGCACGGCCGGGCAGCTGGAGTCCGCGCTGCGCGCCGTCGAGCTGGAGCTGAGCGAGGAGCTGCTGGCCGGGCTCGACGAGATCTTCCCCGGCCCGGGTCCGTCGCCGGAGGCGTTCGCCTGGTAGGTCCGGGCAGGCGGTGGCGGCGGCGGCCGGGCTATCGGCCGATCGCCGCCGCCATCGCCACCACTACGAACATCAGTACGAGCGCACCGGCCATGATCCGGTTCCGGGTTTTCGGGTCCACGTCATCGAGATTAACCGGAACGGCCGAGTGCCCAGCGGGCGACCGCCTCATAGCGGGGCTGCTCGCCCGCCACCCCGGACCGCGGCAGGTTGCTGCGGACCAGCGCCAGGTCCCCCACCGTCCAGGTGCGGCCGGTGAAGTCGGCGAGACGCTCGACGTACGGCCGTGCGTCGATCGCGTCCCGGCTGCGGGCCAGGGTCAGGTGGGCCTTGTAGCGGCGGTGCTCGTTCATCGGCACCCCGGCCTTGCGGGCCGCCGCCTCCGCGCGGTCGGCCAGCAGGCGCAGCGCGGCCAGGTCGCCTTCCGCGCCCGCCCACAGGGCACGGCCATGCCCGAACTGCCCGCCGCCGCGGACCGCGAGCGCGAAGGGCGGGGTGCGGTCGGCCGCGCGCTCCAGGCGGGCCGACAGGGCGGGTACGACGTCGTCGTCCACCTCGCCGTAGAACGCCAGGGTGAAGTGCCAGCCGGGCCGCCCGGTCCAGCGCAGCCCGTCCGCACCGGGCAGCCCCCGCAGCCGGGCCACCTCCACGGCCAGTTCGTCCGCGACGTCCTCGGGCGGCAGCACGGCGGCGAAGAGTCTCATGGGCCCAGCCTCGCAGAGACCTGGCGGCGGGCGGGGGGCGAACGGGGCGGGCTCGTGGGGCTCGGTCCCGCGACCAGCGGGGGCCGAACAGGCCTCGCGGCCACCTCGGGGCCGATGGGGCCGAAGGGGTGGGTCTCACGGGATCGGCCTCGCAGAGGCCCCGCGGCCGGTGGGGCGGGCCGGACCGCCCGGAGGCCGGTGGCCCGCGCTCGTGGGCGTGGGGCACCGGCCTCCGGGGTGCGGCAGGGGTGTCAGGCGGACGCGGCCGCCAGTTCGCGTTCCCGCGCCACGAACCGCACCCGCGGGTGCCCGTGGTGCCAGCCGACCGACAGGCGCAGTCCGCCGAGGCGGGCCAGGACCAGGCCGATGGTGATCGCCGCGGCCGCCGAGACCGCGCCACCGAGGACGAAGCCGACCCGCGGGCCGTACGCGTCCGTGATCCAGCCGACCACCGGCGCGCCCAGCGGCGTACCGCCCATGAAGACCATCATGAACAGGGCCATCACCCGGCCGCGCATGGCCGGGTCGGTGCCCATCTGGACCGCCGTGTTCGCGGTGACGTTGACCGTGAGGCCGCAGATGCCTATCGGCACCATCAGCACGGCGAACAGCCAGTACGACGGGGCCAGCGCCGCCACGATCTCCAGCGCGCCGAAGCCCGCCGCGGCCACGATCAGCAGGCGCAGCCGCGCCGTCCCGCGCCGGGCGGCGAGCAGCGCGCCGACCAGGGAGCCGGCCGCCATCAGCGTGTTGAACAGGCTGTACGAGCCCGCGCCGCCGTCGAAGACGTCGTCCGCGAAGGCCGACAGCCACACCGGGAAGTTGAAGCCGAAGGTGCCGATGAAGCCGACCAGGACGATCGGCCAGATCAGCTCCGGGCGCCCGGCGACATAGCGCAGACCCTCCCGCAGCTGGCCCTTGCCGCGCGGTGCGCGCCGCACCGCCTGCAGCTCGCGGCCCCGCATCAGCAGCAGGCTCGCGAGGGGCGCCACGAACGACAGCCCGTTGAGCAGGAACGCCCAGCCGGTGCCCACGCCGGTGATCAGCAGGCCCGCGACGGCGGGCCCGACGAGCCGGGCGGACTGGAAGTTCGCCGAGTTCAGGCTGACCGCGTTCTGGAGCTGGCCGGGACCGACCATCTCGGAGACGAACGACTGCCGGGCCGGGTTGTCGACGACGGTCGCGAGGCCCACGAAGAAGGCCGCCAGGTACACGTGCCACACCTGGACGTGCCCGGTGAGCGTCAGCGCCGCCAGCGCGAGGCCCGCGAGGGCCATGGCCGACTGCGTGACGAGCAGCGTGGGCCGCTTGGGCAGCCGGTCGACGAGGACGCCGCCGTAGAGCCCGAACAGCAGCATCGGCAGGAACTGCAGGGCCGTCGTGATACCGACGGCCGCGGAGGAGCCGGTGAGGCTGAGCACCAGCCAGTCCTGGGCGATGCGCTGCATCCAGGTGCCGGTGTTGGAGACGACCTGCCCGATGAAGAACAGGCGGTAGTTGCGGATCCGCAGCGAGCTGAACATCGAGGACGGGCGGGCGGAGGGGGTCGTAGGGGAGATCGGTGCGGGGGCGGAAGCTGCTCCGGGTCCCGTACTCAAAATGGGTTCGCCTCCTTGGGACGTCTTACAGGTGTGCGAGTTTCTCGAGCACGGGGGCGGCCGCGCGCAGCTTGGCCCATTCGTCCTCGTCGAGGCCGTCGACCAGGCCGGCCAGGAACGCGTTGCGCTTGCGGCGGCTCTCCAGGAGCATCGCCTCGGCCTGTTCGGTCCTGGTGACGACCTTCTGGCGCCGGTCCTCGGGATGCGGCTCCAGCCGGACCAGGCCCTTGGCCTCCAGCAGGGCCACGATGCGGGTCATCGAGGGCGGCTGCACATGCTCCTTGCGGGCGAGCTCGCCCGGGGTGGCCTGCCCGCAGGTGGACAGCGTGCCCAGCACCGACATCTCGGTGGGGCTCAGCGACTCGTCGACCCGCTGGTGCTTGAGCCGACGGGACAGCCGCATCACGGCGGAGCGGAGGGAGTTCACGGCGGCAGCATCGTCGCCATGGGTGAGGTCCGGCATGTCATTAGAGTAACTCATTACCCTAACTAAAGACCACTCGGAACACGCGAGATGCCCGTGACCCCGGCCACTGAACCGCAACATCACTCATATGGGTGATGCGGGCGCGGAACGGCGCCCGCCGCACCGAAGGGTGCCGCGACCCTCATGTCCATGGGGACCACCGTGCTCAGCCTGCGCATAGACCACGAGCTGCTCGAACGGCTCCGGCACCACGCGGCCAGAAGAGGAATGAGCGTCCAGGACTATGTCGTCCGGACGCTCATTCGGGATGACTTCGACGAGCGGTTCCAGACCGCCGTCGAGGAGACGGAGAAGTTCTACGGGGTCACCTGAGCCATCCGTCCAGGCGACCCCGTCGCACGGGTGATCAGGTGAGGCCGAGGGCCGGCATCAGGTAGTAGAAGCCGAACACCGCCGCGACCACGTACATCGGAACCGGCACCTCACGGCCCCGGCCCGCGGCCAGCCGCAGGATCACGAAGGTGATGAAGCCCATGCCGATGCCGTTGGTGATGGAGTACGTGAACGGCATCATCAGCATCGTCACGAACGCCGGGACGGCGATCGTGTAGTCCGCCCAGTCGATCTCCTTGATCGAGTTGGACAGGATCAGGAAGCCGACCGCGACCAGCGCGGGGGTGGCCGCCTGGGACGGGACCATCGTGGCGATCGGCGTGAGGAACAGCGCCAGACCGAACAGACCGCCCGTGACGACGTTGGCGAAGCCCGTGCGCGCGCCCTCGCCGACACCCGCCGTGGACTCCACGAAGGCGGTGGTGGCGGAGGAGGAGGTGGCGCCGCCCACGGCGACCGAGAGGCCGTCGACGAAGAGGACCTTGTTGATGCCCGGCATGTAGCCCTCGGCGTCGGTGAGCTTGGCCTCGTCGCTGATGCCCATGATCGTGCCCATCGCGTCGAAGAAGCACGACAGCAGGACCGTGAAGACGAACAGGATGCCGGTCAGCACGCCGACCTTGGAGAAGCCGCCGAACAGGCTGACGTGACCGATCAGGCCGAAGTCGGGCGAGGAGACCGGGTTGCCGGGCCACTTCGGGACGGTCAGGCCCCAGGTGTCGATGGTCGTGACCGAGTTCAGGATCAGCGCGAGCACGGTCATGCCGACGATCGAGATCAGGATCGCGCCGGGAACCTTGCGCATGATCAGGATGAACGTCAGCAGGGCGCCCAGGATGAAGACCAGAACCGGCCAGCCGTGCAGGTGACCGTCGGTGCCCAGCTGGAGCGGGACGGTGGTCTGGGCGACGTCCGGGATACGGGTGACGAAGCCGGAGTCCACCAGACCGATCAGCATGATGAACAGGCCGATACCGATGGCGATCGCCTTGCGCAGGCCGTAGGGCACCGCGTTCATGACGCGCTCACGCAGACCGGTGGCGACCAGCAGCATCACCACGAGGCCGGCCAGCACGACCATGCCCATGGCGTCCGGCCAGGTCATCCGCGGCGCGAGCTGGAGGGCGACGACGGAGTTCACGCCGAGACCGGCGGCCAGGGCGATCGGCACGTTGCCGATGACACCCATGAGCAGCGTGGTGAAGGCGGCCGACAGCGCGGTGGCGGTGACCAGCTGGCCACTGTTCAGGTGGTGCCCGTACATGTCCTTCGCGCTGCTGAGGATGATCGGGTTCAGCACGATGATGTACGCCATCGCGAAGAAGGTGGCAAAGCCGCCCCGGATCTCACGGACGAGCGTGCTGCCGCGCTCGGAGATCTTGAAGAAGCGGTCGAGTGCACCGTACGACGGCTGGGCCCCGGGCTGTTCGGGGGCGGGGACCTTGGCGGGGGCCGAGGTGGACATGTAGGTTCCTACGAGCAGAAATGGACAGACGCAAACGAATTCAGTATGAACATATGAATCACCTAAGCGCTATCTCCGCGCGTAGACCTGATCACCTCGTAAGCTGTGCCCCATGGCGAAGTGGACTCCCCAGCACGAGGCACCGGAGCCCCTGGAGGGGCCCGTCGTACCGACGATCATCGGCGGCACGATTCTGTGGTTCGCCCTGTTCCTGGTGCAGCTCCCCTTCTACGGCTGGTTCGACGACCACGGGCACGCGTGGTGGGTGTGGACCTGCCTGGCCGGCGGCGGCCTCGGCCTGATCGGCGTCTGGTACGTCCGCAAGCGCGACGCGGCGATTCGTTCCTCTCGGGGCGCGGGGGCCGGGGCTCCGGCGGGCCCGAACGGGGGGTGACCGGGGCGGTTCGGCCGTTCGCGCAGTTCCCCGCGCCCCTTCCGGGGGCCCAGGTAGCGGTGCCCCGACAGGGGCGCGGGGAACTGCGCGACCAGCCCCCACCGCGCCGCGGACGAAATCACTTCAGGGGCGCGGGGAACTGCGCGAAAGGGCCCCGGCGGGCCGCACCCGGCGGGATGCCATCGCTCAGGGGGTGAACCCCCAGGGCGCCACGTACCGTCGAAGGCATGACCCACACCGACGCGGGCGCCGATCTGGAACCCGGGCACCGGGCGCCCCTTCCGGCCACCCCGGCCGGAGGGCTGACCGCGGCCGAGGTCGCCGACCGGGTGGCCCGCGGGCAGGTCAACGACGTGCCGGTGCGCAGCAGCCGCTCGATGGGCGAGATCGTCCGGGCCAACGTCTTCACCCGGTTCAACGCCATCATCGGCGCGCTCTGGCTGGTCATGCTGGTGGTCGCGCCGATCCAGGACAGCCTGTTCGGCTACGTGATCCTGGCCAACACCGGCATCGGCATCGTCCAGGAGTGGCGGGCCAAGAAGACCCTGGACTCGCTGGCGGTGATCGGCGAGGCGCGCCCTACCGTACGCCGCGACGGCACCTCCACCCCGATCAGCACGTCCGCGATCGTGCTGGACGACCTCATCGAGATCGGGCCGGGGGACAAGGTCGTCGTCGACGGCGCGTGCGTCGAGGCCGACGGCCTGGAGATCGACGAGTCGCTGCTCACCGGCGAGGCGGACCCCGTGGTCAAACGGCCCGGGGACCAGGTGATGTCCGGGAGCTTCGTCGTCGCGGGCGGCGGGGCGTTCGCCGCGTCCCGGGTGGGGCGCGAGGCCTACGCCGCGCAGCTCGCCGAGGAGGCCAGCCGGTTCACCCTGGTCCACTCGGAGCTGCGCACCGGTATCTCGACCATCCTCAAGTACGTCACCTGGATGATGATCCCGGCCGCGCTCGGCCTGGTCGTCACCCAGTTGGTGGTGAAGAACCACAACGTGAAGGACGCCGTCGCCCGCACGGTCGGCGGCATCGTCCCGATGGTCCCCGAGGGGCTGGTGCTCCTCACCTCCGTGGCCTTCGCGATCGGCGTGATCCGCCTCGGCCGCCGCCAGTGCCTGGTGCAGGAGCTGCCCGCGATCGAGGGGCTGGCCCGCGTCGACACCGTCTGCCTCGACAAGACCGGCACGCTCACCGAGGGCGGCATGGACGTCACCGAGGTGCGCCCGCTCGGAGACGGCGACGAGGCGTACGTACGGCGGGTGCTCGGCGCGTTCGGCGAGTCGGACCCGCGGCCCAACGCCTCGCTGCGGGCGATCATCGACGCGTTCCCGGACAGCGAGGAGTGGCGGTGCGTGGAGTCGCTGCCGTTCTCCTCGGCCCGCAAGTACAGCGGGGCCGCGTTCAGCGAGGGCGACGGTGTCACCAGCAGCTGGCTGCTCGGGGCGCCCGACGTGCTGCTCACCGCGGACGATCCGGCGCTGGCCGAAACCGGTCGGCTGAACGAGCGGGGGCTGCGGGTGCTGCTGCTCGCCCGGACCCGGCGCGAGCTCGACGACCCGGAGGTGGCGAAGGGCGTGCAGCCGGCCGCGCTGGTCGTGCTGGAGCAGCGGCTGCGGCCCGACGCGGGCGACACCCTGCGCTACTTCGCGGAACAGAACGTCCGCGCGAAGGTGATCTCCGGCGACAACGCGGTCTCCGTCGGCGCGGTCGCCGCCAAGCTGGGGCTCACCGGCAAGGCCGTGGACGCGCGCGGGCTGCCCGAGGGGCAGGAGGAGATGGGCCGGGCGCTGGACGAGGGGACGGTCTTCGGGCGGGTCACCCCGCAGCAGAAGCGGGACATGGTCGGCGCGCTCCAGTCGCGCGGGCACACCGTCGCCATGACCGGGGACGGCGTGAACGACGTGCTCGCCCTCAAGGACGCCGACATCGGGGTGTCGATGGGCTCCGGATCCGAGGCGACCCGGGCCGTCGCGCAGATCGTGCTGCTCGACAACAGCTTCGCGACGCTGCCCTCGGTGGTCGCGGAGGGGCGGCGGGTGATCGGGAACATCACGCGGGTGGCGACGCTGTTCCTGGTGAAGACGGTGTACTCGGTGCTGCTGGCCATCCTGGTGGTGCTCTGGCAGGTCGAATACCCCTTCCTGCCGCGCCACTTGACCCTGCTGTCCACCATCACCATCGGCGTCCCGGCCTTCTTCCTCGCCCTCGCGCCCAACACGGAACGCGCGAAACCCCATTTCGTACGGCGAGTGATGCGGTACTCGGTGCCGGGCGGCCTGGTGGCCGGGACGGCGACCTTCGTCACCTACCTGATCGCCCGTCACTACTACACGGGGGACGGCTCGTTGGAGGCGGAGACCAGCGCCGCCACGCTCACCCTGTTCCTGATCTCGATGTGGGTGCTGGCCATCATCGCCCGCCCCTACACCTGGTGGCGGGTGCTGCTGGTGGCCGCGATGGCGGCGGCCTTCGTCGTGGTGCTGATCGTCCCCGCCCTCCAGCACTTCTTCGCGCTGAAGCTGGTCGGGGTGGCGATGCCCTGGCTGGCGGTGGGCATCGCGGCGGTGGCGGGCGTCGCCCTGGAAGTGGTGTGGCGGTGGGTGGACCGGCGGTTCGCCTGAGGCTCGCCGCACACGGCGAAGCCCCGCGCCTCCGCCGAGGCACGGGGCTTCGTGATGCCGTGACTACTGCACGTCGACGTAGTCACCCGTGGCGTTGACCGCCGGGGTGGTCGAGGTGCCCGCGAAGCTGTAGCGCCAGTACCCGTCGACCGAGGCCGTGACGGTCGTCTTGAGCGAGCCCGTCGAGCTGCTCTTGATCGTCTTGACCGTGGTGTAGGTGGTGGTGCCCTTCTTGCGGAACTGGAGCTTCACCGGCTGCACGGTGTAGCCGTGGTACTTGAAGTCGTCCCAGTTCGCGCGGGTGAGAGAGCCGGTGACCGTGATGGTCTTGCCCTTCTTCACCGGCTCCGGCGAGGCGTTGACCGTCAGCTTGGAGTAGCGCTGGAGCTTGACGGAGGCGAGGTCGCCGGCCTCGGCGTAGCCGACCTTGCTGTAGTCGATGTCATCGGCCAGCGGGTCCTGGTCGTTGTAGTCGACGACGTAGCCGTCGGCCTTCCACGTGGTGGCGTCCTCGTTGCCCAGCAGGTCCCAGCTCGGGTCGACCTCGATGCTGCTCGTGCAGTTCGCCTTCGTCGTGGAGACGTCGGTGCAGGACGGCCAGTCCGGACCGAGCAGCCAGTTGTCCGGCAGCTCGAAGTCGCCGCGGTAGAGCTCGACGTCCAGGTAGGTGTCGGCGGCCGCGAGGTCGACGTCCGCGCCGTGCGTCACGGTGAAGGTGACGGGGACGGTGACGACGTTGGTGGTGCCGACCACGATCGGCTTGCCGCCGTTGACCTTCACGTTCGAGAAGGTCGCGCTCAGCTGGTACGGCGTGCCCTCCTCGCCGGTGGAGCCGGTGTAGGCGGACTTGCCGTCGGCGGCCTCGCGCACGGACTGCACGGCCTGCTGGACGGCGTCGTGGCTGGGCGAGTGGGAGCCCGCGGCCTGGGCGGCCGGCACGGCGAGGGCGGAGAGGGCCAGGGCGCCGGAGACGGCGGCCACGGTGGCACGTATGCGCATGCGTTCCTCTGGTCGGAGGGGAGTCCCGGCGGCCCGCACGGCACGCGGCCGGGGCAGCCGGGATCCAAGTGATGACGGAGCCAGGTGGCTCGCATGAATTGATACACGAGGGTGCGTGAAGGTTGTACGACGGGTGAAGGAAAAGTGAAAGTGATCTTCGCCGCCCGCCGCGGACCGCACCGCCCGCGCGCTCCGGTCAGTCGAACCAGCGGTCCCGCGCCAGCTCCTGCGTGCGGGAGGGGTCCTCCAGCAGGGCGGCGACCTCGAAGCGGCGCGGCCACTGGCCGGCCGCCCAGGCCAGGCCCGCCGCGACGCCCTCCAGCGTGGCCGCGTGCAGCACGCCGTCGCCGGTGAGCCGCCAGTCGATCTCCACGCCGTCGACGACGAGCTCCTCGTGCTCGACGTACGTCCGCGGGGTCCGCGACCCGAGCAGCACGCGTACCGGCTCCGGCACGTCGTGCTCGGTGCCCTCGGAGTCCACCTCGCCGGTGACCGACTCGCTCAGCCGCCGCACCTGGAACAGCTCGGCCAGTTCGGCCGCGCGGGACGGCCGCACCGGCAGCAGCGGCACGCCCGAGGTGAAGGGCAGCAGGTCGGGCGAGTCGACGACCACCGCGTCGGCGGCGTCCACGACCTCCACCCGCCCGTCGACGACGGCCCGCAGCTCGTCCGGCAGGGTCACCTGCTCAGGGTCGAGGTCGGCCAACGCGCCGTACAGGCCGTGCAGTTGCGCCCCGGTGACGTGACGGTCCGGGTCGGCGAGCCGGTCGAGCAGCTCGGCCGCCCCGCCGGGCTCGTCGAGCAGCGCGGCCACCGACGTGCGCACGCCGAGGGCGCGCAGCACCTGCTCGTCCTCGAAGCCGGTGGCGTCCGCCTCGTCGTACAGCCCGCGCAGCAGCGGGTCGCCGCCCGCGGCGAGCAGTCCGGCCGGGCGGCGGCCGTCGATCACCGGGTGGCCGCGCAACCACCATGCGGTGTACGGCCGTACGACCTCGTGGGTGCCGTCGGGCAGCAGCACCCGCACCGGCTGGACCAGGGCGTCACGCAGCGGGGGCTGCGACAGCATGGCGAGGGCCTTCGGCCACTGGTCCTCGTCCACCAGGTCCAGGTCGCGCACGGCGACGAGTTCGGTGGCGACCGGCGGCACCGGGGTCTCGGGGAAGCGGTCGAGGACGTCCTCGCACCACACGTCGACGGCGTCCAGCAGACCGGCGTCGTCCGGTTCGGCGAAGTCGCCTTCGCGGGGCTCCAGTTCGTCCGGGTCGAGGACGACGTCGGTGGCCCGCACCAGGGCGAAACCGGCCAGCACGCCACAGGCGGAGAGCGGCTGTTCGCCCCACTTGGCCGCCAGTTCGGCGTCCACCTCGGCGAGTTCGCCCTCGCGTACGACGGCGGCGAACGGGCTGCCGGGCAGGAGGAGTTCACCGGCGGGGGCGAGTTCGCCGTCCTCGTCGGGCAGCGCCAGCGCGCCCAGCCAGGGCTCGTCACCCGGTTCGAGACCGGCGTCGCGCACCAACGCCAGCACCAGGTCGGCGAGTTCCTCGGCGTCGGGGGCGTCCTGCTCCCAGTCGATGCCGCCCTCGTCGTCCAGGGAGGCGGCGACCGCGGCCCGCACCTGGGGGGTGGTCAGCACCGCGCGCGGGGTCGCGGGCAGCGCGCCCAGCTTCTCCAGCAGCGGGTGCGCGGCGTCCGGGTGGGCGACCTTGAGGCCGAGCCGGGCCAGCGTCTCGGGGTGGATCGAGGTGCCGTCCGCCATGGGCAGCAGCACCTGCCGGGGGCCGATGGTCGTCCGGCCGTCCGCGAGCGGCACGGGCAGCCCGGAGAGCCGGTCGGGGTCGACGCCGGCCAGGCTGTCGTAGAGCCGCCACCACCAGCCGGGTTCCTTCTCCAGTCCGGCGAGGCGGTCGACGGCGTCGGTGAGCGGCACCCGGGCGACGCCGAGGGTGCGCAGCTCGACGCGGCGCTCCAGGCCCGCGGGCAGCAGGGTGGGCAGCACCTCGGCGAGGACGCGCACGGTGGCCGCGCCCGCGCCCTCGGCGACCTCCGCGTCCCGCGGGCGCAGCGCCTCGGGCAGGTCGGGGTCGTCCTCGGCGGGTTCGAGCACGGGCGGCAGGAACGCGGTGCGCGGCAGCCGTTCGAGGATGGCGTGGCGCAGCGCGCCGTCCAGTTCGCCCTTGCCGAGGGGGCCGGGCACCAGGCCGATGGCGGCCTCGGTGACCGGGCGCCACTCGGCGAGCAGCCGGGCGTAGGCGTCGGCCGCGCGCTGCACGAGGAAGTCGGTGAGCGGGCCGGGGGCCGCGTGCCGGCGGGTGGTGTCCAGCGGGAAGGAGGCGATGAGCAGGGCGGGCACGCCGAGCGGCTCGTCGCTGGGGGTGGGGGCGTGCACGACGGGGCCGGTGCGGGGGCGGGCCGGGGCGCCGGTGTCGTCGGCGGGCACGGCCCAGGTGACGGACCAGTGCGGGCGCAGCCGCTCCTCGACGGGCCGGTCGGCCAGCAGGTCGGGGGTGAGGGTGCCCTGCTCGACCGCGGTGCGCCAGCGGGTGGTGCCCTCGGCGGAGTCCTCCACGACGGTGAAGGTGCCCTCGGTGCGGCGGCGCAGGGTGCGGGGGGTGTCGCCGCCGCACTCGACGACGACCTCCGCGAGGCCGGGCAGGGCGAGCAGCAGCGCGTCGTCGATGTCGCGCAGCAGGCGTTCGGCGAGCGCGGCGGCCGCGGTGTCGCGCAGCGGCAGGATGACGACGGTGTCGTACGGGTCCGGGGCGGTGCCCTCGGCGGGGAAGGGCAGCCGGAGCAGGGGTACGTGGCCGTCGCGGCGGCGGATCTCGTCGGCGAGCTCGGGGTTCGGGCCGGCCTCCTCCAGGGCGAGCTCGCGGGCCTCGGCGAGGGACCAGCGGACGCCGCCGTGGCGGCCGACGACGGCGGGTTCGTCGGTCACGGCGAGCACGGAGGCGAAGCCGACGCCGAAGCGGCCGACCGCGGCGGCGGGGGTGTCGCGCTTGGCGGAGGCGCGCAGGGTGGACAGCGACTCCACGCCCGCGGCGTCGAGGGGGGCGCCGGTGTTGGCGGCGACGAGGACGTCGTCGCGGAGGGTGAGCCGGAGCCGGCCCTCGACGCCGGCGCGGGCGGCGGCGTCGGCGGCGTTCTGGGCGAGCTCCACGACGAGCCGGTCGCGGTAGCCGCCGAGGACCAGGTCCTCCTCGGCGTTGGCGTCCTCACGGAAGCGGGCGGGGCTGGTGGCCCACGCGTCCAGCACGCCGCGCCGGAGCCGCGCGGTGCCGAAGGGGTCCGCGCCTTCGGCGGCAGGGCGCACGAACTTGCTCACGTTCACTCTCCATCGTCGGCGACGACTGAAGGTACCGCGCGGGGCTGCTACCGCAAGTTCAGCAGGGTCCCGGACACCTGCACCCCGGTGGGGCTCGTTCGCGCAGTTCCCCGCGCCCCTTTCGGGGCCCAGCCGGCCGTGCCCCGAAAGGGGCGCGGGGAACTGCGCGACCAGCCCCCACCGACCCGCAGACGTCGTGCCCCGATCAGGGGCACGGGGAACTGCGGGAAAGGGCTTCGTCGGGGCGCGGGCCGGATCGCGGGGACCCGCCCGGGGGGCTAGGAGTGGCCGAGTTCCGCCGTGTCCGCGTCCGCGGTCGCCGGTACGGACCCGGAGTCCGCCGAGGGCCGCAGCGGGAAGGGGTCGACCCGCGTCTCGTCCACCACCGGCGGAGCCGGCCGCGGCGGCTTCGGCATGACCGCGGCCTCCGAGTGCCCCCCGCAGCCGTACGACAGCGAGACCACCCGCCCGTCCGCCGGCGAGAACTCGTTCGCGCAGACGCCGAACGCCTGCCCCAGCGAACCACCGATCGGCGAGAGGAACCCGCAGCTGACGCAGGTCGACGGCGCCGCCTGGGCCATGGGCGTCTTCGCGCCGTACGCCTCCTCCCAGCGGTCGGCCGCGACATGCAGGCCGTAGCGGGACAGGACCCGGGCGCGGCGCATGCCCAGCTCCTCGGCGAGCGCGGCGATCGAGCCACGCGAGGGCGCCGCCGGCAGCTCGGCCGGCGGACCGGCCGTCACCTCGGCGTCCTCCGCCTCGACCAGCTCGGCCATCTCCTGCGACACGGCCGAGTTCGGCGCGGGCTCCTCCTCGCCGCTGTACCCGGGCTCCAGGCGCAGGTCCTCGGCGTCCGTGGGCAGCAGGTCGCCGGGGCCCATGTCGCCGGGGCGCAGCCGCTCGCTCCACGGCACCCACTCCGGCGCGAGCAGCGCGTCGGGGCCGGGCAGCAGCACCACCTCGTCGAGGGTGACGATCTTGGCGCGGGAGGCGCGGGCCACGGTGACCGCCCAGCGCCAGCCCCGGTAGCCGAGCTCCTTGCACTCGAAGTGGTGCGTGACGACCCGGTCGCCCTCGGACACCAGCCCGGTGTGCTCACCGACGACACCGGGCGCGGCCGCCTCCTCGGCTGCGGCGCGGGCGAGGTCGACGGCCTCGGCGCACAGGCGGTCGGGGGTGCGGCTTCGCGTGCTCGCTGCGCTCACAGGTATCGCTTCTCTCCTACGCCGTCTTACGGGTGCGGTCGCCTTGGGCGGCCGGGCGGACGGAGCGGACCTGAGGGCCGCGTCGACGTCCGCGTCCGAATCGCGCTCGGGCGCACCTGCGTCATCCATTGTGCGGGATGGCTGAGATAGGCACGCTACCTGTTCCGGGACGGATGGCCTACACCGAGTGGCAGGTACGCCGTTTCGCGGCGCGGGATTCCTGCCGGAGACTCGGCCGAATCGGGGGTCCGTACGACGTCGTCCGCGGCCCGGTGGGGGCTGATCGCGCAGTTCCCCGCGCCCCTTTCAGGGGCCCAGTCGGCCGTGCCCCGAAAGGGGCGCGGGGAACTGCGCGACACGAGCCCCCTCGGGCCGCGGGCGGGATCGCAACAGGGCCATACGCGCGGTAACCGCACTATCCGGTCCGTTCTCGGGGCACTATGGCGTCGTGGCAGCCGCGAAGTCCCCCCAGGGCGCCACCGGAGTCGGTGGGGTCCGGGGGAACAGCAAGGGTGGCGGGCCGGGCCGGATCCAGGGCGCCGTCCGCGCGCTCGGCCATGCCCTGCACCTCCCGGTCACCGGCACCGCGCGCGGTATCCGCAAGGCGACGCACGCGCACGGCGCGGGCGAGTCCGGCCTGGGCAAGCTGATCGAGCTGCACGCGGTGAACGGCGCCGGCGACGTCATGATCACCGTGGCGCTGGCGTCGACCGTCTTCTTCTCCGTGCCCACGGACGAGGCCCGCGGCCGCGTCGCGCTCTACCTCGCCATCACCATGGCCCCCTTCACCGTCCTCGCGCCGGTGATCGGCCCGCTCCTGGACCGCCTGCCGCACGGCCGCCGCGCCGCGATGGCGGGCGCGATGCTGGCCCGCGCGCTGCTCGCGCTGATCATCTCGGGGGCCGTCGCGAGCGGCAGCCTCCAGCTGTATCCGGCCGCGCTCGGCGTGCTGGTGGCATCGAAGGCGTACGGCGTGGTGCGCAGCGCCGTGGTGCCCCGGCTGCTGCCGCCCCGCTTCTCGCTGGTCCGGGCGAACTCCCGGGTCACCCTCGCGGGGCTGCTCGCCACCGCCGTGGCCGCGCCGCTCGCCGCGGTGCTGCACCGGGTCGGCGACCCCTGGCCGCTGTACGGCGCCTTCGCCATCTTCGTCCTGGGCACCTTCCTGTCGTTCACCCTGCCGCCGAAGGTCGACTCGGCCAAGGGCGAGGACATCGCCCTGCTCGCCGCGGACGAGGGGCATCTGCACGGCCCGCACCGGCAGCCGGTCAAACGGCCGGGGCTGCGCACGGTCGGCACCGCCGTCACCCACGCCCTCGCCGCGAACGCCTCGCTGCGCGGGCTGTCCGGCTTCCTGATCTTCTTCCTCGCGTTCCTGCTCCGCGAGCACCCGCTGACCGGGCAGAGCGCGGCCGTGTCGCTCGGGATCGTCGGCGTCGCGGCGGGCGCGGGCAACGCGCTGGGCACGGCGGTCGCGTCGTGGCTGCGGGCCCGGGCGCCGGAGATCATCATCGTGACGGCCGTGGGCATGGTGCTCGGCGCGGCGATCACGGCCGCGGTCTTCTTCGGCGCGTTCCTGGTGGCGTGTCTGGCCGCGGTCGCCGGGTTCGGCCAGGCGCTCGCCAAGCTGTCCCTGGACGCCCTGATCCAGCGGGACGTGCCCGAGCAGGTGCGCACGTCGGCGTTCGCCCGCTCGGAGACACTGCTCCAGATGGCGTGGGTGTTCGGCGGCGCGATCGGCATCGTGATGCCGCTGAACGGGACGCTGGGCCTGTCGGTGGGCGCGGCGATCGTGGCCGCCGGATGGCTGACCACCGTGCGGGGGCTGCTCGCGTCGGCGCGGTACGGGGGAAAGACCAAAGGGTCGCGAGTGGCGTAACGAACGGGGCACGCCGCACCCCATTGGGGGGTGGGCCCGACCTGCCCGATAGCCTTCGGCCATGACCACGCTGCCCCGCGGCGAAGCCGCTGATGTAACACGCGTCGTGCGACGCCGCCGCGCCGTCGCCGCCGCCGGCGCCGTTTCCGCCGGACTGCTCGTCCTGTCGGCCTGCGACAAGCCGACGCCGGTCTCGACGATCACCGTCGGCACCAAGTCGGTGAGCTCGGAGGCCACCTGTGGCGGCGAGGGCAAGGCCCTCACGGTCGCGACGATGACGTCCTGCCTGAAGGACACCGACATCAAGTCGATCAAGGTGGACCCGGACGACACCGTCCGCTTCGGCGTCGACCCGGCGATCGCCGACAAGCGCTGGACCATCCTGATGAACGGTCAGCAGCTCGTCGAGGACAGCGACAAGACCTACCGCACCATCCCCGGCAGCGTCTTCTTCAACGCCCAGTACGGCGCCACGGGCAACACCACCCTGGTCACCATCAAGGCGCTGGACGGCAAGGCGAGCGGCACGACCGGCACCGGTCTGTGGTCGTTCAAGCTCAAGAAGGACGACTGATCACGGCCCCGGTACGCATCCTCGTGGCCACCGCGGTCGACGCCGAGCGCGACGCGGTGGCACGGGCGTTCACCGGGCCGGTGCGCGAGGTGGAGCTGCCCGGGTGCACCCTGCACCGGCCGGCCGGCGGTCCCGACCTCCTCGCGGCCGGGGTGGGCCCGGCCCGCGCCGCCGCCGCCACGGCGACCGCACTCACCGCCGCCGCGCTCGGCGGCAGCCCCTACGGCCTCGTCGTCAGCGCCGGCATCGGCGGCGGCTTCGCGCCCGCCGCGCCGGTCGGCTCCCTCGTCGTCGCCGACGAGATCACCGCGGCCGACCTGGGCGCCGAGACGGCCGACGGGTTCCTGCCGGTCACCGAGCTGGGCTTCGGGACCGTCACCCACCGTCCGCCGGAAGCACTCGTACGAGAGCTCGTGACCGCCACCAAAGCGCGCGCCGGAACGGTCCTCACCGTCTCCACCGTGACCGGTACGGCCGAACGGGCCGCCGCGCTGCGGGCCCGTCATCCGCGCGCGCTCGCCGAGGCCATGGAGGGCTTCGGGGTCGCCGAGGCGGCCGCCGCGCACGGCGTGGCGGCCCTGGAGATACGCGCGGTGTCCAACCCCGTGGGCCCGCGTGACCGCGCCGCCTGGCGGATCGGCGACGCGCTCGCGGCCCTCACCGAGGGCTTCGGGAAGCTCGCGACCGTACTCGAAGGCTGGAAGCCCGAAGGCTGGAAGAAGGCATGACTGGCATGACCGCACCCGCAGAGCCGCTGAAGATCGCCTACTCGCCCTGCCCGAACGACACGTTCGTCTTCGAGGCGTGGGCCCACGGCCGGGTGCCGGGCGCGCCCGCCCTCGACGTCACCTTCGCGGACATCGACATCACCAACGGCATGGCCGAGCGCGGCGAGTTCGACGTGCTGAAGGTGTCGTACGCGGTGCTGCCGTACGTCCTCGACGAGTACGCGCTGCTGCCCTGCGGCGGCGCGCTGGGGCGCGGCTGCGGGCCGCTGGTGCTGACCCGGGAGGCGGGCACGGACCTCGCCGGACGCACGGTCGCGGTGCCCAGCGAGCGGTCGACGGCCTATCTGCTGTTCCGGCTCTGGGCGGCGGACACCGTGCCGGGCGGGGTCGGCGAGGTCGTGGTGATGCCGTTCCACGAGATCATGCCCGCGGTGCGGGACGGCAAGGTGGACGCCGGTCTCGTCATCCACGAGGCGCGCTTCACGTACCAGAACTACGGTCTGCACAAGCTCGCGGACATGGGCGAGCACTGGGAGCGCACCACCGGGCTGCCGATCCCGCTGGGCGCGATCCTCGCCAAGCGGTCGCTGGGCGAGGCGACGCTGGAGCTGCTCGCCGAGTCGGCGCGGGCCTCGGTGCGGGCCGCGTGGGACGACCCGGAGCGCTCACGGCCGTACGTCATGGAGCACGCGCAGGAGATGGACCCCGCCGTCGCGGACCAGCACATCGGGCTGTACGTCAACGAGTTCACCGCCGACCTCGGCGCGGACGGTTATGCGGCGGTGCGGGGGCTGCTCACGCGTGCGGCGGCCGAGGGACTGGTACCGCCCCTCGGCCCGGACGCGCTCGCGTTCCCGTGAATTCCGGCCGGAAGTTCTGGCCGGGAGTTCCGGCCGGAAGTTCTGGCCGGAAGTTCTGGCCGGGGGTGCCGGCCGGGAGTTCTGGCCGGGGGTGCCGGCCGGGAGTTCTAGACGTCCAGCTGGTCGGCGACCGCGCGGAGCAGGCCCGCGATCTTCTTGCCGGCGAGCTTGTCGGGGTAGCGGCCGCCTTCGAGCGACGGCGTGATGTTCTCCAGCAGGGTCGTCAGATCCTGCACGATCGAGGCGAGTTCGTCGGGCTTCTTGCGCTGCGCGGCCGCGACCGACGGGGTCGGGTCGAGGATCACCACCGAAAGAGCCTGGTCGCCGCGTTGACCGGCGACCACGCCGAATTCCACGCGCTGCCCCGGCTTCAGGGAGTCGACTCCGGCGGGCAGGACCGAGGAATGGACGAAGACGTCACCGCCGTCGTCGCGGGAGAGGAAGCCGAAGCCCTTCTCGCTGTTGAACCACTTGACTTTGCCGGTGGGCACGTCTGTCCTCGTCCTCGTACTCGTCGGAAAACTGCTTCGGAAACGGCTCTTGACAGCACTCGAGCGGGTCGACGCCGACCCGCCTGTACCAAGGCTAATGGTCCCCGGGCCGCTGACAAGACGTCGCCGGGTTGTTCCTTCGCGCTGGGAACTACCCTGGTCCGGTGCGTGACAAAACCCAAACGAATTCCGCCGTGGCCGGTGACGGACTGATCCGTGCCGGAGCCATCGTCTTCTTCCTCGGCGCCATCGCCACAACCGTCACGATGGCCCCGCTGTTCTTCGGTGCGAAGGCTTTTCCGACTTACATGTACGGGCTGAGCATGTTCATGGGCATCGGCTTCCTCATCGCGGGCGCGGGCGTGCTGCGCTCGATCGCCGCCGGACGGCGTCAAGCGCGGGGGGCGGTGCCGCGGTAGCCGGACAGCCAGGCGGGAAAGCGGGTGAGATCCTCGAGGACCACGTCCGCGCCCGCGGCGCGCAGCTCGTCCGCGTCGCACGGACCGGTCGCCACCGCCACCGACAGCGCCCCGGCCGCGCGGGCGCCGCGCACGTCGCCGACGTGGTCGCCGACGTAGATCTGCGCGCCGTGCTCGCGCAGCGCCACCGCCTTCTGCTCCGCCCACAGGTCGCCGATCACCGCGTCGGCCTCGATGCCCAGGTGGGTCAGGTGGAGCTTGGCGTTGGGCTCGTGCTTGGCGGTGACGACGACGACCTGCCCGCCGGCCGCGTGCACGGCGTCGACCGCCTCGCGCGCGCCGGCCGTCGCGGCGGTCCCGGTGACGGCGAAGGACGGATAGATCTCCTGCCGGTACAGCTCCGCGATGGCCGGTACGCGCTCCTCGGGGAACCAGTTCGCGAGTTCCTCCGTGAGCGGCGGCCCCAGCCGGGTGACCACCAGATCGGCGTCGACGTACGTCCCCGTGCGGGCGGAGAGCTCCACGTAGGCGGCGCGGATTCCCGGCCGGGAGTCTATGAGGGTCATGTCGAGATCGAACCCGACGACGGGCCCTGCGGGCGGCTTCGGGGGAGCATCCATGCCCACCATTGTCCCCTGCGGGTCGGCGGGGCCTGATCGCGCAGTTCCCCGCGGGCGTCAGCGGTGGCGTTGGGAGCGCCAGAGGAGGAACGCGGCCGAGGCCAGAGCCGCGCCGCGGACCACCCACGGCCAGGTCTGGCTGATCGCGTCGCTCATGTGGCCCGCCACGATTGGACTGCCCCAGCGACCGGTCTGCCGGCCCCAGAGCCACCCCACCCCCGCGGCCAGCGCCACCGCGGGCATACCGATCACGGCCCACTTCGACTCGTTCGGGCTGAGCCGGCGTGACCCGTAGGCGATGAGCCAGCCGAGCAGCAGCGCGAACCAGTTGCCCAGCGCGGCGCCGCCGACCAGCAGCGCCGCGGCGAGCAGCAGCAGCGGGTTGGACCAGCGACCGGGGCGCAGCACGGGGACCCACCGCCGACGCGCGGCGGGAACGGCGGCGGGCGGGTCCGCCGCACCAGGCGTCCCGGCGGCCTTCGCGCCGCCGTCCGCGCCGGGCTGCGCCTTGGGCTCCGTCGGCTCCGCCGGCTCCTTCGGCGGCGGCTTCAGGAGGTCGGGGATCTCCACGCCGCCCACGAAGCCGGGCACGGAGTCGCCCCCCGCGAGCAGGTCCCGCTCACCGCGCCACCAGTCCGGCCGCACCGCCGAGGTGCCGATCTCGTCCGGACCGGCAAGATGCGGCGGGGCCGCCCCGGCGGCGGGCGGCGGGTCGTCGCGGTCCCGGGGTCCCGGCACGATCCGCCGCAGCCCGCGCGGCCGCCGGCCGCTCCCGGCGTCGTCGTCGGCCCCCGCGTCGCGCTGCGCCGGCACCGCGGGCGCCGGCGGCTGCGGCACGCCCGCCGGGGCGGTGCCGCCCGCGGCCGCGACGACCTCGTCCGGGCTGCCGAGGTGGTCGATGATGCGGCGGACGGCGGCGGGGCTGTCCACGGGCGCCTTGGCGCGCCGCCGGTCGATCTCGTTGCGCAGTTCGGAGACCAGGCGCATCCGAGTCGCCGACGGCAGTTGGCGCTGGTGCGCGACATCGCCGACCCGGCTCAGGTACTCGTAGACGACCTGGTCGCTCTCGATCCCCAAAGTCCCCTCCGGGGCAGGTGCGTTGGTGGACCCCGTGGGGGAGAAGGTAGCGCAACCCATCACCGATCAGCCCGATCGGGGGCACAACCCCCGTCGCCCGTACCCGCTACCGTGGGTCAGATGAGCACCGAGGCCCAGTCAGCCCCCCGCTCCCTGGCGGAGTCGCTTCGCGGACGCGACGACGCCTCCCTCGCCGCGCTCCTGCGCAGCCGCCCCGACCTCATCACGCCGGTGCCGACCGATCTGACGCAGCTCGCCACCCGGGCGGGCACGCGGGCGTCGGTGGTGCGGGCGCTGGAGCGTCTTGACCGGTTCGCGCTCCAGACGGCGGAGGCGCTGGCGGTGGCCGCGGACCCGGCGTCGTACGACGAACTGCTCGGCCTGCTGGCCGGGGACGACGGCGACCCGGTCGTGGCCGGGGCGCTGCCGCGGGCCCTCGGCTCGCTGCGCGAACAGGCGTTGGTGTGGGGCGGGGACGACCGGCTGCGCCTGGTGCGCACCGCGCGCGAACTGCTCGCGCCCTCCCCGCAGCACCCCTCCCCCACCGGCCTGGGCCCCGCCGTGCGGGAGGCCACCGCGGGCATGTCGCCGGGGCGGGTGCAGGAGATCGTGGCGACGGCCGGACTGCCCTCGACGCACGACGCGGTCTCCGCGGCCGCCGCGCTGACCGCCCTGTTCTCCGACCGGGTGCGGCTGGCCGCGCTGCTGGCCGAGGCGCCCGAGGAGGCGCACGCGGTGCTGGCCCGGCTGGTGTGGGGGCCGCCGTACGGGCAGGTGACCGCCGAACCGGCCGCGCATCTACGCTGGCTGCTCGACCGGGGCCTGCTGCTGCCGACCGCGCCGGGCACGGTCGTCCTGCCCCGCGAGGTCGCGCTGCATCTGCGCGGCGGGCGCGCGCACCGCGCGCCGGAGCCGGTGGCACCGCCGGTCGAGCCGGGCGCCACGCACGGTCCACAGGTTGTGGACAGTACGGCGGCCGGGCAGGCGTACACGGCGCTGGCGACCGTCGAGGAGCTGCTGAAGGACTGGGACGAGGGCGGCCCGGCCGTCCTGCGGGCCGGCGGGCTGAGCGTGCGGGACCTCAAGCGGACCGCCGTCGCCCTCGACGTGCCCGAGCCCGTCGCCGCGTTCTGGGTCGAACTCGCCTACGCCGCCGGGCTGCTGGCCTCCGACGGCGAGGCCGACGAGCGGTACGCCGCGACCCCGGCCTACGACGAATGGCTGGAGCAGCCCCCGGCCGACCGCTGGGCGCGGCTCGCGCTGGCCTGGCTGGCGGCCACCCGCACGGCCGGACTGGTCGGCGGGCGCGACGCGAAGGAGCGCGCGCTCCAGGCGCTGGGCCCGGGCCTCGACCGGTCGGCCGCGCCCGAGGTGCGCCACCGGGTGCTGACCCTGCTCGCGGGCCTGCCGGAGGGCGCTTCCCCGGCCGCCGACTCGGTGCTCGGCCGGCTGCGCTGGGAGCGGCCGTTGCGCGGCCCGCAGCAGGAGGACGACCTGCGCTCCCGGCTGGCCCGCTGGACGCTGTCGGAGGCGGAGCTGCTCGGCGTCACCGGCCGCGGCGCGCTGTCGGCGCACGGCAGGACCCTGCTGGGCGCCCCGGCGGTGCCCGAGCCCCACCCGCGGGCGGCCGGGCCCGGCGACAAGCTGCCCGTCCACCGTCGCCCCGCCGCGCCCCCGGAACCCCTCGGGCCCGCCGAGCAGGCAGTCGCCGCCGCCGCGGCCGCCCGGCTGCTCGCGCCGCTGCTGCCGGAGCCGCTGGACCACGTGCTGCTCCAGGCGGACCTGACCGCGGTGGCGCCCGGACCGCTGAAGCGGCCCCTCGCGGACGTGCTGGACGTGCTCGCGGACGTCGAGTCCAAGGGCGGCGCGACCGTGTACCGCTTCACGCCCGGCTCCGTGCGCCGCGCCCTGGACGCCGGGCGCAGCGCCTCCGACCTGCACGACTTCCTCACCGCGCACGCCCGCACCCCGGTGCCGCAGCCGCTGGCGTACCTGATCGACGACGTGGCCCGCCGGCACGGCCATCTGCGGGTGGGCGCGGCCTCGGCGTACGTCCGCTGCGACGACGACGCCATGCTCAGCGAGATCCTCGCCGACAAGCGGGCGGCGGTGCTGCGGCTGCGCCGGCTCGCGCCGACCGTGCTGGCCGCGCAGAGCGACCCGGCGACCCTGCTGGAGGGGCTGCGCGCGATGGGGTACGCGCCGGCCGCCGAGTCCGCCGAGGGCGATGTCGTGATCACCCGCGCGCACGCCCACCGCACCCCGCCGCGCACCGCGCCCGAGCCGGTCCCGGACGGTCCTCCGGCGCCGGACGCGACCCTGCTCACCGCCGCGATCCGGGCCATCCGGGCCGGTGACCTGGCCGCCACCACCCCGCGCAAGCAGGCGCCGGCGGCGGCCCGCGGCGCCGACGGGGGACTGCCCCGGACCGCCGCCGCCGAGACCCTCGCCACCGTGCAGGCGGCGGTCCTCACCGGCGAGGCCCTGTGGATCGGGTACGTCAACGCCGACGGCGCCGCCAGCCAGCGCGTCATCGCCCCCGTCCGCGTCGAGGGCGGTTTCGTCACGGCGTACGACCACACCGCGGACGAGGTGCGGACCTACCCCCTGCACCGGATCACCGGGGTGGCCGAGCTGGCGGAGGACGAGACCTGATCACGGGGCGGTAGGGCACACTGGAGGTTTGGCCCGCGCGGAAGGATGCACGTCGTGAACGGTCCTCTCATCGTCCAGTCCGACAAGACCCTGCTCCTGGAGGTCGACCACGAGCAGGCCGACGACTGCCGCCGGGCCATCGCGCCGTTCGCCGAGCTGGAGCGCGCGCCGGAGCACATCCACACCTACCGGGTGACCCCGCTCGGCCTGTGGAACGCGCGGGCCGCGGGCCACGACGCCGAGCAGGTCGTGGACGCGCTGGTGCAGTTCAGCCGCTATCCCGTGCCGCACGCGCTACTGGTCGACATCGCCGAGACGATGGACCGCTACGGCCGCCTCACGCTCTCCAAGCACCCCGCGCACGGCCTGGTGCTGACCACCACCGACCGGCCGGTCCTGGAGGAGGTGCTGCGCTCCAAGCGGATCGCCCCGCTCGTCGGCAACCGCATCGACCCCGACACGGTCGCCGTGCACCCCTCCGAGCGCGGGCAGATCAAGCAGACGCTCCTGAAGCTGGGCTGGCCGGCCGAGGACCTCGCCGGATACGTCGACGGCGAGGCGCACCCCATCGAGCTGGACGAGGACGGCTGGGCGCTCAGGCCGTACCAGAAGCAGGCCGTGGAGAACTTCTGGCACGGCGGCAGCGGGGTCGTGGTGCTGCCCTGCGGCGCGGGCAAGACGCTGGTCGGCGCCGGGTCGATGGCGCGGGCGAAGTCGACGACGCTGATCCTCGTCACCAACACCGTCTCCGCCCGGCAGTGGAAGCACGAGCTGGTGAAGCGGACCTCACTGACCGAGGAGGAGATCGGCGAGTACAGCGGCACCCGCAAGGAGATCCGCCCGGTCACCATCGCCACCTACCAGGTGCTGACGACCCGGCGGAAGGGCGTCTACCCGCACCTGGAGCTGTTCGACTCCCGGGACTGGGGCCTGATCCTCTACGACGAGGTGCACCTGCTGCCCGCCCCGGTCTTCAAGTTCACCGCCGACCTCCAGGCGCGGCGGCGGCTCGGGCTGACCGCGACGCTGGTGCGCGAGGACGGCCGCGAGTCCGACGTGTTCTCCCTGATCGGCCCGAAGCGGTTCGACGCGCCGTGGAAGGAGATCGAGGCGCAGGGCTACATCGCGCCCGCCGACTGCGTAGAGGTGCGGGTCAACCTCACCGACTCCGAACGGCTCGCGTACGCGACCGCGGAGGCGGAGGAGAAGTACCGCTTCTGCGCGACGACCGCGACCAAGCGGAAGGTCACCGAGGCGATCGTGCGCCGCTTCAAGGGGCAGCAGATCCTCGTCATCGGCCAGTACATCGACCAGCTCGACGAGCTGGGCGAGCATCTGAACGCGCCGGTGATCAAGGGCGAGACGTCCAACGCGCAGCGCGAGAAGCTCTTCGACGCCTTCCGGGAGGGCGAGATCAGCGTGCTGGTCGTCTCGAAGGTCGCGAACTTCTCCATCGACCTGCCGGAGGCCACGGTCGCCATCCAGGTGTCGGGCACGTTCGGGTCCCGGCAGGAGGAGGCCCAGCGGCTCGGCCGGGTGCTGCGCCCGAAGGCGGACGGGCACCAGGCGCACTTCTACTCGGTGGTCGCCCGCGACACGATCGACCAGGACTTCGCGGCGCACCGCCAGCGGTTCCTGGCCGAGCAGGGGTACGCGTACCGGATCATGGACGCGGACGAACTCCTGGCGGAGGGCTAGGCGGGTCCCCGGCGGGGGCGGCGCGTCGTCGGGTGCGGCGGGGTGGGGCCCATTCGCGCAGTTCCCCGCGCCCCTTTCAGGGGCGCTTTGGCAACCGTGCCCCGAAAGGGGCGCGGGAACTGCGCGAGCAAGCACGACGGTGCCGCACCGACCGTCGAGGGGCCCGGGGCGGAGCCCCGGTGGGTCGGGCGGGCCGACGTCACTTGCGGCGGACGCCGGTCTCCTCGCCGTACTCGCCGAGGACGACGACGCTGAAGGCGGCGCCCGCGTAGACCTTGAGGGCGCGCAGGAGGTCGCCTAGGCGATGGGGGTGGCCGCCGGTGACCGGCGTGGCGCCGGACGGGCGGGCCGGGGCTGGGTGGATGGTGGCTGCGCTCATGTATCCATGGTGCGTTTTGCGGCATAAGAACGGCATCGGTCTGTGGTTCGAATCGCCGCCCGTGCCGCGTACCCCTCCGGGTGGAGCGCGCACCGCCGGGAGTGAGGGTGTGTCCCCTAGGGGACGGAAAACGGTTGGCCCGCACCCCTGCTCCCGGCCTAGAATCTCCGCTCTTGCCCGCCTCCCGAACCGGAGCGCCGCCGACCGGACGGAAACCGGCCGGCTTTCCCGCAGCAGCCACCCACGCAGCAGGACCGGAGGCACCCCCTTGTCCACGTCCGCCCACGACCCGCGCGGCGACCTCTCCGAACCCGGCACGGACCCGCTGACCGACCCGCTCTCCCGGGAGCGCGCGCACCTCTCCTCCTCCCGCGCCGCGCTGCGCGCCATGCGCGAGGACGTCGAGTCGCTCGACATCCGCGACGTCACCGCGAACTGGGTCAACGCCGAGGTCCTCGCCCGGCAGATCGACGAACGCATCAAGGCGCTGGCCGACCTCAGCGACACCCCCCTGTTCTTCGGCCGCCTCGACTACCTGCACGCCCCGGGCGCCGACCAGGCGGAGGGCGCGGACGGGGAGCGCTTCTACATCGGCCGCCGGCACGTCCACGACCACGACGGCGACCCGATGGTCATCGACTGGCGCGCGCCGGTCTCGCAGCCGTTCTACCGGGCGTCCAAGAAGGACGCGATGGACATCGCGCTGCGCCGCCGCTTCGGCTACACCCGCGGCGACATCACGGCGTACGAGGACGAGCACCTCTCCGACCCGGGGGAGGCCGCGCGCTCCAGCAAGCTGCTCCAGCAGGAGATCGAGCGGCCGCGCGTCGGCCCGATGCGCGACATCGTGGCGACCATCCAGCCCGAGCAGGACGAGATCGTCCGCAGCGGGCTGGGCGGCACGGTGTGCGTGCAGGGCGGCCCGGGCACCGGGAAGACGGCCGTCGGCCTGCACCGGGTGGCGTATCTGCTGTACGCCCACCGCGAGCGGCTGGCCCGCACCGGCACCCTGGTCATCGGGCCGAACCGGTCCTTCCTGCACTACATCGAGCAGGTGCTGCCCGCGCTCGGCGAGCTGACGGTGCGCCAGGCGACGGTGGACGACCTCGTGGCGCACGTGGAGGTGCGCGGCGCGGACGAGGCGCCCGCCGCGATCGTGAAGGGCGACGCGCGCATGGCGGAGGTGCTGCGCCGGGCCGTCGCCTCGCACGTCACCCCGCCCACCGAGCCCGTGATGGTGGTGCGCGGATCGCGCCGCTGGCGGGTGCCGGCGTACGAGATCGAGGAGATCGTGCGCGAGCTCAGGGAGCGGGGCATCCGCTACGGCGCCGCCCGCGAGGCGCTGCCGCAGCGGATCGCGCACGCGGTGCTGGTGCAGATGGAGCGCGCGGGCGAGGCGCCCGACGACCGGGTGCAGGACGCGGTGGCCCGCAACGGCGCGGTGAAGGCGGCGGTGAAGCAGATCTGGCCGCCGGTCGACCCGGCGAAGCTGGTGCTGCGGCTGCTCACCGACGCGGAGTTCCTCGCGGAGCACGCGGCGGGCGTGCTCGACGAGGACGAGCAGAAGACGATCCTGTGGGCGAAGCCGGTGCGCTCGGTGAAGGCGGCGAAGTGGTCGCCCGCGGACGCGGTGCTGATCGACGAGGCCCGGGACCTGGTGGAGCGCACGCACTCGCTCGGCCATGTGGTCCTCGACGAGGCGCAGGACCTGTCGCCGATGCAGTACCGGGCGGTGGGCCGGCGCTGCACCACCGGTTCGGCGACCGTCCTCGGCGACCTCGCGCAGGGCACCACGCCCTGGGCGACGCGCAGTTGGGACGAGGCGCTCACGCATCTGGGCAAGACGGACGGCGTGGTCGAGGAGCTGACGGCCGGTTTCCGCGTGCCGACGGACGTCATCACGTACGCCTCCCGGCTGCTGCCGCACATCGCCCCCGGCCTGACCCCGGTCGCCTCCATCCGCGACAACCCCGGCTTCTTCGAGGTGCGCCCGGCCACCGGCCCCGCGGACGTGGTCGCGGCCTGCGCGGAACTCCTCGCGAACGAGGGCTCGACCGGCCTGATCGCCGCCGACGCCCGCGTCCCGGAGCTGGCCGACGCCCTCGCGGAGGCCGGCATCCCGTACCTGGCGCCCGGCGAGGAGACGACCGCCGAGACCCGTCTGACCCTGGTCCCGGCGTCCCTCGCGAAGGGCCTGGAGTACGACTACGTGGTCCTGGACGAGCCGCAGGCGGTGGTCGACGGCGAACCCGACGAACGCACGGGCCTGCGCCGCCTCTACGTCTCCCTGACTCGAGCCGTCTCAGGCCTGATCATCACCCACGCGACGCCGCTGCCGCTCGAGCTCGCCGCCCCGTAGAAGGCCCGGTTCTGTGCCCGTCTGCGGCACCGTCGTGGCTGGTCGCGCAGTTCCCCGCGCCCCTAAGGGTGGGGCCTGCGCCCGTCATGTGTCCGCGGGTCCGTCGTGGCTGGTCGCGCAGTTCCCCGCGCCCCTTCCGGGGCGCCCCGGAAGGGGCGCGGGGAACTGCGCGAGCAAGCCCCACCGGCCCGCAGGGACCCAGGCACGCACGGATTCAGGGGCGCGGGGAACTGCGCAAAAAGGCCGCCGACGGACGGCGCCGTCACCCGTCCAGGGCCCGGCGCCAAGCCGAAACCGCGTCGGCGGAGACCGGCCGGGCCCAGCCCGCAGGGCGCGCCGCCCCGCCGATGTGGAAGCCGTCGATGCCCGCCGCGCGCAGGGCCGCCACATGGTCCAGGCGCAGCCCGCCGCCGACCAGGAGGTGCTGCGCGTAGCCGGGCTCGTCGGCGCGGGCGGCCTCGGCCAGCAGGGTCGGCAGACCCTCGTCCACGCCCCCCGCCGCGCCCGCCGTGAGGTAGGTGTCCAGCCCCGGCAGATCCGCCAGCTGCTTGCGCAGGGCGTCCCGGTCGCCGGCCCGGTCGATCGCCCGGTGGAACGTCCAGCGGCAGCCGTCGAGCGCCGCCACCACCCGCTCCACCGTGTCCAGGTCGACCGCACCGTGCTCGTCGAGGAAGCCCAGCACGAACTGCTCCGCGCCCGCCTCCCGCATCCGCCCGGCGGCCTCGACGAGCCGCGCGACGTCGTCGGCCGCCCCCGCCGCGAAGCCGTCCGTGAGCCGCAGCATCACGCGGAGGTCGATGTCGACGGCGGCCCGGATCGCGGCGACGGTCCCGGCCGGCGGGGTGAGCCCGTCGGCCGCCATGTCGGTGACGAGCTCGAGGCGGTCCGCGCCTCCGGCCTGGGCGGCCACCGCGTCCTCGACGTCGAGGGCGATCACCTCCAGGACTGCACGCTTGCTCATGGGACCCCATTCATCGGGCGGCTACAGGTCTAGTCCAATCCAAGATTAGCCTGCGCCACCGCGCCTCACACGTCCCGACCCCACGCGCACCTCGGGTTTCGGCCGTTCACCCGTAAAGGTTCAACTCGCCCTCCGTGACCCCGGCCAGCTCGTACTTGGCACCGTCGAGCGAGCGCCCCGTGTACAGCCGTACGAGCGTCGCCGCGTCCCCGATGAACCGGGCCGGCGGCCGGGTGCCGCTCGCCTCGCCGAGCCGCAGCGGCTCGTCCAGGTCGTCGAGGTCGGCGTGGAGCGGCGCCTGCCCGCGCTCGCCGGAGACCCGGGCCAGCAGCGCCAGCGCGTCCGGCAGCCCCGCGCCGCCGTACGCGCCCGGCTCGCCGAGGGCGGCGCGCACGTCGCCCGCGTGCACCCACTCGCCCAGCGCGATCGGGTCGAGGATCCCGCCCGCGCGGGCGATCAGCGGTCCGGCCTCGGTCATCCCCCGCTCCAGTTCGTCGACGACCCGCGCGTTCGGCCATGCGGCGCGCTCGGCGATGTCGCGGTCGTTGGACTCGGGCGAGAACACGCCCTTCTCGAACCTGCGCTCCGCCACCCGCGTCAGCACCGCGGAGCAGTGCGCCAGCACATCGCGTACGGACCATCCCGGGCAGGCGGGGGCCGCCCGGGCGAAGTCGGCGTCGGGCCGGGCCCGCAGCAGCGGGATCAGGGCGTCCCGCTCGGTGATGAGCAGCCGTCCGGGCAGTTCGGGATCACGCGTCTCGGCAGTCGTCATGCATCCCACGCTAGGGCCGGAAGCGGCGGCGCGGGAGAATGCGTCCATGGCGGATACCGAAGCACTGCGGTCCCGGTGGCTGCGCACCCTCCTGCCGGCGCGCGACGGCGCCTGCCACCCCGATCCGTTCCGATACGCCGACGACCTGCTGCGCCGCTGGCAGGAGCCGCAGCGCCGCTATCACACGCTCACCCATCTCACCGCGGTCCTGGACCACATCGACGTATTGGAGGAGTACGCCGACGACGTGGACGCCGTACGGCTCGCCGCGTGGTTCCACGACGCGGTCTATCTGCCGGACCGCTCGGAGAACGAGGAGCGGTCCGCGCGGCTGGCCGAGCGCGCCCTGCCGGAGGCGGGCGTGCCCGACGCCACGACCGCCGAGGTCGCCCGGCTGGTGCGGCTGACCGTCACCCACGACCCGGCCGACGACGACCGCGACGGCCAGGTGCTGTGCGACGCCGACCTCGCGATCCTCGCCGCGCCGCCGACGGCGTACGCCGCCTACACCGCCGCCGTACGGGAGGAGTACGGCTTCGTGCCCGACGACGCCTTCCGCGCCGGACGCTCCGACGTTCTACGCCAACTGCTGGCGCTGCCACGGCTGTTCAGGACCCCGTACGGCGCCGCCGAGTGGGAGGCGACGGCCCGCTGGAACATCGCCGCGGAGCTGGAATTGCTGTCGACCTGAGCGGGAGGGCCCGCCTACGCTGCACCTCATGCGTGCATGGGGCGGGGAACAGGTGGAGGAGGCCGTCGCGAGCTGCGCGGCACTCCTGCGGACGGTCGTGGACCGGGACTGGACGGGCCCGCGGGCCGGCCGGCTGGAGTGGAGCTGCCGGCAGGCGGTGGAGCACATCGCGAGCGATCTCATCGCCTACGCCGGGCAGTTGGCCGGACGGCCGCAGGACCACTACGTGCCCTTCGAGATCACCTTCGACGAGGGCACGGACAACGCGGGCGCGGTGAGCGTCGTCGAGGCGACCGGCACGCTGCTGGCCGCCGCCGTGCGCACCACGCCGCGCGCGGTGCGCGCCTTCCACCCCTACCCGTACCGCAGCGCGAACCGGGACGGCTTCGCGGCGATGGGCGTCGCCGAGGTCCTGCTGCACACCCATGACGTCGCCGAGGGCCTCGGCCTCGCGTACGAGGCGCCGGAGCGGCTCGCGGACGCCGTGCTCGCCACGCTCTTCCCGCATGTGCAGCCCGGTCCCGACGCCTGGCCGACCCTGCTGTGGGCCACCGGCCGGGGCGACCTGCCCGGCCGGGCGCCGGTCACCGAGTGGCGCTGGCGCAACAACATCGTCCTGCCGGCCGGACGGCTGCGGCTCGAAGGCGTCACGCCGGCCGCGGCGCGGGAGCTGAGGGCGGGCGGCGACGGCGGGTTCGACTGGGCGGAGCCGGGGCCCTTCGAGGGCACGCGGGACGCCGCCGGGATGGTCGTGAAGGCGTACGAGGCGGGGGCGCACCAGGAGGAGTGGGGCATGTTCGTGCTCGTCCGGACGGAGGACGACCGTGCGGTGGGCGCGATCGGCTTCCACGGGGCGCCGGACGCGAGCGGGTGCGCGGAGGTCGGCTACGACCTCGCGGTGTCCGCGCGGGGGCGGGGGTACGCCACGGAGGCGCTGTCCGCGCTGGCGGAGTGGGCGCTGCTTCGCCCCGGGCTCCGTACGCTGCTGGCCACGATCGAGCGGGACAACGTGCCGTCGCAGCGGGTGGTTTCCCGGGTGGGGTTCGTCCTCACGGGCGCGGACGGCGACGAACTCCGCTACGAACTCGGCGGCTAGCCGTTCTTCCACCGCGGCCCGGTGGGGGCTGATCGCGCAGTTCCCCGCGCCCCTTTGGGGCGCCTCGGTGATCGTGCCCCGTAAGGGGCGCGGGGAACTGCGCGACAAGCCCCCACCGGCCCGCAGGCATCCAGGGGCGCGAGGAACTGCGCGAACAGGCCCCACCGGCCCGCAGGATCTAGGGGCGCGGGGAACTGCGCGACAAGCCCCCGCCGGGCCGCAGGCATCCAGGGGCGCGGGGAACTGCGCGGAGGGGGCCGCAGGGCCGCAGGGGGTTCCCGGGAGGCCCGCCGAGCCAGGCGGCTAGCCGGCCCGCTTGCGCCGCCGGAGGCCCGCCGCATGGAGCAGCCCGACGACCTCCCGGCTGCTCACCGCGACCGCCCCCGCAGCCACCGCATCGGCGTACCGGTGCGACGGGATGTCGTAGTGGTCGCGCTCGAAGGCCCGCGCCGGCACCCCCAACCCCTCCGCGAACGCGTGCAGTTCGGCGTACGAGACATCGCTGATCAGGTGCGACCACCAGCGGCCGTGGCCGGGCCAGTCCGGCGGATCGATGTAGACGGTCACGACGGCACCCGTCAGGAGGCCGGCGCGGTGCCCGCCGCGCCGAGCGAGCCGAGGGCGGCGACCCGCACCCCGGCCTGGTGGCACACCCAGTGCGGATCGGGGCCGAGTTCGGGTTCCACGTCCAGCGCGTGCGGGTCGCCGGTGGCACAGACCGGGCAGAGCGGCCAGCGCCCGTACCGGTCGAGGAGCGCGTCCTGGACGTCCTGCGCGACCAGGCCGGCCACGAACGCGGCACCGTCCGGCCACTGTTCGACCCACCAGCGGCGCTCCTCGACGGAGTCCTCGACCAGCGAGACCACGTCCGCCTCGGCGACGCGGCCGGCGACCAGGTCGGCGAGGACCAGGGCACGGGCCGCGTGCAACGCCTGTTCCAGGGGGCTGATGGGGTGCATGCTCCCATTGTGCGCGGTCTTGACCGGGACACCGTGCCGAAAATATCTTTCAGAGGTGACCCAGGACGTGAAGGAAATTTTCGCAGCCACGGGGGGAGCCGCCGGCGCGCCGCCCGCGCCCGCCGCCCTCGCGGCCAAGGTGCGCACCCTGGCCCCGTCGATGACCCGTTCCATGCAGCGCGTCGCCGAGGCCGTCGCGGGCGACCCGGCCGGCTGCGCGGCCCTCACGGTCACCGGACTCGCCGAACTCACCGGCACCAGCGAGGCGACGGTGGTGCGCACCGCGCGCCTGCTCGGCTACCCCGGCTACCGCGACCTGCGCCTCGCCCTCGCCGGGCTGGCCGCGCAGCAGCAGTCCGGCCGCGCGCCCGCGCTGACCACCGACATAGCGGTCGACGACCCGATCGCCGACGTGGTCACGAAGCTCGCCTACGACGAGCAGCAGACCCTCGCCGACACCGCGGCGGGCCTGGACACCGTCCAGCTCGGCGCCGCGGTCGCCGCCGCCGCGGGCGCCCGGCGCATCGACGTCTACGGGGTCGGCGCGAGCGGCCTGGTCGCCCAGGACCTGGTGCAGAAGCTGCTGCGGATCGGGCTGATAGCCCACGCGCACGGCGACCCGCACCTCGCCGTCACCAACGCGGTCCAGCTGCGCGCCGGCGACGTGGCGATCGCCATCACCCACTCGGGGTCGACGGGCGACGTCATAGAACCGCTGCGGGTGGCGTTCGAGCACGGGGCGACGACGGTGGCGATCACCGGCCGCCCGGCCGCTCCGGTGACGCAGTACGCCGACCATGTGCTGACCACGTCCACGGCCCGGGAGAGCGAGCTGCGCCCGGCCGCGATGTCCTCCCGGACCAGTCAACTGCTCGTCGTCGACTGCCTGTTCATAGGCGTGGCGCAGCGCACGTACGAGCGGGCGGCGCCCGCCCTGGCCGCCTCCTACGAGGCGCTGGCGCACCGTCACACCCCGCGCGCCACCCGCTAGCCCACCGCCTCCCCTCCCCCCACGTCAGCCTGCCGCCGCCCCCCGCCTCAGCCTGCCGTCGCCCCCGCCGGCCCGCCACGGAAAAGAGCCGCCGTAGATGACCTCGATGTCCGACCCCCGCGATCTGCGCGCCGAGTTGGAGTCCCTGACCACCGAAGCGTTCCGGCCCGAGCTGGCCGGGATCGACCGGCTGCCCACCCTGGAGATCGCGCGGCTGATGAACGGCGAGGACACCGCCGTGCCCGCCGCCGTCGCCGCGCGGCTGCCCGCGATCGCCGCCGCCATCGACGCCGTCGCCGCCCGCATGGCCCGCGGCGGACGGCTGGTGTACGCGGGCGCGGGCACCGCGGGCCGGCTCGGCGTGCTGGACGCCTCCGAGTGCCCGCCCACCTTCAACACCCGGCCCGACCAGGTCGTCGGCCTGATCGCGGGCGGCCCGCCCGCCATGGTCACCTCCGTCGAGGGCGCCGAGGACTCCGCGGAGCTGGCGGAGAAGGACCTCGGGGCGCTCGGGCTGACCGCCGACGACACGGTGGTCGGTGTCTCCGCCTCGGGCCGCACGCCGTACGCGATCGGCGCGGTCGAGCACGCCCGCAGGCTCGGCGCGCTGACCGTGGGCCTGTCCTGCAACGCGGGCAGCGCGCTCGCGGCGGCCGCCGAGCACGGCATCGAGATCGTCGTCGGCCCGGAGCTGCTCACCGGCTCCACCCGGCTGAAGGCGGGCACCGCGCAGAAGCTGGTGCTCAACATGATCTCGACGATCACGATGATCCGGCTGGGCAAGACCTTCGGGAACCTGATGGTCGACGTGCGCGCCTCCAACGACAAGCTGCGCGCCCGCTCCCGCCGTATCGTCGCGCTCGCCACGGGCGCGCCCGACGAGGAGATCGAGCGGGCGCTGACCGCCACCGGGGGCGAGGTCAAGGACGCCATCCTCACCATTCTGGCGGGGGTGGACGGCCCGACGGCCGCCCGCCTTCTGGAGGAGTCCGGCGGACATCTGCGTGCCGCGCTGGCGGCGGCGGGCGGCTGAGCCGCACGCTCGGCGGGTGCCTACCGATGCCCCCGCCACCGCCGCCGCGCTCCTCCCGCTGGTCGGCGGCGCCGCGAACGTCCGCTCCGTCACCCACTGCATGACCCGGCTGCGGCTGCGCCTCGCCGACCCCGCGCTCGTCGACGACGACGGCGTGCGCGGGGTTCCCGGCGTGCTCGGCGTCGTCATGGACGGGGAGTCGTACCAGATCGTGCTGGGACCCGGCGTGGTGGCGAAGGTCGCGGCCCACTTCCCCGCCCCGGGCGCCGCCGCCGCCCGGCCCCCCGGCGCCGGACCCGGCAGGCAACCGGCCGCCGGTCCCCCCGCCGGACCCGACCGGGAACCCGGCGCCCGTCTCCCCGCCGGACCAGACACCGGGGCCGCGACCGGTCCCGGTGTCGGGTCCGCGACCGGTCCCGGCCCCCGCCCCGACCCCGACACCGGTTCCAGCTCCGGCCCCGACACCGGGCCCGCCACCGGTCCAGGCTCCGGTGCCGGCACCGATCCCAGCTCCGGTCCCGGCACCGACCCCGGCACCGATCCCGCCTCCGGTCGCGCCGCCTACGCCGACCGGCTGGCCCGTGACGGTGCGCGGCTGCGCGAGCGGCAGCGGCGGCGCAACGCCACCCCCCTGAAGGCCGCGCTGCGCCGGATCGCCGACGTCTTCGTGCCGCTGATCCCCGCCCTGGTCGGCTGCGGGGTCCTGGCCGGGCTGAACGGGCTGCTGGTCAACGCCCGTCTGCTGCCGTGGCTCACCCCCGCGCTGGCCGCGATCGCGTCCGCCTTCATGGCGCTGATCGCGGTGTTCGTCGGCTACCTCGCGGCACAGGAGTTCGGCGGCACGCCCGTGCTCGGCGCCGCCGTCGCCGCGGTGGTGGTCTTCCCCGGGGTGGCGAAGGTGACCGTGTTCGGCACCGCGCTCGCCCCCGGGCAGGGCGGGGTGCTGGGCGCGCTGGCGGCCGCGCTGCTGGGGGTGCGGGTGGAGCGCTGGTGCCGGCGGTGGGTCCCGGAGACCCTCGACGTGCTCCTCACCCCGGCCCTCACCGTCCTGGTCACCGGTCTCGCGACGCTCTACGGCCTGATGTGGGCGGCCGGCGCGGTATCGAACGCCATCGGGACGGCGGCCGGCTGGCTGCTCGCGACCACCGGGCCGGTGGCGGGGTTCCTGCTCGGCGGGCTGTTCCTGCCGCTGGTCATGCTGGGCCTGCACCAGGCGCTGATCCCGATCCACACCACGCTGATCGAGCAGCAGGGCTACACGGTCCTGCTGCCCGTCCTCGCGATGGCGGGCGCGGGGCAGGTGGGGGCCGCGGCGGCGGTGTACGTACGGCTGCGCCACGACCGCTCGGTGCGTACGACGATCCGCTCGGCGCTGCCCGCCGGGCTGCTCGGCGTCGGCGAGCCGCTGATCTACGGCGTGTCGCTGCCGCTCGGCCGCCCCTTCCTCACGGCCTGCGTGGGCGGGGCGGCGGGCGGGGCGTTCCTCGGCGTGTTCGCGATGCTCGGGGACCGGGTCGGGGCGACGGCGATCGGGCCGTCGGGACTCGCGCTGTTCCCGCTGCTCGCGGGGAGCGGGGGCGCGGTGCTCACTTCGGCGATCTACGGGGGCGGGCTGCTGACGGCTTACACGGTCGGCTTCCTCGCCACGTACGCCCTGTTCCGCCCCGCCCCCGACGACGCCCCCTGACGGGGCACGGGCCCGCACCACCCCACGGGCACGCCGTGTCCGCTCGCGCAGTTCCCCGCGCCCCTCTATCACCCTGCGGGTACGTCGTGCCTGATCGCGCAGTTCCCCGCGCCCCTGAAGGGGCACAGGCCCGTGTCACCCCGCGGGTACATCGTGGCCGCTCGCGCAGTTCCCCGCGCCCCTGGACGGGGCTCGGGGTCGCCCGGTCAGGGGCGCGAGGAACTGCGCGACCAACCCACCACCACCGCACACAAACCACGAGGCTCGGGCCCCACCCCCCAGGGGCGCGGGGAACTGCGCGACCAACCCGCCACCCCCCGCACACGAACCACAGGGCGCAGCCCACCCGGGGGCGCGGGGAACTGCGCGATCGGCCACGACGGGCCGGCACACGAACCACAAGGCCCGCCCCACCTGGGGGCGCGGGGAACTGCGCGATCGGCCACGGCGGACCCGCGGACTCGTCACGGGGCCCAGGCCCACACACCCGAGCGCACCGGCGGAGCCACGACGTGCGACCGTGGAGGGATCCCGTGTCGCCAGGACGAGGAGCCGACCGTCGTGAACCACGCCCAGTTGACCGCTCTCGGGCGCGCCCTGCGTCTGCTCGGGGAGCACGGGGAGGCCCTCTCCGCCGACACGCCCGACGCCCGCCTGCACGAGGTCGGCGCGGATCTGCGGCGCGCCCTGGACCTGCTCCAGGACAGCGTCACCACGGCCGCCCCGACGACCCGCTGCGCCGAGCACCCGAACGGCCCCGTGGACGAGAGCGCCCCCGACCGCTGCCTGCTGTGCGAGACCCGCCGCCGCGCCGCCCGCCGCGCCGAGCTGGGCGGCGGCTACCAGGGCGCCCGGGGCGGACGCGAGCAGTCCGCCACCGCGCCCTCCCGCTACGGCGTCCGCGCCGACCGCCCACAGCCCCAGCAGCGCTGGCTGCCGGAGCTGTGGAACGGGCAGGAGTGGCAGCTGTGCGGCACCCCGCGCCGGGACCGCAGGGAGGCGGAGCTGTACATCGCGGCACAGCGCCGCGGCCCGCGCCCGGCGATGGCCTACCGGCTGGTCCACGAGTTCACCGACTACGAGGTGCTCCGGGTGTGGGGCACCCCGGTGAAGGTGGACATCGAGCCGCTGGGCAATCTCTAGCGCGGCACGGGCGGCACGGGCGGCACGGGCGGCACGGCACGGCAGGCACGACGCGGCGCGGGCCGGGCGCGCTCAGCCCGCCCGGTCGAGGATCGCGCGCACGCGGTCCGCGTCGAGGTCGTAGACCGCCTCGTGCGCCCTCGGATCGCGGGCGTGGAAGGTGTGGAACAGCGGGCTCGCCGGCCCGCCGAGTTCCACCAGGGAGGCGGAGGCCCCGCGCACCGCGCGCTCCGCGCCGGGCTCGGTGGCGAGGTCGATGCGGTTGACCACGCCCGGCGTCACCCACACCGGCACCGACCCCAGCATCCCGAACAGCTGCGCGTGGTAGTGCCCGGTGAGGACGGCCCGCACGTCGCTGCCGCGCAGCGCGTCCGCGAGGCCGTCCGGGTCCCGCAGCCCGAAGGCCTGCTGGGTGGCGGAGGTGGGCAGGGCCATCGGCGGGTGGTGCAGGGCGAGCACGGTGCCGTGCTCCGCCGGTACGGCGAGGACCTCGCGCAGCCAGGCCAGCTGCGCCGCGCCGAGCAGTCCGTGCACGCGGCCCGGCACCAGCGAGTCCAGCGTCACGAACCGCCAGCCGCCGACCGTGCTGACGGCGGCCCGCTCGCCGGCGGGCAGGTCGGGCACCGACTCGGCGCGGTCGGTGCCGTCGGCGGTCAGGTGGCCGCTGCCGAGCACCTTGCCGAAGGCGCCGCGTTCGTCGTGGTTGCCGGTGGTGCAGAAGACGGGCGGGCCGCCCAGCGCGCGGGCGAAGTCCCCGACCAGCTCCCACAGGGTGGCGTAGGCCTCCTCGGCGCCGTCGTCGGCGAGGTCACCGGTGACGACGACCGCGTCGACACCGCGCTGGGGGCGCAGGATGTCGAGCATGAGGCGCAGCGACGCGGTGGCGTCGACGCCGTTCGGGCCCGGCTCACCGGGCCTGCGAAGATGCGTGTCCGAGAGATGAAGGATCCTCATCTCCCGGACACTACGCGCCTGTTGGGGTTCAGCTGAGGGTCTTCAGCGCGGCCGCGTCGTACGGCGCCAGGTCCTCGAAGCGGTCGGCGAGGACCTTGGCGGCCCACTCCGGGTCCTGGAGCAGGGCGCGGCCGACGGCGATCATGTCGAACTCGTCGCGCTCCAGGCGGTCCAGCAGGTCGTCGATCCGCTTGAGCGGGGAGCCCTGGCCCGTGAACGCGCCGATGAAGTCGCCGTCCAGGCCGATGGAGCCGACGGTGATGGCGGGCTTGCCGGTGAGCTTCTTGGTCCAGCCCGCGAGGTTGAGGTCGGAGCCGTCGAACTCGGGGATCCAGTAGCGGCGGGTGGAGGCGTGGAAGGCGTCCACACCGGCCGCGGCGAGCGGGGTGAGGATGGCCTCCAGCTCCTCGGGGGTCTCCGCGAGCCGGGCGTCGTACGCCTCCTGCTTCCACTGCGAGTAGCGGAAGATGATCGGGAACTCCGGGGAGACGGCCTCGCGCACCGCGGCGATGATCTCGGCGGCGAACTTGGTGCGGGCGACGGGGTCGCCGCCGTAGGCGTCGGTGCGCCGGTTGGTGCCCGCCCACAGGAACTGGTCGATGAGGTAGCCGTGGGCGCCGTGCAGCTCGACGCCGTCGAAGCCGATGCGCTCGGCGGCGACGGCGGACTCCACGAAGGCGTCGATGACGTCGTCGAGGTCGTCCTGGGTCATGGCCTTGCCGGTGCCCTCGGTGCCGTCCATGCGCAGCCCGGAGGGGCCGACCGCGGGCGCGTCGGCGTAGGGCGGCTGGCCCTGCTTGCGCACCATGCCGATGTGCCACAGCTGGGGCACGATCTTCCCGCCGGCCGCGTGGACCGCGTCGGCGACCTTGGCCCAGGCCGCGAGCTGGTCCTCGCCGTGGAAGCGCGGGATGCGGTCGCTCTGGCCGGCGGAGTCGTGGCCGACGTAGGTGCCCTCGGTGACGATCAGGCCGACGCCCGCGGCGGCGCGGCGGGCGTAGTACGACACGACGTCCTCGCCGGGGGTGCCCCCCGGGGAGAACATCCGGGTCATGGGAGCCATCACGATCCGGTTCGGCACGGTCAGGCCGTTGAGCGCGAACGGGCGGGAGAGGACCTCGGCGGCCCGGGAGGCGGTGGCGGTCACGTGGGGGACTCCTCGAAAAGTGGGAAACCGTACGGTATGTGCACGTGCATTGAGTACTCCCACCCTCAACCTCCCGGGGCCCCCGCACATTCCGCCACCGGGCGCGCGAACCCCTGTGATCCCGGCCACGCGCACCCGTCCACGCGCGCCCCCGTCCGCGCGCGCCGTGGCCGCCGGGTCAGCCGGATGAGCCGGGTCAGCCGGGTCAGCCGGGTCAGCCGGATCAGCCGACGAGCAGCTCCTGCTTCAGCTCGCGCAGCTCGTGGGAGTCGATGCCGAGCCCCTTCTTCAGGTAGCTGCCGAAGGAGCCGTACTTGGCGGCGACCTCGTCGAAGCCGGAGTTCAGGTACTCGGCGCGGACGTCGAGCAGCGGCTTGTAGACCTTGGCCTGGGCGGCGGGCATCGCGGCGAGCGTCGCCGCGTTGACGGACGCCCGGTAGGTGTTGGAGGCCAGGTAGTCGCTGGTGACCGTGGAGCGCGGGACGCCCAGCGCGGTCAGCAGGGCGGCGCTCGACCAACCGGTGCGGTCCTTGCCGGCGGTGCAGTGGTAGACCACGCCGTGCGCCTTGCGGTCCGCGACGCCCGCGTACACCTCGCTGTAGGCGGCCTGCGCGGAGGCGCCGCTGACCATGAACTTCTCGCCGTCCACCATCATCTGGACGGCCTCGTCCTCGGTGGTCGGCATGGCCGTGTAGGTCGAGGAGCCGGCCAGCACGTCGGCGACGTGGTAGGTGGCGCCGGTGGGCACCACGTCGGGCGCGGCCGTGCGCTCGGAGGACATCCGCAGGTCGTAGACGGTGTGGATGCCGAGCCGGCGCAGCTTGGCGACGTCGGCGGCGGTGAGCTTGTCGAGGGCGTCGGAACGGTAGATCTCGCCCATCTTCACCCAGTGGCCGTCGCTGGTGCGGTAGCCGCCCGCGTCACGGAAGTTGACCGCGCCGTCCAGCTTGATCAGCCGGTCGGCGAGGTGCAGCGAGCCGCCGCGCTCGGGCACGAAGTCGAACCACTGGCGGTCGGCGGCGGGCAGCCCGCGCACGGTGACATCGCCCTTCGCGCCGCCGCGCGCGACCACATGGCCGTTCGCGCGGATCGTCACCGAGTGGACGCCGGGCGCCGTCCAGACGAGGTGGTACGAGCCGTCGGCCTGCGCGGTCACGGTCGCGGCCGTGAACGGGATGCGGGAGGCCGTGGCGTGGATCGAGGGCGCGTGAGCGGCGGGCGCGGCCGTGGCGGCCGGGGCGGCGAGGGTCGCGGAGACGGAGGCCAGCGCGACGACGGCACCGGTGAGGGCGGTGTTCCTGAGGAGGTTCATGAGGTCGATGCTGTGTGCATATACCTACATCGCGGTGAACTGCGGATGACTGACGCTCCGTACAGAGATGGCAGTTTGTGCCACCGCACCGCTCGGGTCTGCGGAAACGCCCGAGGGCGGCCCCGACGCCGCCGCGCCGGCGTCAGCCGGCCGCTCCGGTCCACCCTCCGAAAACGCCCGAGGGCGGCACCTCCTGCCGAAGCAGGGGGTGCCGCCCTCGGAGAGGACAGCTCCGATCCGTGAGGATCAGAAGTCCATGTCACCGCCCGGCATGCCGCCCGGAGCGGCCGCGGCGGCCTTCTCCGGCTTGTCGGCGATGACGGCCTCGGTGGTGAGGAACAGCGCGGCGATCGACGCGGCGTTCTGCAGCGCGGAGCGCGTCACCTTGGCCGGGTCGATGATGCCCTCGGCGATCAGGTCGACGTACTCACCGGTCGCGGCGTTGAGGCCGTGACCCGGGGTGAGGTTGCGGACCTTCTCCACCACGACGCCGCCCTCGAGGCCGGCGTTGACGGCGATCTGCTTCAGCGGGGCCTCGAGCGCCAGCTTGACGGCGGCGGCACCGGTGGCCTCGTCGCCCTCCAGCTCCAGCTTCTCGAAGACGCCGGAGGCCTGCAGCAGGGCCACGCCGCCACCGGCGACGATGCCCTCCTCGACGGCCGCCTTGGCGTTGCGCACGGCGTCCTCGATGCGGTGCTTGCGCTCCTTGAGCTCGACCTCGGTGGCGGCACCGGCCTTGATGACGGCCACGCCGCCCGCGAGCTTCGCCAGGCGCTCCTGGAGCTTCTCGCGGTCGTAGTCGGAGTCGCTGTTCTCGATCTCGGCGCGGATCTGGTTGACCCGGCCGGCGACCTGGTCGGCGGAGCCGGCGCCGTCGACGATGGTGGTCTCGTCCTTGGTGATGACGACCTTGCGGGCGCGGCCCAGGAGGTCCAGGGTCGCGTTCTCCAGCTTGAGGCCGACCTCCTCGGAGATGACCTCGCCGCCCGTGAGGATGGCGATGTCGCCGAGCATGGCCTTGCGGCGGTCACCGAAGCCCGGGGCCTTGACGGCGACGGACTTGAAGGTGCCGCGGATCTTGTTGACGACCAGGGTCGACAGGGCCTCGCCCTCGACGTCCTCGGCGATGATCAGCAGCGGCTTGCCCGACTGCATGACCTTCTCCAGGAGCGGGAGCAGGTCCTTGACCGAGGAGATCTTGGAGTTGGCGATCAGGATGTACGGGTCGTCCAGGGACGCCTCCATACGCTCCATGTCGGTGGCGAAGTACGCCGAGATGTAGCCCTTGTCGAAGCGCATACCCTCGGTGAGCTCCAGCTCCAGACCGAAGGTCTGGGACTCCTCGACGGTGATGACGCCTTCCTTGCCGACCTTGTCCATCGCCTCGGCGATGAGCTCGCCGATCTGCGTGTCGGCGGCGGAGATGGAGGCCGTGGAAGCGATCTGCTCCTTGGTCTCGACATCCTTGGCCTGCTCGAGCAGCGAGGCGGAGACGGCCTCGACGGCCTTCTCGATGCCGCGCTTGAGGGCCATCGGGTTGGCACCGGCGGCCACGTTGCGCAGACCCTCGCGCACCAGGGCCTGGGCCAGCACGGTCGCGGTGGTCGTACCGTCGCCGGCGACGTCGTCCGTCTTCTTGGCGACTTCCTTGACCAGCTCGGCGCCGATCTTCTCGTACGGGTCCTCGAGCTCGATCTCCTTGGCGATGGAAACACCGTCGTTGGTGATCGTGGGGGCGCCCCACTTCTTCTCGAGGACGACGTTGCGGCCCTTGGGGCCGAGCGTCACCTTCACGGCGTCCGCGAGCTGGTTCATGCCGCGCTCGAGGCCGCGCCGCGCCTCCTCGTCGAACGCGATGATCTTGGCCATGTGAAGTGGTCCCTCCAGGACTGGGGGTGATTCCTTCGGACCGCGCCCGCGCCCGCGACGGACGGCTCGCCGACCCGTGGGTTCCTTGCCCCACCCGGTCTGCGGGCCTCACCGACCCGGTCCTTCTTTGTCACTCTCACCTTCAGAGTGCTAACGCCAATGATTAGCACTCGCCCCTGCCGAGTGCAAGCGCCTCTCGGGGTGTGGAGGGGGTCTCAGCCCTGGGCGAACCCGGGCGCGCGGGGCGCGCGGGGCGCGTAACCGGCGGTCGCGGGCCGCCGATCCGCGCGCCCGGACCGCGCACGGACAGCACACGAACCGCGCCCGGACCGTGTCCGGACAGCACACAGGGCCCGCCCCCGGTGTGGGTGCGGGCCCTGCGCAGAAGAACGTTCAGGCGGTGACGCGAACCATGTCGGCCTGCGGGCCTTTCTGACCCTGCGAGATCTCGAACTCGACCCGCTGGCCCTCTTCAAGGGTGCGGTAACCGTCCATCTGGATCGCACTGTAGTGGACGAAGACGTCCGCACCACCGTCGACCGCGATGAAGCCGTACCCCTTCTCCGCGTTGAACCACTTGACGGTGCCCTGAGCCATGCCTAACTCCCCTATTACTGGCCCTTGCACAGATCCACACTTCGCGGATCCGGGTCAGACCTCACCCCCCATTTGGATTGGGGGCGTGCGCCGGAACGCGTCGACCGCGGCTGAATGTATCTGTCCAACTGCCCTCTGCAACAGGTCAATCGGACGAGAAATCCGGGCAGGCGCGGTCCGGAATCTACTGAGAATTCGCCCGATTTCTGGGCAAGTCGGGCCCCATAAAGGGCACATAAGACGCAAAAGACCTGCGTACTTTGGCTGTTTCTCATCGGCCGTTCGGCAGGTATGCGGGGCGCCGGTTCACAGATTCGCGGCGCGTTCCCCAACTCTACCGCGCTCAATCACACTGAATTGCCCCCTCCGCTTCTCTCACGGAGGGGGCAATCGGATGAACAGTCGGTGACCGGCATTACCCAAGGTAATGATCGGTCATCAGGTCAGCCGCCGGCGACCGCCGGAATGATCGACACGCCGGCGCCGTCCGGGGTGGCGGTGTCGAGGCCCTGCTCGAAGCGGACGTCGTCGTCGTTGACGTACACGTTGACGAAACGGCGCAGCTTGCCCTGGTCGTCGAGGACGCGGGCGGAGATGCCGGTGTGGTTCTGCTCCAGGTCGGCGATGACCGCGGCGAGGGTCGCGCCCTCGGCGCTCACCTCGGCCTTGCCGCCGGTGTAGGTGCGCAGGATGGTGGGGATGCGGACGGTCACGCTCATGATGCGAGGCCAGCCTCTCGGAAGGAGTCCAGGTTCGGGCGGATGGTGGCGGTGAGCCCGGTGCCGGCCACCGCGTCGAGGGTCTTCAGGCCGTCGCCGGTGTTGAGCACGACGGTCGTCTTCGCCGGGTCGAGCAGCCCCGCCTCGATCAGCTTGCGGGTCACGCCGACGGTCACACCGCCCGCCGTCTCGGCGAAGATGCCCTCGGTCCGCGCCAGCAGCTTGATCGCGTCGACGACCTGCTCGTCGGTGACGTCCTCCACCGCGCCGCCGGTGCGGCGGGCGATGTCGAGGACGTACGGGCCGTCGGCCGGGTTGCCGATGGCGAGGGACTTGGCGATGGTGTTCGGCTTCTGCGGGCGGACCACGTCGTGGCCGGCCTTGTAGGCGACCGACACCGGCGAGCAGCCCTCGGCCTGCGCGCCGAAGATCTTGTACGGCCGGTCCTCGACCAGGCCCAGCTTGATCAGCTCCTGGAGACCCTTGTCGATCTTGGTGAGCTGGGAGCCGGAGGCGATCGGGACCACGATCTGGTCCGGCAGCCGCCAGCCGAGCTGCTCGCAGATCTCGTACGCGAGGGTCTTGGAGCCCTCCGCGTAGTACGGCCGCAGGTTGACGTTGACGAAGCCCCAGCCCTCGCCGGCCGGGTCGCCGATCAGCTCGGAGCAGAACCGGTTCACGTCGTCGTAGTTGCCCTCGATGCCGACCAGTTCGCCGCCGTAGACCGCGGCCATGACGACCTTGCCCTGCTCCAGGTCGTGCGGGATGAACACGCAGGAGCGCAGGCCGGCGCGGGCCGCCGCGGCGCCGACCGCGCCCGCGAGGTTGCCGGTGGAGGAGCAGGACAGCGTGGTGAAGCCGAAGGCGCGGGCGGCCTCCAGGGCCTGCGCGACGACGCGGTCCTTGAAGGAGTGCGTCGGGTTGCCGGAGTCGTCCTTGACGAACAGCCTGCCGGGCTCGACACCGAGCTCGCGGGCCAGGTTGTCGGCCTGGACGAGCTTGGTCCAGCCGGGGTTGATGTTGGGCTTGTCGGCCACGTCCGCGGGGACGGGCAGCAGCGGCGCGTAGCGCCAGATGTTCGCGGGACCCGCTTCGATGCGCTTCCTGAGTTCCTCGGTGTCGTACGCCGAGAAGTCGTAGGCGATCTCCAGCGGGCCGAAACACTCCTCGCAGGCGAAGACCGGACCGAGGGGGACCCGGTGGCCGCATTCGCGGCAGCTCAGCGCCGCGGCGGGGCCCAGGTCGACCGTGGGATTCGTGGTGTGTGCATCAGTCTGCGCAGCCATGTGAGGCGAGGCCCTTTCTCCTCATCTTCCTCACGACGCATCTCGCCGTGAGACGGATTTGGCACCTTCCCTCGCCGGGAGCCTCGCAGGTGGTGAACGAGTCCGGTCTAGGTGGGTTGCCGGGGCTTCATCGGGCCGTGTCCCTCTGCCCCTCTGGATGAGCGGTATTCGATTGTGAACGCCGGTGACCTCGGACATGCGATGGTCATCCGCGTTGTTCAAGACTGTAACCGAAGGCCAGGACAGTTGAGATAGTCGTCCGAACCGCGAGATGGATCACACGGTGACGTGTGACCGCAACAGTGAGGAGCCGCAGACTGTGCTGGAAGAAGTCGAGCGCTGGCTGAGCACCCGCTCCTGGTCCGTGACCGATCGACCGCTCCACAAGATCCTCGCGGCCAAGCAGCGCACGGGACGGACCGTCTCCGTCGTGCTGCCCGCGCTCAACGAGGAGGAGACGGTCGGCGACATCGTCGCGATCATCCGCCACGACCTGATGCAGCAGGTGCCGCTCGTCGACGAGATCGTCGTCGTGGACTCCGGCTCCACCGACCGCACCGCCGAGGTGGCCGCCTCCGCGGGCGCCCGGGTGGTCCACCGCGACACGATCCTGCCCCGGATACCGGCCGTGCCCGGCAAGGGCGAGGTGCTCTGGCGCTCCCTGCTGGTGACCGGCGGGGACATCGTCTGCTTCATCGACGCCGACCTCAGGGAGTTCTCCTCCGACTTCGTCTCCGGGATCGTCGGGCCGCTGCTCACCGACCCGGACGTGGATCTCGTCAAGGCCATGTACGACCGCCCGCTGGGCGCGGCGGCCGGGCAGGGCGGCCGGGTCACCGAGCTGATGGCCCGCCCGCTGCTCAACATGCACTGGCCGCAGCTGGCCGGGTTCGTGCAGCCGCTCGGCGGCGAGTACGCGGCCCGCCGCTCCCTGCTGGAGCGGCTGCCCTTCCCGGTGGGCTACGGCGTCGAGCTCGGGATGCTGGTCGACGCGCTGCACCTGGTCGGGCTCGACGCCCTCGCCCAGGTCGACGTCGGCGTGCGCAAGCACCGGCACCAGGACGGGCAGGCGCTCGGCCGGATGGCGGCGGCGATCTACCGCACCGCGCAGCTGCGGCTGGCCCGCGGGCATCTCGTACGGCCCGCGCTCACGCAGTTCGAACGCGGCCCGGACGGCTTCGAGCCGCGCACCTACTCGGTGGACACCGAGGAGCGGCCGCCGATGGCGGACATCACCGAGTACGCGTCCCGCAGAGTGGCCTGACGGGACCCGGGCCGTCACGGAAAGTGTGCGGGCGGATTCACCCGAGTGACGGAGTGTGCCGGTTGTATACGGGTTCGTCCACACTCTCGTCACCTGGTGTGATCCGTCCCGTGACGCGTCCGTACGTTTGAGCGTTTCCGGGCCGGGCTAGGTTGAGGCGTATGGCTTCCACGCACGATGCTGCGCACAAGGTGCTGGTCGCGTCCAACCGCGGCCCGGTCTCGTACTCGGTGCGGGAGGACGGCTCGCTCGCCGCCAGGCGCGGCGGCGGCGGAGTGGTGTCGGGTCTGTCGGCGATCGGGCCGGACGCGGGCGCCCTGTGGGTCTGCTCGGCCCTCGGCGACGGCGACCGCGAGGCCGTGCGCCGCGGGGTGGGCGAGGACGGCGTACGGATGCTGGACATCCCGGCCGACATCCACTCCGACGCGTACAACGGCATCGCGAACTCGGTGCTGTGGTTCGTCCACCACATGCTCTACCAGACCCCCCTGGAGCCGGTCTTCGACACGGAGTTCCGGCGCCAGTGGGCGGCCTACGAGGCGTACAACCGCGCCTTCGCGACCGCGCTGGCCGAGGAGGCCGCCGAGGGCGCCGCGGTGCTGGTGCAGGACTACCACCTGTGCCTGGCCCCCGGGATGCTGCGGGAGCTGCGCCCGGACCTCAGGATCGGGCACTTCTCGCACACCCCGTGGGCGCCGGCGGACTACTTCCGGATGCTGCCCGACGACATCGCCCGCCAGGTGCTGGACGGGATGCTGGGCGCCGACCGGCTCGGCTTCCTCACCCGGCGCTGGGCGGACGCGTTCACCGCGTGCTGCGCGGACCTCGTCGGCGGGCTCGGGGACACCCGGGTGGGCGTGCACGGCCTCGGCGCGGACGCGGACTTCCTGCGCAAGCGGGCCCACGAGCCGGACGTCGGCGAACGCATGGCCGCGCTGCGGGAGGAGATCGGCCCCGGACGGCGGACCGTCGTCCGGGTCGACCGCACCGAGCTGTCGAAGAACATCGTGCGCGGTCTGCTGGCCTTCCGGCAGCTGCTCGACGACCACCCCGAGTGGCGCGGGCGGGTGGTGCACGTGGCCTTCGCCTACCCCTCCCGGCAGGACCTCGCCGTCTACCGCGACTACACCGCGGAGGTCGAACGCCTGGCCGCGGAGATCAACGCCGGGTACGGGACGGACGACTGGACGCCGGTCGTGCTGCACGTGAAGGACGACTTCGCCCGCTCGCTGGCCGCCTACCGGCTGGCCGACGTGGCGCTGGTCAACCCCATCCGGGACGGCATGAACCTGGTCGCCAAGGAGGTGCCGGTCGTCTCCGACGAGGGGTGCGCGCTGGTGCTGTCCCGGGAGGCGGGCGCCCACGCGGAGCTGGGCGAGGACGCGATCACGGTCAATCCGTACGACGTCGTCCAGACGGCCGAGGCGCTGCACGAGGCGCTGACCATGCCGGCCGGGGAGCGGGCGGAGCGGGTCAAGCGCCTGGCCGCCGCGGCGACCGCGCTGCCGCCGGCCCAGTGGTTCCTGGACCAGCTGAACGCGCTCGTCGAGGCGGACTGAGCGGCCGGTCCCCCGCGCGGGGGACCGGCTCGCCGCTCACTCCATGTGCGCCGCCAGGGACGCCAGCAGCCGTACGACGCCCTCGGGGCCGTCCACGACCAGGTCGGCGCGGTCGGCGAGTTCGGCGACCTCGGCGCTGCCGCTGCACACCAGCAGACCGGGCACGCCGTCCGAGCGGAGCTTCTCGACGGCGCCGAAGGCGGGCAGGTCGCCCAGGTCGTCACCGGCGTAGAGCACGGCCTGCGCGCCGGTCTCGCGGACGTGTTCGAGGAACGCGACGCCCTTGTCCATGCCGGGCGGGCGCAGCTCCAGCACCATCCGGCCCGGCTCGACGATCAGCCCGTGCCGGCCGGCCAGCTCGCCGAGCGGGCCGCGCAGCGCCTCGAAGACGGCCTGCGGGTCCTCGGCGCGGCGGGTGTGGACGGCGACGGCGCGGCCCTTCTCCTCGATCCAGGTGCCGCGCCAGGCGCCGATGCGGTCGAGGAAGCCCGGCAGCTCGGCCCGGACCGCCGCCACGCCGGGGTGCGGTTCGGGGGCGGTGACCTCGCCGGTGGCGGCGTCCCAGCGTTCGGCGCCGTAGTGCCCGAGGACGCTGAGGTGCTCCAGGCCGGGCACGCCCGCGAAGCCGCCGTGGCGCACCGCGACGCCCGCCGGGCGGCCGGTGACGACGGCGACGGCGGCGACCTTCGGGGCCAGCGCGGCGAGCGCGGCGACCGCGTCCGGGTGGGCCCTGGCCTGCTCCGGATCGGGCACGATCGGGGCGAGGGTGCCGTCGAAGTCGAGTCCGATCAGCGCGCCGCGCGGCCGCGCGAGAAGCGCGGCCAGCCCGTCGCGCCCGGCCGGGGTGACCGGCGTCGGCAGGGGGCCACGGGGGCCCTCGGAGATGGTCGAGTCCTGGTGGATGCCCATAGAGGGACCCTAACCGCGCGGCCCCGGGGGCACGCATGGCTCAGGGAAGCACCGCTCAGCGTTCCGAGCGCCGGGCCTCCCTGACCCGGCGCAGCCGGTTGACCGTCACCGGGTCGTGGGCGAGGGCGCGCTCGTCGTCCAGGAGGGCGTTGAGGAGTTGGTAGTAGCGAACGGGGGCCAGGCCGAGCTCCTCGCGGATGGCGCGTTCCTTGGCACCGGCGCCGGTGAAGCCCCGGCGCTCCAGGGCGAGGACGGCCCGTTCCCGGGGGTTGAGCTCCTGCTCGTGCATGCTCCGCACGGTAGCGCTCGGCGCCGACAGCGGCTCCCCGTGCCCTGTCCCGTCCCACCTGCGGGCCGGTGGGG